>NZ_RCVJ01000138.1 GCF_003667505.1 Micromonospora sp. BL4
GGTACGCGCCGCGCCTCAACCACAGCGGTGAGCAGGGAGCGCGGGGGCATGGGCGAGCAGGTCAGCACGGTGGTCATCGGGGCGGGGCCGGCGGGCCTCACGGCGGCGTACGAGCTGCTCCGGCACGGCCTGCCGGTCCGGGTGTTCGAGGCCGACGAGGTGGTCGGCGGGATCAGCCGGACCGTGGAGCGCGACGGATGGCGGTTCGACATCGGCGGGCACCGGTTCTTCACCAAGGTGCCGCAGGTGGAGGCGTTCTGGCACGAGATCCTGCCGGACGAGGACTTCCTGACCCGCCCCCGGATGAGCCGGATCTTCTACCGGGGCGCGCTGTTCAACTACCCGCTCAGCGCGGTGAACGCGCTGCGCAACCTGGGGCTGCCGGAGGCGACCCGCTGCCTGGGCTCGTACGCCCGCGCCCGGTTGCGCCCGCCCAGGGACCAGTCGCACTTCGAGGGCTGGGTGTCGGCCCGGTTCGGCTGGCGGCTGTACTCGATCTTCTTCAAGACGTACACGGAGAAGGTGTGGGGGATGCCGGCGGACCGGCTCCAGGCGGACTGGGCGGCACAGCGGATCAAGAACCTGTCGCTGGCCAAGGCGATCCGCAACGCGGTGCTGCCCCGCCGGTACCGCACGGACGTGACCAGCCTGATCGAGCAGTTCCAGTACCCGAAGTACGGGCCCGGGATGATGTGGGAGCGCTGCGCCGAGCAGGTGCGCCACCGTGGCGGCGAGGTGTCGACCGGCACCTGGGTCACCGCCGTGCATCGCGACCCGGAGCGACGGCGGGCGATCAGCGTGACGGTCAACGGCGCGGGCGGGCAGCGCACCGAAGCCGCCGACCACGTCATCTCGTCGATGCCGATCTCCGAGTTGGTGACCGCGCTGCGTCCGGCGCCGCCGCCGGAGGTGCTGGCCTGCGCCGCCGACCTGCGCTACCGCGACTTCCTGACCGTCGCGCTGGTGGTGCCGGCCGAGTTCTCCTTCCCGGACAACTGGATCTACGTGCACGACCCCGGAGTGCGGGTGGGCCGGATCCAGAACTTCGGCTCCTGGTCGCCGTACCTGGTCAAGGACGGCCGTACCTGTCTGGGCCTGGAGTACTTCGTCTTCGAGGACGACGAGATGTGGCGTACCCCGGACGCCGATCTGGTGGCGCTGGCCACCGCGGAGCTGGAGCGGCTGGGGTTGGCCCGGCCCGGCGTGGTGGAGGCCGGCTACGTGGTGCGGATGCCGAAGGCCTACCCGGTGTACGACGAGCGGTACCAGCACAACGTGGACGTGATCCGGGCCTGGCTGGCCGAGGAGGTGCCGAACGTGCACCCGGTGGGCCGCAACGGCATGCACCGCTACAACAACCAGGACCACTCGATGCTGACCGCGATGCTCACCGCGGAGAACATCGCCACCGGCAGCGCCCACGACGTCTGGTCGGTCAACGTGGAGCAGGACTACCACGAGCAGTCCAGCGGTGACGCCGGTCGCCGGGGCACGGGCCGGGACGCGCCCGTGGTGCCGAGCCGGATCATCACGGCCCCGATCAGCACCACCCAGGGCGTCGTCGTCGCCGGGGACGGCGACCGGCCGGCGCAGGTGCCGCTGAGCTGACGGGGGCTGTCGTAGCCGAGGTGAGCGTTGCCTCCGTCCACCGCTGCGGCGTTAAGCTGTCCGATCAGCATGGCGTCCGGGTCCCCGGCCGGAGATTGTCCCGGGGCCGTGTCGATCCCCGGTCCGCCCGTTCGACGTGTGGGTGCCAGGGTCGAGAGGCGGCCCCGCCGGACGAGGAGAACGCGATGCCGAGGTACATGCTGATCATGCGGGGCACCGATGAGTCGAACGCGGCCATGATGGCCTCGATCGACGAGGCGATGGCCGCGACCGGCCGGTTCATCGAGGAGATGATCAAGGCCGAGGTTCTCCTCGCGGCCGAAGGGCTGGACGATCCGGGGCGGGGCGTCGTGGTCGACTTCAGCGGCGGGGCCCCGGTGGTCACCGACGGGCCGTACGGGGAGACCAGGGAACTGTTCGGGGGCTACTTCCTGCTCGATGTCGCCTCGAAAGAGGAGGCGGTCGAGTGGGCCACGCGGGTCCCGGCGGCCCCCGGCTCCAAGATCGAGGTCCGGCGGGTGGCCGAGGCCGACGAGGTCCCGCCGGGCGCCGAGAGCAACGGCCAGGTCTGATGGGTACGGCCGAGGTCGAGGCCGTCTGGCGCACCGAGTCGGCGCGGATCGTCGCCGCGCTGACCCGCTTCACCGGCGATTTCGGGCTGGCCGAGGACGCGGCACAGGAGGCGGTGGCCGAGGCGTTGGTGTCGTGGCCGCTCGCCTCTCCGGCCAATCCGGCCGGCTGGTTGATGGCCACGGCCCGGCGGCGGGCGATCGACGCGATCCGCCGCCGAGCCGCTCTCCAGGCCCGGTACGCCCTGCTGGCGGCCGACCCCGCGGTCGACGAGGACGTCGACCCCGACAGGATCGACGACGACATCCTGGCGCTGATGTTCGTCAGCTGCCACCCGGTGCTCTCCCCGGAGGCCCGGGTGGCGCTGACCCTGCGCGTGGTCGGCGGCCTGTCCAGCCAGGAGATCGCCCGCGCGTTCCTGGTACCCGTGCCGACCGTGCAGGCCCGCATCACCCGGGGCAAGAAGACGATCGCGGCGGCCGGGGTGCCGTTCGAGCTACCGGCGGCCGACGAGCGCCGGGAGCGGCTGGGCGGCGTGCTCAGCGTCCTCTACGTGATCTTCAGCGAGGGCTCGACGGCCACGTCGGGTGACCGGCTGCTGCGTCCCGACGTCGCGTACGAGGCGATCCGGCTGACCCGCACGCTGGCCGCGCTGCAACCGGACGAACCGGAGGTGCACGGCCTGCTCGCGCTGTGTGAGCTGACGGCCGCGCGCTTCCCGGCGCGGACCGGCCCGGACGGTTCGCCGGTCCTGCTCGAGGACCAGGACCGGCGTCGGTGGGACGGCGCGGCGATCGGCCGTGGGCTGGCCGCGCTGGCCAGGGCGTCGAGTCGCGGTCTCGGCCCCTACGGTTTCCAGGCCGCGATCGCCGCCGCGCACGCGTCGGCGCCCTCGGTCGAGGCGACCGACTGGGACCGGATCGTGCTGCTCTACGAGGCGCTCGGCCGGGTCGCGCCCTCGCCGGTGGTCGAACTCAACCGGGCCGTCGCCGTGGCCATGGCCTCGGGTCCGGCGCGAGCCCTGTCCATGGTGGACGAGCTGATCGCCGCGGGCCGGCTGCCCGGTTCGCACCTGGTTCCGACCGTCCGCGGTGAGCTGCTGGCCCGGCTCGGACGGCGCGCGGACGCGCGCGCCGAGCTGGAGCTGGCGGCCCGGCTGTGCGCCAATCGGCCCGAACGCTCAGTGCTGCTGCGCAAGGCGGCCGCGCTGGGCTGACGTCCTTGGAGAGGGCCCGTTTTCCCGTACGCGAGCTAGCGTCTTCCCCCGCCGAGGGGATCGATCTTCTTCCCGCATCGCTGAGCCTGGATGTATCGCAGGGCCGCGACAACCGTGGCCGGATCGGGAGGAACAACATGCGCAGAATGCTCGGATGGGGAATGGTCGCCGCGGCCGTCATCGCGGCGGCGGGGGCGCCGGCCGGGGCCGCGGACCGCAGCCCGGCGCGGGTGACCGGCTCGGCGGAGTTCGCCCTGCCGTACGGGCAGGACGACGACGTGCGGTCGTTCGCCTTCGACGTCCGGTCGGTGCCGTACAGCCGCCCGATCCCGCTTCCCGGCGGGGAGAACGGCTCGCCGGCAGACGCGACCGGTACGGTGCGGGTCGCGCACCGGCTGGCCGAGCAGGGCATCACCGTACGGTTCGAAGCGGCGGTCGACTGCATGATCACCAGCCCGGGTCATGCGACCCTGACCGCGATCGTCACCCGCGCCGACGAGCTGGCCAGCGACTTCCTCGGCAAGCGTGTCGGTTTCAGCGTGCAGGACGGCGGCCGCGACCGCGACCGGGTGGGCTTCACCTGGTCGGCGAGCGCCGACCAGAACGAGGCAGGCGAGTGGGGTCCGGCCCGGGTCGGCACCTGTCTCGCGCCGGCTGCGTTCGCCACGGTGACGCGCGGGGACTACCGGGTGCGACACGCCGAGCTGACGGCGCCGCCGGCCGGCCGCTGACCCCGGCGACCCGGTAGCAGGACCACGGCGGGGCGAGAGGATCGCCCCGCCGTGGCGTGCCGTACGTCAGTAGTGGTAGCTCAGGTTCACGACCAGGGCGGCCACCGAGGTGGAGAAGAACACGGCCCATCCGACGAGCTGGCGGGAACCGACGCGCAGGTGTGCGGCGAGTGCGCCGAGGAAGTACAGCACGAGGCCGGCGGCGGCGAGGGTGCCCAGCAACGGTACGGCGAACCCGGCCAGCAGCCCCACCGAGCCGGCGGCCAGCGCCATGCCCAGCAGCGGTAACCACGATCGTGGCACGCGCTTCATGTCGGCCTGGGCCTTCGGGTAGTCGTGGCCGATCAGGTAGGTGACGGCGGCGATGCCGGTGAAGACCGACGCGAGGATGGTGACGGTGACGTGAGCGGCGAACATGAGCACTCCTTCTGCTTGCTGCACGGACGGGTCAGCACGGTGGGATGTGACCGCCACCGAGGGGGCGCCGCGAGCGCCGGGCGTAGGAGACGGTCGCCGCGACCAGCAGCACCGCCCCGGCGAAGAAGTTCGGAGCAGGAAACCGCTTACCTAGCGCCTATTGACGCCCATCACTGGCTGTCAGTAGCGTGAGGCGGGCAGCGAAGAAAGCGCTTTCCGACCCTCACCGTCCGACAGGGAGCGCCCCCATGCCCCGATCGCTACGCGCGTTCTGCCTCGCCCTGCTCGCCGTCGCCACCGTGCTGAGCACCACCACCGCCCTGCCCGCCGAGGCTGCCCCCCGCTTCCGGGTGCTGGTCTTCTCCAAGATCACCAACTTCTACCACGACTCCATCCCGGCCGGCGTGGCCGCGATCCAGCAGCTCGGCACCGCCCACAACTTCGAGGTCGTCGCCACCACCGACGCGGCCGCGTTCACCGACGCCAACCTCGCCACCTTCGACGCCCTGGTCTTCAACAACACGAACTCCACCCCCGCCTCCGGTGACCTGCTCAACGCCAGCCAGCGGGCCGCGTTGCAGACGTTCATCCGCAACGGCGGCGGCTGGACCGGCCTGCACGCCGCCTCGGCCAGCGAACGCGACTGGCCGTGGTACGAGGGCCTGGTCGGCACGATCTTCGACTTCCACCCCGACTTCTCGTCCACCGGCGGCACCTTCCCCGGCCGGGTCAAGGTGCTCGACCGGGCGCACCCCTCGACGCGGAACCTGCCGGAGCTGTGGGAGCAGAGCGAGGAGTGGTACAACTGGCGGACCAACCCGACCGGCAACGTGCACACCCTCGCGCAGATCAAGGTGCGCGACGGGATCAACGGGCTGGACGAGGGCGTCGACCACGCGTACTCCTGGTGCCAGCGCTACGACGGCGGCCGGTCCTGGTTCACCGCCGGTGGGCACGCCAGCTCCCAGTTCAGCAGCCCGCCGTTCCTGGAGCACCTGCGCTACGGCATCGAGTGGGCGGCCGGCGCGGTCGCCGGCGACTGCTCGGCCACCAAGACGAGCAACTTCGAGCGGGTGGGGCTGGTCACCGAGAACCTCGCCGACCCCTTCGAGCTGGCCGTCGCCCCGGACCGGAAGGTCTACTACATCCAGCGCACCGGCGCGTTGAAGGTGGTCAACCAGGACACTCTCCAGGTCACCACGCTGCTGGACCTCGCGTACACCTCGGCGATGACCGACCAGTCCGACGGGCTGCTCGGCATGACGCTGGACCGCAACTTCGCCAGCAACGGATGGATCTATCTGCTCTGGTCGGACAAGACGCTGAAACAGCTCAACCTGTCCCGGTTCACGGTCGCCAACAACAGCGTCGCGCTCTCCTCGGAGAAGCGGCTGCTGGCCATCCCCACCTACCGCGGTGAGGGCCGGGCCAACTCGCACATGGGTGGCTCCCTGGCCATGGACGCGGCCGGTCGGCTGTACGCCGCTATCGGCGACAACACCGACCCGTTCGCCTCCAGCGGCTACACCCCGATCGACGAGCGTTCCGGCCGCGCCGCCTGGGACGCCCAGGGCACCGCCGGCAACACCAACGACCTGCGCGGCAAGATCCTGCGGATCACCCCCCAGGCCGACGGTACGTACACCGTGCCCAGCGGCAACCTCTTCCCGGCCGGAACCGCGAGGACCCGGCCGGAGATCTACGCGATGGGCATGCGCAACCCGTTCCGGATCACCATCGAGCCGCAGACCAACGCGGTGCTGGTCGCCGACTACGGCCCGGACGCCCGCGCCGCCGACCCCAACCGCGGTCCGGAGGGGACGGTCGAGTTCAACCGGATCACCGCCGCGGGCAACTACGGCTGGCCGTACTGCGTGGGCAACAACATCCCGTTCAACGACTACAACTTCGCCACCAGCACCTCCGGGGCGAAGTTCAACTGCGCCGCGCCGGTGAACAACTCCCCCAACAACACCGGGCTCACCACCCTGCCGGCAGCGAGGTCCGCGCTGGTCTGGTACGCGTACTCCGCCTCCACCCAGTTCCCCGAGCTGGGCACCGGCGGTGGTGGCCCGATGAGCGGCCCGGTCTACGACTTCGACCCGGCCAACACCCGCACCACCAAGTTCCCGGAGTACTTCGAGGGCAAGTGGATCACCTACGAGCTGACCCGCAGGTGGTTCAAGACGTTGTCGATCCACAAGACGGCGCAGACCTTCAGCAACGCGCGCTTCGGCCCGACCGCCGTCGGTGATCTCCAGTCGATCAACGGGATCTTCGGCAACATGAGCTGGATCCAGCCCTTCGAGGCGGAGTTCGGCCCGGACGGCTCGCTCTACGTCATCGACTTCGGCGAGGGCACCGGCAGCGGTCGCGGCGGCAGCAACGCCGGCGCCGGCATCTATCGGATCGACTACGTGGCCAACGGCAGACCGCCGACCGTGAAGATCGCCGCCACCCCGGACAGCGGACGTACGCCCCTGACGGTGGCGTTCTCCTCGGCCGGATCGACCGCCGGGGACGGCTCGGCGCTCAGCTACGCCTGGGACTTCACCAACGACGGCAGCACCGACTCCACCGCCGCCAACCCGAGCTTCACCTACGCGACGGCCGGAAAACACACCGCCCGGCTGACCGTACGCAACAGCGGCAACGGGTTGACCGCCACCGCGGTCACCGACGTGGTGGTCGGCAACACCCGGCCCACGGTGACGATCAGTGTGCCCGACGGCGGGTTCTTCGACTTCGGCGACAAGATCCCGTACACGGTGACGGTCACCGACCCGGAGGAGACCACCATCGACTGCTCCAAGGTGACCGTGCAGACCCAGCTCGGCCACGACTCGCACGCCCACCCGCTGGACGTCTACACCGGCTGCTCCGGTCTGCTGGCCACCGAGGCGGACGCCGGTGACGGGCACGGACCGGGGCAGAACCTCTACACCCTGATCACCGCGCAGTACACCGACGGCGGCGCGGCCGGCGGCGTACCGGCGCTGACCGGGTCGACCCGGGTCCAGTTGCAACCCAAGAGCAAGGAGGCCGAACACTTCAGCGGCCAGTCCGGCGTCACGGTCAACGACCGGCCCACCGCCCGCGCCGGCAAGCGGCTCGGCGACGTCGACCACAACGACTGGGTGGCGTACGGCCCGGTGGACCTGCGCAACGTCGGCTCGGTGACGCTCGGGGTGACCAACGGCGGGGTCGGCGGTGACATCGAGCTGCGGACCGGCTCACCCACCGGCACACTGATCGGCAGGGCCACCATCGGCTCGACCGGCGGCTGGGACAACCTGGTCTCGCCCACCGTCACGCTGACGAACAAGCCCGCCGGCACCACCACCCTGTACGCGAAGTTCGTCAACGCCGCCCAGGTCGGTGGCACCCCGGACCTGCTCGCGCTGGACTGGCTACGGTTCAACGGGGCCGGCGTCAAGCAGGAGCCCGGCGGGACGCTCGCCCTCGCCGCCAGCCCCGGCAACGGCACCGCGCCACTGACCACCACCCTGACCGCGACCGCGACGGCGCCGTCCGGGCAGAGCATCACCGACTACGCGTGGGACTTCGGCGACAACACCGCCATCACGCACGGGGCGACGCTGCGGTCGACCGCCCACAGCTACCCGCGCAAGGGGACCTTCACCGCCCGGGTGACGGTCACCTACACCAGTGGGGAGACCCGCTCAGCCAACCTGACCATCACCATCAACTGACCATGGGCCGGTGGCGGGCGGGGTCGATCCTGCCCGCCCACCGGGCAGAACGATCGCGCCGCTGAACATTCGACGTGACCGACACCGCTCTCATGAGCGCCGGTCGCCAAGGCCAGCCGAGAGGATCAGCGCGAGGGCCATGTCGGACACCACATCAACCGGCTGAGCGCAGTCGATTGTGTGCAGGTTGTCGTACAGCCGTTGCCTAGCGAGCACTTGCTCGAACCTCTGGTAACCCTCGAGGTTGTATGCGCGCCCCCGGCGTTCCTTGGGGCTCAGGTCGTATACAGGCCGGCCGGTCACCCGCTTCCACAGTAGGTCGAACGTTGTGGTCAAATGGATCGTCAGGTCCATGTGCAGTGTGTTGGCGACCCGCTCCAACAGTGCGGCGTGCTGCACGCAGAGTTCTACGGGAACACGCGAGATGTCGTAGAGCAGGAACCGATCAAGCAGTACGACATCGCAGTCGAGCCCGTTGATCACGCCGATCCGAGCGTGCAATCTGGCCAGTCGCAGGAACATGTCGGCAAGGGGCGGCAGGGTGTCCGATCCACCGTCCGAGCTCTTAATTACAGCGGTCATCGCTGCCACGTGACTGTTGGAATCTTCGGCGGACCGCCCCACCACGATGCAACGGATTCCGCGCCTGTCAAGCGCGGACACGAGCTCGCGCACCAGCGTGGTTTTGCCCGAACCGTCGTACCCCTCGATCGCCACGACAATCATGAACGGGCTCCCCGAGCTAATCGGCAGTGGCGACGTAGGAACGGGTATATCGCTCGGCAACCAGCGTGACGATGAACGTCACGGCGAGTGTCGCGATGATCCCCACCATGGTCAGAACACCTGCGTTGACAATGTCACGCTGCTTGACCGCATCTGCAATGGGATCAGCGAGCGCGGAGATGAATGCCCCGCCAGCCGCGACAAAAGTCACTAGGAGCCACAGCCGGAACGAATTCTTAGCGATCATCAACTTCCCGGCCCGCTCGGCGAGGAAGCGGTACATCGCCGAGTTGTAGTGGAGTAGGGTGAATTGCATAACCAGATTCCGATAAAACTCTCGCCCGTTCGGGGGGGCGGTGTAGAACTGGCGTCGCAGATCGCCGTCAGAGTTGTAGATCATTTGGAACGAATCGATCTGATAGTACGTCGAGTTCGGGAAAACTCCCTTGGTATTGTCGAGGCGGTGCTGATATGGGCCAAGGACATCTTTTTTCCTGTCGTGCTGAAAACTGCGGAGAAGCAATTGGCTGGCCTGCTCGAAAAAGCCCTGAATCTTACTCGCGTATCGGCCGTCAGCGTACTTTTCGAGCGCGTCCCGCAGATCGACCAAGGTGAGAAGATGATCATTTGAGTCCAGATTGACCTTGGCTGCCGCGCCCTCCCGCCACTGCTTCGGCTGCATGAGCTTCGACGCATAGGTGTAGTCGACCACGATGAACTCATAGCGGTTCCGCGCAATTTCCACCACATCTCGCAGGGTCTGCTCCGAAAAATGGTATCCGCCGTCGCGCTCTTCCACTACCACCTTAAGTGTGTCCACGATCGGCTGGACTCTCCGTTGCCCCACCTGAACAGTCTGTCCGCGCAGCGCGTCGGAGAGGCGACGCAGGACCGCCTCGTCGTCATCGATCACCAGTGTTCGAAAGTCGAATTTCTTGGCCTTCACAACACCTACTCCTTCCATTCCGTTTCCGAATATTTAAGCTCAGAAACGGCTAATGACGGCATCCACGGCAATCGGCCGAGTGCGACGGCGTACGATTTGAAAAAGTCGGCCTGCTGGTGTAGGTACACCGCAACCCCTTGACCAACAGCCGTTCGCACCGCGCCAACGATCCCGCAAAGTAGTCCGTCGTCGGTATAGCTGACGGCGTCGGCGACGTTCGGGTTTGCTCGGTCGGCAGCGAAATAGAACTGGGCGACATCCTTCAACCCGATGCACAGCTTGTCGACCCGGTATTTCGAGGCCTCGAAAAAGATCGACGGACTTTCAGCGAACGGCACTATCGGCAGATCAAACAGATCCGAATATCTTTCAGAAAACGCTTGGTACTCGTGGTGCGTCGTCACAAATGGGCATGCGAACCGCACTTCGGCTGGCAAACCGCGGAGCATCGCGGCCATGAAACCCACGAGGTCTGGGCGACCCTGCAGATATCGAGTGCCGTGTTGGCCCAGTTCCGGATTGGCTTCCTTGGAGTGGAAAAAGTACCCTGCGAGCACGCGGTCGTCGCTCCGGACGTCCAGCCCACGAACCAGCAGCGTGACTCCGTCTGGCAATGCTCGCGCCACCGCGGCCAGCTCGGCCCGGATCGACTCTTGCAACCCAGCAAGAGGCCCGGGCCGCACGCGCGTTTTAGCAACGGCACCATACAGTAGGTGCTCGAATCGGATGAATACCGTGTCAATACGCGTGAAGTTCAGCCCGGCGAGGTCGGAGCTGTCGAAAATGACAGCCTGGAATTTCCCAGGAAAGGCGCTGAGGCCGGTCGCTAAAGGATCCGGAGTGCGCTTGGGCCAAAGAACTCTTGCGCCCTGAGTGAATTCCAGCTCGTCCACTTGAACTAAGGATATACCCTTGATCCGACAGATCACTTCAGTGTGGCTGCTGAATCCCTTCCAGCGGTAGTGCACCGCGGCGACCTCCGCTAGGCCCGTCAGATCCAGTGTGTCCAAGTCGTTCACGTAGAGGACTGTACGTACGCCCGGGATGCTGATTGCCGACTGGATAGCGAAGGCATATCGGCCGAACTCCTCCGGCGTGGATACATGATTCCCCAAGCCCGCTCCAGTCCAGTCCACTTCACTCCACCGTCCGATCAGGTCGGTGGTGTACCGCCGAAGTTGCTCGGGACGTTGCTGCCGGTAGTCCTTAGTTTTAGCGCGACGACAGAAGGATGCTGGCCACGAGCCTATCTTGAATCGGCTTCGACTGCGCGGGCTGCGTCTCCGCTGCCAGAGTTCCCCCACCTGCAAAACCCCTCAATCGACGCCAAGCAGTCAGTGGGATGTGCACGGATCCCGAACCCTTGGTCTTGGGTGGTCGACACCACCACTGCGAGCAGTTCGTCGTCCGGCGGGACCAGCATCAATGGCGGCGCCGCCAGAGCGCCGTGCACGCCCCGGCGAGGGCCAGCCCGAGCAGCGGGGCGACGCCCACCCCGGCGAGCGTGCAGGCCACCGCGAGCAGCGCCGGCGGCACCCAGCACCAGGCGGGCACGGTACGCGGGGCGCGACCCCGCCGGCGGGCCGCCGCCTCCGCGGCCATCGGCACCACCAGCACCGGCAGCGCGGCGGCCAGCAGCGTGAGCCATGGCAGGACGAGACGGTCGAAGCGCGCCACGGCCAGCGCCCCGCCGAGCACCGCGATGGCGAGCATCGCCGCGCGGGCCGGCACCCGCGGCGTCAGGCCGCGCATCGCCAGCGCACCGGAGTACGTGGTGGTGAGCGCGGCGGCGAAGACCGCCACCGCGACGAACAGATTCGCGTACGCGGCCAGCCCCGACCCGGTGGCGAGCAGCGCGACCACGTCCGCCGAGCCGGTACGCAGCCACAGGCCGGCGCCGGCCAGCAGACCCAGCAGCGCCGGCCCGACCAGCAGCCCCACGCACCAGGCGAGGTCCCGCCGCCGGGCCAGGCCCACGCTGAAGTCCGGTGCGCGCAGCGCGAAGACCGCGGCGTACCCGATCAGGGCGGACGCGTCGGCGAGCCCGCCGCCGGCGACACGGACCGGCGTGCCCGGCGGCGGCAGCACGGTCAGGCACCAGCCGACCAGCACCACCGCGCTGAGCGTGGTGAGGACCGCGATCCGGTTGCCGAACGGGGCCGGCGCCCAGGAGACGGCGAGGACCGCCACCTCCAGCAGCGCCGGCCCCGCCCAGCCCGGCAGGTGGGTCAGGGCGGCCAGGGAGGCGCCGCCGAGCCCGACGTTGAACCCGTTCCAGCCGACCATCGACACGGTCAGCACGGCCGCCAGCAGCAGCCGCGAGGTGTTCCCCAGGTACGCGGGCAGCACCGCGGTCAGCGTCCCGCCGTCGCCGAGCGGCCGGCGCAGGCCGATCCGGCCCTGTCCCCAGAGCAGCGCGGCCATCAGCGCCCCGCCGACCAGCAGCCCGGCCACCGGAACCGCGCCGCCGTGCCGCGCGGCCATCGCCGCGCCGAGCACCAGGGTGGCCGGGGCGGTGCCGATGCCGAGCCACGCGCCGACCGCCGACGGCCAGCGCCGTCCACCGGTCAGTTCGCCCACGGTGGACGGACGCGCGCCGTCGGGAGGCCGGTCAGACAACGTGACGCAGGTAGCCGGCGATCGCCGCGTCCAGCACCTCCGCGCCCGGGCGCGCCCACACCTCGGCGTTGAAGACCTCCACCTCGATCGGGCCGGCGTAACCGGCCGCGTCGACCGCCTCGCGCAGCCGGCGCAGCTCGATGCAGCCGTCACCGGGCAGCGCCCGGCCGAGCAGCACCCCCTCCGGCAGCGGGGTCACCCAGTCACAGACCTGGAAGGCGGCGATCCGGGCTCCGGCGCGGTCGATCTGCGCGTACACCGTGTCGTCCCACCAGACGTGGTACGCGTCCACGACCACGCCCACCACCGCCGGGTCGAAACGCTCGGCGATGTCCAGCGCCTGGCCCAGGGTGGTGATCACGCAGCGGTCGGCTGCGAACATCGGGTGCAGCGGCTCGATGGCCAGGCGTACCCCGGCGGCCGCGGCGTGCCGGGCCAGCTCGCCGATGGCGTCGGCGACCCGCCGCCGCGCGCCGTCGATGTCCCGGCTGCCCGGCGGCAGCCCACCGGAGACCAGCACCAGCTCGGGGGCGCCCAGGGTGGCCGCCTCCTCGATGGCCCGCAGGTTCTCCGTACGCCAGTCCTCGGCGGAGAAGAAGCCGCCCCGGCACAGCGAGGTGACGGTGAGGCCCGCGTCACGGACCAGCTTCGCCGAGCGGGCCAGCCCGTACGCGGCCACCGGCTCCCGCCACAGCCCGATGCCCGGCACGCCGGCCGCCACGCAGCCGGCCACCACCTCGGGCAGCGGCCAGTGTTGGGCGGTGGCCTGGTTGAACGAGAAGCGCTCCAGGCTCATTGCCGCACTCCGGCAACCGTGAAGAGCGCCCGGGCGCGGGCGGCGGCCAGGTCGGCGTCGGGCAGCAGCCCGGCGGCGTCGGCCAGGGTGAGCAGGGTGGCCAGGTGCGCCGGGGACCGGCCGGACTGCGCGCCGCCCACCATCGTGAAGTGGTCCTGATGCCCGGCCAGCCACGCCAGGAACACGATCCCCGTCTTGTAGTGCCAGGTCGGCGCCGCGAACAGGTGCCGGGCCAGCGGCACGGTCGGCGCGAAGATCTCGTCGTACGCCGCCAGGTCGCCCCGGTCCAGGGCGGCCAGCGCGGCGGCGGCGGCCGGCGCGATGGCCGCGAACACCCCGAGCAGCGCGTCGGAGTGGCCCACCTCGTCGCCCCGGATCAGTTCCGGGTAGTGGAAGTCGTCGCCGGTGTAGAGGCGTACGCCCGCGGGCAGGCGGCGGCGCAACGCGACCTCCCGCGCGGCGTCGAGCAACGACACCTTGATGCCATCCACCTTGGACTGGTGCGCCTTGATCAGCTCGACCACCGTGTCGGCGGCCAGCTCCAGGTCGACCGCACCCCAGTAGCCGGTCAGCGCCGGATCGAACATCGGACCCAGCCAGTGCAGCACCACCGGCTCGTCGGCGGCGGTCAGCAGATCGTCGTACACCCGCAGGTAGTCCTCCGGGCCGCGGGCCACGGCGGCCAGGTGCCGGCTGCACATCAGCACCGGCCGGGCGCCGGCCGCGCGTACGTCGTCGAGTTGCTCCCGGTAGGCCGCGGTGACCGCGGCCAGGGTGGCGGGACCGGCCGGCAGCTGGTCGGTGCCGACCCCGGCGACGATCCGTCCGCCCACCGCGCGCGCCTCGGCGGCGCTGCGCCGGATCAACTCGCGGGTGGCCGGATAGTCCAACCCCATCCCCCGCTGGGCGGTGTCCATCGCCTCGGCGACCCCCAACCCGTACGACCAGAGGTGCCGCCGGAACGCGAGGGTGGTGTCCCAGTCCACCGTCGCCGGCGCGCCCGGCACGTTCTCCCCGGCGGGGTCGGCGACCACGTGCGCGGCGGCGTACGCGATCCGGCTGGTCGCCGGGGCGGCCGGGCGGGGAAATCCGCTCCCCCCGGCGAGCCGGTGCCGCCGCCCGCCGGGCAGCACCACCTCCGCGGTCATGACGTCAGCTCCGGCACCTCGACCCGGACGCCCTCGCGGGCCGAGCGCAGCCCCAGCTCGGCGAGCTGCACGCCGCGCGCGCCGGCCAGGAAGTCCCAGCGGAACGGCTCGCCGGCCACCACGTGCCGCAGGAATGCCTCCCACTGCACCTTGAAGCCGTTGTCGAACTCGTCGTTGTCGGGCACCTCGGTCCACTGCGCCCGGAAGTCCTCGGTGACCGGCAGGTCCGGGTTCCACACCGGTTTCGGGGTGACCGCCCGGTGCTGCACCCGGCAGGTGCGCAGGCCGGCGACGGCGCTGCCCTCGGTGCCGTCGACCTGGAACTCCACCAGTTCGTCGCGGTACACCCGCACGGTCCACGACGAGTTGATCTGCGCGATCACCCCGCCGTCGAGTTCGAAGATGCCGTACGCGGCGTCGTCGGCGGTGGCGGGGTAGGTGCGGCCGTCCTCGTCGACCCGCTCGGGCACGTGGGTGGCGGTCACGCAGGTCACGGCGGCCACCCGGCCGAACAGCTCCTCCAGCACGTAGTGCCAGTGCGGGAACATGTCGACGGTGATGCCGCCGCCGTCCTCGGCCCGGTAGTTCCAGGACGGACGCTGGGCCGGCTGCCAGTCGCCTTCGAAGACCCAGTAGCCGAACTCGCCGCGCACCGACAGGATCCGGCCGAAGAAGCCGCCGTCGATGAGCCGCTTGAGCTTGCGCAGGCCGGGCAGGAAGAGCTTGTCCTGCACGACGCCGGTGCGTACCCCGGCGGCGTCGGCGGCCCGGGCCAGGTCGAGCGCGCCGGCGGTGTCCTCCGCGAGGGGCTTCTCCGTGTAGATGTGCTTGCCGGCCTCGATGGCCTGCCGGATGGCCTTCTCCCGCTGCTGGGTGACCTGGGCGTCGAAGTAAATCTCGACGTCGTTCCGGGCCAGCGCCGAGGTCAGGTCGGTGGTCCAGTCGGTCAGCCCGTGCCGCTCGGCGAGTTCGCGGAGCTTCGTCTCGTTGCGCCCGACCAGGACCGGTTCCGGCCAGATGGTCGTGCCGTCGGCCAACGTCACGCCGCCGGACTCGCGGATGGCCAGCAGCGAGCGGACGAGATGCTGCCGGTAGCCCATCCTTCCGGTCACGCCGTTGACGATGATGCCGATCGACCTGCGGGTCATGGTGTTCCTTCCGTCGTGCTGGTCGTGCCGATGCGGGCTCAGTGGTTGGCGGCCGCGCTGCCGAGCAACCCGCGCAGGTCGGTGGCGAGCCGGTCGAAGCGGGGATCCGACATCACCTGCGCGTAGTCGCGGTGCGCCGGCAGCTCGACCGGGAAGGTGCGGATGATCCGGCCGGGTCGGGCGCTCATCACCACGACCCGGGTGCCGAGGAAGACCGCCTCGGCGATGGAGTGGGTCACCAGCACCACCGTGGTGCCGGTCTCCCGCCAGATCCGGTGCAGTTCGGCGTTCATCTGCTCCCGGGTCAGCGCGTCCAGGGCGCCGAACGGCTCGTCCATGAGCAGCACCGGCGGGGCGTGCAGCAGCGCGCGGCAGAGCGCCACCCGCTGCTGCATACCGCCGGACAGCTCGTGCGGCAGTGCCTTCTCGAAGCCGGTCAGGCCGGTCATCTCGATCAGCTCGTCCGCCCGGCGGGCCGCCTGCGCCCGGTCCATGCCGCGCATCTCGGCCTGGAGCAGGATGTTGGCCCGCGCGCCGCGCCACTCCAGCAGCGCGGCCTTCTGGAAGACGAAGCCGATCTCCTTCTGTGGACCGCGGACCGGGCGGTCCAGCAGCGACACTTCTCCGCTGGTCGGCCGGACCAGCCCGGCAACGATCTTCAACAGCGTGGACTTGCCGCAGCCGGACGGACCGACGATGGTGACGAACTCCCCCGGCTCGATGTCCAGCGACACGTCGTCCAGCGCGGTGGTCTGTGACCGCCGGGAGCTGAAGCGGACGGTCAGGTTGGACATCCCGATGGCGGTGCCGGCCTGCGCCGGCGCGGCGGTCACCGGGGTCACCCCTGGGCCGCGTACGAGGCGTCCCAGTACGCGTTGGGCGCGCCCGGGTCCTTCAGCTCGGCGTAGCGGGACATCAGGTCGATGGTCTCGCTCCACTGGGCTTCGGTGTTCACGCCGGGCGGGCCGTCGGCGCCGATCAGCGGCAGGTTGAGGGTGAGCTGCTTGGTGAGCACCTCGGGCGCGGGCTCGTTCTCGGCGAGGGCGGTCATCGCGCTCACCGCGCCGGCCGGGTCGCGGGCGGCCTCGGCCCAGGACTTCTGGGTGGCCCGGACGAACTTACGGGCCAGCTCCGGGTCCTTCTGCAGGGTCTGGGTGTTGGCGATCAGGCCGGTGCCGAGCAGGTTCATGCCGTAGTCGGCGAAGAGCAGCACGTCGACCTTCTTGCCGGTCTTGCTCTCGATGGTGGGCGCCTGGTCGTGGAAGAAGCCCATGATGGCGTCGACCTTGCCCTCGGCCAGTGCGGCGATCTTGCCGGCGGCGTCCACGTTGACGACCTTGACGTCGTCCTTCTTGAGGCCGTTCTTCTCCAGCCAGGCCGGGAAGGTCGCGTAGAGGGCGTCGCCGGGGGTGCCGCCGACGGTCTTGCCCTTGAGGTCCGCCGGGGTCTTGATGTTCTCCTCGGTGAAGAACTCCACCGAGGAGGGGCCCTTCTCCAGGTACGCGCCGAGGCTGCGCACCGGCATCCCGCTGGCCACGGACTTGAGCAGCACCGGGCTGTCGGCCCAGCCGAAGTCGGTCTGCTTCTGGGCGACCTGCTTGACCGTGTTGCCCGAGCCGTTGCCGGGCAGGATCTTCAGCTCGATGCCCTCGGCGGAGTAGTAGCCCTTCTGCAGGCCGTAGTAGAAGGGCGCGTGCTCGCCGTAGGGCACCCAGTTGAGGGTGAGGGTGACCTGCTTGCTGCCGTCGGCGCCGGTCTCGCCGGCGGAGTCGTTCCCGCCGCAGCCGGTGGCGGCGAGCAGCAGCGCGGCGGTGGCCAGGATGGTGGTGGCGGTGCGTTTCATCGGTGCCTCCGTGATGGGGTCGGTCAGGAGGTGGTCAGGGACACGCCGGCCCGGCGGCTGGCGTGCCACGGGATGAGCAGAGCCTCGGCGATCTCGACGAGGACGAACAGGACGATGCCGATGGCGGACATCAGGATCAGGTCGGCGAACAGCAGCGGGGCGTCGAGGTTGCCGTTGGCCAGCAACAGGACGTAGCCGAGCCCTTCGCTGGCGCCGACGAACTCACCGACGACGGCACCGACCACCGCGAGGGTGACCGCCACCTTGAGGCCGGCCATCAGGTGCGGCAGCGCGTTCGGGAAGCGGATCTTGCGGAAGGTGCGCCACGGCCCGGCGCCCATGGTGGCGGCGAGGTCGAGCAGTTCCGGGTCGGTGGAGCGCAGGCCGGCCACGCCGGAGATGACCACCGGGAAGAACGCGATGAGCACCGCGAGAATGATCTTCGGGGTGAGGCCGAGGCCGAACCAGACCACCAGCAGTGGTGCGATGGCGATCTTCGGGATGACCTGTGCGAACAGGACGATCGGGTAGAGCGCCTTGTCCAGGGTGCGCGAGTAGGCGATGGCGACCGCTGCCGCCAGGCCCAGCGCGGCGGCCAGCACGAAGCCGAGCACCGTCTCATAGAGGGTGACCATGGTGTGCCGAGCCAGCTCGGACCACTGGTCGGTCATGGTGGTCCAGACCTGACCGGGGGTGGGCACCAGATAGTTGGGCACGTACTCCCGGGCGGCGACGAACCACCAGGCGGCGAAGAACGCCGCCAGCACCAGCGCCGGGCGCCAGAGCGAGTCGGCGAGTGCCAGCGCCCGCCGGCCGAGCGTCGGTCGTGGCGGTCGGCCGCCAGCGTCGGGTGGTGGACCGCCCACGGTGGACGGCTGGGCGCTGTCGACGGGAGCCGGCCCACCGGCGGACCCGGGCGGGGGCGAGGAAGTGGCCGTCCGGTCACCGCCCGCCGCCTCGGTGGCGGCCTGCTGGCCCGCCGTGCCCAGAGCGTTCTCGGTCACGCGGAACCTCCTCGAAGCCCGGCACGGGCACCCACGGACCGGGCCGGTCGGCGTATCAGGCAAACGCTTTCCAGGAGCGTAGGCGGCACCCCGACGCCAGGCAAGGCCTTTCCTCGATCTGTTCGCCGCCCGCCCCGGCCCCGCCCGCGACGGTCGTTCCAAGGTCGACTCGACTTCCTGGAAACCGGGCCATCGCCTGCCCTCGATCACCCCGATTTCACCGAACCCGAGTCGATCAGCCATGACCGAGCGCCGACCGTCCGAGAAGGACGCTCAGGCGGTGGCCGGTCAGGTGCCGAGAAGGACGCTCAGGCGGTGGCCGGGTAGGTGTCGAGCAGGCCGCACATGCCCAGCCGGCCCCGCTCGACCGGCTCGTCCACCGCGTACACACCGGCCTCGCCCAGGTGCCCCGGGTCGCCCCGGTCGAGGGCGTCGAGCTGCTCGCCGGTGCCGGCGGCGGCCCGACCCGCGCCGGCCGCCCAGCGCTCCCGCCAGCGCGCCAGCAACGGCCTGCGCAGGGCCACCGCCGCGGAGTGGAACGCGGCCAGCGCCGCAGGTCCGCCCGTCCGCAGCGCCTGGAAGCCGGTCACTGCCAGATCCCGTCGGCGGTACGCGGCGGTCACGTCGGCGCCCGGCGCTCCCCCGCCGGGCAGCGCCGCGGCGGCGGCGTACGCGGCCGGGTCGGCCAGCACCTCGGGCGGGAACGTGAGCACCGCGTCGCCGGCCTCGGGCAGGCCGCTGTTCTGCATCAGCACCACGATGGTCAGCCCGCCGCCGTTGACCAGACGGTGCACGGTGCCCGGCTCGAACCAGACCACCGCGCCCGGCCGCAGCGGAATCTCCCGGTAGCCGGCCGCGGTCAGGGTCTGCACCGCGCCCTCGCCGCCGGTCACCACGTACCCCTCGGTGCAGCACAGATGCACGTGCGGGGTGCCGCCGACCACGCCGTCCGGCGCGACGGTGTCGTAGACGCGCAGCCGGGACACCCCGATCCCGCCGGGCAGCGGGGCCGACCGGTCAGGCATCGACGTGGTCGTCGCTGTCGGCCGCCGCCGGCAGCACGGTGAGGTCGCCGAGGTGAAGCACCGCGAAGCGTTCGGACATGGCCGGGCCTCCCTGCGGGAAAGGGCTTTCTCTGCGGTACCGTGACGCTAGCCGGCACGGCGAAACGCCGTCAACAGACCGAGGGGCGGCCATGGCGACCCTGTCCGACGTGGCACGGCGCGCGGGCGTCTCGCCCGCCACCGCCTCCCGCGTGATCAACGGCAGCAGCAAGCCCGTCACCGACGAGCTGCGCGAGCGGGTGCTCGCCGCCGTCGCCGAGTTGCAGTACGTGCCGAACGCGCACGCCCAGTTGCTGGCCCGCTCGCATCGCAGCGCGGTCGGCGTGATCGTGCACGACGTCTCCGACCCGTACTTCGCCGAGATCACGCGCGGGCTGCAACGGGTCGCCACCGATCAGGGCCGGCTGCTGATGATCTGCAACAGCTACCGCGACCCGGACCGCGAGCTGGAGTACGTGGAGCTGCTGCGCGGGCACCAGGTGGCGGCGCTGATCCTGGCCGGTTCCGGCTACCACGACGACGCGTTCACCCGGCAGCTCAACGAGAAGCTCGCCGCGTACGAGGCGACCGGCGGGCGGGTCGCGGTGATCGGCCGGCACGAGCACTCCGGCGACGCGGTGATGCCGGACAACCGGGCCGGCGGTTATCTGGCCGGCCGGGAGCTGTGCGACCTGGGCCACCGGGCGATCGGCGTGGTGGCCGGCCCGCGCATCCTCACCACGACCACCGACCGACTGGCCGGGCTCCGGCAGGCCCTCGCCGAGGGTGGCCACGACCTGCCCGAGCGGCGGATCCGGTACGCCGAGTTCGACCGCGACGGCGGCGCCGAGGCCACCGCCCGGCTGTTGGACGCCGACCCGGAGCTGACCGCGATCGTGGCGCTCAACGACTCGATGGCGATCGGCGCGCTGGCCACCCTGCGGGCCCGCTCGCTGGCCGTGCCGCAGCGGGTCTCCGTGGTGGGCTTCGACGACATGCCGATCGCCCGGGACGTGACCCCGGCGCTGACCACCGTGCGGCTGCCGCTGGTCGACATGGGGGTCCGCGCGATGTCCCTGGTGCTTGGCGCGGAGGCGCCGGCGCCCCGGGTCGAGGTGCTCCCCGCCGAGCTGGTCCGGCGGGACACCGCCGGCCCCGTCCCACGGTCCACACGGGACACAGCGGGCGCGGCGCCACGGCCGCGTCGGGGTGACGACGCCTCATGACCCTGGTCAGCCCGACACAGCGTCCACTCACGACGGACGACGTGACGTACCTGGTCCACGCGTCGTTCGGGCCGCGGGTCGGGGTCCTGGACGCCGGTCCGCTCGACGGCGGCGGGTACGCCACGGTCTGGTGGGTGCGGCTCGACGACGACCGCGAGGTGGTGCTGAAACTGTCCCCGCCGCCCGGTACGCCGCTGCTGCGCTACGAGCGCGGGCTCTGCGCGGCCGAGGCGCGGTACTTCCGGCTCGTCGCCGAGCGGGCGCCGCAGGTGCCCGTACCCCCGGTGCTGCACCACGGCGCCGACCCGGCGTACGGCGAATGGTTGATGACCGGGATGCTGCCCGGCCGGTCGCTGCCCGACCTGGCCGCGGCCGACGCGGCGGTCGACGACGGCCCGGCGCGGTACGACCTCGGGGCGACCCTCGCCACGCTGCACCGGATCACCGGCGACCGGTTCGGCTACGAGGGTGCACGGGCGGCCGGGGCGACCTGGTCGGAGGCGTTCGCCGCGATGCTCGACGCGCTGCTCGACGACGCCGCCGACTGGGCCGTCCCGCTGCCGGTCACTCCGGACCGGTTGCGGGCCCTGGTGGGGCGGCACGTCGGCGTGCTGGACGAGGTGCGCCGCCCGGCGCTGCTGCACTTCGACTGCTGGGACGGCAACGTGCTGGCCGCGCCCGACCCGGACGGCCGGCTGCGGTTGTCCGGGCTGGTGGACGGTGAACGGTTCCTCTTCGGTGATCCGCTGCTGGACCTGGTCTCGCCGCTGCTGTTCCGGCGGATCGAGGACGAGCCGGAGCATCCGCTGCTGCGCGGCTACCGTGCCGCAACCACCGAGCCGCTGGTGCTGGACGCGGCGGCGTGCCGCCGGCTCGGTCTCTACCGACTGCACCTGTACCTGCTGATGACGGTGGAGATGCCGAGCCGCGGCATGACCGCGCGGAGCCATCCCGGGCGGCACGCCCAGCTCACGGCCCTGCTCGACGAGGAGATCGCCGCGCTCGACCGGGACTGACGCGGGTGGCGTCCGACGCGTGGTCGGACGCCACCCGGCCGGGTCAGGGCAGGTCGATCGGGCGCAGCACCCGGTCCACGGCGTGCGCGATCTGCCGGTTGCCCCTGTTGACGTCGAAGGTGGTGACGCGCGCGTCACGGTCGTTGGTGTCGGCGTCGATGAGCCGCACCTGGCGGAAGATGTACAGGTAGGTGCGCACGTCGACCTCCACGGTCGAACCGAGCGCGGTGGGCAGGTCCGTGCCGTCGGCCCGGACCGCCGTCCTGCGGTCGATCGTGGCACCGGGCACCACGTGGTAGAGCAGCACGTTCTCCACGGTGTCGATGCCCAGGCCGGCGACGGCGGTGAAGGCCGCGCTCTCACTCGGCAGCTTCCGGGCCTGCGTGATCTCGCGGACCAACTGCTGGAAGGCGGCGTCGGTGGGGATGAACGCGGTCAGCGCGACGGTGCCGTCGGTGAGCACCTTGACCGGCGAGTTCGGCTTGGCCTCCAGAACGGCCAGCACGGCCGCGGTCAGCACGTCGAAGTCACGCGAGTTGCGGTCGAAGCCGCTCTTGTCCTTGGTGAGCACCTGGGCGAGGGACGTCGTGCCGAGCGGCTTGGTCTTGCCGGTCGCCTGGGCGGCCGGCACGGCCACAGCGGTGGTGGCCAGCGCGGTGGCCATGGCGCCCACCGCCATCCGGGCGGCGAGTCGTGCGATCTTCATCAGCGGGCCTTTCGTCGAAGCGACGGATCCGTGACGTCTCGTCACGATCCATGCTTCGCATCGGGTGCGCGGCCCGGATGCACCCCGGGGATAACCGATTGTCCGGGGCTCGTCCGGGGCTTAGCCTCCCCCGGTGCTGATTCGGGAGTTCGTCGACCAGGACTGGTCGCAGGTGTGGCCGATCATCGAGGAGGTGATCCGGGCACAGGAGACCTTCCCCTACGACCCCGCGATGACCGCCGAGCAGTCGTACGGCATGTGGGCGGAGGCCCCACCCGGGCGGACCGTCGTGGCCGTGGACGGTGAGCGGGTGCTCGGCACCGCGAAGATGGGCACCAACCGGCCCGGGCCGGGCTCGCACGTGTCCACCGCGAGCTTCATGGTCGCCGCCGGCGCCCGGGGTCGGGGCGTGGGCACCGCGCTGTGCCGGGACGCGGTGGGATGGGCGCGCCACCAGGGGTACGCCGGGATGCAGTTCAACGCCGTGGTGGAGTGCAACCGGTCGGCGGTCGAGCTGTACCGGCGGGAGGGCTTCGAGGTGATCGGCACGGTCCCGGGGGCGTTCCGTCACCCCACCCTCGGCCGGGTCGGCCTGCACGTCATGTACCAGGAGTTGTGACCGGATCTGCCGGTACGGCGGCGGGCAACCGAGGCGGCTCCGCGCCGGCTCGACGGATCGGGGTGAACAGGCCGCCGACCGCCACCAGCAGACACCCCGCCCCCGCCACGACGGCGACCGCCGCGGCGCCGTAGCGGGCGGCGGCCCAGGTCAGCGCGACCGCCCCGGCCGGCCCGAGGGCGTAGTGCGTGCTCCAGAACGCCGAGGTGACCCGGCCGAGCAGGTGATCGGGTGTGATCTCCTGGCGCAGCGACATCGAGCAGATCCCGCCGACGCTCAGACAGCACAGGTACACGGCGGTCAGCGCGGTGACCGCCGGCACGGTCGTCGCGAGGCCGACGCCCGCCACGGCGAGACCGCAGATCGCGTGCGCGCCGATCCAGGTGACGCCGAAGCCGCGCCGGCGGCGCAGCGGGGCCACCAGGAGCGCCCCGGCGACCGTGCCGACCGCCGCCAGGCCGAGGACGGTGCCGACGGTGCCCTCGGAACCGCCGAGGTCGTGCGTGACGTGGTAGATCAGCACGTCGGTGAAGCCGTAGGTCAGGAAGATGAAGACCGACAGCAGCACGGTCAGCGCGCGGAGCACGGGCTGACGCCACAGGAACCGCGCCCCGGCCAGGAACTCGACCAGCGGTCGCTGCCGGGTCACCGGGGCGGCGTCGTCGTCCTGGACGGGTCGCAGCCGGATCAGCCACAGGCCGACCGCGGAGACCGCGAAGCTCGCCGCGTTGACGGCTATCGCCACGGCCGGGCCGAACCGGGCCGACACCACGCCGGCGAGCAGCGGCCCGACCACGGCCGCCGCCGCGTACGTCGCCTGTAACCGCCCGTTGGCCTCGGTGATCTGATCGCGGTCGACCAGGTTGCGCACCGCGGTCACCGCGGCGACCTGGAACACCATCCCGGCCGCCTCGCAGATCGGCAGCACGACGAAGAGGAGCCAGACCTGCGGCCCGGCGAGCCAGGCCAGTGGCACCAGGCCGTAGAGCACCAGGCGGGCGAGGTCCGCCACGATCATCAGGGTGCGGCGGTCGTACCGGTCGACCAGCACACCGCCGAAGATCCCGGCGACGACCGATGCCGCGCCCGCGACGGCGGTGAGCAGGCCCATCCGGGCCACCGAGCCGGTCGCCTGGAGCACCAGCAGCGGCACCGCGAGGTACGCGAACGAGTCGCCGGCCGCGGAGAGCGACTGCGCGATCCAGTACGTGCCGAACATGCGGTCGCGCCACAGCGGAGGCCGGACCGCCCCGACAGGTCGGCTCATGGCGACGAGGGTAGTGGCCCGGGACGCCCCGCACCGGCTGTGTCGGCCGTCACACCGAGCCATGTCACGAATCGTCGGGCGGCGCGCATCTCGTGGTCGTCACACAACGAGAGAGGCCAGACGATGAGCGCAGCACACGAAGCCGGCACGGCCAGCGCACACCGCGTGTTGATCCTGGGCGCGGGGTACGCGGGCATGGCCGCCGCGATCCAGCTCGCCGCCCGCACGCGGCGGCGCACTGACGTGCAGGTGACCCTGGTGAACGGGCAGGAGCGGTTCACCGAACGGTTGCGGTTGCACCTGGTGGCGACCGGGCAGCAGCTGCGTGAGATGCACATCCCGGCGCTGCTGGACGACACGGGCGCGCAGTTCGTCCGCGGCTGGGTCACGGCGGTGGACGCGCAGGCGAAGACCGTCCGGATCGACGACAGCCGGGTCCTGCACTACGACACGCTGGTGTACGGGTTGGGCAGCGTGGCCGACACGGCGCTGGTGCCGGGGGTCGAGGAGTACGCGTACACCCTGGACAGCGCCGAGGACGCGGCGTCGCTGGCCGAGCGGCTGGCGCGGCTGGCCGGCGGCACGGTGGTGGTGGTCGGCAGCGGGCTGACCGGGGTCGAGTCGGCCGCGGAGATCGCCGAGCGGCATCCGGAGCTGAACGTCGTGCTGGTCGGCCGGCAGGAACCGGGCGTCACCATGAACCCCAGGGCCCGGGCGTACCTGCGGGCCGCGCTCGACCGTCTCGGTGTCCAGGTGCGCTGCGGGGCGGCGGTGACGAAGGTGCTGCCCGACTCGGTCGAACTGGCGGATGGGACGTCCATCGCGGCCGACGTCGTCCTGTGGACGGGCGGTACGCGGGTGTCACCGCTGGCGGCCGCCGCGGATCTGACCGTCGACCAACGCGGTCGTGTCGTCACCGACGCCACACTGCGGTCGGTGTCGCACCCGGACGTGTACGCGATCGGTGACGCGGCGGCGATCCGCCAGGGTTACGGCGTCCTGCACGGCACCTGCCAGAGCGGCATGCCGACCGGCGTGCACGCGGCGGTGTCGATCGCCCGCGCGCTGGACGGCAAGCTGCCCCGACCGTTCCGGTTCGGGTACTACCACACCCCGGTGAGCCTGGGCCGCCATGACGCGGTCGTGCAGTTCACCCACCCGGACGACAGCCCCCGCCGGGTGTGTCTGACCGGCCGCGTGGCGGTCTGGTACAAGGAGACGGTGAGCGCCTCCCCCTGGCCGACGTACCGCCGCATGGTGAAGCTGCCCTCCTCCGGCGCGTTCTGGCCGCGCGGGGGTCGCTTCACCCGGCTCCGGGATGCGCGGTGACCCGCCCGCGGTCGGACGCCGACCAGCAGGTGTTCCACCGCCATCGCAACCTGCTGTTCTCGGTGGCCTACCGCATTCTCGGCTCCGCGGCCGACGCCGAGGACGCCGTCCAGGAGGCGTGGATCAAATGGTCCGGGGCCGACCGCTCCGAGGTGGCCGACCCGAGGGCGTACCTGGCGCGCATCGTCTCGAATCTCGCGTTGCAGCGTCTGCGCTCCAGCCAGCATCAACGCGAGACCTATGTGGGGCCGTGGCTTCCCGAGCCCGTCCTGACCGAGGGCGACACCGCGGACACCGTCACCGACGCCGAGTCGGTGTCGATGGCGATGCTGGTGGTGCTGGAAACGCTCAGCCCGCTGGAGCGGGCGGTGTTCGTCCTGAAGGAGGTCTTCGACTTCAGCCACGCCGAGATCGCGGTGGCGGTGGAACGCTCCGAGGCCGCCGTGCGCCAGGCCGCGCACCGCGCCCGGGAGCATGTGCGCGCCCGGCGACCGCGTTTCACCGCGGACCGGTCCCAGCAGCGCGGGGTCACCGAGCGGTTCCTCGCCGCCGCGACCGGCGGCGACATCAACACCCTGATGGAGTTGCTGTCGCCGGACGTCACGTTGTGGACCGACGGCGGCGGCAAGGTTCGCCAGGCCCTGCGCCCGATCGTGGGAGCGGAGACGGTCGCCGCCTGGTTCGCGGCCATCGGCACCGTCACCTACCAGGGCGTGCAGCCCGACGACATGCGCGCCGCCCTGGTCGAGATCAACGGCGGGCCGGGCGTGGTGTTCAACGGCGCGGGCCGGGTGATCGCCACCGTCACGTTCGACATCGACGCCGACGGCCGCATCACCACCATTCACAACGTCGCCAACCCCGACAAGCTGCGCGCCGTCGGCGACGGCACCACCCGCGACCTCCCGACGAGCTGAGCCGGCCGCGGGAGGGATCCCCACGGCCGGCTCCGGATCGCTGGAAGCGGTCAGCTCTGGCGCAGCGGCGCGAGCGCGGTGCTCCAGGCGACGACCTGGTCCAGGGTGACGCTGAGGGCGTCCCGCTGGTGGTCGTTGGGCTTGAAGACGCTGAAGTTCTCGAAGTCGGTGAAGAGCGACAGCGCCACCTGGGACCGCACGTCGGCCATCTGGAGCTCACCGGAGATCAGGCGCAGGTGCTCGACGGCCCGTGCGCCGCCGACCGAGCCGTAGCTGACGAAGCCGACGGCCTTGTTGTTCCACTCGGCGTAGAGGAAGTCGATGGCGTTCTTCAGGGCGCCCGAGGTGGAGTGGTTGTACTCGGGCGTGACCATCACGAACCCGTCGAACGACGCGATCGTCTCGGCCCAGCGCAGCGTGTGCGGCTGGGTGTACTGGCCCATCGCCGGCGGGTACGCCTCGTCGAGGTGCGGCAGCTTGTAGTCGAGCAGGTCGATCAGCTCGAACTCCGCGTCGGAGCGCTGCTTGGCGACCTCGAGGACCCAGCGGGCGACGGCTTCGCCGTTGCGGCCCGGGCGGGTGCTCCCGAGGATGATCCCGATCCTGGTCATGGTTGCGCCTTTCAGAAGTCCTTGCCTGGCGACGTGAACGCTAGCCACTTGTTGCTTGGTCAAGCAAATGTCGGCACCATGTCGAGGATCACAGCGCGGGCACGCAGTTGCTCGGTCAAGCAACTAGGATGGGGGTATGTCCGGCACCTCCGCAGAGCCCCTCCGTCCCCTCAACTCGGACGAGGAGGCGCTGGTCCGCGCCCTGGGCCAGCTGATGTTCGTCCTGCCCCGGGCCATCGACACCGACATGACCGGCGACCGTCAGCTGCCGCTGACCGAGTACACCGCCCTCCGGGTCCTCTCCGAGGCGCCGGGCCGGCAGATGCGGATGAACGAACTCGCCGCGGAGTGCCAGCTCTCGCTCAGCGGAATGACCCGCACCATCACCCGGCTGGAGACGCAGGGCCTGGTCGAGCGGGTGCGCAGCGAGCAGGACGCCCGCGGCTGGAACGCCGTCCTCACCCCCGCCGGCTTCGCCCGGCTCGAGGAGTCCTGGCCGAGCCACCTGGCCGCCGTGCGGCGGCGGTTCCTGGACCACCTCGAGGGCCTCGATCTCGTCCAGCTGGCCCGCGCCTTCCGGCGCATCGGCACGGTCGACTGAGCCGGAGCGCGCTCAGCCGGACAGCCGGCCGAGCCCGACCAGCGCCCAGGTGAGCAGCCCGAACGCGCCGGTCGAGGCGATGGCCCGGATCACGTTGCCGCGCACCCACGCGGCCTCGAAGCGCTCCCGCAGGCCGGCCAGATCGGCGACCCGGTCGACGTCGCCGGCCTGAGCCAGCACGTTGTTGAGCGGCACGTTGACGACGGCGGTGACACCGAGCACCACCACGTACAGCAGCAGCGCGGCGACGATCCACGGCAGCACCGCGCGGTGCCCGGCGCCCAGGTGTGACACCGCCGCCAGCAGCGTGAACACCAGCGCACCACCGAAGCAGACGGCGAACCACCCGTTCAGGATGGACTCGTTGATCCGTTGCATGGCGAGCACCAGAGTCCGGTCGTCGGTGCGGCTCAGGCCCGGCATGACCGCGTACGCGAACGCGGTGAATAGCCCGGCGGTCAGGCCGGTGGTCACGGTGGCGGCGATCAGGCTCGTGGTGCGCAGGAAACTCATGTCTCCATTGCACCGGCCGGTGAGCGCCCTGGCCATGCGCCACAGCGTCGGTTGCATACGCGGGCGTCTCGCGCGGTCGCGCCTCGGCCGGGTGTCAGGCTCGCCTACCCGGCCGGGGCGCGACCGGTGTCACCGGGCCGGCGCGTAGCGGGCCAGCGGGTTGACCAGCGTGCCGACGAACTGGAGGGCGGCCGACGGGTCGGCCAGGTCGATCATCTGCTGGTTGTCGCGCAGTTGCAGCCGGTTGAGGCAGGACAGCGCGAACTCCGGGGCGAACAGGTCGTAGCGGCGGGCCCGCTCGGCCAGGTGCGGCACCCGGTCCAGGTAGTCGGCGGCGCAGGCGGCGACCGTACGCCAGAAGTCCTCCTCGGTCAGTACGCCGGCCTCGACCAGCACCGCGTTGAGGTGGCGCAGGAAGCAGTCGACCACGTCGGTGAAGATGCTCAGCAGCTTGGTGTCGTCGGGCACCTCGACCCGGATCCGCTCCACCGCCGGCGGCAGCTCGACCTCGGTGCTCATCACCGCGATCTCCTCGGCGATGTCCTTGAAGATCACCCGCTCGACCGTGTCCTGCTCGTCGAGGACCAGGATGACGTTCTCGCCGTGCGGCATGAAGGCCAGGTCGTGGGCGTAGAAGCTGTGCAGCAGCGGGGTCAGGTAGGCGTCCAGGTAGCGGCGCAGCCACACCTCGGGCGCCAGCCCGGACCGGGCGATCAGTGCCGCCGCCAGCGAGCCGCCGTCGCTGTCCACGTGCAGCAGGGCGGCCATGGTGGACAGTCGTCGACCCGGCGCGAGACCCGGCACCGGGCTCTCCCGCCACAGCGCGGCGAACATCTTGCGGTACGGGGAGGTGCGGTCGGTCGCCGCCTCGTACTGCCGGTGCCGGTAGCCGACCGCGGCCCGCTCCCGGATGACCGTCAACCCGGTGCCGGCGAGCACCTCGTCGCCGGCGATCAGGTCGGCCAGCCAGTCGTTGATCGCCGGGGTGGCCGCCATGTACGCGGCCGACAGCCCCCGCATGAAGCCCATGTTCAGCACCGACAGCGCGGTCTTCACGTAGTGCCGGCGCGGCTCGGTGACGTTGAAGAAGGTGCGGATGGACTGCTGGGCGAGGTGGTCGTCCGGCCCGGGGCCGAGGTGCACCAGCCGACGCTCGGCCAGCTCACCGGCGAACGTGACGGCCAGTTTGTTCCACCACTGCCACGGGTGCGCCGGGATCAGGTGGTAGTCGGCGAGGTCCAGCCCGAGGTCGGCCATCGTGGCGGCGAACCGGGCCCGGGTGTCCGCGTCCAGCTCACCCTCGATGAGAGTGTCGTAGTCGAGGTCGGCGGCGCTGCTGAACGTCGAGTGGTCCCGGTGCGCGGCCAGCCACTCCAGCCGGACCGGCGCGGCGGCCTCCGGGGCGTACCGGTGGTACTCGTCGACGCCGAAGCCGAGCCGGCCGTTGTTGGCCACGAAGCAGGGGTGGCCCTCGGTCATCGACGTCTCGATGGTCTGGAAGTCCGCCCCGGCCAGCTCGGCGGCGCTCGGCGCGGACTGCGCCAGCTTGTACGCGGCGCCGGCGAGGGTGGAGGTGATCTCCTCCAGGTAGACCGGGAGCACCCGCGCGGAGAGCCCGAGGCTGTCGCGCAGTTCGACGATCAGGTCGACCGCGTCGGGCGGCAGCGCGGCGCCGTCGCGGTGCCGGGTGATGCTGTCCGGGTCGATCTGCCAGTGCGCCAACGCGAGCACCCGAGCGGCGAACCGGTAGGTGACGGTGCCGTCGTCGCTGCGGACCTCGTACCACTGCCGGTCGTCGCCGTCGGGGGCCGGTACGGGCTCCGGGGTGATCAGCCGTTCGTGGGTGAACTCGGCGAGGGCCTTGCGGACCAGCAGCCGGTTGGCCCGGGCCCAGCGCTGCGGGGTGAGATGTCGGACCGGGTCGACGGCGCCCGACGCGGCGGCGGAGGACGGCTGGGTGGGGATGGCGGTGGTGGTCACGCCGGGGCTCCTTCGGGTCGGGTGACGGCGGCGCGGTCGGTCGCGGCCCGTCGGGTCGCGCGGTCGGTCGCGGCGTGGAACTGCGCCCGGGTGCAGACGCTGAGCAGCGCCTCCTTCTCGGGCTTGGCGATGGCGCCGACGACCTCGAACCCGACGGCGGCGTTCAGCGCGTGCACGGCGGTGTTGCGCACGTCCGGCTCGACCACCACCCGCCGGGCCGCCGGGTCGGCGAAGAGCCACGCCATGACGGTGGTGAGCACCGCCCGGGTGAAACCGTGCACCGGGGCGCCGGTGGGCGCGCAGAGGAAGTGCATGCCGACGTCCCCGGGCTGGGCGTCGTACAGGCCGACCAGCTCGACGTGCGCCGGGTCGTAGCGTTCGGCCAGGAAGGCGGGACGCCCGTCGTACAGGCCGAGGTACGCGTCGTGGTGCGGGTGGGCGGCGATCCGCCGGTACTCCTCGGCCACCTGAGCCGGGTCGGCGTCCTGCATCAGCCAGAACGCCGCCTTCGGGTGGGTCACCCAGGCGTGCAGCAGCGCGGCGTCGGAGTCCGGGTCGAGGGTCCGTAGCGCGAACTCACCGAGCCGGTCGTCGACGCGGGCGAAGACGACGGTCACGACGCCACCCCGGCGGGCGCGCCGAACTCCTGGAAGGTGATGCTCTTCTCGATCGGGTAGTGCTCCCGGCCGAGCAGCTCCCGGATGATCCATGAGTTGCGGTACGCGCCCATGCCCAGGTCCGGTGAGGTGATGCTGTGCGTGTGGGTGCCCGCGTTCTGCAGGAAGATGCCCCGGCCGGTGTGGTCGATGCTGTAGTTGCGGGCCACGTCGAACCGGCCGTGCGCGTCCCAGCGGATCCGGTCGCGCACCGGCGCGAGGAACTCCGGCACCCGGTAGTGGTAGCCGGTCGCCAGCACCAGACCCTCGGTCCGCAGGGTGAAGTCGCGCTCCTGCTCGACCTGGCGCAACCCTAGCGTGTACGCCCCGTCGTGGTGCTCGGCGCTGGTCAGCTCGGTGTTGGTGAGCAGCCGGGTGTTCGCCGGCCCGTCGACGCTGTGCGCGTAGAGCAGGTCGAAGATGTCATTGATCAGGTCGGCGTTGATGCCCTTGAACAGGCCCTTCTGCTCCGACTCCAGCCGGTAGCGGGTCGCCTCGGGCAGCGCGTGGAAGTAGTCCACGTAGTCCGGCGAGGTCATCTCCAGCGTGAGCTTGGTGTATTCGAGGGGGAAGAACCGCGGCGAACGGGTGACCCAGTTCAGCTGGTAGCCGTACCGGTCGAGGTCGCCGAGCAGGTCGTGGTAGATCTCGGCGGCGCTCTGCCCGCTGCCCACCACGGTGATGCTGCGCTTGGTGCGCAGCGCGTCCCGGTGCTCCAGGTAGCGCGAGTTGTGCACCGCGTCGCCGGGCAGCCCCGCGACGGCCGGGGGCAGGTGCGGCGGGGTGCCGGTGCCGAGCACCAGGTGCCGGGCCCGGTACTCGACCGTCTCCCCCGCGCCGGTGCTGGCCCGCACCACGTACCGCTCGTCGGTGCGGTCGTACTCCACCATGGTGACCGTCTGGCCGAAGCGCAGGTTCGGCAGCTTGGCCGCCGCCCACCGGCAGTAGGCGTCGTACTCGCTGCGCAGCGGGTAGAAGCTCTCCCGGATGTAGAACGGGTAGAGCCGGCCGATCTCCTTCAGGTAGTTGAGGAAGGAGTAGGGCGAGGTCGGGTCCGCCAGGCTGACCAGGTCGGCGATGAACGGGGTCTGCAACCGGGCCGACTCCAGCAGCATGCCGGGGTGCCAGGCGAGGCTCGGCCGGGCCTCCAGGAACACCCCGTCCAGGTCGTCGATCGGGGCGGTGAGGCAGGCCAGGCCGAGGTTGTACGGGCCCAGCCCGATGGCGATGAAGTCGTGGGTGGACATCCTGCCCTCCAGGCACGGGTTCGGGTTCGGCGCCAGCCGACGCGGCGCGTTCGGGGACGCCGGCATCAGCCGACGTGGCAGGTCAGGTCGACGGCGGTGTGCTCCAGCACGTACCGCCCGGCGTGGGCGGCGATGAGTTCGAGCACGTGGCCGACGTCGTCGACGGTCGTGGCCGGGTTCAGCAGGGTGAACTTCAGGAAGTGCCGGCCGTCGACCCGGGTCCCGGCGACCAGCGCGGCGCCGGAGGCGGCCAGCGCCTCGCGGGCGTGCAGGTTGGCCGCGTCGGCCAGCTCCCGGCCGGGGCCGGTGGGCAGGTAACGGAAGACCACCGTGCTCAGCTGGGAGCGGGTCACGACCTCGAAGCGGGGATCCTCGCTGACCAGCTCCCAGGCGTCGGCGGCCCGGTCGATCACCTCGTCGAAGAGTTCGCCGAGCGCGTCCGGGCCCATCACCCGCAGGGTCAGCCAGAGCTTCAGCGCGTCGAAGCGGCGGGTGGTCTGCAGGCTCTTGTCGACCTGGTTGGGGATCCGCTGCTCCACCATCCGCGCCGGGTTGAGGTAGTCGGCGTGGTAGGTGGCGTGCCGCAGCACCCGCCGGTCCCGCACCAGCAGTGCGCTGGAGCTGACCGGCTGGAAGAACGACTTGTGGTAGTCGACGGTCACCGAGTCGGCCCGTTCGATGCCGTCGAGCAGGTGCCGGCGGGTCGGCGAGACCAGCAGCCCGCAGCCGTACGCGGCGTCCACGTGCAGCCAGACGCCGGCCGCCGAGCAGACCGCGGCCAGCTCGGCGATCGGGTCGATGGAGCCGAAGTCGGTGGTGCCGGCGGTGCCGACGACCGCCATGACCACCAGCCCGGCCTGCCGGCACCGGGCGATCTCGTCACGGACGGCGGCGGGCCGGATCCGCCGCTGCGGGTCGGTGGGCACCGCGATCACCGCGTCCGGGGCCAGGCCGAGCAGCTTGGCGGACTTCTGCACGCTGAAGTGGCCGGCCGCGGAGGTGAGCACGCGCAGCCGGGGCAGCAGCTCGGCGCGGGCCGCCGGGGTGATCGCGGCGGCGCACGCCTCCTCCCGGGCCAGCAGCAGCGCCTGGAGGTTGGACTGGCTGCCCCCGCTGGTGAAGACACCGTCGGCGTTCGGGCCGAGGCCGATCCGTTCGGCGGTCCAGTCGATCAGACGCCGTTCGATGAGGGTGGCCCCGGCGCTCTGGTCCCAGGTGTCCAGGGAGGAGTTCACCGCGGTGAGCACCGCCTCGCCGAGCAGCGCCGGGATGGCCACCGGGCAGTTCAGGTGGGCGAGGTAGCGGGGGTGGTGGAACCAGACGGTGTCGCGCAGGTAGACGTCCTCCAGCTCGTCCAGTGCGGCGTCGGCGTTGCCCAGGGGCCGGTCCAGGTCGACGCGGTCGACCACGGGGGCCAGCTCGGCCGGGGTGATCCCGGTGCTGGGCCGGCCCACGGTGGCCACCCGGCGGGCGACCCGTTCGACGCCGTCGGCGAGTGTCCGCCGGTACTGTTCGACCGAGTCGCCGTGCAGCAGGTGGGCGTGCGCGGCGGCCGGCGCCGACGGCGGCGCGGTGGTCTCGACGGAATACGTCGGCACGGTCACGGGATGTCCTCCACGTTCTCGACGATGGGCAGCCGGAACCCTCCCCCGGCGCGTTGGCGCCGGGAGCGTGCTGCCTTTCAGATGGGGGTCGCCGGTCAGGCGGTGGCGCCGGCCAGTGCCTCGGCGCGCAGGTCCTCCTCCGAGAGCCCGCGCCGCCAGTAGCCGGCGAAGGTCACCCGCCGGCGGTCGATGCCCCGCTCGCCGACCAGGTGCCGGCGCAGCGCCCGCACCGCCCCGGACTCGCCGGCGATCCAGGCGTACGGGGTGGCGGCGGGCAGCCGGGCGGCGCGGATCGCGCTGACCAGCAGGTCGCTGCCGGGTGGGGTGCTGCCGCGCACGATCCAGCGGATCTCCGCGTCCGCCGCGGTGGGCAGCTCGGTGATGTCGGCCGCGGCCGGCACCTCGATCCAGGCGCGGACCCGGGCGCCGGCGGGCAGCCAGGCCAGGATGCCGGCGACGGCCGGCAGCGCGGTCTCGTCGGCGGCCAGCACCACGAGGTCGGTGCCGTCCGGCGGGCGGAAGCAGACACTGCGGTTGTCCCGCACCGCCGGGCCGAGCAGCAGCACCCGGTCACCGGGCCCCGCCCGCTCCGCCCAGCGGGCGGCGGGACCGGTGTCACCGTGACTGACGAAGTCGATGTCCACCTCGACGGCGGCCGGGCGGTGCTCCCGGATGGTGTACGAACGCATGACCGCGCGCACCTCCGGCGGGAGAGCCCGCCAGGCGCCGAACCAGTCCTCACCCAGCTCGACCGGGACCACCGGGGCGTCCTGCCCCGGGTGCGGCAGGAAGAGCGAGACGCTCTGGTCCCGGCCGCCACCGGCGAAGTCGACCAGCTCCGCGCCGCCGAGGGTGACCCGGATCAGCGAGGCGCCGACCCGGCGGGCCCGGACGACGTGCGCGGCGTAGAAGCGGTACTGCAGGGCGACAAGTTCGACGGTGCTCGCGGTCATGGCGTCAGCTGACCTTCTTCGCGTTCCGGATGGCGGTGGCGAGGTTCTCCAGCAGCGGCGCGGAGCCGGCGTACGAGAAGCGGGGCACGGTGTCCCACGGGGTCACCTGGTTGGCCCTGACCCCCGGCAGCTGCTGCCAGGTGGGCTTGGCGGTGAGGTCCTTGGCCTGCAACGCGGTGCTGCGGTTGTCCAGCAGGATCAGGTCGGCCGGGAACTTGCCGGCGTTCTCCCAGCTGAGCGCCTCGAAGTAGTCACCGGCTTCGAGCTTGGTGGGGACCACGATGTCCACGCCCAGCTCGGCGAAGTACATCAGGTCGGTGCTCACCTTGGGGTTGGAGACGTAGAACAGGTCGGGGCTGCCGGAGCAGGCCATGACCTTGATCCCCGGGTTGGCCTTGACGGCCTGGCGGACCGCCTCGGCGCCGGCCTCGAAGCGGGCCTTCGCGTCGGTGACCTTCTTCGCGGACAGGTCGGCGCCGAGCGACTCGGCCAGCGCGGCGTACCGCTCGATCGGCTTGGTCATCGGCACCCGGGCGGTGGTGATCGCCACGCTCGGCGCCAGCGGCAGGATCTTGGCCTTGCTCTCGTCCGGCACGTACCAGAGCGCGTCCGGGTCGTACATGTGGGTGACCAGCAGCTCGGGGCGCAGCGCCGCGTACTTCTCCAGGCTGAACTCGCCCCACACGTTGCCGAGGATCTCCACGGCCTCGATGTTCAGGTCACCGGCCTGCGGTTCGGCCGTGCCGTCGGCGCGCTTGGTCTCGCCGAACACGCCGACGAGCTGCTTGTCGAGACCGAAATCGATCAGGGCAGCCGCGACCCCGGTGAAGGCGACCACGCGGGTCGGACGAGCTGCCGCCTCGACCTTCTGGTTGCGGTCGTCGGTGAACGACCAGGGGCCACTTCCGGTGCTGGCAGCGGGCTTCGCGGCGTCATCCTTGCCGCAGCCGGCGAGCAGGGTGGCCAGCGTGGCGGCGCCACCGGCGGCCAGCAGGCCGCGACGGGAGAGGCGACGGGCGGACAGGGCATCGGGCATGGCGGTGTCTTTCGATCAGGGGAACGGCCGGGGTCGACCAGGGCAGCGGGGTTAGGTTAGCCTAACCTCGTTCGTTGTCAACAGCGGTACGTCGTGTCGCCACACCCCGGAGCCCACACTGGACGCCACACCCTCCGCCACCAGACCGGCACGTGCCGTACCGGCCCGGTTGGCGACACCATCCCCCGATTCACCGCCGGCGCGGCGCGGTCGCCAGGCGGCCCGCGCCGCCGGCCTGGTCGGCGCGGTGGCGCTGCTCGGCGTCGTCCTGCTGCTCAGCATCGCGGTCGGCGCGAAGTCCATGCCGCTCGGCGACGTCTGGTCCGGGTTGCTGCACCGCGACGCCACCGAGTACGCGGTGGTGCACCGGATGCGCCTGCCACGCACCCTGCTCGGGCTGATCGCCGGCGCGGCCCTCGGGGTGGCCGGCGCCGTGATGCAGGCCCTCACCCGCAATCCGCTGGCCGACCCCGGGCTGCTCGGCATCAACGCCGGCGCCTCCGCAGCGGTCGCCACCGCCGCCGCCTTCCTGGGCGTCACGGCCATCGGCGGGTACGTCTGGTTCGCGCTGCTCGGCGCGGCGGTGGTCACCGCGCTGGTCTACGCCGTGGGCGGCGGGCGCGGGGCCACGCCGGCCCGCCTCGCGCTGGCCGGCGCGGCGCTGAACGCCACCCTCTACTCGTACGTGAGCGCGGTGATGCTGCTGGACACCGCCTCGCTGGAGCGGCTGCGGTTCTGGACGGTCGGCTCACTGGCCAGCGCGGACTCCGCGACCGTCACCCGGGTGCTGCCATTCATCCTGGTCGGTCTGCTGGTCGCGCTCGGCGCCGCCCGCCCGCTGAACGCCCTCGCGCTCGGCGACGACGCGGCGCGCGCCCTGGGCGCCCGACCCGCGCTGATCCGGGCCGCCGTGATCGTCGCGGTCACCCTGCTCTGCGGCGCGGCGACCGCCGCCTGCGGGCCGATCGTCTTCGTCGGGCTGCTGGTGCCGCACCTGGTCCGCGCCCTGACCGGCCCGGATCTGCGCTGGCTGCTGCCATACTGCGCGGTGCTCGCGCCGGTGCTGCTGCTCGGCGCCGACGTGCTGGGCCGGGTGCTGGGTCGACCGGGTGAACTCCAGGTCGGCATGGTCACCGCCGTGCTGGGCGGTCCGCTCTTCCTCTGGCTGGTCACCCGCGGACGGGTGGCTCACCCGTGACCGTCATCCGCACCTCTCGGCTCTCGTTGCGGTTCCGTCCCCGCGCGCTGGTCGTCGGCGCCGGTGCCGCGCTGCTCGCCGCCGGGCTGGGTCTGGTCGCCGTGGGCAGCGGCGACTATCCGATGAGCGCCGCCGACGTGCTGCGCACCCTGACCGGCGGCGGCACCCCGGCGGAGCAGTTCATCGTGCACGAGCTACGACTGCCCCGGCTGGTCACCGCCCTGCTGGTCGGCGCGGCGCTGTCGCTGGCCGGCACGGTGTTCCAGTCGCTGGTCCGTAATCCGCTGGGCAGCCCGGACATCCTGGGCTTCACCCAGGGTGCGTCGGCCGGCGCGCTGGTCGTGATCGTCCTCGGCGGCAGCAGCCTGGCGTTGGCCGGCGCAGCGGTCGTCGGTGGTCTCGCCACCGGCCTGGTGATCTACGCGCTCGCCTGGCGACGCGGGGTGCACGGCTTCCGGCTCATCCTGGTCGGCATCGGCATCTCCGCGATCCTGACCGGGGTCAACGGCTACCTGCTGACCCGGGCGCCGCTGATGGACGCCGCCCGCGCGGTGCTCTGGCTCACCGGCAGCCTGGACGGGCGGGGCTGGGCCAACGCCGGGCCGCTGCTCGCCGTCACCGCCGTGCTGGCGCCGCTGCTGCTGATCGGCTGCGCCCCGGCGCTGCGGATGATGGAGTTGGGCGACGACACGGCCAGCGCCCTCGGCGTGCCGGTGCGCCGGCTACGCCTGCTGCTGCTCGCCGCGGCCGTGCTGCTGGTCTCGTTCGCGGCGGCCGCCGCCGGGCCGGTGTCCTTCGTGGCGCTCGTCGCGCCGCACGTGGCGAAGCGGCTGACCCGGGCGCCCGGCCCGAACCTGGTGCCGTCGATGACCGTCGGCGCGGCGCTGCTGGTCGGCGCCGACCTGCTGGCCCAGCGGGCCTTCACCGGGCACCAGCTTCCGGTCGGTGTGGTGACCGGGGTGATCGGCGGCGGCTACCTGGTCTGGCTGCTGGCCATGGAACGCCGGGCGGGTCGGCTGTGAACACCCGCGACGCCTTCGAAGGAGCACCCATGCACCCCGGCAGTTCACGGCTCGGTGGCACCGCGCTGACCCTCGCGTACGACCGGCGCGTCATCGCCGAGGACCTGACCGTGGCGGTGCCCGACCGGTCGTTCACGGTGATCATCGGCCCGAACGCCTGCGGCAAGTCGACCCTGCTGCGCGCCCTGTCCCGGATGCTGCGCCCGAGCACCGGCGCCGTGCTGCTGGACGGTCGGGACATCCACGAGGTGCCCGCCCGGAAGGTGGCCCGCACGCTCGGCCTGCTGCCGCAGACGTCGGTCGCGCCGGACGGGATCAGCGTCGCCGAACTGGTCGCCCGGGGGCGGTACCCACACCAGGGGCTGCTGCGACAGTGGTCCCGGGAGGACGAACGGGTGGTGGAGGAGTCGATGGCCGCCACCGGTGTCGCCGACCTCGCCGACCGCCCGGTCGACGAGCTCTCCGGCGGCCAGCGGCAACGGGTCTGGATCGCCATGGCGCTGGCCCAGCAGACCCCGCTGCTGCTGCTCGACGAGCCGACCACCTACCTCGACATCGCCCACCAGATCGAGATCCTGGACCTCTGCGCCCGCCTGCACGAGGAGCAGGGACGCACGCTGGTCGCGGTGCTGCACGACCTGAACCACGCCGCCCGGTACGCCACCCACCTGATCGCCATGCGCGACGGGCGGGTGGTGGCCTCCGGGGAACCGGCCTCGGTGGTCACCGCCGACCTGGTGGCCGACGTGTTCGGGCTGCCCTGCCGGGTGATCGACGATCCGGAGACCGGCACCCCTCTGGTCATCCCCGCCGCCCGGCGTCGGAGCGCCGCGCCCGCCCCGGAGCCGGCGTGAGCGCCGAGCGGTTCCGCGACCGGTGGGGCGTGCCGCACCTGCGGGCCGACGACCCGCTGGCCCTGGCGACGGCGCAGGGGCGGGTGACCGCGTACGACCGGGCCTGGCAGATCGAGGTGGAACGGCACCGGGCCCAGGGCACCAGCGCCGCTTTCCTCGGCGTCGACGCGCTCGGCTGGGACCGGTTCGCCCGGCAGGTCCGGCTCGACGACACCGCCCGCCGCTGCCACGCCGCGCTCGACCCGGCGACCGCCGCCTGGGTGGGCGCGTACGTGACCGGGGTGAACGCCGGCCTCGCCGCCGGGGCGGCCCGGACGCCCGAGTTCGCCGCCACCGGGCTGACCCCGGGCCGGTGGCAGCCGTGGACGCCGCTGGCCGTCTGGCTGGGCCACCACATCCTGTTCGCCGGCTTCCCCAGCAAGCTCTGGCGCGAGCACGTGGCGCACCGGCTCGGTCCGGCCGCGATCGATCTGTTCGCCACCGACGGTCCGGCCGTGGCCGGCAGCAACGGATGGCTCCTCGCGGCCGAACGGACCGGCACCGGGGCCGCGCTGCTCGCCGGTGACCCGCACCGGTTCATCGAGGATCCCGGTGTCTACCAGCAGATCCGGTTGGCCTGCCCGGAGTACGACGTGGTCGGGCTGGCGATGCCGGGCGTGCCGGGCATCGCGCACTTCGCGCACACCGGCGGGGTGGCCTGGGCCATCACCAACGCGATGGCCGACTACCAGGACGTGTACGCCGAGCGGCTGCGCCGCCAGGGTCCGGTGGTCGAGGCGTTCGGCCCGGACGGGTGGCGACCGGTGCACGCCCACGTCGAGACGATCGAGGTGGCCGGGGCGGACCCGGTCGAGGTCGAGGTGGTGGAGACCGAGCGGGGCCCGGTGATCGCCGGCGGGCCGGACGCGTCCGCGGCCATCAGCCTCCGCTATCCACCCCGGGTCCGCGCCGAACTCGGCTTCGCGGCGCTGCCGGAGCTGCTGCGCGCCCGGACCGTGGCGGACGTGGACCGGGCGCTGCGGCACTGGGTGGAGCCGGTCAACGTGGTGCAGGCGGCGGACACCGCCGGCGGGCTGCTGCACCGGGTCGCGGGCGCGGTGCCGGTCCGGGATCCGGGCAACGGCCGGGGGGTGGTGCCGGCCTGGCGGGCCGAGTACGCCTGGCGCGGCTGGTACACGCCGCTGCCCCGGGCCGAGGTGGCCGGCCGCGCGGTGATGGCCAACGAGCGGGGGCTGGCGGCGCCGCTCGGGGTCGAGTTCGCCCCGCCGCACCGGGCGCACCGGATCGCCGAGCTGCTCGACGCCGGCCGCGACTGGACGGCCGAGCGGCTGGCCGCGGTGCACACCGACACGTACCTGGCGTCGGCCGGCCCGCTGCTGGCGGTCCTGGCCGGGGTGACCGGGCTCGGTCCGGACGCCGGCGCGCTGCGCGATCGGCTGCTGCGCTGGGACCGGCGGATGGCCGTCGACAGCACCGACGCCGCGGACTTCGCCATGCTGCGGGAGTCCGTCGTACGCCGGCTCGCCGCCCACCCGGCGCTGGCCGCGCTGGCCGAGCCGCCGGCGTACCCGGACGTGTTCGCGCCCTGGTTGGCGCTGACGCCGCGGGTCGGCTACGCGCTGGAGCACCTGCTCGGCACCGCCCGGCTGCCCGGCCTGGACGTGGCGGCGCTGGTCCGCGCGACGGCCGAGGAGGTCGCCGGCGCGGCGGACGGTCCGGTGCGTTGGGGGGACCTGCACCGGCTGACGCCGTGGCGGGCCCTGCCCGACCCGGACGCCGACCCCGGCCCCCGCCTCGCCGGCGATCACGACTGCGTGCTGGCGACCTCCAGCGTGCCCGGGGTGACGCACCGGTGTTTCCGGGGGCCGGCCGCGCGCTTCGTCTGGGACCTGGCCCGTCGGGAGGACAGCCGCTGGGTGGTCCCGCTGGGCGCCTGCGGGGTGCCCGGCGACCCGCACCACGACGACCAGAGCCCAGCCTGGCTGGCCGGGGAGCTGTTGCCGGTGACCACGGACTGGGAGCAGCTCACCGAGGAGCGGGATGAGCACTGACCCGACGACCGTCGATCCGCACCACTACCGGCGGGACATCCCCGGTTTCGGAGTGGTGACCATCCGTCCGGTGCGGCCCGACGAGGACGTCGACCTGCTGCACGGCTGGGTCACCCAGGAGCGGGCCCGGTTCTGGGGGATGCGGGAGGCGAGCCGTGAGCGGGTGCGCGAGATCTACGCGTACCTGGACTCGCTGGCCACCCACCACGCGTACCTGGTGCACCGCGACGGCGTGCCGGTGGCGTTGGCGCAGACCTACCAGCCCGAGGCGGACCCGGTCGGCGAGCGCTACGACGTGCGCCCCGGCGACGTCGGTGTCCACCTGCTCATCGGGCCACCGGTGACGGTCGAGCGCGGCTTCACCGGAACCCTGTTCCGCGCGATCCTGGATTTCGTCCTCGCCGACCCGGGCCGGCTGCGGATCGTCATGGAGCCGGACGCCCGCAACGACAAGGCCGTGGACCGGTTCGTGCGCGCCGGCTTCCGGCCCGGCCCGCTCATCGACCTGCCGGAGAAGCGCGCCCGGCTGCTCTTTCTCGATCGGGCGGCGGCCACCGGCTGACGCCGGGCGGCGGCCCGGGCTCAGTGGGCGGACGCTCCGAGGGCGACCAGCTCGGACAGCCGGTCCAACTGGTCGGGATCGGCCAGCGCCGAGCCGACCGCCACCACCCGCACGCCGGCGTCGAGGAACGCGCCGGCGTTGCCCGCGTCGAGGCCACCGGTGGCCACGAAGCGCAACTGGGGCAGCGGACCGGCGACCGCCCGGAACCAGGCCGGTCCGAGGGCGATCGCGGGGAACGCCTTGAGCCAGGTGAGGCCGTGGCGCAACGCCTGCTGCGCCTCGGTCGGCGTGGCCACGCCGGGCAGGTGCGGTAGGCCGCGCGCGGCGGCGGCGTCGGCGACCGCGAGGTCCAGGCCGGGCGCCACGGTGAACGCGGCCCCGGCGTCGGCCGCCGCCGCGACCTGCTCCACGCCGAGCACGGTGCCGGCGCCGACGACCCGGCCGCGCTCACCGCCCGCCTCGACGGCCGCGCGCAGCGCCGGCACCGCGTCGGCGGTCGCCACCGGCACCTCCACCACGTCGATGCCGAGGTCCCAGGCCCGGCCGGCGAGCCGGACGGTCTCCGCCACCGGCAGGCCGCGCAGGATCGCCATCACCCGGGCAGTACCGAAGACGTGGTCGAAGTCCGCAGTCGTCATGATCCACTCCATCCGAGATCGCGGGCGGTCAGGTCCAGCGGCGACCAGGTCTCGACGGGGGCGTCGAGCAGCCGCTCGAACCAGGCCCACGGCGGCACCGGGGCGTTGTCGCCGCTGCTGACCAGCGCCTGGGCGGCGAAAAGGTGCCCGAGACGCAGCCGCCGTACCGTGTCGAGGCCGCGCAGCAGCCCGGCGAGGTAGCCGGCGGCGAACGCGTCTCCGGCGCCGACCGGCTCCACCACCGCCACCCGGGGCGCCGGGACGAAGACCGCCTCGGCGTCGCGGCACAGGGCGGTGGCCCCCACTGCGCCGTCCTTGACCACCACCGTCGCCGGTCCCGGCAGCAGCCGGCGCACCGCCACCGGGTCGGCGGTGCCCCACAGCGTGTCCGCCTCGTCCTGGCCCACGAAGACCAGGTCGCTGCGGTCGGCGAGGTCGCGCAGCACCGGCGCGGCCCGGTCGGCGGGCCAGAGCCGGGCCCGGTGGTTGACGTCGAAGCTGACCAGCGCGCCCGGCAACGGCCGGTCGGTCACCGCGTGCTCGGCCAGCGCTCGGCAGGTGGCGGAGAGCGCGGGGGTGATCCCGGACAGGTGCAGCACCCGGGCGCCGGCGAGCCGCCGGTCGGCCAACACGTCGGGGTCCATGCGGGAGGCGGCCGAGCCGGCGCGGTAGTAGTGCACCTCGGTCGCCGCCGGGCCCGGGTCCTTGACGTACAGCCCGGTGGGGGCCGTCGGATCCACGGCCACCAGATCGACCCGGGCGCCGGTGGCGGCGACGTGCCGCACGACGGCCCGGCCGAACGGGTCGTCGCCGACCCGGCTGACCCAGGTCGCCCGGTGCCCGAGCCGGGCGAGGTAGCCGGCCACGTTGGACTCCGCGCCGCCGACCGAGACGGCGACCCGCTCGGCGTGCTCCAACGGCTCGCCGGGCGCGGGGCAGAGCACCACCATGGTCTCCCCCACCGTGGCCACCTCGACCGACGGGGAACCGGCCGGGATGGTCGCGAGGTCGGGTCGGGCGTCGGGGGTCGGCACACGTCCTCCGGGCGGGGGTTCGGGGTGCGCCGAGCCTAGGCGCGTCGCGCAGGACGGGCAACCCGTCCAGCCCGGCGCGACGAGGATCAGGGCAGCGTCAGCCCGTACGCGGCCAGCACCTCCCCGATCGGCTGGTAGTAGGTGGTGCCGCCGGAGGTGCAGTTGCCGCTGCCGCCGGAGAGGATGCCGATGATGGTGCCGGTGGCCGCCACGTAGAGCGGCCCGCCGCTGTCCCCCGGCTCCGCGCAGATGTTGGTGCGGATCAGGCCGTAGACCACGTTGCCGCCGGCGTAGTTGACGGTCTGGTTGAGGCCGGTGACGGTGCCGCAGCGCACCCCGGTGGTGGCGCCGCTGCGGCACACCGCCTGACCGACGTACGCGCTGCCGGCGCCGTAGATCGTCAACAGCCCCGGGTAGGTGTAGACCGCGCTGGGGTGGGCGATCCGGCCGGTGTAGCGGATCAGGCCGTAGTCGTTGTTGGGAAAGCTGGTGGCGGTGCGGGTGCCGAGCACGGTGGTCTGCGCGCTGTCGGCGTACCAGGCGCCGGCGACGGTGGTGCAGTGCCCGGCGGTGACCACGTAGTAGGTGCTGCCGCTGCGCACGTTCGCGCCGAGCGAGCAGCGGCTGCCACCGCCGTAGATGGCCTGTCCGGCGGCGATCAGGGTGCGCAGCGTTCCGGGTTCCCGGCGCAGCAGAGCGCCGGCCCGGTCGGTCACCGTCCGGAGCACCGCCAGCTGGGCGGGAGCCACGGTGTCGTCGACGGTGAGGGTCATCCGGCCGGTGGCCGGGTCGTGGCCCCAGGCGGTGCCGGGCGTGCGTACGCCGGCCAGCACGGCCGTCGGGTCGGCGGCGGGCGCGGCGGGGCCGGCCCGGTCGGGGACGGCGGCCTGCGCCGCGCCGGGCGCGACGAGCAGGAGTGCGGTCAGGACGAGGGCGACGAGCGGGCTGCGGCGCATCCGAACCTCCGAAGAGATCGAGATATATGGATTCCGTCAAGCATCGCCCGGCGGCTGTCGCCATGGCAACCACGCCCCGTCGCGCGGGTGACCAGGGGTCGGCGGGAATCGTCGATCCGGGGACGGGCCCCGCCGGCGCCGCCGATAATCCTCCAAGGATGCGGCGGGAGGCCGGGCATGACCACCGGAGGCACTGCGGCGCTGGTACGCCGCCCGGAAGGATCGGCCCGGGCCACCCTGCTGGAGCTGCTCTTCGACGTGGTCTTCGTGGCCGCCCTCGCTCTGGTCTCGAAGCTGATCGCCGAACGTGAATCCTGGACCGGCGCCGCGGAGGTGCTGCTGACGCTGACGGCCATCTGGTGGACCTGGTCGGTCACCTCGACCACGACCGAGTTCTACGACCCTGATCAGCGCCCGATCCAGGTGATCCTGATGGTCGCCATGGTGGGGTCGGTGGGGATGGCGGCGGCGCTGCCGATGCTCTCGGCGGGGCACGCGATGGTCTTCGCGATCGCGTACGTCACCACGCACGTGGTGCGCGGCGTCGTCCTGATCACCTCGTTGCACCGGCAGGGGCACCAGGCGGCCAAGAGACGGGCCACGCGGTTCCTGTTCTGGTTCGTGGTCTCCGGCGTCTTCTGGATCGCCGGTGCGGTGACCGGTGCGCCGGACTGGAGACTCTGGGCCGTGGCGATCGCGATCGACCTGTTCTTCGCGGCGGTCCGGTACCCGACGCCCTGGCTGGGTCAGGTGCCCATCGAGCAGTACGACCGGACCACCGGGCACCTGGGCGAGCGGTACCAGCAGTTCATCATCCTGGCCCTCGGCGACATCATCCTGGTGCCCACCCTGGAGGTCAGCGGGACGCAGCTCGACCGCTTCCGGCTCATCGCCCTCTCCTGCGCCTTCGCCATCATGCTGCTGCTCTGGCAGATCTACGTCTTCCGGGCCGGTCAGTTCCTGTTGGCCGGGGCCGAGGCGAGGCTGGCGTCCCGACTGGCTCCGTACACCCATCTGGTGATGCTGGCCGGCGTGGTCGGCACGGCGGCGGCGTTCGACCTGGTCATCGCCCGGCCGACCGGAGCGACGCCGGTGCGGTGGCTCATGCTGATCGTCGGCGGTCCGCTGCTGTTCGTGCTCGGGCGCGTCCTGTTCACCTGGATGGTGACCAACAACGTGTCGTGGCGGCGGTTGGCCTGGCAGCTCCTGCCGCTGCTGGTGCTGCCGTGGGCCGGCGGCTGGCCGCCGCTGCTGGTCACCGTGGTCGTGGCGGCCGGGCTGGCCGGTCACATCCTGACCCCCGGCGGGGGTCGGGAGACCAGGCCGGGGCTGGAGTGGCGGCGAACCGACGACTGACCCCGCGACCGTCAGGGGAGGTGTCGGGCGGCCCACTCGGCGAGGTCCCGTGCGCAGGCGTCGACCGAATCCCGCCAGGTCCGCGCCGCGCCCTCCCCCGCCTCGTCGCTGACCTGCTTGACCAGCCGGCACGGCACGCCGGCCTGGCTGGCGGCCCACGCCACCGCGTACCCCTCCATGTCGACCAGGTCGGCGCGCTGCGCCAACCGGTCCCGTGCGGCGTCGTCGGCAACGAACGTGTCGCCGGTCGCCAGCACGGCGCCCTCGGCGGCCAGCGGCAGCGGCGCCCCGTACGTCTGGCCGGTCAGCGTGCGCAGCAGCGCGGTGTCCAGGTCGTGCTGGAGCACCGTGGCGACCTCGTGGATGCCGGCCCAGCCGGGCCGCAGCGCTCCCGCCGTGCCCAGGTTCAACAGCAGGGCGGGGCGCGGGCCGGCGGCCAGCACCGCCGCCACCGCGCTGGCGGCGTTCACCTTGCCCATCCCGGTGAGCAGCACCGGCAGCTCCGGCGGGAGGTACCGGGCCTCCTCCTCGACGGCGAGCACCACCAGCGGACGATCGGCCCGGACCGTACCCCGAAGAATCACCGCAGCATCGTACGGGCCGTCCCGGCGGCCGGCGCGGCGACGTCGGCGGACGTGTGCCCAGCCATCATTCAGCCGGCTCGCACCGCGTGTTCAGCCTGGTGCGGCAGGCTGGTCCGGCGAGCCACCGGACCCACCCGGGCGCGTCGTCGCCCGATGCGGCGACCGCGCCCGGACGAGAACCGTCCGGTCCGCCGACGGAGAGGTTGACGACGGTGTACGACGGGCAGGAGTTCCTCCGCGACAACCGCTGGTGCCTGAGCAGGCGGGCGCTGCTGACCGGGGCCGGTGCGGTCGGCGCGGCCGGACTGCTGAGCGCCTGCGGCGCCGGCGACTCCCCCGCCGGTCAGGCTGCTGCCACACCCGGCACCGTGCTGGCCGGTACCGCCGACGTGCCGGTCGGCGGCGGCACGGTCGTCGACGGTGTGCTGGTGGTCCAGCCCGAGGCCGGCGCCTTCACCGCGTACGACGCGACCTGCCCGCACCAGGGCGTGCGGGTCGGCGCGCCCAACGGCGGGGTCATCACCTGCCCGGCGCACAACTCCACCTTCTCGGCCAGCGACGGCGCTCGCCTCGGTGGCCCCGCGACGCGGGGGCTCACCGAGATCCCCGTCCGGGTCGACGGCACCAACATCATCCGGGCCTGACGAGGCCGGCCGGCTGCCCGGCCGCCGCGGTCAGTCGTCGGCGAAGCGGTACAGGACGAAGTCCTTGTCCGCGCCGCACGCGATCACCCGGGTGTTCCACGAGCAGGACGCGCTGCGGACGTCCTGAAGCTCACCCAGCTCGTCGACCTCGCCCGACTCGGCCCACACGCCGGCCAGGACCCGGTTGTCCGCCACCGTGCTGGGCGCCTTGGCGAAGACCAGCAGGTTTCCCTCATCGAGGCGGACCGCCACTCCCCGGCGGTCCCGCAGCACCGGCTTGCCCTTCGCGTCGAAGAGGGTGACGGTCGTCTCCGGGCTCTCCCGCTGGGCGAGCAGCTGGGCGCCGAGCGGAACCAGGCCGGTCACATTCGGTGCCGACCACCGAACCGTGTTCTCACCCTCGGTCGCGGCCACCACCTCGGTGCGCTCGGCCTCGCTGTTCGGCACCTCCAGCAGGCACGCCCGCCGCTTTCCGCAGGCGACCAGCTCCGCCGGGCGGCGCTGATCGTCCCCGGCCCGATAGAGAACCACGGGCGTGGCGTCGGAGTTCAGGTCGTACGCCAGCAGCTGGTACCCGCCGTCATTCGCGGCCACGTAGAGCCGGTCCTCGTGCGCCACCACCAGGTCGTCGAGGTCCGCGACGTTGTCCCACCGGCGCAGCACGGATCCGGTGGCCATGTCGAGCAACCGAGCCGACCGGTCCGCACCGATCTGCACGAGTCGCCGTCCCTTGCTCGTCCACGGGTTGCGGGGCGAGCCGTCGAGGTACGCCGGCCCGCCGGCCGCCTCGTCGGTGCCCACCGGCCAGACGACGGTGCGACGGCCCTCGTACTGGCCGCGGGGGTTGGGCTCCGTCCACGTCTCGTCGCCGTCGCTCAGACGCAGGCCGACCAGTCGGCCGCCGGCCCGGTCCACGAGCACCGCCACACCGTCGGCGAAGTACACGGTGTCGTCACCACGGATGGCCCGGTTCCAGCGCTGCGCGCCCGAGCGACCGTCGAGGACGGCCAGCTCGCGGGGGGTGCTGTCGCCCGGCGCGTCGGCGATGACCGCGACCGCCCCGGGGACGGCCACCAGCCCCGCCCAGTCGTCGGCGGTGACCTCGGTCTGCTTGCGCCACAGCTCGTCGCCGCTGCCGGTGTCGACGGCGACCACCTCCAGCCGTTTGTCCGCCAGCGGGTACCCGAGGTAGGCCCGGTCCTCGAGCACCGCCGTCCACGTACCGGCCGGCCTCTCGGGGCCGGCCGGCGGCCGGGACAGCTCACGCAGCGACCGGAACTCCAGGTCCGGGTAACGGTCACGGAGGAGATAGAGCGTCGCCGCGGTGGCCACCCCGGCCAGGGCGAGCACCGCGCCGAGCACGAGCCAGCGGGCCTGCCGCCAGCGCGCCGGGGAAGCCGGGGCGGTCGGCGGCGGGGTGGCACCGGAACCGCCGGCCAGGGTTGCCGGTACGCGGGCCGGCGCGGCCGGCACCGTCGGCGCGGTCGAAGCAGCAGCGGCCGGCACCGTCGGCGCGGTCGAAGCAGCAGCGGCCGGCACCGTCGGCGCGGTGGAACCAGCGGCGGCCGGCACCGTCGCCGCGATCGAACCGGGCGCGGCTGGCGAGGTCGGCGCGAACGACGGCCCGGCCGGTGCGGCCAGCGCCTGCGCGGGTACGGCTGGTGCGGGCGGCGGTCCGGCTGGCGAGGCCAGCGGTTTGGCCGGCGAGGCTGGTGCCGGCGGCGCGGGTGCTGCGGCCGGAGCGGGCGGGGCGAGGGGTGGCCCGGCGTACGCCGGCGCGGGCAGCTGTCGGCGCAGCGGCAGGTCCGTCAGCGCCCCCTCGGCCACGGGCAACTCCGGCTGGTCCAGCACCGTCGGGGCCACCCCCAGCTCGGCGTGCAGCATCCGGGCCACCAGCGGGATCCGCGACGACCCGCCGACCAGGAACAGCCCCGCGAGCTGGTCGGGACTCAGCCCGGCGGCGGCAATCACCTCCCGGGCGCGGTCGACCGCGCGGCGCAGCAGCGGCGTGGCCACCCGCTCGACATCGGCCCTGGTCAGCCGCACCGCATCGGGCACCCCGGGTACGGCGACCGGCGCCACGGTGGACCGGGACAGCGTCTCCTTGGCACCCCGGACCTCGTCCCACAGCCGCACCTGGTCGCGGCGCTGCGCCGGATCCGCCGGGCGAACCAGCCGGGCCCACTGCGCGGCGTGCCGGTCACCGACCAGCTCGCCGACCCGCTGCACCAGCGCCGCGTCGAGATCCAGGCCACCGAGGTCGGGCAGACCACCGTCGGCTACCACGCTGAAGCCCGAGTCACCCCACGGGTCGGCGCCCTCGTTGCGTAGCACCGCCACGTCGAGCGTCCCGCCACCGAAGTCGAACACCGCGATCGCGCCGCCGACCGGCACCGGCCGGTGCAGCACCTGCGTGTAGTAGCGGGCGGCGGCCACCGGCTCACGCAGCAGCCGGGTGCCCGGCGGCGTCGGCCCGGCGAGGGTGTGCTCAGCCGCCTGCGGCCAGCCGGCCCGCATCAGGGCGTCACCGAGCACCTGCCGCCGCGTCGCGTCCCAGGCCGCCGGGCAGGTGACCACCGCCGGAGGCAGGAAGCCGACCGTGCCCACCGCGGCCCGCGCGACCGCCGCCAGCACCGCGGCGAGCAGCTCGGCCGGCGGGTACGAGCGGTCACCGAGCAACACGCCCGGCTCATCCACCCGACGCTTCGGGTTCGCCTCGAACCGGGCCGGATCGGCCTGGGCCAACCGCCGGGCGTCCCAACCGGCGTGCAGCGTGCCGTCCGGGTCCGCGTACACGGCGGACGGACTGACCGGCTGACCGTCCATCAAGAGCGGACGGGTCCGCCCGTCCGGCCAGCGCAGCACCGCGACCGTGTTGGAGGTACCGAGGTCGACGCCGAGGGCGAAGCCCTCGTGCTGGCCTGCCATCTGTCCGATACCTCCGCCGCGACGAGGGGAACTCAGCCCCGCATCGTACGCAGCCGGCGCCGGCCCGCTGATCACTCGGTCGGGACCGCGCGATCCGGGTATTGGACCACCACCGCACGCCGGGCCTCACCTGCTCACCCGTCAGCGCCCGTCTTCGAGCTGCGTGATGAGCGAGAGCACAACAGCAGGACCGTCGTCGGAGCGGATCCGGCGAGCAAGTTCGGTGGCGCGCTCGTGATAGGTCGATCGGTCGAGGCAGGACCGCAGCGCTGCGGTCAGGGTGTCGGCGGTCAGCTCATGCAGTGGCAGTGGGTGCGGGGCAACGCCGAGGCGGTGCAGCCTGTCCGCCCAGAAGGGCTGGTCGACCAGGACGGGCACCGGGACCGCTGGTACTCCCGCACGCAGCCCGGCGCCGGTGGTGCCTGCTCCGGCGTGATGGACCACGGCAGCCGTGCGGGGGAACAACCAGTCGTGGGGCAGGTCGCCGACACGCAGGATGTCGTCACCTTCGGGTTCGAGTCTCGCCCAGCCGGACTGGACGACGGCGCGCACGCCGGCACGTTTGACGGCGACCTCGACGACGGCCTGAAGTCGCTCGTGGCTCGGGGTCATGCTGCCGAACCCAACGAACACCGGAGGGGGACCGGCCCCCAGGAAGTCGACCAGCAGATCCGGGGGTTGCCACCCCGGTGGTCTGACCGGCCACCAGTATCCGGTCACACGCACCGTCGCGGGCCAGTCGGCGGGCCGGGGCACCACTGTTGGGCTGAACCCGTGGCAGATCGGCCAGTCGTCCGGCGCCTGTGCGGTGGCGGCGGGGAGATCGAGCCGGGCGCGCAACCGCCGCAGAACGTCGGCGTAGAGGGAGTCGGTCCGGGCGAGCAGGTCGCGGCCAGCGGCGATGTTGTCAGCGGGCGGGAGCTGCCCGGCGGGCCAGCCGGGTGGCGGGAACTCCCTGGTGGGAACCCCTGGCGCGAGATAGACGCCTACGCTCGGGATGCCGAAGCCTTCGGCGACGAGCCGGCCCAGCGGGGCCGGGCCGTGAGCCGTGAGCAGTATGTCGGTGCCGGCGGCTGCCGCGGCCAACACACCCTCGCCCAGTTCGTCGAGGAACGCGGCGAAGACCGATCGCGCGGCCTCTGGGGAGGGGGCAGCCGTGCGTGCGCGTACGAGTTCGACCGGATCGCCGGGAAGGGCCCGGTACTCCAGCCCGCCCTCGCGCACGAGATCGGCGAACCGGCCGTGTGCGGCAAGCGCTACCTGGTGGCCCGCCTGCTGCAGCCGCTGGCCCAGGCCCGTGAAGGGCGCGACATCACCTCGCGAACCCGCGGTCACGATCAGAATCCGCATCAGCTCTCTCCCGTCGTACCGCCGGCCTGACCGGCCAGCACACCCGGGCCCTTCATGGCTCGGCGGCATCAACAGGCCGCCGGTACCATGCGGGGATGGGCAAGTTCCTTGCACTCTTCAACGGCGCGGCCGATGAGGCCGGCAAGGCCGAACTCACCGAACAGCAGCAGACCGAGTTCATCAACGCTTGGGCGTCATGGGCGCAGGCCAACGAGAAGGCCCTCGTCGATCCCGGCGCTCCATTAAACGCGAAGAAGCTGGTCACAGCGCGGGGTGTCGAGGATTTCACCGACCCCATGACTGGCTACACCATCGTAGAAGCGGACTCGCACGACGAGGCAGTTCAGATCTTCTCTGAGCACCCGCACCTGCGGATTTTCGCCGGAAACTCGATCGCAGTCGTGGAGTGTCCGCCTCAGCCCAGCTGATACCCGCGTCCGCGAGCGGGACAGCTCACGCGACAGCGCATGTCCGCCGCCGAGGGTCGGCCAGCAAGGCGCTTCCGTCCTCCGCGGCAATGAGGGTGACGCCGACGTAAGGGAACCGCAAGATCTGCCGGTTCGGCCCGGCGCTGGTGCTGGCTAGGCTGGCCGGGGAGGTGACCGGTGGCGCAGCGGGTGCTCGTGGTCGACGACGACCGGACCGTCAGCGACGTGGTCTGCCGCTACCTGGAGCACGCCGGGTACGACGTGAGCCACGTCGGGGACGGGCTGGCCGCGTTGGACGCCGTGCGGGATCGGACGCCGCACCTGGTGGTGCTGGACCTGATGCTGCCGGGGCTGGACGGGTTGCAGGTGTGCCGGCGGCTGCGGGAGCGGCCGGACGGCGTACCGATCATCATGCTGACCGCGCGCGGCGACGAGGCCGATCGGGTGCTCGGCCTGCAACTGGGCGCGGACGACTACCTGGGCAAGCCGTTCTCGCCGCGCGAGCTGGTGTTGCGCGTCGGTTCGGTGCTGCGCCGAGCCGGGGAGCAGGCCGGGCCGGCGGCGGAGGTGCTGGTCGACGCGGGGCTGGAGGTGGCCACCGGGCCGCGGGTCGCCCGGCTGCACGGCGGCGAGCTGGCCCTGACGCTGCGCGAGTTCGACCTGCTGGCGCACCTGATGCGGCATCCGAGGCGGGCGTTTCGCCGCACCGAACTGCTGGAGCGGGTGTGGGGCTGGAACTTCGGCGACCAGTCCACCGTGACCGTCCACGTGCGACGGCTGCGGGAGAAGGTCGAGGACGATCCGGCCGAGCCCCGGCGGATCGTCACCGTCTGGGGCGTCGGCTACCGGTACGAGCCGGCCGATGCGTGACCTGGCGCTGATCTTCGGCGCGGCGCTCGGGGCGGCGATCGGCGTCGGCCTGGTCGGCGCGTTGACGCTGCGGCTGCTGCGCGACCGGTCGATCACGGTGCACGTGTGCGTCCTGCTCACCGTCACCGTGGCCGCCGTGGTGGCCGGGGTGGTGGTGGTCGCCCAGGCGATGTTCCTGTCTCCGCACGACCTCCAGGTCGTGCTGCTCACGGTGGCCGCGGCGGCGGTCGTCAGCCTCGGCGTCGGCTGGTACTTCGGTCGCCGGCTGGCGGTGGCCGCGGTCTGGGCGGACCAGGCCCGGGAGCGGGAACGACGGGTCGAGAAGGGCCGTCGGGACCTGGTCGCCTGGGTGTCGCACGATCTGCGGACGCCGCTGGCGGGGCTGCGGGCGATGGCCGAGGCGTTGGAGGACCGGGTGGTCGACGATCCGGCGACGGTGGCCGAGTACCACCGGCGGATCCGCGCGCAGACCGACCGGATGACCCGTCTCGTCGACGACCTGTTCGAGCTGTCCCGGATCAACGCCGGGGCGCTGCGGCTGACGCTGTCCGCGGTGCCGCTCGGCGAGGTGGTCTCCGACGCGCTGGCCGGCACCGCGCCCCTGGCCGAGGCCCGCCGGATCCGCCTGGTGGCCGCCGAGTCCGGCTGGCCGACCGTGCTGGCCAGCGAGCCCGAGCTGGCCCGGGTGGTGGGCAACCTGCTGCTCAACGCCGTGCACTACACCCCGAGCGACGGCACGGTCCGGGTGGACGCCGGGTGCGAACGGGATGCCGCGTGGCTGGCGGTCGCCGACACCTGCGGCGGAATCCCCGAGGACGACCTGCCCCGACTGTTCGATGTGGCGTTCCGGGGTGAGCCGGCCCGTACGCCCCGCTCGGGCGGGGAGGGCTCCGGCGGGCTGGGGCTGGCGATCGTCCGAGGGCTGGTCGAGGCGCACGGCGGTCGGGTGGACGTGCAGAACGTCGTCGGCGGCTGCCGCTTCGTGGTGCGTCTCCCGGCGGCCTGACCCGAGTCGACCGGCCGACGCGGGTCAGGTGTGGTCGGATTCGAGCGGGTGGTCGACGGTCAGCTCGCCGAACCAGCGTCGGCCCCGGTGGAACAGCTCCCGCACGGTCAGGCCGGCGGCGCGGGCGACCGGCGGCACGGCGTGCGTGTCGAGCCGGGCCCAGCGGAACGCCGGGCCGAGCAGCAGCCGGCCGGCCCGGTGCGCGGCGGCCACCCGGGCCTGGCCCTGCCACATCCCGGCCCCGGGCGGCTCCAGCTCGACCAGGACCGTGCCGCCGGGCGCGAGCAGCGCACCGCACCGGCGCAGCAGTGCGATCGGATCGCCGCCGATGCCGATGTTGCCGTCGAGCAGCACCGCGTGCGCCCACCGGCCCTCGCCGGGCAGCGGATCGAACAGGCTGCGGTGCAGGGCGACCGCACCCCGGGCCCGGGTCAGCCGCACCGCCGTCGGCGAGACGTCCACACCGACCGCCGACAGCCCGGCCCGGGCCAGCGCCACGGTGAGCCGGCCCGGCCCACAGCCGAGGTCGAGCGTCGGCCCCGCACACCGGGCGACCACTACGGCCACCGCCGGCTCGGCCGGGCCGTGCCAGCGGTCCACCGGCAGCCGGCTCCGCACACCGTCACCCTGCACCAGCCACCGCCCGCCGGCTGGCCGGCCCGCGAGCGCGGGGCCGAAGGCATCCTGGACCAGCGGTTCCCCGGGCCCGGTGAGCCGGGCCGCCGTGTCGACCGGGTTCACCGCCGGTCCCCCGGCACCAGGGCGAGCCGGACCGTCGCGACCCGCCGGGCGAACCGGCCCTCGGGCACCTCCATCGCCACCGCCAGGGCGTCGGGCCACTCGTCGACGTCGCGGAGCACCGGCAGCGGCGCGACGCGCAGTCTCCGCCCGGTCAGCGCCGCCCAGGTGTCGTGACCGGTGTCGGCTGTCGACATCGGCACCTCGCGCAGCACCTCCGCGTACCGGGGATCGCGCAACCCCAGCGACCACCAGCCGCCGTCGCGCGCCCGGCCGAGCACCGCGTCGGCGACGCGCAGCCGGCGGACCGCGCCGGTCAGGCGGGCCGGGGTCAGCTGCGGGGTGTCCATCCCGATCTGGAGCACCGGCCGGCCCGGGTACGCCGCCGCCACCTCGGCGTACGCGTTGGCGAGCCGGTCGCCCAGCCCAACCCCGCGCTGGTCCAGCACGGACCAGCCGGCCAGCGCGGCGGTCAGCTCGACGGCGTCCTCCGCCTCGGTCAGCCGGCCCGCCCAGGCCAGCACCGGCGTGACCCCCGGGGTGGCGCGGACGGCGTCGAGGGTGTCGCGCAGCGCGGCGGCGGCGATCCGGGCGGCCTGCTCCGCGGTGGCCGGAGGGCAGAGCCGGGTCTTCACCGCCCCGGGCACCGGAGCCTTGGCGACCACCAGCAGGACGGTCACCGGGGGCCGTCCACGGTGCGCAGCACGCCGGCGAAGTCGCGGGTGGCTCGCAGGGTGCCCCGGACCGAGCCGGACACCTTGGACCGGGTGCCGGCGGCCCGGGGCGCGTAGGTCACATCCAGCTCCTGGATCCGCCACCCGGCGGCGGCCGCCCGGATCAGCAGTTCGAGGGGGTAGCCGAAGGCCCGGTCGGCGACGCCGAGGGCGAGCAGCGCGTCGCGGCGGGCCACCCGGATCGGGCTGAGGTCCCGCAGCGGTACGCCTCGACGGCGCAGCAGCGCCGCGACCAGCGCGGTGCCGGCCCGGGCGTGCCACGGCCACACCCCGGCGCCGACCGGTCGCCGCCGGCCCACGCTCAGATCCGCCGTCCCGGCCGCGACCGGCGCGACCATGGCCGGCAGCTCGCCCGGGTCGAAGGAGCCGTCCGCATCGAGTACGCAGACCAGCTCACCGTCGGCGGCCTCCAGGCCGGTGTGCACCGCCGCGCCGTAGCCGCGCCGGGGCTCGTGGACCACCCGGGCGCCGTGTCGGGCGGCCACCTCGGGCGAGCCGTCCCGGGAGCCGTTGTCCACCACGATGGCCCGGTAACCGGGTGGCAGCGCGGTGAGCACGCCGGGCAGGGCGGCCGCCTCGTCCAGGCAGGGCAGCACCACGTCGATCTGAGTCGGCATACCGCCGACGCTAGGGCGGCACCGGGCCGGCGGAGGCCGGAATGTGCTTACCGAACGCTTACCACCTGGGCATTTCTTACCGTCCGGTGACAGGCCGGCGGTTCCGCCGACGGGAGGTCGGCTGCCGCCGTACCGTCCGGTGGTCATGACCTCGACCACCGCTC
>NZ_RCVJ01000109.1 GCF_003667505.1 Micromonospora sp. BL4
GGCCCGTCGCCCCGCCGTCGTTCGGCCCACCGTCGTCCGGCCCCGGGCCGGTCGCCCCGCCGTCGTTCGGCCCACCTTCTTCCAGCCCACCGTCGTCCAGCCCGCCCTCGTTCGGCCCGCGGCCGTACGGCCCGGCGCCGTCGGCTCCGCGTCCGTTCGGCCCGGCGGAGGCCGGTTCGGGCGGCGGTGGTCCGGTGGACGCGGCGCTGGGTGGTGTGCGCGCCGACGACCTCGTCGGTGTCCGTCCGGACGGGTCGGACCGCGCGGACCTCGGCGGAACACCGGCCGGCGTGAACGGAACAGGCCCCGGCGCTGCCGTCAGCGGCGAGCGGGCGGGCCCGGGCCTCGACAGTCAACCGCCGCGACCTCCGGCGGACGGCGGCGCCGAGCCGGCGTGGCCCGACTCCGACGACCCGGGGCAGCGCGGCGTCCCGGCCGGCGACGAGCAGCACGGGCCGGCCGAGGGCACGGCGCCGGTCGAGTTCCTGCCCGCCAACACGGTCGAAGAGGACCTGCTGGCCGCTGCCGGCGCCGGCAGCACGGACACGTTCCTGTCCACCCTGCTGCTGGCCCGGGTGCTGCTGCCGGCAGCACCGGACTCGGTGCGCGGCAGCCGCCCGGGTGACCCGGGCTTCGTCTGGCGTACCGCGCAGTTGGACGGCGAGACGTACGTGGTGGTCTACACGTCGCCGGAGCGTCTGGCCGACCACGCCGAGGGCGATGTCGACATCGTCCGGGTGAAGTTCGCCCAACTGATCCGGCGCTGGCCGGACGAGGACTGGTCGTTCGCCGTCAACCCGGGCACCCCGGTCGGCGCGAAGCTGCCCGGCGAGCAGATCGTCGCGCTGGCCAACTGGGCCGCGGAGGTGGGGCTCGGCGACGATCTGGAGGTGGACGCGGAGGAGCCGCCGGTCGCGGCGGAACCCGCGGCCCGCCCCCGGTACGCGCCGGCGGCGGTCGACCCGGCCCGACCGACCGTGATGCAGAAGGCGATCGCGCCCAGTCAGCTGGCGTACTACCTGGATCGGGGGTACGACCGGGTCTCCGGCTTCGTGCACCGGGCCGGCGAGCTGGCGCACCTGACCACGCCGGCTCAGTTGTACGACGCGCTGGGCCTCAGCTACCCGGGTTCGCCGTTCGCCCGGGACGCCGAGGAGATCTACGTGCTGCGCTGGCCGGCGCACCGGCCGAGTCTCTACCGGATTCCCTACGGGGGTCAGAACGAGCCGGCGATGCGGGCGATGGAGGGCTGGGTCATCGAGCGCCCGCCGTTCCGGGGCAACGGCTTCGCGCCGGGCGAGAGCAGCGACGTGGTGGCGGAATTCAAGGTGGACAGCGCGCGGCTGCCGCACGGCGCGCAACTCTGGCGGATCGGCGCGGACGGCTCCGAACGGGTGGTCGCGGTGCTCGACGCGGACGCGCTGCTGTGGCGACGGGCCGGTGAGGCGTGATGCGGGACGGCTACGTGGCCCGTTGGCAGGGCCGGGAATACCAGGCCAGTCCGGACGGCGACGACATCCGGCTCTACCAGCCGGAGCCGGGTGAGGGCTTCGAGGAGGTCCGCGCCGGCCGGTACGTGCGGGTGCTGCCGGCGAGCGACGTCGACGACCTGGCGTACGTGCGGACCACCTGCACCTGGCAGGGGCAGCCGTTCATCGTGCTCGGTGAGCACGACGCCTGGCTGCGGGTGGAGTACACCGGTGGCCGCTGGCCGGTGGCCGAGGCGATGCGCCTGGAGGTGTTCGACTTCGGCGTCTATCAGGGCTGGGCGCCGGCGGCCGAGGTCACCGACCTGCGGGAGCAGCGGCTCTGACCGGTCAGGACTTGGCCCAGCGCAGGATCTCGCCGAGCACCAGCTCCGGCGCCTCCAGGTGCGGAAAGTGCCCGACCCCGTCGAGCAGCCGCCACTCGTACGGTGCGACGACGTACCGACCGGAGCCCAGGGCCGTACGCGGCAGGGCGGCGACATCCAACGCGCCGTGCAGTTGGAGCGTGGGAGTGACCAGCGGCTTCTGCATCAGGCGGACGAACCGGTAGCCGTGCAGCCGCAGCAGCGAGCGGAAGGCCCAGCGGTATCCCTCCAGCGCGCAGAACGCGGCCTGGGGGATGCGCATCGCCTCCCGGCACCGCTCGGCGTACGCCTCGAAGTCCGGCCCGGCCACCCAGCGTGGCCCGCCCCAACGGTGCAGGATCTCCGCCACGCCCGCCGCGCCGTCCCGGGTCAGCACGTGCTCGTAGCGGGGCAGTTGGAACTTCAGCGCCGGGGTGGAGGCGGCGAACTGGCCGCGTGGGTCGGCGAAGATGGCGGCCCGCAGCCGCAGCGGGTGTGGTGCGCCGAGCACCACCAGCCGGCGGACCAGCGACGGGTGGAACGAGGCCACCGTCCAGGCGACCATGCCGCCGACGCCGCTGCCGACCAGGGTCGCCGACCGTTCGCCGAGCGCGCGGATCAACCCGGCCATGTCGGCGGCGAGGGTGTATCCGTCGTACCCCCGGGGTGGCTTGTCGCTGGCGCCGTAGCCGCGTAGGTCCACCGCGACCGCGCGGAAACCGGCGTCGGCGACCGCCGGCAGCATCCGGTGCCACGCCCACCAGTGCTCGGGGAAGCCGTGCAGGAACAGCACCATCGGCCCGGTGCCGGCCTCGACCACGTGGAATCGGGTGCCGTTGGCGCCGACGAAGCGGTGCGTCCACGGCCCCTCGGTGAGGACACAGGACTCGTCGACGGCTCCGCCGCGCTGGTCGGTCATGGCAGACAGCCTAGGACCCCGGTCGTCCCCACCGGCCCTGGTGGTCGCGTTGAACAGGGAGAAGCCCGGGTTGTCCCCTACCGACACGAGAGTCCGGGCCGGCGGTCTCCCGACCGCCGACCCGGACCCTGGACGGGGCCTAGCGCAGGTACGTGCTGAACACCCGGTTGGCCACCGCGTCACCGGTGCTCAACCCGGCGTCGGCGTCCCACTGGTAGTGCACGCCCAGGAAGACCCGGCTGCGGGCGTTCTCGGTCGCCGCGGCGCTGAAGCTGCTGAACGAACGCGTGACGCCCGCCGCGTTCGGGTCCTCGGTGGTCGCCACGAAACCGACGGCGTCGGTGCCGTAGTACCGCTTCATGACGCCGGCCCACGCCCCGGCGAAGGTGGCGTGGCCGGAGACGTACGCCGGGAACGGCGGGGAGAACCGGGTGCCGTTCCGGTCGACGGAGAGCGGGCGCCAAGCCGGGTTGGGCACCGTGGCGGAGTTGCCGTCACTCTGCGGCTCGGCGATCGCCGACTCGGGTCGCCACAGGTCGATGCTGGTGTTGTACTTGGCGTCCCAGGCGGCGATGGCGGCGTCGGCCATGGCCATCGCGACGAGGGCGAAGAGCCGGGGCGTGTCGGTGGTCCGCTGGCTCGCCACGATCTGGGTGTGCTCGAAGAGCTGACCCGGGGGCTTGTAGGTGCCGCTGACGTCGTTGGCCCAGAAGAAGGCGAGCTTCGTCTGGTCGGCGTTGCGGTCGGTCGCCGGCGCGGTGGCGGAGCCGAGTCGCTTCACCTCGTTGACCTGGGCGGCGTACGCGCTGCTGGTCAGCATTGCCGACACGGTGCTGAAGCCACCCGGCAGCGGCGGGCGGAACTGCGAGCCGGAGGTGAGCGCGAACGGCGTCACGTTGCCCCAGTTGGGGCCGACCGCGGCACCGGATCCGGTCGGGCGCCACTGCCCGGCGGCCTCGCTGGCGGTGTAGCCGGCGTTGTTGGCGGAGCGGTCGTTCGCGCGGGCGTTGATGATGTTCTGGGCGGCCGTCTCGCCGACGCTGCGGCTCCAGCCCTCGGGCCCTGGTTCGCCGATGGGTGGATCGGCCTGCCGGGCCTCGTTGTACTTCGTGGTGAAGTAGGCGCTCTGGGCGGGGAAGACCGCGCGGAGGACGTCGTGGGCGGCGATGTCGAGGTTGGTGTCCCGGTCGTAGCTGAAGTTGGGAATCGGGGACACCCTCGCGAGGTAGGGCGTTCCGCTCCTGCCCAGCGAGATCGAGGTGTCGTACATCGCCAGGTGCATCATGGCGCCGGCCCGGGACAGGGTGGTGGGCGGCCCGTTGCTGGTGCGGAACGCGTCCAGCAGCACGTCGTTCCAGTAGACGACGTGGTCGAAATCCGGGGGGATGGCGCTGGCGGGCGTGGGAGTGACGACCCCGCCGCCGACGACAACCGCTGCGAGCACCGCGATGGCTCGCCCCAGCCGTGTTCTCTTGTTCAATGTGGTCCCTCTCCCCGTGCGTGGGCCATAGGATCTCTATCGGCCAACGTCGATCATCTGGGCCCGGGGCGGTCACGGAGAAGGGCGAAGCGGTAGCGTTCCGCAAGTTGCAAGGTCAGATCCAGCCGCGGCGGGCGGCGGCGATGCCGAGGGTCATCCGGTTCGAGGCGCCGAGCCGCTCGGCCAGTAGCTCGAAATGCCGCCGCACCCATCGGGGGCTGCGGCCCAGGCTGCGCGCGATGGCGTCGTCCTTGGCCCCCTGGGCGGCCAGCCGGAGGATCTGCAACTGCACGTTCGACGGCGCCTCCCCGGACGTCGCCGAGGCGGTGCCCAGGGGCTGGGCCTGTCGCCAGAGACTGTCGAAGTAGTGGGCAGCCAGGCCCACCAGCGCCGGTGCGCGCAGCACCCAACCAGCCGACCGTGCGGCGCCGCCGGGCGCGATGACGGCCACCTCCTCGGAGATCACCATCGAGGTGGGTGCGGCGGCGACCACCCTGATCTGGCGCCCGGGGCGGGCGGCGCCGTCGGCGTGGCCGAGGCCGCCGGGCAGTTCGAGGAGCCGCCGATCGAGGATTGTCCGGTGCCATCGGTCCATGGCCAGCTCCGGGCCCGCGCTCGTCGGCTCCGGCGGCATCCCGTGCAGCAACCGGCAGTCGTCCGGCGCCTCGGCGGTCAACCGGCCGGCGAGCCGCGTGAACTCCGCCCAGTCCCGGACGATGTCGTCCCGGCCGTGGGCGGTCGAACTCCGATGCTCCTCCAGCCGCTCCAACTGGGCGTACTGGTCGATCAGTCGGTGTTGGGCGCGGACCAGTTCCCGCTGACCGGCGGCGAGCATCAGTCGCAGCTCCATGGCCGACACCGTGGCGGTGTCGAGCGGAGAGGAATGCACCCCCCAGAGCGGGTCCGTGCCGCTGCTGTCGGTCTCCGACCAGATTCCACCTGACAAGCCTGACCACCCCCGTGGACGTTGCCGAGGCGGCGGCCGGCAGGCCGGTCTGCGGTGCGGTCGGCGCAGGGCGTCCGTCCACCTTCGGACATCGACGATCGTGGCTGGACTGCTGCTGCCTCGTCAAGAGGCCGTATCGCCGTTGACGCGCGGGGAGCCGGTGTGCATGGCGTGTGCAGCTTGATACCGAGAGTCAGGGTTCGAGTGGTCGCGTCAGCGCGGGACGATGCTCGCGGGAACGCCCGGCCCGCAGTTGATCCGGACCGATCGAGCGCTGATTCGCAGGGTGACGAAACTTCCCTGGGCGAGGGCGCCGGCGTCGGCTCCGTGCAGGGCGTATTCGACGCCGTCCTCCGAGACGAACCCGTAGCAGGGGCCTGAACCGCCCCGCGTGACGTGGCCGGCGACCAGGTTGGTGGGCAGGAGGTCGCTCGGCTCCGTCGGCTTCCGAGGCTTCGGCGGAGTGCCGAGAGACGGCGGGACGGTGCGTGACAGGGGCGGTGTGGTGAAGCGGCCGGACGGGGGCACCGGCGACGCCGGGACCGCCGGCGTGGACTCGCCGCGGGTGGTCGGTGCGGTGCTGGTCGACGTCGCGGCGCTGGTCGGGGTGCCGCTGGCCGAGGTCGCGGCGGTCGGGCTGCCCTCGTCCGCTCCGGCGCAGGCGGTCAGGGGCAGCAGGAGGAGAGCGGCGAGGCCGGCCGCCGGCAGGGTGGCGCGTGACGGAAGGGGCACGGTCATGGGACGTTCCGGCAGGTCACCTGGTTCCTCCGTCGGCCCCTGCAAAAGGGCGACGCCCGGGCAGGTGACCTGCCCGGGCGTCGCTTGGTGGTGCGGGATCAGTTGAAGCGGACCTTCATCGAGGTGCCGTCCTGCTCCAGAACCTTGATCTTGACACCGGCTGCGGGGAGCTTGACGCCGTGGTTCGGCAGCTCCTCGTAGAAGTACTTCTTGGTGTCGTCGAACAGCGGCTCCGCAGCCTGGCCACGGATGTACTGCGGCTGGCTGTTGAGGTGCAGCGTGAACGAGTCGGCCTTGTTGAGGCTGAACGGTGCGTCGTACATCTGGACGCGTGCACGCCACGGCGCACCGGTCAGGTTGTAGATCGGGCGCGGGTGCGCGTCGATGTACAGGTTGCGGCCCTCACCCGGGTGACCACCCGGGTTGGACGGCGACGCCGGGGCCGTGTTGTTGTCGTTCCAGCGGGTGTTCCAGTACGAGATGAGCAGACCCTCCTGGTACGCGTAGTGGTCCACCCAGTCCGGGCGGGTGTTCGCGTAGCCGAAGAAGTACGGGCCGGTCTTCAGGTACTTGTCGTACGAGACGTACGAGCGGTTGCCCGCGATGTAGTAGTTGTCGAACAGGCGGGTGTAGGTCGCGCCAACGACCTCCCAGCCGCCCAGCGCCCAGCCGGCGTCCGTCTCGGCACCGTCGCTGAGCACCGTCTGGCCGTCGGCCGTCACCTTGATCGCGTCACCGAAGAAACCACCCTCGGAGACGCCACCGTCGGTGACGTAGTGCAGGCGAACCTGCGCGACCTTGCCGGCGAGCGCGTTCAGCGGGATGTTGATGTCCGCCCACGCGCCGTTGCTGCTGCCGTCGAGGGCCGGTCGCCCGGCGCCGTCGACGCCGATGGACTCGCCGTTGACGGTGCCGTCCAGGTCGACCCAGGTCTGCCCGCCGTCGGTGGACCCCTCGAAGTAGAGGTAGTCGTACCCCTCCTCGATGGCGTACTTGCCCTTGAGGGACATCGCGGCGGACGACTTGCCGGTGAGGTCGAACGTCCTCGTCATGGAACGGTTGAGGTCGTCGTCGTTACCCGAGAAGTACTGCTTCGAGCCTTCGAACGGTGCGCCGTAGTTGAAGGTGTACTCCCGCTGGGGCAGCACCACCACCGCGGCCTGCGCCTTGGCCGAGTTGTACTCCTGCGGCCCGAGGTCCAGCGTGCGCTTCTGCCCGGCCACGATCACCTCGTAGTCGAGCCAGCCGAGCTGGAGCTTGTTCCACGCACCCAGGTCGCCACCACGGTCGCCGATCCCGACGTCGTTCTTGGCGCCGAGCCGGCTCTGGGCCATCAGGGTCCAGTGCTCGTTGCTGTTGTCCGCCGGTCCGTAGTCGTCCGGCAGGCCCAGGTCGTGGCCGTACTCGTGGTAGAAGACGCTCCGGCCACCGTTTTCCGGCTGGATCGTGTAGTCGCGGATCCAGACGCCGGTGTTGCCGATCTGGGTGCCACCGATCGGGAAGTTCGGCGGACCGACCGGCGAGCTGTTGAAGGCCGACCAGCGGTGGCTCCAGATGGCGTCCTCACCCTGGTGCGGGTCACCGTCGGCCTGGTCGCCGCCGGAGTGGACGATCTGGAAGTGGTCGATGTAGCCGTCCGACTCGTTGAAGTCGCCGTCGCCGTCGAAGTCGAACCGGTCCCACTGGTCGTAGGACCGCATCTCCTCGGCGATCTGCGCGTCCGTCCGGCCCTTGGCCTTCTGGTCGGCGACCCACTGGTTGGCGGCGTCGGCGATCAGGTTCCAGGTGTTCGAGCAGACGTTGTCGCCACAGACAGCGGGGTCGCCCGTCGGGTCGGCATCGGCCTTCGGGTCGTCGGAACGACCGTAGCGGGCCTCGTTGTACGGCACCTTCACCCAGTCGGTGACCATGCCGTTGACGGTGTAACGGCCCGAGGACTGCGCCTCGTAGTACTGCTTCAGCGACTCGTCACCGGGGTTGGTGCCGAAGTAGAGCTGGCGGAAGTGCGCCGGGCTGAAGTCCGGCTGCCAGATGGTGGAGTTGTCCACGGCCCGGTTGGGCTCGGGGATCTGGTTGTGCAGCGGCCCCTCGAACGTCGTCGGCCCGGCGATGTCCGAGTTCATGTCCTTGTCCGGGTAGGACGGGTGGCGCTGGTTCCCGAACTCGGCCAGGATCACGAAGATCTTGTCGGTCTGCTCACGCTTGAGCTCGACGTACTGGTCCTTGGACTTCTTTGCGCCGGCGAAGCTGCGGGCGCTGGTGCCCGTGCCGTTCGTCTCGCCGACCTTGACGACCGTGCTGCCATTGCGCTCGATCGGCTTGCTACGCCCGCTCAGCACGTCGCTGAGACCCTGCTGACGCAGCTCGCGACGCTTGTCCTCGAGCTTGTCGGGGAGTTCGTCCTTCAATGACTGCGGTTCGGCGGCGGACGGAGCTGCTGCCGGCAGTTTGGGCTGAGGCGCCGCCGAGGCGGACGGGCCGAAAGCCAGGCCTGTCGCCGTCAGTGAGAGCCCGAGCAGACCCACTGCGACTTTGCGCACGTGGTACCTCCGGTGTGAGGGAACCCGGCCCTACGGGGGTACGGGCCGGTGACAGATCGATCCCACTAGTGGGACCAATGGTGAACATAGACACTGCCGGGACGGGTGGGAAGATGCACGCGTCGATTTGTTGCAAGATTTTGTTGGGAATGCTTTTCACCGTCACACCCCTGCGCTTCATCAGCGCCGCTGACCAGGATGGATCGGCCGACGGCCATTTAAGTGACGCATTTCGATCAACGTGATCGGGCATACGACAGTGGGGCCGGCGGCGTCTCCGCCACCGGCCCCACCGACACCGCTGTCGTCAGTTACCGATTCGCACGACCATCTCGCTCGGTCAGTTCCTCGCCGGGGTGACGTACACCATGGCGGACGAGTTGTCCCGTGCCGTCTTCTTGATGGTGAGCGAAACCCCGTAGTTCACGCCCTGGTCGCCGGGGTTGCCGGTGCCCAGCACGATCGCGCCGCCGCCCAGGGTGACGCCGTAGAACTCCGGCGCCGGGCTGCCGTCCGGGTGGGTCACCCGGGTGGTGTACGGCGCGTTGTTCCGCGACGGCACCACCACCGAGGCGTCGTTGTCCCGGGCGTACGCCGCACCGTCCCGCATCTCGATGCCCGGGTACCAGGTCTTGGCATCGGTGAAGGCCTTCACCGGCGCCTGCGCCTTGAACTTCGTGCAGTACGCGCTGTACGGCTCGTCCGCCGCCTCCAGGCACTCCGTGAAGGGGTACGTCTTGTTCAGCGAGAAGGCCGCGTTGGCCGACTGCGGACGGCTGGGCAGGTTGTCCGTCACCGACGGGTCCTTGACGGCCGCCTCGCCCGTGCGACGCAGCGGGTCGAAGTGCGAGTCGACGATGAGCAACCCGCCCTTCGCGCCGTAGCTGGGCAGCGCGGTCATCTGCCCGGTGACGTGGTTGACGTCGCCGAGCGCGGTGTCCCGGTACCACACCAGCATGCCCGGAGCGTTGTACGAGATCCGGTCGACCTTCCACGCGTCGTGCGAGTAGATCGTGTCGTAGGCGTACTTCAGGCCCTTGTCGAAGCCGTCGAAGTTGCGCCACTCCGCCAGGTAGAACTGCGCGTGGACCTCGGTGCCGCTGGAGACCTTCCAGCCCCCGCCGGTGGTGTCGACGAAGGTGCCGCCGGTGGCCGTCCAGCCGTTGGCGCCGCCCTCGACGTCGTCACTCCAGGTGGTGGCGCCACCGCCGGTGACCGAGAAGTCGTCGACGAACCAGTTGCGCTCCTCGAACGCCTCGTCGGTGGCCTGGCGCAACCGCAGCTGCACGGTCGTGCCGGCGTACGCCGACAGGTCGACGTAGTCGTGCCGCCAGCCGTTCGTGCTGCCGGTCAGGCCGTACTTCTTGCCGCCGAAGTCGTTCATCCGACCGTTCGGGTCCGGGTAGCCGTCGGGCGTGGTGACCACATTGCCGGCCTCGTCGTACACCTTCTGCTCGGTCCAGGACGTGCCGCCGTCCGTCGACAGCTCGACGAAGCCGTAGTCCCAGTCCTCCTCGATGATGTAGTTGTTCCACATCCAGAACTTCGAGTCGGCTGCCGCCGGCACGTCGACCGAGCGGCTCAACTTGACGTCGGCCCACTCCTGGTCGTTGTTGCTGTGCCACATCTTCGTGCCGCTGTGCGGCGTGGCCAGCGTCGTCACCTTGTCCGGCAGGTCGATCTTGATGCCGTCCTCGGAGTCGATCGGGGTGCGCGACGTCTGGCCGAGCTTCACCTCGCGGGGGTTCGAGCCCGGGCTGATGGTCCGCGGGTCGGCCCAGCCGAGCACCCACTTGTCCCAGATGCCCATGTGCGTCGGCAGCGCCTGGAAGATCTCACCCGAGTGCGAGCCCGAAGCCATCAGGTCCCAGAAGTCCACGTCGGAGTCGGCGTTGCCGGACGTGTCGTAGAGGTCCGGCAGGCCCAGGTCGTGGCCGAACTCGTGGGCGAAGACGCCGACACCGGCGTCCTCGGGCTGCACGATGTAGTTCGACGCCTTCAGGTTGGTGCCCGGGATGGTGTAGCCACCGGCGACCGTGGAGGAGTGCGCCCACACGGCGTACACACCCTCGGCGCCGCCACCACGGGACTTGCCCTGACCGGCGTGCACCAGCACGAGGTGGTCGATGACGCCGTCCGGCTCGAAGACGTTGCCGTCACCGTCCCGGTCAGCCTGGTCCTCGATGTCGTAGTCGGCCCAGGGGAAGTTCGGGTCCTTCGCGACGAGCGCGTCGATCGCGTCGGTCGCCAGGCGGCCCGCGCCGGCCGGGTTGTCCGGGTGGCCGTTCATCGACTGCTCACGGCCGGGGACCCAGGCGCCGGTCTCGTCCTGGAAGCAGCGGTTGGCCGCGTACCAGCCCTCCGAGTGCGGCACAGTGATCCACGGGCTGGCCTGCCCGTCCACCGTGTACGCGTTCTTGGACATCTCCAGGTACATGTTGTGCATCGTGCGACCGGACAGGTCGATGCCCTTCTTACCGTCCGGGCCCCGCAGGTCGGTGCGGACCCGCTCGGTGATGCCCTTCTTGCTGTAGAGCATCTTGTTGTAGTGCGACGGCGAGAAGTCCGGCACCCACATCGAGTTGTTGTCCTCGTGGGGCAGTCTCGACGGGTCCGGGATCTTGTTGTGCTTCGGGCCGTTCTGGACGGTGCCGGGGACGCAGGTGCGGTCCTCGAACACCGTCTTGGGGACCATCACGCCGGTGAAGTCGTCGTTGGCCTTGTCGTTGAACTCCACCAGCAGCGTCAGCAGCTTCGCCGTCTGGGTGGTCGGCGCCTTCTTGAACTTGCGGGGGTTCTGGCCCGTCTTCAGCGACCTGGCCTCGTCCTTGGCCAGCTGCCGCGCGGTCACCGGGTTGCCCCGGGCGTGCTTCTGGTCGAACTCGCGCGCGGATTCGACCGCAGGGGTGTAGACGCCACTCTTGCCCTTGACCTCACGGCCGGTGGTGTCCGGCTGCACCTCGGGTTCGGCGTAGTTGATGTAGTGCTCGTCGGCCCCGATCACCGCCCGGGGGGTGGCGGACGACGTCTGGGCTGCCGCGCTGCCGGTCACGGTCAGTGACGTGGCCGCGAGGGCGATGGCGGGCAGCGCGACGAGTAGTCGTCGTCGCGTCCCGGACTGCGGTTTGTGGTTCATGCCGCTCCATTTCTCGGGCATGGGGAGGAGGACGTTGGGGTGTCCGACCATCGATGTGATGACGGTCGAACTGTCCCAACCTGCGTGAACCTAAATCACAATCCGCCCGAAGGACAGAGGCGGCCCGCCGCGTGTGTCCGTTCAGCCTCTCCGGACTCGTCCGACTGACCGATGTGACGCTGGTGGGGCGGCGTGCGGCGTACCCGTAAGAAATGACGGAGGGTGGCGGTCCGCTCGGACCGCCACCCTCCGGTGTGTACGCCTGCCGTCAGTCCTCGTCGGACTTCGCGCCACTCATCCCGGAGGAGATCAGCTCCATCACCGACGAGTCCTGCAGGGTGGTCACGTCACCGAGCGACCGGTTCTCCGCCACGTCGCGCAGCAGCCGGCGCATGATCTTGCCGGAGCGGGTCTTCGGCAGCTCCGGCACCAGCATGATCTGCCGCGGCTTGGCGATCGGGCCGAGCGTCTTCGACACGTGGTTGCGCAGATCGGCGATCAGCTGCTCACCCGCCGCACCGGCGATGTCGGTGGTGCCGCGCGGAATGGCGAAGGCGACGATCGCCTGGCCGGTCGTCGGGTCGGTCGCGCCCACCACGGCCGCCTCGGCCACCGACGGGTGCGACACCAGCGCCGACTCCACCTCCGTGGTGGAGATGTTGTGCCCAGACACCAGCATCACGTCGTCCACCCGACCCAGCAGCCAGATGTGCCCGTCGTCGTCCTTCTTCGCCCCGTCACCCGCGAAGTACATGCCCTCGAACCGGCTCCAGTAGGTCTCCAGGAACCGGTTGTCGTCACCCCAGATGGTGCGCAGCATCGACGGCCACGGCTCCCGCAGCACCAGGTACCCGCCACCGCCGTTCGGCACCGACTGGCCCTGGTCGTCCACCACGTCGGCCGCGATGCCCGGCAGCGGGGTCATCGCCGAACCCGGCTTGGCCGCGGTCACCCCGGGCAACGGCGAGATCATGATGGCGCCCGTCTCGGTCTGCCACCAGGTGTCCACGACCGGCAGCTCATCCCGGCCGATGTTCTGCCGGTACCAGATCCACGCCTCCGGGTTGATCGGCTCGCCGACGCTGCCCAGCAGCCGCAGCGAAGACAGGTCGAACCCGGCCGGGATGTCGTCGCCCCACTTCATCATCGTCCGGATCAGGGTCGGGGCGGTGTAGAGGATGGTCACGCCGTACCTGTCGACGATCTCCCAGAACCGGCCCTTGTTCGGGGTGTCCGGGGTGCCCTCGTACATCACCTGGGTCGCGCCGTTGGAGAGCGGCCCGTACACGATGTAGGAGTGGCCGGTCACCCAGCCGATGTCGGCGGTGCACCAGTAGACGTCCGTCTCCGGCTTCAGATCGAAGACCGCGTGCGTCGTGTACGACGTCTGCGTGAGGTAGCCGCCGGTGGTGTGCAGGATGCCCTTCGGCCGTGCCGTGGTGCCGCTGGTGTACAGGATGAACAGCGGGTGCTCGGCGTCGAACGGCTGCGCGGTGTGCTCGGCCGACGCGGTCTCCACCGTCTCGTGCCACCAGCGGTCCTTCTCCGACCACGCCACCTCCCCGCCGGTGCGGCGGACCACCAGCACGTGCTCCACGGAGGGGCAGTTCGCCACCGCCTCGTCCACGGTCGGCTTCAGCGCCGACGGCTTGCCCCGCCGGTAACCACCGTCCGCGGTGATCACCACCTTGGCGCTGGCGTCCTGGATGCGGTTGCTCAGCGAGTCGGCGGAGAAGCCGCCGAAGACGACGCTGTGCGCGGCGCCGATCCGGGCGCAGGCCAGCATCGCGACCGCCGCCTCCGGGATCATCGGCAGGTAGATCGCCACCCGGTCGCCGGCGGTGACCCCCAGGTCGGTCAGCGCGTTCGCCGCCCGGCAGGTCAGCTCGTGCAGTTCGGCGTAGGTGATGGTGCGGGTGTCGCCGGGCTCGCCCTCCCAGTGGATGGCGACCTTGTCGCCCCGGCCCGCCTCGACGTGCCGGTCCAGGCAGTTGTACGCCACGTTGAGCTGCCCACCGACGAACCACTTGGCGAACGGCGGGTTCGACCAGTCGAGCACCTCGTCCCACTTCTTCGACCAGGCCAACCGGTCCGCCTGCTTCGCCCAGAAGGCGAGCGGGTCGGCGGCGGCCTCGGCGTACGCGTCGGCGGTGACGTTGGCGTGCGCGGCGAGCTCGGCCGGCGGGGGGAACTGGCGCGTCTCGTTCAGCAGATTGGCCAATGCCTCGCTCATGCCGTGACTCCTCGTCCTCGGGTGACCTGCGTCTCGCTGGGCACGAGGGTAGTCGTGGGGCTTCCCGCAGGCGACCGCTGCCCGCTCCCTCGCGCCGAGCGGCCCCCGCCGCGCGCCCGACGGCCGTCGCTGCCCTGATCGCGGTGCCTGCGCTCGGTCGGGGTGCCTGCGCTTGGTCGGGTGCCTGCCCTTGATCGACACGAGGTCGGCGATGTCGCGGTATCCGGACGGGTGGGATGCCCCGACATCGGCGATCTCGTGTTGACCATGTCCGCGGCCGGCCGGGCCTCCTGGGTCGGTGGCCCGGGTCGCGTCCGCGGCGGGTGCGGCCCGGACGGCTGGGGCGGGTCGCTAGCGTGGCGGGGTGACCACCGACCCGCTCGCACCGCTGCTCGCGCTCGCCGACATCGCTCCCGCCGTCGAGCGGGCCCGCGAGCGGTTCGACCAGGCGCTCGGGCACCGCGCGCTGCGTCGCCACGGCGGCCAGGTCGCGGCCGAGGTCAGCCTCCGCTCCGCGGTGGCCAGCGCCGCCCTCGAAGGGGTGGTCCACGAGCGCGAGGCGGTCCGCGCTGGCACGGTCACCGATCCGGTGCTCCAGGGGGCGCTGCGGGTCGCTGGGGCGCTGCCCGGGCTGAGCGAGCTCTGGCCGAAAGCACCCCGGCAGGCCCTCGCGAAGCTGCACGTGCTCGCGGCCCGGGACCTGGTGCCGGAGGGCGAGCTGGGCCGGCCGGTGACCGATCCGGTGGTCGCCGCCCGGCTGGACGGTCTGGCGGGGCTCGTCGCCGGCGGCACGAAGGTCTCCCCGCTGGTGCTCGCCGCCGTGGTCCACGGCGAGCTGCTGAACCTGCGCCCGTTCGCCGGCCCGTCCGGCGTGGTGGCTCGCGGTGCCGCGCGGCTGGTGCTGCTCGCCAGCGGCCTCGACCCGCGCGGCCTGCTCGCCGTCGACGTCGGTCACCGCGAGCGGGAACCCGAGTACGTCGGCTCGGCCGGCGCCTTCGCCACCGGTACTCCGGACGGGCTGCGGTCCTGGCTGCGCCACTACACGGCGGCCGTGGAGGTTGGCGCCGACCAGCTCACCACCATCGGCGACGAGATCCTCGCCGCCGCCTGAACGGCGATCAGTCCCGCCGTGTCGCCCGGTTGACCTTGGCTTGCAGCGCCCGGCGGGCGATCGGCCCGAGGTCGTCGACGATCTCCAGGAGGAGCGCGAGCTGATCGAGCGCGGCCATCGCCTGGTCGGCGCCCGCCGGGTCCACCCCGTCGTAGAGTTCGAGCCCGATGAACGCGGCCGAGACGGCACGGGCCAGGCCGGGCACGTCGGCGACCTCGGCGAACGGGGACCCGGCGAGCAGTCTCCGCAGCACCGCCTCGATCTCGTCCACCCAGAGCTGCAGCGCCCCGGCCGTGGGAGCGGCCATCCGTTGGTCCGCCTGTGCCCCCGCCAGCATCTGGGCCAGGAAGGTGACGTTGCCGAGCTGGCGTTCCTCCTCGTGCAGCGCCCGCCCGACGGCGAGCAGGTCGCGCAGCGAGCCGGCCGAGGCCAACCGTGCCGACCAGTGCTCGACCCGCTCGGCGGTGCTGGCCCGGCAGGCCGCCGAGAGCAGGTCGTCGACCGTGCCGAAGTGGTAGAAGACCAGGGCCTGGTTCACTCCGGCGGCGGCGGCGATGGTGCGGGCGGAGACACCGGCGATGCCGTGCTCGCGGATGGCGGCGATGGCGCCGTCGAGGAGACGCTGCTTGGTGTCGGACATGGCTCTCCTCTCAGGCGGGCCGGGTGCGGCGGTGCGATCATCGCATCGGTGACCAGTTGGGCCAGCCAGGTAGCCCCGGGCAGCCGTAGGGTCCAGCCGACCACCGCCCAGCCGAGGTGGACGTGTTCGAGCGCGCGGGCGACGGCGGCCACCCCCCGTTCCTTGTGACCGTCGCCGCCCACGTACTCCGCCCGCCACAGCACGCGTTCGTGTTCCCGGGCCGGTCGTATCCGCAGCCCGACCGGAGGCCGCCGGGCCAACATCCGCCAGGTGGCCGCGCAGGGTCCGCAGTCGTCGTCCAGCCAGAGCACCGCGGGCGACCCGGAGGAGTACGGCCGCCAGCGAGGCCACCAGTCGCGCACCTGCCGCCGGTACGACCGCCACGAGTCGCCGTACCGCATCCGCAGGTCGTGGTGTTCGTGCGGCCCGGCCACGGCCGCTCCGAACGCCCCCGCCGACACCGCCGCCAGGACCAGGGTGACGCTCCGGGTGACGGCGGCGGTGCACAGCAGCAACACCACGGCAGTGAGCTGCATCGGGTTGGCCAGGTAGGCGTACGGGCCGGTGGTGACCAGTCGACGTGGCGGATCCCATGGGTACGGCGTGCCGCCGCCCCGGACGGCGAACTCCGCGACGGCGGCCAGCGCCGGCGTGGCCGCCAGCAGGGCCAGCTGCGCCACCACCAGCAGTCCGGTGCGGCCCAGCCCGGTCAGCCCGGCCCACGACCCGTCGCCGAATTCGAAGGCCAGGCTGGGCAGGAACCAGAGCAGCAGGGCGGTGAAGACTCCTACCTGGAGTAGCGTCCGCGCGGCCAGGTGCCGGCGGTCGGCGCAGAACCGCCCGAGCAGTTGGGCGGGCAGGGCCACCGCGAGCAGCCCGACGACCTCCCCGACGAGCCAGTGCGGGCCGAGGCGGACCAGCGGGTGCAGCGCCGGCATCGCCACCGCGTCGATCCAGAGCAGCAGACCCAGCGCGACGGGCAGCGGCAGCACCCGGCGCAGCAGCACCGGCAGCGGACCCCAGAGGGCGGCCCAGCCGATCCACAGGTCCACCGGCATTCCCCGGTACGCGCCGTCGACCGGCGCGAAGGCGTACCAGCCGGCCAGGCGGGCGACCTCGTGCAGCGCGGCGATGCCGATCGCGGCGGCCAGGAACGCCAGCAGCCCCGCGGCCCGACCGGACCGGTCCCGCTCCCGGGCGCCGACGGCGAGCACGGCGAGAAGCGGCAGCGCCAGGCTCAGCCAGCGGGCGGCCGTCACTCCAACGCCAGCATGTCGAGCAGGTGCCCGACCCCGGCACCGAGCAGCACCTGCTGTAGCGGGCCGAAGTACCAGGACGGGTCCAGGCCCCGTGTGTAGTCGACCCGAACCCGGACCTCGGTGTGCCCCGGATCGATCGCCCGCCAGCTCAGCTCCGCGTGCCGCCAGGTGAACCAGCGCGCGGTGATGGAGCTGTCCTCGACGAAACGGAAGCCAACCCGTCCCGGTGCGACGTTCTCCACCTCGGCGAGCAGGTGGCCGCCCGGGCCGTGCGCGCTGCCGTGGTAGCCGAACATCCACCGGTCGCCGAGGTCCAGCCCGTCGCCACTGACCTGGCCGGGCGTGGGCACGCCCAGCAGGCGCAGCGGAGCCGACCGGACGGCGGTCGGGCGGGGGCCGGTGGCGAGGCGCTCGGCCACCCGGTCGACGGGGAGCCCGACGACCCGGGCCACCTCGACCGTCTGCTCCGGGTCGAGTCGGGGAGCGATGCCACTGCCCTCCAGGCCGGGCAGGAGCAGCAGCGGCACGGCCACGATCGCGTACGCCCGGTTGGCGTCCTTCAGCGCGCGGATCAGCGCGGTGGCGCCGTGCGCCACGGCGTAGACCAGCGGGGCAGCCAGGAGTACGCAGATCGCACCCTCGTGCAGCGCCACCGCCGCCACCAGCAAGGCCATCGTGGTGGCCGCGAAGACCCTGCCGTGGGCCGTTCGGCGGGGAGTGAGCGCGAGGGCGGCGGCCAGGAGCACCGGGAGCGCCACGAAGAGCACGGCGCTGTCGGCGTGACCCTGGCGGACCACCCCGACGAAGACGACCACCCCGAAGAGCGTGATCAGACCGGCCAGGACCCAGTGCGCATCCGTCCGTTCCGGTGTCGATTCATCGTCGTGGGTCATGCGAACCTCCCCGTGTTGAGCAGTCGCTCAAACGGAGCATACGGCTATTTGAGCGACCGCTCAATCCGGTGTCCAAGTAGGAGCGCGCACGGTGCTGGTGGCATGGGCGGCACGTGCCGTCGCCCCGGCGACGGGTACCCCGAACGGAGACCTGTGGGAAAGGTTGGTGCGACCCCGGCCGGGTCAGGCGCTGGCGGCGGCGCGGGTCCGACGGTGCCGGCCGTACCAGGCGATGCCGATGGCCACGCCCACGCCGACCCCCAGCGCAGCCGCGGCCACCGGGACGGCGGGCCGCTCCCGAAGCCGACGACCCAGCGGGATCGGGTGCCGGAACTCCAGCACCGGCCAGGCGTTCTCCGAGGCCAGCTTGCGCAGCTGCCGGTCCGGGTTGACCACACTCGGGTGGCCGACGCACTCCAGCAGCGGCCGATCGCTGTACGAGTCGGAGTAGGCGTACGAGTCGGCCAGGTCGTAGCCCCGGGCGGTGGCCAGCTCGCTGACCGCCTCGACCTTGCTCGGGCCGGCCGCGTAGAACTCGACCTCGCCGCTGTACCGGCCGTCCCGCACCGCCATCCGGGTGGCGATCACGTCCGTCACCCCGAGCAGCGCACCGATCGGCCGGACCATCTCCTCGCCCGAGGCCGAGACCAGCACCACGTCACGACCGGCCGCCTGGTGCTCCACGATCAGCGCGGCGGCCTCGGCGTACACATAGGGGTTGATCAGCTCGTGGAGCGTCTCCGCGACGATCTGGCGGACCTGTTCCACCGGCCAGCCCTTGCAGAGCGCGGCCAGGTAGTCCCGTGTTCGGGCCATGGTCTGCTCGTCGGTGCCGCCCAGCCGGAACATCAGCTGCGCGTACGCCGACTTGACCACGTCACGCCGGGTGATCAGCCCGTCCCGGTAGAACGGCCGACCGAACGCCAGGGCGCTCGACTTGGCGATGACGGTCTTGTCCAGATCGAAGAAAGCGGCACTTCGGCCCACGGCGCGAAAGTCTAGCCGGATGGTCTATGGTCGGCGGGTGCCCGGGGTCAGGCCACCCCTCGGACCTGCGGGCCGGCGCCACCACCTCCGCTCAGCGTGATCACGCTCACACTCCGCAAGGAGATTTTCGCAGTGAGTGGAGTGGACACCACTCGACGTGACGGGCCCGCTCAGGCAGACTTGTCCGCACGACGAGCTTTCATATCTCGGAAAACAGACAGACCCTCGGCGGTTGCACCCCCCGTGACCGCTGAGTGGTTCGGCTCGACCCCCCCGGAGCCGAACCTTCGACGACCCCCGTCTCCCCCCGACGGGGGTCGTCCCTTTCTGGTGGGAGCGCGCCACCGCAGCTCACAGGTCTTCCTCCGACGACCCACGTCAGTCCTGGGCACTCACCCCAGCGCAGCCCGGCCCCGGCGGCGGTGGAGACGATGGCCCGGTGCCGGGGTGGGACGGCGGGCAGCAGCCGGCCGAGGAAGTCCTCCCGGCTGTCGGCGAATGTCGGGTCGGTATGGGGTGTGGGTGAGTAATCATCTGGCACCTGCGGTCGGCTGCCACATGATGCGCTCGTAGCAGACGAGGGCGGCGAGGACAGCGGTGATCACACCGAAGGCGCCGAGGGCGGGCAGGCTCCGGGCGACGGGAAGCAGTGCGAGCATGATGCCGGCCGCGACGATTTGGGCGCGTGGGCTGTGTCCGACGGTGAAACGGAGGAACAGGCCCCGGCCGATGAGGTAGACGACCGGGCCGCCGAACAGGGCTGCTACGGGGGTCCAATCCAGCGGCGCCCCGGCAGGATGCTGCGACGGGTGGGCCAGGTGCTCGAGGACGAGTTCAATGCCCAGGGCCAGGTAGATGATCCCGGCGATGAGCGGGAAGTGGGCCAGGCTGTAGGCGCTGATGGCAGGCCGGACGCGGTCGTGTTCGGGAAGGCGCGCCAGGGCCTGTCCGGCCGGTGCGGCGGCGTTCTCGAAGTACAGCCACCACAGGGTCGTGGCAATGGCCACGGCGAGCAGTGCGGCGATCAGGACCGGCCAGTGGGTGACCGCCGATCCGGCGCCAGCGCCCACCGCGATCAGCGACTCGCCCAGGGCGATAATCAGTAACAGGCCATGCCGGTCGCACAGGTGGCTAGCACTGCGCAACTGAAATCGGTCTCTGCTGAACGCCGAGGCGCACGCGGTACCGAGGCAGTCGATGAGGAACGCTGCAGCCCACAACAGCGTTTGTGTGGCGCCGCCGAGCAGCGCCCCGAGCAGCAGCGGAATCCAGCCCCCCGCGATCGGGATGGCATAGCGGAAGCCGGGCGCCGGGATTCGCGGGTTAACGACGGCCACGTGCCAATTGAGTAGGTAAAACGCGGCCCGGATCACGATGTACGCCACCGCCACCGTCAGCGCTTCGGACACCGTCCACCTGTCGTGCCCCCATGCGTACGGGATGACCAAGCCGGCCACGAACATTGCGGCCATCACCACTACCAGCCCGGCGCGGACCAGGCCCACGTCGGCGCGGACCTGGTTGGCCAGCCAGGCGAAGGTAGTGAAGGGCCACCACAGCAGCATCAGGAACACCAGGCCCTGCACCAGGACGAGCGGCGTCGGCGACCCTGCCATGAACGTGGCCACGCGGATGAAGGCGAACGCGAACACCAGGTCGAAGAAGACCTCAAACGGGGTGGTGGTGCGTTGGGCCTCGCCAATCGGCACCGGTCGCCGAATCCCCAAGATACGCCCCATAGACGTATCTTCCTACTCATCCGGCAAATACGGACCCGGACGCCTAAGATGGTGCCAGTCCACCAATGGTCCACAGCCGAGACGTCCCCAACGGTTCGGGCGGTCTCCGTCGTCGACGCACCGCCTGGAGCGGTTATGGACTCGATGGCCCTCAGCGTGCTCATCGGGGCGCAACAGGAAGCGGAAAGCGCTGGCGGATCTTTGATCGTGCGCAATCCGGGCGGTTCAGTAAATTGAGCGCCTGGTTCCATGGCCGGAAATCCAACAAGGGCTTGCCGCCAAAGTTGCTCGGCAGATCTGCTCTACTTGCGCCCGACAGGGCCATATAGACCACCGAGGCCTCACGCAGCAGAGCCGTACAAGCTTGTGTTTGCTCCTCTAAACGCCACTGATGACGGTAGGACTGCTTCGAAATGATGCCACCGACCACGGCGCCAAGTAGGTCGCCGCGAGGGTAGAGCAGGCGGCCAGCAGTAGTTCCCAAGGAAAGCCACCGCCGTTTGACGTCATGCCGGCTCTCCTCCAATCGCCTAACGCCTGCTGTCAGCACGTCCCATGGTGCAGATCATGGCGACGCGGTGCCGCATAGGTGTCGGCAACTGGACGGCTTTGTCGCCGACCTCCGCGACTAGGTGTCGCCGGAAGCGATTGCGGCGATCCAGCTGACCTCGAATGGGACGTCAGCGGACCCAGCAGCCCGGAATTTGAAAGGAAGAGGCGCCGGCAGCCAGAGGCAGCGCAAGCCTCAACGCGCGTTGGTCCGGAACGTCAACCGACGAGGCCTCGCCCCTGCTCGCCGACGAGTTCCGCCACGGGCTGACACGAGCCGATACCTTGAGACCGCATCCTCCCGACGGGGGTCGTCCCGTTCCTGTGGGAGCGTGGTCAGAGGCGCGGTAACTCAGCAACCCGAGGTCACCGAGGACCTCTCGGACACAGGTGGGAAGAAGATGCCCGCTCCGATCGAGCATGTCGACAAGATGCAGGACCACTGGTGGTGGCGGCCCGGCTGGCAGGTGGGCCGTCACTTCTACGCCTGCCATTTCGCCCTCGGGGACCATGCCGAGCTGGCGGAGCTGGTGCGGAGCTACCAGGAGGCGCTACGAACGTTTCCCGGCCTCGACCTCATCCCCTCCACCTGGCTTCACCTGACGATGCAGGGGATCGGCTTCCTCGACGACCTGACCGACGAGCAGGTCACACGGTTGAACCATGGGATCCGAGAGCGGCTCGCCGGGCTCTCCGCGCCGGTCGTCACGTTCCACCGGCCCGTCGTTCGTGCGGAGGCTGTCTACCTTCTGGCCGATCCACCGGCCCCCATCGCGGCGGTGCGTGAGGCGGTGCGGGAGGTGCTCGGTCAGGTTCTCGGCGAGGACAACGCGGAGTTGGCGCCGCCGCAGAGTTTTCGACCCCATGTGAGCGTCGCTTACTCGAACGCGGCCCAGTCAGCCGAACCCATTGCAGCAGCGTTGGAGCAGGTTGCGGCTGAGCCTGTCGTGGTGCGCCTCGACCACGTGGGTCTCCTTGAATTTCACCGCGATCACCGGATGTACGAGTGGACCCGGTCGGAGCGGGTGCGCATCGGGCGCTGAGCAACGACGGATGTTCAATGCCGGCCCGCCACGGCTGACGGCCCTCCGCCGACGGCATCGAGGCTGGTTCCCAGCAGCCGATGGTCACGACGGGCGTACGCCCAAATTCCGTTGAACAGCGAGGCTGCCACTCCGAGCGCGAGGCCGTAGAAGACGACAGCGGGCTGTTGCCCATGCCCGCCGTCACCGCCCAAGGCCGAGACACAGGACCCTGTTGAACGCGCAGCTGGGCGGGCGTGTCACCCAACACCCCGGGCGCACTCCATTGAGGCGGAGCGTCGGCCGGACAGGCCACGCACGTAGCAGATCAACTTGCGCGTCGGGCGTTGTCCACAGCCCGCGGAGTTATCCACAGGCAGCGTGACCGGGGCGGTTTGCGGGGCCGATCCCGAGCAGGGTCGGCGACACACCCGAGCCCGACCGCTGGAGGCCGCGATGCCGCCCCGTACCTCCGTTCCGCCGATCCGTCGACTACCGCTGATCGTCACGGGGGACGGTGACCTGCTCGACGACCTGCTCCGGCTCGCCGCCGCCGGCGGCACCGAGGTGGAGCTCGCCGCCGACCCGGCCGCCGCCCGCACCCGTTGGCTACCCGCACCGCTGGTGCTGCTCGGCGCCGACCAGGCGCAGTCGTGCCTGCGAGCCCGGCTGCCGCAGCGACCCGGGCTGGTGCTGGTCGGCCGGAACGGCCAGCTCGATCCCGGCTGGCAGATCGCCGAGCTGGTCGGCGCCGAGCACGTCGCCACCCTGCCCGCCGCGGAGCCGTGGGTGGTGGATCGGTTCGCCGAGCAGGGCCCGGACCGGCCGGACGGATCCGGCGCCCGGATCGTCGCGCTGCTCGGTGGGCGGGGCGGCGCCGGGGCGAGTGTGCTCGCCGGCGGGCTCGCCGTCACCGCCGCCCGGGCGCGGCTGCGTACCCTGCTCGTCGACGCCGACCCGCTCGGCGGCGGCCTCGACCTCGTGCTCGGCTGGGAGCAGCTGGACGGGCTGCGCTGGCCGTCGCTCACCGGCGCGGACGGGCGGGTCGACGCCCCGACGCTGGTCCGGGCCCTGCCCAGCCGGGGCGACCTGGTGGTGCTCTCCTGGGATCGCGGCGACCTGCTGGCCCTGCCCGCAGCGGCGATGGCGGCCACCGTCGACGCTGCCCGGCGCGGCCGGGACTTCGTCGTCGTCGACCTCCCTCGGCAACTGGACGACGCGGCCGTGATCGCGTTGCAGGCGGCCGATCAGGCGTTCGTCGTCGTCCCGGCGGAGCTGCGCGCCACGGCGGCCGCCGCGCGGGTGGTGGCTGCTGCCGTTCCGCACTGTGCCGCGCTCTCGGTGGTGGTGCGCGGTCCCGCTCCGGGCCACCTGCGGGCGACGGAGGTGGCGCGGGCACTCGGCCTTCCCCTCGCCGGCACGCTGCGTCCTGAGCCGGGGCTCTGCCGCGGCCTGGAACGGGGCGAGGCGCCGGCCGCCGCCGGCAAGGGACCGCTCGCCACGCTCTGCCAGCGGATCGTCGCCGACCTGACCGGCGTGCCCGCGACGGGTGCGGCATGACCGGCCGGCCGGAGGACCGCACTCTCGCCGCCCGGGTGCGGCAACGGATCGCCGCCGACACCACTCCGGTCACGCCGGCGGCCATCGTCTCTGCGGTGCGGGCCGAGCCCACCACCGCGGTGCTCGGTGACACCGCCGTGCTGCGGATCGCCGACCGGGTCCATGACGACCTCGTCGGCGCCGGGCCACTGGCGTCGCTGCTGGCCGACCCGGAGGTGACCGACGTGCTGGTCAACGGCACCCGGGTCTGGGTCGACCGCGGGACGGGGTTGCACCAGGTCGCGGTGCCGGTGGGCTCGGTGGAGGATGTCCGCCGGTTGGCGCAGCGACTGGTCGCCAGCGCTGGACGGCGGCTCGACGACGGCTCCCCGTACGCGGACGCGCGGCTCTCGGACGGCACTCGACTGCACGCCGTTCTGCCCCCGGTGGCGACCGAGGGCCCCTACCTGTCCCTGCGGACCTTCCGGCACCGCCCGTTCACCCTTGACGAGCTGGTGCGCCAGGGCACCGTGCCGCGACCGGTGGCGCCACTGCTCGCGGCCGTTGTGGCGGCCCGGCTGGCGTACCTGGTCACCGGCGGCACCGGATCGGGCAAGACGACGTTGCTCAACACGTTGCTCGGATTGGTCCCGGCCACCGAACGGATCGTGCTGGTGGAGGACGCCTCCGAGTTGCGTCCGGGGCATCCGCACGTGGTGGGGCTCCAGGCGCGTACCGCCAACGTCGAGGGGACGGGAGTGGTCAGCCTCGGCGATCTGGTCCGGCAGGCGCTGCGGATGCGCCCGGACCGGCTGGTGGTCGGGGAGTGCCGGGGCGGTGAGGTGGTCGACCTGCTGGCCGCGCTGAACACGGGCCACGACGGGGGCGCCGGCACCCTGCACGCCAACACGCCATCGGACGTACCGGCCCGGCTGGAGGCGCTCGGCATGCTGGGTGGGCTGCCCCGCGCCGCCCTGCACGCCCAGGTGGTCGCGGCGTTGCAGGTGCTGCTTCAGGTACGACGTGGTGACCGGGGACGGGTCCTGGAGGCGATCTGCCTGCTGCTCCCGGAGGGGCCCGACCGGGTGGTCTCCGTGGTGCCCGCCTGGGTCCGCGGTCGAGGGCTCGGGCTCGCCGCCCGTGCGCTGGCCGCGCTGTTGCGGGACCGCGGCGTGGCGGCGCCGCCGATCCTCAGCGAGCCGTGGCCCGGATCGGCGGGCCCGGCATGACCAGCGGGACGGTGCTGGTGGCGGCGCTGCTGCTGGCGGCCGCGGCCCTGGTGGCCTGGCCGGTGCAGAGCATCCGGGCCCGCCGCCGGCGGGTGCTGACGCCGACGGTTCGTGACAACACGCATCCTGATCCGGACGACGCGTTGGTGGACTGGATCCGCGACCTCGGTCGTGGGCTGGACGTTCCGGCCGACGGGTTCGGCGCTCTTCCCTCGTCGGGCCACCAGCCGCCCGCGGCCCCTAGCTTCGGCGGCGGGCGGACGCTGGTCGGCTGGTCCACCCGGGACGCCAACGCCGGTCAGCCCTGGCGCAGAGGGGCGGGCGGGTCGGTAGGACCCACGCGGCCCGCGGGTCCGGCACGTCCGCCGACTCGGCGTGACCCCCGGGGTCCGGCCGGCACCGCCCGGGCAGTGACCATCGCGCCGGACGTCGAACGGCGCGCCTCCACGTCCGCGCCACTGATCGAAGAGGGCGCGGTGGGTCGGGTCGACGTGCCCAGCGTGGCGACCGTCGAAGGTCGCGGGGCCGTTGACCCGATGGCCCCGACCGTTGACAGGTCCGGCGGGAAGCGGGCCCCGGGCACGTCGATGCGTCTCCCGCGATCGCAGGCACGAATGCTACTGCTGGTCGGCCTGATAGGGGCCGGTGTCGGTGTCGCGTCCGCCGGTCCGGTGGCCGCCGTCGCAGTGGGCGGCTACGGCGCGCTGGCGATGCGCGCGCTGCTGCGCTGGCGGGCGAACCGGCACGCCGAGCGGATCCGGCGGCGGGGGTTGGACCAGCTCTGCGGTCTCGCGGCGGATCTCAGGGCAGGCCTGCCCGTTCCGCCGGCCATCGAGATCGCCACCGGAACGGACGGGCCGGACCGACTCGCCCAGCTGGCGTCGGCGGCGGTGCGGCTGGCGGACCGTACCGGCGCGCCGTTGGCGGAACTCGTCGAGCGGATCGAGGCGGACGCGCGGGCGACCGACCGAGGGCTGTCCGCCGCCGCGGCGCAGGCGGCCGGGGCGCGGGCCACCGCGTGGTTGCTCGCGGCCCTGCCGATCGGCGGGATCGGGCTCGGTTACGGGATCGGCGTGGATCCCGTGGCGGTGCTCCTGCACAGCACGGTCGGCGGGGTCTGCGCCGTTCTCGCGGTCGTCCTGCAGGTCGTCGGTCTCCTCTGGGCCGAGCGGCTGGGTGCGACGCCGGGGCGGGCCGGCTGATGTCCCGGGCGGTGGCGGACGCCCGGTGGAGGGCGCGGACCGGCTCCACGGTCAGTCCGGGAGCGGGCGCAGCGCGAGGCCGGCGACGGCCGGACGCGACCCGGCTCGCCGCAGGTCTGGGCGGGCTCGCCGTGGCCGTCGTCGTCGGAGGCTGGTTCGGGCTGCTTGGTGCGGTCCCGACCGCGTTCCTGCTGGACCTGCTGCTGCGACGGATCGAGGCGCCGGCCCTGCGCAAGCGACGACTTCGAGAGGCCGCCGACCTGCCCCTCGCCGCCGACCTGCTGGCCGCGGCGATGCGGGCCGGCGCCCCGGTGGACCGCTCGGTGCTGGCCGTCGCCGAGGCGTTGGACGGCCCGCTCGCCAGCCGGCTGGCCCGGGTCGGCCGCACGCTGCTGCTCGGCGGTGGCCCGGCGGAGGCCTGGTCCGCGCTGCACGGGGTGCCGGGCGCCGAGCGACTGACCGCGGCCGCGTTCCGCTCGGCCAACAGTGGGGCCGCCCTGGCCGGTGCGCTGACCCGGCTCGCTGACGACCTGCGCGCCGACCGGGCCACCGCAGCCGAGGCGTCGGCCCGCCGCGCCGGCGTGCTCATCGTCCTGCCGCTGGGGCTCTGCTTCCTCCCGGCGTTCATTCTCGCCGGCCTGGTGCCGGTGATCGTCGCCGTGCTCGGCGACGTGCTCTGACCCATCGAGAAAGGAAAGGCCATGCGCAAACTCACCGCCCGCCTGCGCGGCGACGACGGGATGAACACCGCCGAGTACGCCGTCGGCACTCTCGCCGCGGTCGCCTTCGCCGGGATCCTGTTGAAGGTGTTGACCTCCGGCAACGTCCAGTCGGCGCTGACCGCCGTCATCGACCGGGCGCTCAAGTGATCGGGCGCCGGCAGACCGGCCGCGATCGGGGTTCCTTCACCGCCGAACTGGCGGCCGGCCTGCCGGCGCTGCTTCTGCTCCTGCTCACCGGCCTGACCGCCGTCAACGCGGTCACCACCCGGGCGAGCAGTCTGCACGCGGCCCGGGAGGCGGCGCTGGCTGTCGCACGGGGCGCGGACGGCAGCGCCGACGGCCTGCGCTCGGCACCGCCCGGGGCCGAGGTGACGGTGTCGATCGACGGCGACCGGGCGCAGGCGACGGTGCGGGCGCCCGTACGCGCGTTGGGCCGCCGCCTCCCCCGGATCACCGTGGTCGCCACCGCCGTCGCGGCTGTGGAACCCGGGACCACGGACGTGAGCCGATGAACCCGTGCCCAGGCACGCCGGAGCAGCAGAGCAGGACCGGCCAGGCGCAGCTCCGCCACGAGCAACCGGAGACCGGGCGGCCGAAGACCAAGTGGCCGAAGACCGGGCGGCCGAAGACCAAGTGGCCGAAGACCGAGTGGCCGAAGACCGAGTGGCCGAAGACCGAGTGGCCGAAGACCGAGTGGCCGAAGACCGAGTGGCCGAAGACCGAGTGGTCGAAGACCGAGTGGCCGCACGGGGAGAAGCCAGACGCCGCGCGGACGGATCCTGAGCGAGGTGGGGCGACCGTGCTCCTGCTCGCGATGGGTCTGGTCTTCGTACTGGCGGGGACGTTCGGCGCGGCCGTCGCCGCAGCAGGAATGGCGGCGCAACGGGCGGCGGTGGCGGCCGATTTGGGTGCGCTGGCCGGGGCGGCCAGAGCGATCGACGGCGACGCGGCGGCGTGCACGTTCGCCGCGGACATCGCCGGTCGCAACGGTGGCCGGTTGGTCGACTGCCGTACCGACGGGCTGGATGTGCTGGTGACCGTCGAGGTGGCGGTCACACCACTGCCCGGCCTGACCCGAGTCGTGGCGTCGACGGCCCGGGCGGGGCCGGTACGCGGATGAAAGGTGCTCGCGCCCGTCAACCGACCAGGGCCTGGCTCGCTCCCGCACTGGATCGGGCTCCGCGGGTGCGGTCCGACAAGACACTGTGGAGTTGAATCGCTGACGACATCAGCCGCGATCCGTTCACGACATCAACTCCAAAGCGGCCGCCGAACACTGGCAGCCGGCCGCAGAACCGCCAGCCGGCAAGGCTGCCCGCTGCCCGCTGCCCGCTGCCCGCAGCCGGCAGCCGGCGGCCCGCAGCCGGCCACTGGCAGCCGGCCACCGGCAGCCGCCGGACAGCCGGCTGGCCGGGACCTGGGCCGGCGGGCCCGTGTCCCGGCCAGCGGGCGAGAAGGAGGGTGGCCCTGCGGGCCGGGATGCGTCAGCGGGCCTGGAGCGCGTCGAGAGCGACGGCCATGGCGATGACCAGGCGGCGGTCGATCTGGGGGTTGTGCACCTCGACGATGTACTTGTCGCGTAGGCCCCACTTCTTCACGACCGAGAAGACGGGCTGGCCGCCGGCGGTGAAGTCGAAGTGGTACGGCAGCCAGGACAGCGAGTCGACGAACCGACGCAGCAGCGCCACCGGCATGCTGCGCTCCTGGCCCGTTACCTGCGGCAGACCGGCCTGCTCGACGTGCCAGGTGGAACGGAGCAGTGACTGGGCGAAGTCCTTGCGGAACAGGCCGATCGGGTTGCCGGCCGCGTCGGTCACGTCGTACGTGGCACCCAGGTCGATGCGCTGGCGGGCCTTGAAGCCGAGCAGGGGCTGCTGCTTGGAGTCGTCGGTGTAGATCGTCACCTGCTCCTTGAAGGCGAGCCGCTTCTGCTGCGCGAAGGCCAGCAGTTCGCCCTCGGTACCGTCCGCCGCGACCGCCCGGACCTCGTACTGGTTGACCATCATTCGCAGCCGCTGCCGGATGTGGAAATGCTGCAGGGTCTGCAAGTTCTCGAGCTGCATCTGATCTCCTCAGGGGATTGTGCGCCGGAGTCTCGCACAGCCCGGCGACCGACGCCGGCCCGCGCCCCGGCGCTCCCACCCGTGGCCGGGCCAGCCCGTCTTGCCGTCCCCAGGGAGGTCAACGCCCGTCGACGGTGACGCGCAACGCCCAGCCGTTGAGGACCTGGTGGATACCCTGCAGCCGCTCGTTGATCTGCTCCAGCCGTTCTGCCTGAGCCAGCGCGGCCAGTGCGGATCCGAGCGCGATCTGCTGGTCGAGGGTGAGTCTCTCCTGGTCGATGGTGTAGAGCAGGTCGACGGTCTCGGCGATGGTGTCGGCCACGGCTCCTCCTAGGGCACGGGACGGGCTGAAAAGGCAGGCATCGATGGAAGCGCTCCCATCATTGTGCCCCGTCGCGCTCGGATTCATGCAACGCGGCTCAGGCGGGCAGGTTCGCCAGCACCACGTCGAGCACGCGGATCGCGTCCGGCTTGGAGAGCGGGTTGTTGCCGTTGCCGCACTTCGGCGACTGCACGCAGGACGGGCATCCCGTCTCGCAGCCGCACTCCGCGATCGCGTCCCGGGTGGCCCGCAGCCACGCCGACGCCGTCCCGTACGCCCGCTCGGCGAAGCCCGCGCCGCCCGGGTGTCCGTCGTAGACGAAGACGGTCGGCGCCTCGGTGTCCGGGTGCACGGCGGTGGAGAGCCCGCCGATGTCCCACCGGTCGCAGGTGGCCATCAGCGGCAGCAGCCCGATCGCGGCGTGTTCGGCGGCGTGCAGCGCACCTGGCACGTCCGGGGCCTGTACGCCGGCCGCGGTCAGGGACTGCGGCGACAGCGTGAACCAGACCGCCACCGTGCGCAGCTCCCGGGTGGGCAGGTCGAGTGGCCGGGTGTCGATGACCTCGCCGGTGGCGATCCGCCGTCGCTGGTACGACACCACCTGGCTGGTCACGTCCACCTCGCCGAGGAACATGCCGACCGGTCCGGCGTCCACGTAGGAGCGCACCGACACCACGGACAGGTCGGTGACGTCCCGGGCGTGAGTGGACCAGTCCGGCTCCTCGGCGTGCACCAGCGCGCATCCGTCGGCGAGGTCGAGCTCGTCCACCACGTACGAGACGCCCTGGTGCAGGTAGACCGCGCCGGGGTGGAGCAGGAAGTGCGACGAGCCGCCGTCGACCGTGCCCAGCAGCCGGCCGGTGGCCGACTCCACCACGCAGACCGGTGCGCCGCCCTCACCGCGTAGATCCACCTCGGGACGCTCCCGGTGCCGCCAGTACCACCCGGTGGGCCGCTGCCGCAGCGCCCCGGCAGCCACCAGCTCGTCGATCGCCTCCTTCGCCCCGTCGCCGAAGAGCGTCAGGTCGGCCGGGGTGAGCGGGGCCTCGACCGCGGCGCAGGCGAGCTGCGGGGCCAGCACGTACGGGTTGGCCGGGTCGAGCACCGTCGCCTCGACCGGCGCCCCGAAGATCGCCTCCGGGTGGTGGATCAGATAGGTGTCCAGCGGATCGTCCCGGGCCACCAGCACGGCGAGGGCCTCCTGCCCGGAGCGCCCGGCGCGGCCCGCCTGCTGCCAGAGCGACGCCCGGGTACCCGGATATCCGCAGATCAGCACCGCGTCCAGGCCGATCAGGTCCACGCCCAACTCAAGCGCGTTGGTGGAGGCCAGGCCGAGCAGGTCACCGTGCAGCAGCGCCCGCTCCAGCTCGCGCCGCTCCTCACGCAGGTAGCCGCCCCGGTAGGCGGCCACCCGCTTGCCGAGCCCCGGCACCGCCTCGTCCAAAGCCCGGCGCGCGCTGGCCGCCACCACCTCGGCGCCCTTGCGGGACCGGACGAACGCGAGTGTGCGTACCCCCTCGGCGACCGTGTCGGCGAGCAGGTCCGCGGTCTCCCGCAGCGCCGACCGGCGGACCTGGATGAGGTCCGGCACGTCGTCGTGCCCGCCCGCCGCCTGGGTGGGCGCCGGGGAGGCCGCCGCCGACGAGTCGGGTGGCAGCAGCGGCGGCTCCCAGAGCGCGAAGGTCACCCCACCGCGTGGCGAGGCGTCCTCGGTGACCGCCGTCACCGGCAAGCCGGTCAGCCGCTCGGCCGCGGTCGCCGGGTCGCCGGAGGTCGCCGAGGCGAGCACGAACACCGGGGTGGCCCCGAACCGGGCGCACTGCCGGCGCAGCCGACGCAGCACGTGCGCCACGTGCGAGCCGAACACCCCCCGGTAGGTGTGGCACTCGTCGATCACCACGTACGCCAGCCGGCGCAGGAAACCCGACCACTGGGCGTGCCCGGGCAGGATGCCGTGGTGCAGCATGTCGGGGTTGGTCAGCACGAACCGGGAGTGCCGTCGGATCCACTCCCGCTCGGCGCGCGGAGTGTCCCCGTCGTAGCAGGCCGGACGTATCCCCTCCAGCTCCAGCCCGGCCACGGCCCGCAGCTGGTCGGCGGCGAGCGCCTTGGTCGGTGCCAGGTACAGCACGGTGGCCCGGGGGTCGGCGAGCAGCGTGGCCAGCGACGGGAGCTGGTACGCCAGGGACTTGCCGGACGCGGTGCCGGTGGCGAGCACCACGTGGCCGCCGTCGTACGCCAGGGTGGCCGCCTCGGCCTGGTGTCGCCACGGCGCGACCACGCCGCGGCGGGCGAACGCCTCGCGCAGCTCCGGGGGTGCCCACGGCGGCCACGGTGCGGGCACCCCGGCGCGGGCCGGCACCCGTTCGACGTGGGTGACCGGGTCACCGGCGCTGTGGGCGCGCAGCCGGCGCAGCAGGTCGACCGGCGATGGCTCGGGGCCGGGACCTGCGGATACGGTGGCTGCGGACGACACGCCCTGCACTCTCGCACTGGTGTTCGGAGATGAAAAGTCGGGCCAGGGGGTAAGGGGAGCTTTCCGTTGGCGACCGCAGGGTGGCCAAGCGGTAATGGTTAGATGCCCAGGAGAGTTTACGGCTCTGGCGAGGAGGACCGATGGAGCTGTCGCTGGCGACCCGCACCGTGGGCGAGCACACGGTGCTCGAGGTCGGCGGTGAGGTGGACGTCTACACCGCGCCCCGGCTCCGCGAACGGCTCCTCGAACTGATCGACGGCGGCGCCCGGCACGTGGTGGTCGACCTCGGTCGGGTGGACTTCCTCGACTCCACCGGGCTCGGCGTGCTGGTCGGCGCGCTCAAGCGGCTCCGCACGGCCGGCGGCTCGTTCGCCCTGGTCTGCGACAAGGAGCCGCTGCTCAAGATCTTCCGGATCACCGCGCTGGACCAGGTCTTCCCGCTGCACCCCACGGTCGACGCGGCGGTCGGCGCGGAACCGACCGGTGCCAGCGCGTGATGGCGACAGTCAAGCTCTCCTTCTCCCCGGCTCCGGTGCACGTGCGTACCGCCCGGCTGGTCGGCGTCGCCGTCGCCCGGCGCGCCGGGGTCCGTGAGGATCTGCTGGACGAGGTGCGCCTGGCCATCGGCGAGGCGTGCACCCGGGCGGTGGCCCTGCACCGCCAGTACGGCCTGGCCGACCCGGTGCTGGTGGAGATGTCGGACGCCGGGTCGTACGCGGTGCGGGTGGTGGACCGGGCGCCGATCGAGGCCGGGATCGGGCTGGCCGCACTGCCGCCGGACGAGCTGGCCAACGAGTCGCTCACCGATGAGGCGCTGACCACCGGAGTCGGGTTCGCTCTGCTCGCCGGGTTCGTCGAGGACCTTCAGGTGCGTCCCGTCGACGAGGGCGTCGGCACCGAGGTGCGGATGGTGTGGCCGGTCGGCCGCTGACCCGTTCTGTTCCGCCGCACAGGCCGCATCCCGTCGGGGGTGCGGCCTCCTTGTCATGGGCCGGGCTCTATATCAGATTTCGTTTCATAACACAGCGACGAAGATCATCGAGACACGGTGCCACCTCGGTGTGACCTCCGACACTGTGGAGGGCTACAGTACCCGGGTTGTCAGCAAGTGATCCATCCCGCAGCCAGCGGGTATGGGTGGTCATCGCTGGTCCGCTGGGGTGGGTTGGCGCGCGCTTGCGAGTCCGCGTTCAGGCGCCGGTCGGTGCGTCTCCACTCACCGGCGCGAGTGTTCGGTAACAGGAGGACACAGATGTCCGAGACCTTGGCCGCCGATGGCGGCGGGCTTTCCCTTACCGGTAGCAACGTCACGTACGTCGTCATCGCCGCGGTGATCGCGCTGGTGGCGCTCGTCTTCGCCGCCGCCCTCACCAAGGCGGTACTGGCAGCCGGCAAGGGCACCACGAACATGCAGGAGATCTCGGGGGCGGTCCAGGAGGGCGCCTCCGCCTACCTGCTCCGCCAATTCCGCACTCTGGCGATCTTCGTCGTCATCGCCGTGGTGCTGCTCTTCCTGCTGCCGGTGCACGACACCGACGGCAGCGAGACCGCCGTGAAGTTCGGCCGATCGCTCTTCTTCGTGGTGGGCGCCCTGTTCAGCGCGTCCATCGGTGGCGCCGGCATGTGGCTGGCCACCCGCGCCAACCTGCGCGTGGCCGCCGCCGCCCGGGAGCGACAGGGTGGCCGCGAAGCGGCCATGAAGATCGCGTTCCGCACCGGTGGCGTGGTGGGCTTCCTCACCGTGGGCCTCGGCCTGTTCGGCGCCGCGCTGGTCGTCCTGGTCTACCGGGGCGACGCGCCGACCGTGCTGGAGGGCTTCGGCTTCGGCGCCGCGCTGCTCGCGATGTTCATGCGGGTCGGCGGTGGCATCTTCACCAAGGCCGCCGACGTGGGCGCCGACCTGGTCGGCAAGGTCGAGCAGGGCATTCCGGAGGACGACCCGCGCAACGCCGCCACCATCGCCGACAACGTCGGCGACAACGTGGGCGACTGCGCCGGCATGGCCGCCGACCTGTTCGAGTCGTACGCGGTCACCCTGGTCGCCGCACTGATCCTGGGACGCGCCGCGTTCGGCGAGGACGGCCTGGTCTTCCCGCTGATCATCTCCACCATCGGTGTGCTCGTCGCGATCTTCGGCGTCTTCATCACCCGGCTGCGCGCCTCCGACCGCAGCGGCCTGACCGCGATCAACCGGGCCTTCTACATCTCGGCGGTCCTCTCCGCGGTGCTGGTGGCGATCGCCGCCTACGCGTACCTGCCGGCGACCTTCGCCGAGCTGGAGGGTGGGCTCACCGACGTCGACCGCAACCCGCGACTGGTGGCCATCGGCGCGGTGATCATCGGTATCGTGCTGGCCGCCGCCATCCAGGCGCTCACCGGCTACTTCACCGAGACCAACCGGCGCCCGGTGCAGGACATCGGCAAGAGCTCGCAGACCGGTGCGGCCACCGTCATCCTGGCCGGCATCAGCATCGGGCTGGAGTCGGCGGTCTACTCGGCGCTGCTGATCGGCGCCGGCGTCTTCGGCGCGTTCCTGCTCGGCGGCAGCTCCATCACCCTGTCGCTGTTCGCGGTGGCGCTGGCCGGCACCGGCCTGCTCACCACGGTCGGCGTGATCGTCGCCATGGACACCTTCGGGCCGATCTCGGACAACGCCCAGGGCATCGCCGAGATGTCCGGTGACATCGACGAGCACGGCGCCCGGACGCTCACCGAGCTGGACGCGGTCGGCAACACCACCAAGGCGATCACCAAGGGCATCGCGATCGCCACCGCGGTGCTGGCCGCGACCGCGCTGTTCGGCTCGTACACCGACACGCTGCGCACGGCGTACGCGGACGCGGGCGTGGGCGACGTCGGGACGGAGATCCTCAACTCGCTGAACGTGGCCAACCCGCGCAACCTGGTCGGCCTGATCATCGGCGCGGCGGTGGTGTTCCTCTTCTCCGGGCTGGCCATCAACGCGGTGTCCCGCTCGGCGGGCGCCGTGGTGATGGAGGTCCGCCGGCAGTTCCGTGAGCTGCCCGGCATCATGGACCGCACCCAGCGCCCGGAGTACGGCAAGGTCGTGGACATCTGCACCCGGGACGCGCAGCGCGAGCTGATGACCCCCGGCCTGCTCGCCATCCTGGCGCCGATCGCGGTCGGCTTCGGCCTCGGGCCCGGCGCGCTGGCGGCGTACCTGGCCGGGGCGATCGGGGCCGGCACGCTGATGGCGGTCTTCCTGGCCAACTCCGGTGGCGCGTGGGACAACGCCAAGAAGCTGGTGGAGGACGGCGCGTACGGGGGCAAGGGCTCCGAGGCGCACTCCGCGACGGTCATCGGCGACACCGTCGGTGACCCGTTCAAGGACACCGCCGGCCCGGCCATCAACCCGCTGCTCAAGGTGATGAACCTGGTCTCGCTGCTGATCGCGCCGGCCGTGGTGGCCTTCAGCATCGGCGACGACCGGAACACCCCCGTGCGGGTGGCCATCGCGGTGGTGGCCACGCTGATCATCGTGGCGTCGGTGGTGTTCAGCAAGCGCAAGGGCATCGCGATGGACGACTCCGACACGGGAGCGGGCAGCACCGATCACCGGCCGGAGACGGTCAACGCCTGACCATTCTCGGCACCGGGTCCCCGGTCGGCGTGCCACGCCGGCCGGGGACCGTCGGTTCCTCCTCCGGAGCCGTCTGACCGGTGCCACGCCTGGGCGGAGGTCGTACGCTGCAACGCATGCGTACGTGCCAGGCGTCTGCCGCCGGAAAGCTCACGGTGGTCCTGGCCACGTTCGTCGTCCTGCTCTCCGGCTGCGGTGGTGGCCCCAGTCCGCGGGCCTGGGCGGCCACGGTCTGCGGTGCGCTCACCCCGTGGCGCTCCGAGATCAGCAAGTTGACCAGCAGCACGGATGAGCAGATGACCGCGCAGACCACGCCGGCGCAGGCCAAGGAGAACCTGGTGCGGCTCTTCGGTGGGGCGGAGCAGGCGAGTGAGACCGCACGCCGCAAGGTGGAGCGGGCCGGCGTCCCGGAGACGGACAACGGCGAGGCCATCTCCGCTGGTTTCCGCAGCTCACTGGGGAAGATGCGGGACGCCTACGGCCGGGCCCGGGACAGCATCGAAGGGTTGGGCACCGCCGAGCCGACCGTCTTCTACGACGGCGTGCGGGCCGCGGTGGACACCCTCAACAAGGAGTACGACGCCAGCGCGCTGGACACCAGCCGGCTCAACTCCGAGGAGCTGAAACAAGCCTTCGACGAGGTGCCGGAGTGTCGCTGAGCGGGCTCGGCGACACCGGAGCGGCGCAGCCGCCTCCGGCGCTGTTCCCGGCGCCCGAGCCCGACCCGTCGGCGTCCGAGCCAGCGCGACGGCGTGGCGGGCCGACACGGTCCGGGTCGAGCGGGCCGCCCTCCGGGCCGGCGCAGACCGACGACGGCGGGCGTCAACTGGTCTTCTTCGGCGCCGAGGCGGCCGAACCGACGGTCGCCGACCTGGCCGGGCTGCTCGCCGGGCCGGGCGAGGTGGTGCGGATGGGGGGCACCGCCCGTCTCTCCGTGCAGGTGGACGCCGCCTGGCGGGTGCACGTGCTGGTCGCGGAGTTGGCGTTGCGCGGGCTGGCGGCGAGCTGGGAGCCGACCGGGGACGCGCGACACGCCGTCCGTACCTCGTACACCCGGATCCTGAAGCCGCTCGCGGTCGCCTGGCTGCACGGTCCGGCGAAACGCCCGCCGGCGACCTTTCACCTGACCGGCCGGCGGCTGCGGCTGTGGCTCGCCGCCGCCGGGACGCCGGAGCCGCCCGGCGGCTTCCTGTTGCGGCTCGGCGAGGGCGACCGGGAGTGCTGGGAGCCGGTCGGCGCGGCGCTCGCCGCCGCCGGGCTCGCCGGCACGCTGCTCGGCCCGGACGAGGGCGGCCCGGGGTACCGGATCACGGGCCGGCGCCGGTTGGGCCGGCTCGCCGAACTGGTCGGCGGGCCGCCGCGCGCGGCACCGGCCGACGCCTGGCCGACCCGACCCTGACCAGGGGACGAACCGGATCATTCCGCCCAGTCCGGAGGTGGAGGCCCGGGGCCGCCGTCGGTTGTCCGGACCCGGACAGCCGGCGGGCCGATCCGGGCGGAAAACGGGCGGGTCGGACCTCGGTCGAGAGTCCGCCATCGTCACAGTGACCCGCTTCGAGCCCTACCCACGGTGTACGGTGGCGCCGTCCGGCAGTGCCGAGCGCGGCGGGGCGGGAGTGGACCGCCGCGCCGGAGCGGTTTGCCGCCCGCGAAACCCGAAACGCGGACGGCGCGTTACGTTGGACATCCGGACCGCCGGTGCGACGGCGGGGTCGAGAGCGGTCGCTGTCCGGGCGCCGGCAGACCACGAGCAGGAGTGAGGTCGGGGAGAGACGTGCCGAGCAACGCTGGAACCACCCGTCTGGTCATCGTCGAGTCACCGGCGAAGGCCAAGACGATCTCGGGCTACCTCGGCCCGGGGTACGTCGTGGAGGCCAGCTTCGGTCACGTCCGCGACCTGCCGCGCAACGCCGCCGACGTGCCGGCCAAGTACAAGGGCGAGGCGTGGGCCCGCCTCGGGGTGGACGTGGACAACGGCTTCCACGCGCTCTACGTCGTCTCGGCCGACCGCAAGCAGCAGATCAGCAAGCTGGTGAAGCTGGCCAAGGAGGTCGACGAGATCTTCCTGGCGACGGATGAGGACCGCGAGGGCGAAGCGATCGCCTGGCACCTGGTGGAGACGCTCAAGCCCAAGGTGCCGGTCAAGCGGATGGTCTTCCACGAGATCACCAAGCCGGCGATCCAGGCGGCGGTGGCCAACCCCCGCGAGATCGACCGCGACCTGGTCGACGCGCAGGAGGCCCGGCGGATCCTCGACCGGCTCTACGGCTACGAGGTCTCCCCGGTGCTGTGGAAGAAGGTCATGCCGAAGCTCTCGGCCGGCCGGGTGCAGTCGGTGGCGACCCGGATCGTGGTCGAGCGGGAGCGGCAGCGGATGGCCTTCCGCACCGCTGAATACTGGGACATCCTGGCCACTCTCGCCGTGGCGAACGCCGGCGAGGGGCCGCGCGCGTTCAACGCCACCCTCATCGCGTTGAACGGCGACCGGATCGCCACCGGCAAGGACTTCGAGCCGACCACCGGCCGGGTGAAGCCCGGGGCCGGCGTCGTGCACCTGGACGAGGGCGGCGCCCGTGGGCTGGCGGCCCGACTCGAGGGACGGCCGTTCACCGTCACCCGGGTCGAGGAGAAGCCCTACCGCCGCCGCCCGTACGCGCCGTTCATCACCTCGACGCTCCAGCAGGAAGCGGCCCGCAAGCTGCGCCTGTCGTCGCAGCAGACGATGCGCACCGCGCAGCGCCTGTACGAGAACGGCTACATCACCTATATGCGTACCGACTCGGTGAACCTGTCGGAGACCGCCATCTCGGCGGCCCGCCGGCAGATCGTCGAGCTGTACGGCGAGCGCAGCGTGCCACCGGAGCCGCGCCGCTACACCGGCAAGGTGAAGAACGCGCAGGAGGCGCACGAGGCGATCCGCCCGGCGGGGGACAACTTCCGTACCCCGGGCGAGGTGGCCAAGGAACTGTCCGCCGAGGAGTTCAAGCTCTACGAGCTGATCTGGCGCCGCACCATCGCCTCGCAGATGACCGACGCGGTCGGCTCCAGCGTCTCGGTGCGCATCCGCGCGGTCTCCACCTCGCAGGAGGAGGCCGACTTCGGGGCCACCGGCAAGACCATCACCGACCCGGGCTTCCTGCGCGCGTACGTCGAGTCCAGCGACGACGAGAACGCCGAGGCCGAGGACGCCGAGCGCCGGCTGCCCACCCTGGTCAAGGACCAGCCGCTGACCGCCGACGAGCTGGCCGCGCAGGGCCACCACACCCAGCCGCCGTCGCGCTACACCGAGGCGTCGCTGGTCAAGGCACTGGAAGAGCTGGGCATCGGCCGCCCGTCCACGTACGCCTCGATCATGCAGACGATCCAGGACCGGGGGTACGTCACCAAGCGCGGGCAGGCGATGATCCCGACCTTCCTGGCGTTCGCGGTGATCGGCCTGCTGGAGCGGCACTACCCCCGCCTGATCGACTACGACTTCACCGCCACGATGGAGAACGAGCTGGACGAGATCGCCGGCGGCGACCACGCCGCGGTCGACTTCCTCACCGCGTTCTACTTCGGCGGCGCCAACGGCGCCGGCGACCAGGGCATCGCCCGTTCCGGCGGGCTCAAGAAGCTGGTCACCGAGAACCTGAGCGACATCGACGCGCGCAGCGTCAACTCCATCCCGCTCTTCACCGACGACGACGGCCGGGAGGTCGTGGTCCGGGTGGGCCGGTACGGGCCGTACCTCCAGCGGGAGCTGCCCGGCGGCGAGCCGGCGGCGCCGGCCGAGGGTGAGGAGGGTGGCGCCCAGGGCGACCGGGCGCCGATCCCCGAGGGGCTGGCCCCGGACGAGCTGACCCCGGAGAAGGTGCACGAGCTGTTCCTCGGCGGCAGCGGCGAGCGCAAGCTCGGCGACGACCCGGGCACCGGCGAGCCGATCGTGCTCAAGTCCGGGCGGTTCGGCCCGTACGTGTCCAGCGGCGAGCGGAAGTCCTCGCTGCTGCGCTCGCAGACGCCGGACTCGCTGACCCTGGAGGAGGCGCTCAAGCTGCTCAGCCTGCCCAGGCTGGTCGGCGTCGCGCCCGACGGGGTCGAGGTGTTCGCCAACAACGGCCGCTACGGCCCGTATGTCAAGCGGGGCGAGGAGTTCCGGTCGCTGGAGTCCGAGGAGCAGATGTTCACGGTCGGTCTGGACGAGGCGCTGGCCCTGCTGGCCGCTCCGAAGGCCCGTGGACGGCGGGCAGCGGCGCCGCCGCTGCGGGAGATGGGCGTCGACCCGCTGACCGAGAAGCCGCTGGTGATCAAGGACGGCCGGTTCGGCCCGTACGTCACCGACGGGGAGTTCAACGCGTCGCTGCGGCGTGGGCAGACCCCGGAGGCGCTGACCATTGAGGAAGCCTCGGAGATGCTGTCCGAGAAGCGGGCCAAGGGTCCGGCGCCGAAGAAGAAGGCGGCGAAGAAGGCTCCGGCGAAGAAGGCCACGGCCACCAAGAAGACGGCCGCCGCCAGCAAGTCCACGGCCGCGAAGAAGACCACGACCGCCAAGGCGACCACTGCCAGGAAAGCGGCCCCGAAGAAGGCCGCCGCCAGGCCCGCCGAGGAGTGACGGTCACCGACCCCTGTCCCTAATGGATGAAATGTCCTATTTGGTGCGAGGGTTTGGTGGGGGTTCCCTAACGTGAGGGGATGTTCGCCACCACTGCCACGCGTCGCCGTGTACTCGTCAGCGCGTCGGCGGGAGCGTTGCTGCTTGCCGTGGCAGCGGCGGGCTTCTGGGCGATGGATGACGAGAGCTCCGCGCCGGCCGGGGCCACCGCGTCACAGGCTGCCCCGCAGACCGTCGCCCCGGGGTCGTCCACCGGGCCGCCCCGGGATGCCGCCAACCGGCGGACCGTGCGACTCGTCGCCGCGGGTGACGTTCTGGTTCATCCCGCTGTGACCGACCAGGCGCGTCGGGACGGCGCCCGGGCCGGCCGCCTGGACTTCGCCCCGATGTTCGCGGGGGTCGCCCCAGCCGTCGGCGGCGCCGACCTGGCGCTGTGCCATCTCGAAACGCCACTGGCCGATCCAGCCGGCCCGTTCGCCGGCTATCCGTCGTTCAACGCGCCCCCGCAGGTGCTCGAGGGGCTGCGAGGTGCCGGGTTCGACGGCTGCTCGACCGCCTCCAACCACACCCTCGACCAGGGCGTCGACGGGGTGGCCCGGACGATCCGCGCGCTCGAAGTCGCCGGGCTGGGGCACACCGGCAGCGCCCGCAGCGCCGCCGAGGCGGCCACGCCCCGGATCTACCAGGTCGGCGACGTCCGCGTCGCCCACCTGGCGTACAGCCTGAACTTCAACGGGCTGAACCGCCCCTCGGGCCAGCCGTGGCTGGCCAACCTGATCGATCCGCCCGAGATCCTCGCCGCCGCCCACGAGGCGCGCGCCGCCGGCGCCGACATCGTCGTGCTCAGCCTGCACTGGGGTACGGAGTACCAGCACCTGCCGGACGCCGACCAGCGCGCCTGGGCACAGCAGTTGATCTCTTCGCCCGACGTGGACCTCATCCTGGGCCACCACGCCCACGCGGTGCAGCCGTTCCAGCGCTTCGGCGACAAGTGGGTGGTCTTCGGCATGGGCAACGAACTGGCCCGGCACGCGGAGCCGATCGACGACAACCGCGAGGGTGTGATGGCGCGAGCGACCTTCACCGAAACCGCCCCGGGGCGCTGGACGGTGACCCGGATGGAGGCGCTGCCAACCTGGACCGATCTGGCGCCGGCCCTCCGGCTGGTCGACCTGACCGCAGCGCTGGCCGACCCGGCCACCCCGCCGGGTCTGCGGGGCGACTACCGGGCGGCGTACCAGCGGGTGCTCGGCTACGTCCGGTCCCTCGGCGCCGGCCCGGATCAGGTGGTGGCGTCGGGCGGCTGAGCGTCGCCACCGAGGACCGGTCGAGGTGGGCGTTGGTGAAGACGCGGTCCGGGTCCAGGCGGTCGCGGACGGCCTGGAAGTCGGTGAATCGCGGGTACGCGGTGGCCAGCGAGGCGGCGTCGCGGTAGTGCAGCTTGCCCCAGTGCGGGCGACCGCCCAGTCCGGCGGCCACCTTCTCGAAGGCCCGGAAGTACGGCCCGTACGTGTCCAGCGGTGAGCGGAAGTCCTCGTTGCTGCGCTCGCAGACGCCGGACTCGTTGACCCTGGAGGAGGCGCTCAAGCTGCTCAGCCTGCCCCGGCTGGTCGGCGTCGCGCCCGACGGGGTCGAGGTGTTCGCCAACAACGGCCGCTACGGCCCGTATGTCAAGCGGGGCGAGGAGTTCCGGTCGCTGGAGTCCGAGGAGCAGATGTTCACGGTCGGTCTGGACGAGGCGTTGGCCCTGCTGGCCGCTCCGAAGGCCCGTGGACGGCGGGCAGCGGCGCCGCCGCTGCGGGAGATGGGCGTCGACCCGCTGACCGAGAAGCCGCTGGTGATCAAGGACGGCCGGTTTGGCCCGTACGTCACCGACGGGGAGTTCAACGCGTCGCTGCGGCGTGGGCAGACCCCGGAGGCGCTGACCATTGAGGAAGCCTCGGAGATGCTGTCCGAGAAGCGGGCCAAGGGTCCGGCGCCGAAGAAGAAGGCGGCGAAGAAGGCCGCCACCCGCAAGGCCGCCACCAGCACCGAGTAACCCCGGCCCGGCCGCCTGATCGGTGACGCGCCGGTCCGACGTTCCAGATCTTGGACAGTTTTCGTTCGGTCGGAACGACAACTGTCCAAGATCTACGCCTCTGTGGCCGGGTGTCGGCTGTTGCCCAGCTCGAACGCGGTGATTCGGCCGGAGCGCGGGTGTTTCCTGTCACCCTTGAGGTGAGGCTCTTCGCCGTTCGTCGGTACGGTCGTACCGTATGGCCATGCCGGTGCCTTGCCTGTCGCAGCCTGCGCGGGTTCGATCCGTGCCGACGCCTCTCCGGGGAGAGCGGTTGTTCGGCGGACCCGGGCCCACGACGCCATGGTGACCCGGAAGAGGCGTGCGGGTGGTGAGAAGCGGAACGCGGTGCTTGACGCGGTGGCCGGCGTGCTCGCCACGCGCGGCTACGAGAACACCCGCTTCGCGGACGTATCGGCGGCCGGGGGCGTCGCGATCAGCACCCTCCAGACCTACTTCGGTTCGCGCGAAGACATGATCATCGAGACGATGCAGGTTTTCACCGACCGGGAGGTGGCTGCTCTGCAGGCGGTGTCCGCCGCCGAACCCGACCCGTGGCGACGGCTGGTCCTGCTGGTGGACCGCAGTCTGCACAACTCGGAGAGCACCCGGCAGATCCTCGTTGAGTTCTGGCGATCGGCAATGCGCGACGACGAACTCCGCGACCACAGCACCGACGTGTGGACGCGTTACCGCGCGCCCTTCCTGGCCGCCGTCCGGGAAGGCGCGGAGCGGGGTGCGTTCACGCTGACCCACGACGCCGAAGCGGTGACGGATGTCCTCCTCACGGCTCTGGCCGGTCTGATCGTTTCCCGGGTTCAGCGCCACCCCACTCCCACAGTCACGGATTTCCGCGCAGTCCTCCTGGCCCAGCTCAGGCTGATGGTGGGCATAGCGGACGCAGCGCCAGCAGCTGAACGGAATGAGGGACGATGACCACCGTCGAGATGACCCGCTTCCGCGTGCCCACCGAGCGCGCCGACGCTCTGCTGGCCGCGCGACCGGCGATGTTGCGTGACTTCCAGGCCGACCGTGCCGGCTTCCTCGAAGCCCGACTGATCCGACTGTCGGCCGACGAGTGGCTGGACATCGTCTTCTGGGGCTCCTCCGAGGACTTCGCCGAATCCCGCCGCCGGGGCGCGGACCGGCCCGGTATCCAAACCTTCTTCTCTCTGATCGAAGCGGTGATCAGCGTCGAGGAGGGCACCACGACCGAGCCGGCGGGCGCCTGATGCGCGCGGCGTGGTACGACCGGCAGGGCCCGGCGCGCGAGGTGCTCCAGGTCGGTGAGCTGCCCGATCCGTGGCCGGGTGAGGGCGAGGTCCGGGTACGGGTGTCGGTTTCCGGGATCCACGTCGGTGACCTCGGCAAACGGCAGGGCTGGTGGGGGTCCACCATGTCGTTCCCCCGGGTCGTCCCGCACGGCGACGGTGCCGGGGTGATCGACGCGGTCGGCCTGGGTGTCGACCCGTCCCGCGTCGGCGAACGGGTCTGGGTCTACCTCGCCCAGTCGTACCGCCCGTTCGGCACCGCCGCCGAGTACACGGTGGTGCCGGAGCGGCACGCCGTGCCGCTCCCCGCCGACGTGCCGTACGAGCAGGCGGCCGGGCTCGGTATCCCGGGCATCACCGCGCACCGGGCGATCTTCGCCGACGGTCCCGTGCGCGGGCAGCGGGTCCTCGTCACCGGTGCCCTCGGCGCGGTCGGACGGGCCGCGTTGGCGGTGGCCCGCCGGGGCGGCGCCATCGTGATCGCGACGGTTCGCACGCCCGATCAGGTGGAACCCGCACTGGCCGCGGGCGCGCACCACGCGGTCGACACCGCCGGTGGCGATGTCGCCACCCGGATCCTCGACTACACCGGCGGGGAACCGATCGACCGGGTGGCCGAGCTGGCCTTCGACACGAACCTGGCGACCAATCTGGAGATCCTCCGCAACGGTGGCCTGATCGCGACCTACGCGACCGGCGCCGCCGAGCCGTCCATTCCGTACTGGCCGCTGGGCTTTCAGAACATCACGGTCCGGTTCCTCAGCAACGACGACTTCCCGGAGTCCGCGAACGAGGCCGCCGCGGCCGAACTGACAGCCGCGCTGGTCGCCGGTGACCTGCGCTACCCGATCGCCGCCCGGTTGCCGTTGGCGGAGATAGCAGAGGCGCACGAGCTGGTCGAGCGCGGCTCGACCAGGGGCCGGATCGTCCTGGACATCTGAAGGGCAGGCAACGACCATGATCTGGACAGCCGGTTTCCGTACCGGGGTGATCAGCCCCTACGAGCGGTTGCAGTTCAGCGAACCCCGTCGCTTCGCCGACCAGACCGTCCGTCAGGTGCTGCACCTGGCCGGCGGTGGGGACGCGTTCCGGGTACGCCTGACGAACCGTTACGGCCGCGCTCCGCTGACCATCGGGGCCGCCACCGCCGCCGTCGGTGACCGGCAGGTCGCGCTCACCTTCGACGGTGCCGAGCACCGCGTCGTCCCGGCGGGCGAAGAGGCCGTCACGGACCCGGTCAGCGTTCCCGTGCGGTCCGGCTCGGACGTGGTCGTGAGCCTCTACCTCCCGGAGCGGACCGATCTGGCCACCCACTCGCACAAGCCGGCGGAGGTCGCCCGGATAGCCCACGGCAACCACGTCACGTCTCCCGTCCTGCCCGGGGCGGAGCAGGTCGAGGCCCGGTTCTACCTGTCGGGTGTCGACGTGCTCGCCCCGCAGGGCACGACGATCGCGGTGGCCTTCGGCGACTCCTGGTTCGAGGGGGTCGGCACCACGATCGGCGCGAACCGCCGTTCGGTCGACGTCCTCAACCGGCGGCTGCGGCACGGCTGGGTCGTCAACCAGGGCATCGCCGGAAACCGCCTGCTGCGCGACACCGTCGGCGAACACGGGCTGGCCCGCTTCGACCGCGACGTCCTCTCGATACCGGCCGTGAGCCACGTCCTGGTCCACTTCGGTATCAACGACCTCGGTCTACCCGCCATGCTCGGCGAGCCTCCCGTCTCCGCCGACGCCCTCATCGACGGCTTCACGACGCTGGCCGCGCGTGCGCACACCGCCGGGCTGAAGGTCGTCGCCGCCACCATCGGTCCCTTCGCGGGCGCCGGCCCCGAGATCAGTACGCCGGAGGGCCTCGCCGTCCGACGCGAGGTGAACGAATGGATCCGCACGACGGATGCCTTCGACGCTGTCGTCGACGTGGCTCAGGCCGTCGCCGGCCCGCACGCCCCCGACCACATCCACCCCGCGCTGGACAGCGGCGACGGCATGCACCTGAACGACAAGGGCGCCGAGGTCATGGCCGCTGCCGTCAATCTGGACGACCTCGCGCTGTAGCAGCCCGCCGTCAGGCCCCGAGGACGTGGGCCAGGTGGGGATTGGTGAAGACGCGGTCCGGGTCCAGGCGGTCGCGGACGGTCTGGAAGTCGGTGAATCGCGGGTACGCGGTGGCCAGCGAGGCGGCGTCGCGGTAGTGCAGCTTGCCCCAGTGCGGGCGACCGCCCAGTCCGGCGGCCACCTTCTCGAAGGCCCGGAAGTACGGCTCGTACGGCATGCCGACGTACTGGTGCACGGCGATGTACGCGTTGTCCCGGCCGTAGCCGTGCGACAGCCAGATGTCGTCGGCGGCGGTGAACCGCACCTCCACCGGGAAGAGCACCTTGAACGGCAGTCCGTCCACGATCCGCCGGAGCGCCGCCAGCGCCTCGGGCAGCGCCTCGCGGGGCAGGCCGTACTCCATCTCCACGAAGCGGACCCGGCGCGGGGTGCAGAACACCCGGTCGGAGCGGCCGGTGTACCGGCGTTCGGTGAGCGCGCGGGCGGAGACGGCGCTGATCCTCGGGGCGAGCGCCGGCACGGCCCGGCCGAGGCGACAGGCGCTGGCGAAGACGGTGTTGGCCAGGAAGTCGTCGTCCAGCCAGCCGCGCCATCGGGGCAGCGGGCGGTCGTTGGCGGATACCCGGTCGTTGGTCTTGACCTGGACCCGTGCGGTGTAGGGGAACCAGTAGAACTCGACGTGGTTGTGGTCGCCGATCAGTGCCGGCAGGTCGTCGAGCACGTCGGCCAGCGCGGCCGGGCGTTCGTGGGCGTGCAGCACGAAGGCGTCGACGCAGCGCAGGGTCACCTCGACCAGCACGCCGAGCGCGCCGAGCGACACCCTGGCGGCGGCGAAGACGTCCGGGTGCTCGTCGGCGGAGCAGCGCAGCACCTCGCCGGTGCCGGTGACCAGGGTGATCGCCTCGACGAAGGTGGACAGGCAGCCGAAGCCGGCGCCGGTGCCGTGGGTGCCCGTGGAGATCGCCCCGGCGACCGTCTGGGCGTCGATGTCACCGAGGTTGGGCAGGGCCAGGCGGTGCCGGGCGAGCAGACCGTTGAGGGCGTGCAGGGTCATCCCGGCCGGTACGGTGACGAGCCGACGCGCGACGTCGACGCTGACGGTGGTGGCGAGCTCGGACAGCTCCATCCGCCGGTCCTCGGCGAGCGCGATGGCGGTGAAGGAGTGGCCGCTGCCGGCCACCCGGATCCGACCGCCGTCGGCGGCGGCGGCCCGGACGGCCTCGGCGACGTCGGTCGGCGAGCCGGGGCGGAGGATTGTGGTGGCGCTGCCACGCTGGTTACCGGCCCAGTTGGACCAGCGGGCGGTGAGCGGTGCGGTGCCGACCATGCGCGCTCCTCGAAAATGAATATGAACTGACTTCATATCAGGAACGTTGTAGCTGGTAAATACCGCAATTGCGGTCCGCTCGTTGTACCGGTAGTCACGGACTCGTGACGTGGAGATATGTTCATCCGTCGAAGGGGGGTGGCGCCGAGTGTCCACACCAGCCGCCACGACCGGGCCGCTGCGCCGCGTACCGGTGCAGGGTCGAAGTGTCGCGCGGGTACAGCGCATGTTGGATGCCTGCGCCGAACTCGTCGACGAGGTGGGGTACGAAGGGCTGACCACGACCCTGCTCGCCGAGCGCGCCGAGGTGGCGATCGGGTCGGTCTACCAGTTCTTCCCGGACAAGCGGGCGATCGTGCAGGCGTTGACCCTGCGCACGATGGAGTCCTACCTCCAGCGGCTCGACGAGCGGTTCGCCTCCGACGAGATGACCCACTGGTGGGACGGCGTCGACGCGGGGATCGATGAGTACATCACGATGCACCGCACCGTTCCCGGCTTCCGGACCCTGCACTTCGGCGACGTGGTCGACCTGCACCTGCTCGACGAGCAGCGGGACAACAACGGCGTGATCGCCGACCAGCTGGCGCGGGTGCTCACCGAGCGCTTCGGGCTGACCGACGTCCCCAAGCTCCGCTTCGTCCTGGAGATCGCGGTGGAGGCGGCCGACGCGCTGATCAAGCTCGCGTTCCGGCGTCGGTCCGACGGCGACGAGCGGGTGCTGCTCGAGGCGAAGGCGCTGATCCGGGAGTACCTGCACCGCCAGGTCGACGGCCCGGAGAGCGACCGGTCGGGCACCGAGCAGCAGGCCGCGGCCGCCCAGCCCGCCTGACCCGGCCCGCCCTGCGGGGCCGCGCGGCGGGGCGGGGCCGCGCGGCGGGGTGGCACCTCAGAGGAACGCCTGACCCTCACCCCGGTACGTGGACGCGGTCGCCACGATCGCGTCCCCGTCGACGAGGTGCAACTCGTTGACCCGCTCGCACAGCTCGCCGGCCTTGGCGTGCCGGAACCACACCCGGTCGCCGATACGCAGGGCGGCCGCCGCCGCGCCGGCCAGCGGGGTCTGCACCTCGCCGGCCCCCTCGGTGCCGACCAGCTTCAGGCCGGCCGGCAGCCACGGTCGGGGCAGTCGGCTGTCGGCGGCCGGGCCGGAGGCGATCCAACCGCCGCCGAGCACGGTCGCCAGCTCCGGCGTCGGCCGACGGACCACCGCGCAGGCGAAGAACGCCGCCGGGGTGGGACGCCAGGCGCGGTAGGCGTCGAACAGCGTCGGCCCGTACAGGCCCGATCCCGCGGTGACCTCGGTGACCGCGGGATCGGCGCTGGTCGCGGCCACGCTGCCGGTGCCGCCACCGTTGACGAACTCCAGGTCGGCGTGCTCACGGACCGCGGCCACCGCCGCGCTCCGGCGAGCCAGCAACTCGCGGTACGACCCGCGCTGGGCCAGCCGGATCGCGCCGGCCAGCAGCGTCTGCCCCGGCGGCGCGTCGCCCAGGCCGGCGATCTGCGCCTCGTACGACATGAGGCCGACCAGCCGGAAACCGGCCCGGCCGGTGACGGTCGCGGCGAGCGCGCCGGCCGCTCGGGCGCTGTGCACCGGTGAGCGGCGTACGCCGACGTGCACCCGTCCGCGCAGCGGTCGCCAGGAGGCGTCCAGGTCCAGGCAGAGCCGCAGCTCGGCGCGCTGCCCGGGGGCCCGCACGGAGTCGATGAGGTCGAGCTGCCCGGTGCCGTCGATCATCAGGGTGATCGCGGCGGCCAGTGTCGGGTCGGCGGCCAGCTCGGCGAGCGCCGAGCGGTCCGCGCTCGGGTACGCGACCAGCACGTCGTCGCTCACCCCGGCCCGGACCAGCCAGATCGCCTCGGGCAGGGTGAACGCCATGACGCCCCGCCAGCCGGGCCGGGCGAGCGCCCGGCTGATCAGCTCCCGGCTGCGGACCGACTTGCTCGCCAGTCGGACCGGTTTGCCGGCGGCGCGGTCGGCCAGGGCGGCCGAGTTGGCGTCGAAGGCGGTGAGATCCACCACCGCGTACGGCGGGTCGAGGTGGGCGGTCGCCCGATCCAGGCGCTCGCGCAGTTTGTCGCTTTCGATGGCCACGTGTGCACGCTAACTGTCGGACGATGAATGCGAAATACCCTCGCGTACGGCCGGGCTGCGGTTGATGCCTTCGGCGGCCTAGGCTCAGCGAGCAGGAGAATGTCGCGAGTGGGGTGGCTCCCCACCGGGTCTAGAGTGTTCCACCGGGGGTGCCCAGCGATGGGCCGGCACGTGGAGGTACGGCCATCGAAAGCCAGAACAGCGGCGAGTCGCGCGGCGTGTCGCGCTCCGGCGATCAGTCCGGCAACGCCGCCAACCAGTCTGGCGGGAGCCAGGTGGATCCGTCCGGTTACGCCGCCATCCGCTCAGTTCTGCGGATCCGGCCGTTCCGGCGGCTGTGGATCGTGCTCGGCGCAGCCTCCTTCGGTGACTGGTTCGGCCTGCTGGCCACCTCGGTCTTCGCCGCCTCCCAGGTGCAGGGCAGCACCGCGAAGGGGGCGGCCTTCGGTGGTGTCATCGCGATCCGGCTGCTGCCCGCGCTGGTGCTCGGGCCGGTCGCCGGTGTGCTCGCCGACCGGTTCGACCGGCGCTGGACGATGGTCATCTGCGACCTGCTCCGCTTCGTCCTGTTCGCCTCCATCCCGATGGTGGCGCTGGCCGGCGCGAGCGGCGCGATGGTGGTCCTCTGGGCGACCGTCGCCACCTTCCTGATCGAGTCGATCACGCTGATCTGGATTCCGGCCAAGGAGGCCGCGGTCCCCAACCTGATCCCGCGCGCCCGGCTGGAGGCGGCCAACCAGCTCACGCTGATCACCACGTACGGCCTCACCCCGATCCTCGCGGCGCTGGTGGCTGCGGCGCTCGACCGCAGCGTCCGGGCCGTCGCCGGCGGCGACCTCGGCTGGGCAGAGCCGGCCCAGCTCGCGCTCTGGGTCAACTCCTTCTCGCGGCTCGCCACCGCCCTCGTGGTGGCGTTCGGGATCAAGGAGATCAGCCAGGCGCAGACCGGCGAACGGCAGCGCACCGAGCAGAGCATGGGGCGCCAGTTCGCCGAGGGCTGGAAGTACATCGGCCAGACCCGGCTCGTCCGCGGTCTGGTGCTCGGCATCTTCGGCGCGTTCGCCGGCGGCGGCATCGTGATCGGCACCGCGAAGTTCTTCGCCGCCTCGCTCGGCGCCGGCGACGCTGCCTTCTTCCTGCTCTTCGGTGCCATCTTCGTCGGCCTGGCCCTCGGCCTCGGCCTCGGCCCGATGGTCGTCAAGGAGATGTCCCGCCGCCGTTGGTTCGGCATGAGCATCGTGCTGGCCAGCGCCGCCGTGATGACCCTCGCCTTCGCCATCCACCTGTCCATGGCGATCGTCGGCGCGGTCCTGGTTGGTGTCGGCGCGGGAATGGCCTTCCTGGCGGGCACCACCCTGCTCGGCGGCGAGGTGGCCGACGAGGTACGCGGGCGGGTCTTCGCGGTGGTGCAGATCGGCACCCGGCTGGTGCTGATCCTGGCCATCGGGCTGAGCAGCCTACTGGTCGGTGTGGGCGGCTCCCGCAAGTTGGTGATCGCCGACCTGGGCGTGTCCGTCTCCTCGACGCGGTTGCTGCTGCTCGCCGCGGGGGTCGCCGGCATCTTCGCCGGGATCAGCGCGTTCGGCCAGATGGATGACAAGAAGGGCGTCCCGGTCCTCGCCGACCTCTGGGGCTCCATCCGGGGTCGGCCGCTGATGCCGGCCGAGCCGTTCGTCTCCGCCGGGCTCTTCGTGGTCTTCGAGGGCGGTGAGGGCGCCGGCAAGTCCACCCAGCTCGCCGCGCTCGCCGAGCGACTGCGCGGCCAGGGGCGCGACGTCGTGGTCACCCGCGAGCCCGGGGCGACCACCGTCGGTCAACGGATCCGGTCGCTGGTGCTGGACACCTCCGGCGCCGAGGCGCCCTCGCCGCGCGCCGAGGCGCTGCTCTACGCCGCCGACCGGGCGCACCATGTGGCCGCCGTGGTGCGGCCCGCGCTGATCCGCGGCGGCGTGGTGATCAGCGACCGGTACGTCGACTCGTCTCTGGCGTACCAGGGCGCCGGGCGGACCCTCCCGGTCGACGAGGTCTCCTGGCTCTCCTCCTGGGCTACCGGTGGGCTCAAGCCCGACCTGGTGGTGCTGCTGGACGTCGAGCCGCAGACCGGCCTGTCGCGGGTGGAGTCGCGCAGCGAGGGCGTCGACCGGCTGGAGGCCGAGTCGATCGCGTTCCACGAGCGCGTCCGGTACGCCTTCCTCGACCTGGCCGCCGCCGACCCGAAGCGCTACCTGGTGCTCGACGCGTCCCGGCCGGCCGAGGAGATCACCGGGCAGGTGATCCGGCGTGTCGAGGAGATGCTCGGAAGTCCGGGCGGCATCGTGCACCCCCGGCCGGCGCAGGGCCCGGACACCTCGGTGCAGCCCGAGTTATCCGACGCGGAGCTGGTGACGATGGAGCATCGAACCTGATGCCGGACGTCTTCGCCGACCTGGTCGGTCAGGACGAGGCGGTGACCGAGCTGCGCCGGGCGGCCGTCGCGGCGGCGTCCGTGCTGCGCGTGGGCGCCGCCGACCGTACGCCCGCGCTGATCGCCGCCGGCCCGACCGACACGGACGGCGGGGCCGGAGTCGACCCGAGCGCCGGGATGACCCACGCCTGGATCTTCACCGGGCCGCCCGGCTCCGGCCGCTCGGTCGCCGCGCGGGCCTTCGCCGCCGCCCTGCAGTGCGTGCACGGCACCGGCTGCGGCGAGTGCCCCGGCTGCCACACCACGATGGGCGGCACCCACGCCGATGTCCGGATGGTGGTGCCGGAGGGGCTCTCCATCGGCGTCGGCGAGATGCGCGCGCTGGTGCTCCGCGCGGCGAGCACCCCGTCCGGCGGGCGCTGGCAGGTGGTGGTCATCGAGGACGCCGACCGGCTCACCGAGGCCGCTGGCAACGCGCTGCTCAAGGCGATCGAGGAGCCCCCGCCGCGTACCGTGTTCCTGCTCTGCGCCCCGTCCACCCACCCGGACGACATCTCGGTGACCATCCGGTCCCGCTGTCGGGTCGTACCCCTGCGGCAGCCGTCGGCCGCGGCGGTGGCCGAGGTGCTGGTCCGTCGGGACGGCATCGCGCCCGACGTGGCGCAGTGGGCGGCGGCGGCGGCGCAGGGGCACGTGGGTCGGGCCCGCCGGCTGGCCCGCGACCCGGAGGCCCGCAAGCGGCGCGAGGCGGTGCTCGCCGTGCCGCGCCGGCTGACCGGCGTCGGCGCGGCGTTCGACGCGGCGTCAGCGCTGATCGAGGCGGCAGAGGCCGAGGCCGAGGCGGCGGTCACCGAGGCCGACACGGCCGAGCGGACGGCGCTGGAGACCGCGCTCGGCGCCGGCGGCACCGGCCGGGGCGCGGCCGGCGCGATCCGGGGCGCCGCCGGGCAGCTCAAGGAACTGGAGAAGCGGCAGAAGTCGCGGGCGACCCGGGCCCAGCGGGACGCGCTGGACCGGGCGCTGGTCGACCTGGCCGGTTTCTACCGGGACGCGATCACCATGGCGCTGCGCGCTCCGGTCGCACCGGTGCACACCGACACCGCCGTGCTGGCCGGCGCCGGGGCGCAGAAGTGGGTCGCCGAGGGGTCGCTGCGCCGGCTGGAAGCCGTGCTCGCCTGCCGGGCGGCGATCGAGGCGAACGTCAAGCCACGGATCGCCGTCGAGGCGATGATGCTCGCCCTCTGGAAGGGCTGAGCGCCGCTTTCGTGGCGTGGTCCCGGCCGGCGGACCCGTCATCCACAGGCATCGACACGCACGATTGCTGTGCGGTACGGTCCGGTGTGCTGTTGTGACGGTGACAGCACGCTCAGTGAGGGGTCATCCGGGAGGAGTCGGCCGATGCCGCGGGGGGAGATCGACGAAGCCTGGATCGAGGAGGCGGTGCGGCGCTACCGCCGGATCGAGTCGCTCCAGGCCGAGTTCGACCAGGCGGTGTCGACCGTCGAGGTCACCGTCCGGTCGCCGGACGGGCTGGTCGAGGTGGTGGTCACCGCCGGTGGGCGGATCACCGACGTCCGGTTCCTCGGGCCGCTGCACAGCCGCAGTCCGCGGGACGTGGCCGGTTCCGTGCAGGCCGCGGTCACCGCAGCGGCCGACGCCGCCGAGTGGGCCCGGGAGAAGCTGCACAACGAGACGTTCGCCGCCTACCGACCGCTCGCGGGGGCCTGAGATGGACACACTGCGCGCGCTCTCCGCCCGGCTGGACGAGGCGAGCGCCACGCTCACCGCCCTGTCCCGCACGGTCACCGCCAGCGATCCCGCCCAGGCCGCCTTCGGCACGGACGCTCCGGGGCGCCCCGGCGAGATCGGCCGCGCGCTGCACCGGCAGTGGACCGCCGCCACCGACGACCGGGCCCGCGAGGCGCGCGCCGCCGCCGGCCGGCTGGCCGCCGCCGCCTCCGCCGTGCGCGAGGCAGCCGACCGCTACGGCGAGGTCGACCGCGCCGCCCGCCGCCGCATCACCGGGGAGCCCTGATGGATCCGCTGGACCGGCTCGCCGAGCCCGGCCTGGACCTGCTGCGCCGGGTGGACGCCCTGCTCGCCGCCGGCGTCCCCGAGGGGCACCGGGTCTGGCCGCTGCTGCGTCGGATGCAGGTGCTCCCGGGCGACGCGGTCCGCGGCTTCCTCGACCTGCATCCGGCGCCGCTCGCCGGCGCCGGGCACGCGGTGCGCCGGCTGATCCGGGGGTACGACGACGTCTCGACCGCGCTCACCGACCCCGTGCTCTGGTCCGGGCCGGCAGCCTCGGCGTACGGGCAGGAGCGGGCGGCGTTGCTGCGCCACCTCGACGAGGGGCCGGAGAGCCTGGTCGGGCGCCTGGAGTCCACCGCCGGTTACGCCGACGCCCTCGCCGACTGGGTGGAGGGCACCCGCCTCGCCCTGGCCCGCACTCTGGCCGACATCCTCCGCTCGGCCGAGGCGGTCGCCGTGGTCGCCGCCACGGCCACGGGGACGCCGCTCCGGCCCGGCCCGGTGGGGCCCGGCGTGGCCGATGCGGCCGAGATCGCCGCGCGGGTGCTGGCGGCGCTCTGCGTCGCGTACGACGGCGCGGAGACGCTGCTGCGCCAGTGGGCGCCGAGTCTGGTCGAGTCCACGTGGCGGCCCCCGGTGGACGGTCGACCCCGGTACGACCAGACCACCCGGGTCGGCTGGTAGCCGGACACCGCGCCCCGGACAGGCCACGGCGTCGCCCGCGGGCGCCGGCCTGAGCCGGCGTCGGCGGCGACGCCGTGGTCTTCCCCCTGCACCCCCCGCAGGTCTGCCTCCACTCAACGCCGCCCGGACGCGTTTGTCCCCTACCGCGGCCCGGATTCAACCGTCCGGGCGAGGAGTAACGGCACGACGGGGTGGGCCCGCAATCGGTCAAGTCGACGGTCATGGATGGCAGCGAGGGGTAGTCGTCCGGCGACGGCCGGCGCGCCCTTCGGCGGTGAACCGTCGTAGGGTGGGGTGCATGGGCATGCTCTGCGCGGTCAGCTTCAACCGGTACGGGCGCCTCTACTACCTCGACCCCGGCGAGTTGCGCCCGCAGGTCGGCGACAAGGTGCTGGTGCCGACCGACGACGGGCCCGAGGTGGCCGAGTGCGTCTGGGCCGCGCAGTGGGTGACCGAGGAGACCGAAGGTTTTCCCCGGCTCGTGGGGCTGGCCGGCGACGACGATCTGCGCCGGGATGAGGCGCTGCGCCGGCGCAAGGCCGAGGCCAAGGTCGCCGCGAAGCGGCTCATCCGTGCGCACGGCCTGCCCATGAAGGTGGTGGCCGTCGACCACGTGCTCGGCTCCGCCGAGGGCGGCGGCGAACGCAGCACCGTCTACTTCACCGCGCCGCACCGCGTGGACTTCCGCTCGCTGGTCCGTGACCTGGGCGCCACCCTGCACTGTCGCGTCGAACTGCGGCAGCTCTCCGCACGGGACTCGGCGCGGGTGCAGGGCGGCATCGGCTCATGCGGACGGGACCTGTGCTGCGCCACGTTCCTCACCGACTTCGAGCCGGTGACCATCCGGATGGCCAAGGACCAGGACCTGCCGCTCAATCCGCTGCGCATCTCCGGCGCGTGTGGCCGGTTGATGTGCTGTTTGAAGTACGAGCATCCCCTGTACGCGAGATTTCAGGAGACCGCCCCGGCGGTCGGCGCCCGTGTCACCACGCCGGAGGGGGAGGGCCGCGTGATCGGCCACAGCGTCCCGAGAGACGCGGTGACCGTGCGCCTGGACGCCGACGGCTCGCGCTCCATGTGCTCCCGCGCCGACGTCTGCGGCTCCCGCCGCGCCTACGAAAGCCGTGACCAGTCCGGCCCCGAGGGCCCAACCCCAACCC
>NZ_RCVJ01000099.1 GCF_003667505.1 Micromonospora sp. BL4
GACCTGGGCGGAAGGGGGTGGCTGTCGGTGGACGGGGATAGGCTTGTCGTCGTGCACCCCCCGTCCGACCGGACGAGGGGCAGCCGTCGTGTGCGTCGACTCCCCTGGAAGTGATCACATGCTCACCGGTCTGTTCTCCGCCGCCCTGGCCGACCCCGGGCTGGCCCGGGCGCGTGACCTGGCGCGCTCCGGTGCCGCCCAGGTCGACGGCCTCGACATCACCGCCCCGGCCGCGCTGCGCCCGTTCGCCGTCGCGGCGGTCGCCGCCGACAACGAAGGGGCCGGTCGACCGGTGCTGGCGGTGACCGCCACCACCCGCGAGGCCGACGATCTGGTTGCCGCGCTGGGCGGGTTGCTGCCGGCGGAGCAGGTGGTGGTCTTCCCGTCGTGGGAGACGCTGCCGCACGAGCGGCTGTCGCCACGCTCGGACACGGTGGGCCGGCGACTGGCCGTGCTGCGCCGGTTGGCGCACCCGGAGTCGGCCGACGCGCACGGCAGCACCGGGCCGCTGCGGGTGGTCGTGGCCCCGGTCCGCTCGCTGCTCCAACCGCAGCTCAAGGGGCTCGGTGACCTGGAGCCGGTGCAGCTCGCCGCGGGCGAGGAGGCGGACCTTGAGGAGGTCGCCCGTCGGCTGATCGACATGGCGTACGCCCGGGTCGACCTGGTCACCAAGCGCGGCGAGTTCGCGGTGCGCGGCGGCATCCTGGACGTCTTCCCGCCCACCGACGAGCACCCGTCCCGGGTGGAGTTCTGGGGCGACGAGGTGGAGGAGATCCGCACCTTCGCCGTCGCCGACCAGCGGACCATCGAGCAGGTTCCGCTGCTCTGGGCGCCGCCGTGCCGGGAGTTGCTGCTCACCCCGTCGGTCCGCGAGCGGGCCGCCGCGCTCGCCGAGCAGCACCCGGAGTTGGCCGAGATCCTGGACAAGCTGGCCGAGGGCATCCCGGTGGAGGGGATGGAGTCGCTGGCACCGGTGCTGGTCGGCCCCGACTCGCTGGAGTTGCTGCTGGACGCCATGCCGTCCGGCACCCACGTGCTGCTGTGCGACCCGGAGCGGATCCGCACCCGGGCGCACGACCTGGTGCGTACCTCGGAGGAGTTTCTCCAGGCCAGTTGGGCCGCCGCCGCGGTCGGTGGCCAGGCGCCGGTGGATGTCGGCGCCGCGGCCTTCCGCACCCTGGCCGAGGTGCGCGCCACCGCCGGCAAGCTCGGTCAGCCGTGGTGGACGCTGTCCCCGTTCGGCCTGGTCGAAGCGGAGACCGCCGAGACGCGGCAGCCCTGGGAGGACGCTCCGGAGCAGGCCGCCGTCACTCCGGACGACGCCATCGCGGTGACGCTGTCCGCCCAGCCGGCCCCGCTGTACCACGGCGAGACCGCGCGTGTCGTCGACGACCTCAAGCGCTGGGCCGGCGAGGGCTGGTCGATCGCGCTGGTCTTCGAGGGTCACGGCCCCGCCCAGCGGGCGGTGGAGGTGCTGCGCGACGCCGGCCTGGGCGCCCGGTTGACCGAGGAGGTGCCGACCGCGCCCGTCCCCGGCGAGCTGGTGGTCACCTGCGGAGCGCTGAGCAGTGGCTTCGTCGACGAGGCGTCCCGTTTCGTGCTGCTCACCGGCAACGACGTCACCGGGGGTCGGGGCACGTCCACGCGGGACATGCGCAAGATGCCGAGCCGGCGACGCAACACCATCGACCCGCTGGAGCTCAAGGCCGGCGACCACGTGGTGCACGAGCAGCACGGCATCGGCCGGTACGTCGAGCTGGTGCAGCGCACCGTCAACGGCGCCAGCCGGGAATACCTGGTCATCGAGTACGCGGCCAGCAAGCGCGGTCAGCCCGGCGACCGGCTCTTCGTGCCGACCGATCAGCTCGACCAGCTCTCCCGCTACGTGGGTGGCGAGCAGCCGACCCTGCACAAGATGGGCGGCTCGGACTGGCAGAAGTCCAAGGCCCGGGCGCGCAAGGCGGTCCGGGAGATCGCCGCGCAGCTGATCCAGCTCTACGCCGCCCGCAAGGCGTCCAAGGGCCATTCGTTCGGCCCGGACACCCCGTGGCAGCGGGAGTTGGAGGACGCGTTCCCCTGGCAGGAGACGCCGGATCAGCTCGCCGCGATCGACGAGGTCAAGCGGGACATGGAGCAGACCGTCCCGATGGACCGGTTGATCTGCGGCGACGTCGGCTACGGCAAGACCGAGATCGCGGTCCGGGCGGCGTTCAAGGCGGTGCAGGACGGCAAGCAGGTGGCGGTGCTGGTGCCGACGACGCTGCTGGTGCAGCAGCACTACAACACGTTCGCCGAGCGGATGAGCCAGTTCCCGGTGGTGATCCGGCAGCTGTCCCGGTTCCAGACCCCGAAGGAGACCGAGCGGACGCTGGAGATGGTCGCCGACGGCACCGTCGACATCGTCATCGGCACCCACCGGCTGCTCCAGACCGCCACCCGGTTCAAGCAGCTGGGTCTGGTGATCGTCGATGAGGAGCAGCGCTTCGGTGTCGAGCACAAGGAGCACCTGAAGACGCTGCGCGCCTCGGTCGACGTGCTGAGCATGTCGGCGACCCCGATCCCTCGCACCCTGGAGATGGCGATCACCGGCATCCGGGAGATGTCCACCATCGCCACCCCGCCGGAGGAGCGGCACCCGGTGCTCACCTTCGTCGGCGCGCAGGACGACCGGCAGGTGGCCGCGTCCATCCACCGCGAGCTGCTCCGCGACGGGCAGGTCTTCTACCTGCACAACCGGGTCGAGTCGATCGACCGGGCGGCGCGTCGGCTGCGTGAGCTGGTGCCCGAGGCGCGGGTCGCGGTGGCGCACGGCCAGATGGGCGAGGAGGCCCTGGAGAAGGTCATGGTCGGCTTCTGGGAGAAGGAGTTCGACGTGCTGGTCTGCACCACGATCGTGGAGTCGGGCATCGACATCCCGAACGCCAACACCCTGATCGTGGAGCGGGCGGACCTGCTCGGCCTGGCCCAGTTGCACCAGATCCGCGGCCGGGTCGGCCGGGGTCGGGAGCGGGCGTACGCGTACTTCCTCTACCCGCCGGAGAAGCCGCTCACCGAGCACGCCCACGAGCGGTTGGCGACCATCGCCCAGCACACCGAGTTGGGCGCGGGCATGTACGTGGCGATGAAGGACCTGGAGATCCGGGGCGCCGGCAACCTGCTCGGCGGCGAGCAGTCCGGGCACATCGAGGGCGTCGGCTTCGACCTGTACGTGCGGATGGTCGGCGAGGCGGTCTCGGCGTTCAAGGGTGAGCGGCCCGAGGAGGAGGCCGACGTCAAGATCGACCTGCCGGTCGACGCGCACCTGCCGCACGACTACGTGAGCGTGGAGCGCCTGCGGTTGGAGATGTACCGCAAGCTCGCCGAGGCGCGCGACGAGGAGCGGCTGCGCGAGGTGGTCGCCGAGATGACCGACCGGTACGGCGAGCCGCCGGCCCCGGTGCAGAACCTGGTCGCGGTGGCCCGGTTCCGCCTGCTGGCCCGGCGGTACGGCCTGGCCGACGTGTCGATGCAGGGCAAGCACGTCCGGTTCGGGCCGTTGCCGCTGCCCGACTCGAAGCAGTTGCGGCTCAAGCGCTACCACCCGGACGCGGTCTACAAGCAGGCGACCGACCAGGTCAGCGTGCCCCGACCCAGCACGCGCCGGGTGGGTGGCGAGCCGCTGCGCGACCAGGCCCTGCTGGATTGGTGCGCCCAACTGCTCTCCGACGTGCTGGGCGCCCCCGCTCCGGCTGTGCCGGCGGGAGCGACCGCCTGAGCCCGGGGCTTTCGATCAGGGTGGTGTCGGGCGCGCCGGCGCCATCCTGGTCGCCCCGGGCCTGTGCGGTGGGGGGCGTCACAGCGACGCGTCCTGCCGTGAGAGAGTGACCGTCATGCGTGCTCGCCGTCTTGTCGCCGTCGCCAGCGTGGCGGTCGGTCTCGTCGCCCTGTCCGGTTGCCGTGCCGAGCCCGGTATCGCCGCCTACGTCGGTGACCACCGCATCACCGATGACCGGGTCGCCGCCGTGCTGAAGGATCTGCGCGACAAGAACCCGAAGCCGACCGCGTCGCCGACCGCGTCGCCCACCACCGCGGGCCAGCCCGCGCCGCCGGAGCCGCAGCTGCCCGGCGCCGTTCAGGTGACCAGCGTGCTGGTGCTGAGTGAGGTGTGCGAGCGGATCTCCGCCGAGAAGAACTACCAGCCGCGCGGCCAGGTGCCGCGCGAGCAGGTCGCTGAGGTTCTCGGGCTGGAGCCCGGGACCGGGTACGTGCGGGAGATGGCCGACCTCTACACCTGCCTGTCCGGTGTGCCGTCCGAGCCGGTCGCGCCGACCGCGCAGGAGATGGCCACCCTCATCGGGGTCGGCCGCGAGGCGGGCCAGATCCCGGCCAACATGACCGACGAGGACGCCGCCCGCCAACTCGACGGCGAGCAGCTGCGCGGCGCGCTGGCCACCCGACGGTCGCTGGTCGAGGCGGCCGAAGGCTACGACGTGACGGTCAGCCCCCGCTACCGCCCACTCGAGTTCCCGGTGCTGAGCTTCCCCGGTGACGTGCCCGCCGTGAGCGTGCCGCTGGGTGAGCTGGGCTCCGACGCGGTCACCGACATCTCCACCCCGGAGCCGGTCGGGTCGACCGCCACTCCGGAGGCTGAGGGCACGGCCAGCTGAGCATGACGGCACGGATCATCCTGCTGGTCACCTCGCCCCGACTGCCGGCCGGTCTGCTGACCTCGGCCGCCTGGGATGTCGTACGCCAGCATCCGGTGCTGGCCGGCGCGGAGAGCGAGTTGGCCACGGCCGTGCGGCAGGCGGGCCCCGAGGTCACGATCGTGGACGGCCCGGCGACGCAGCCGCTGCTGGACGCGGTCGCGGCGCATGGCGCTGCGGTCTGGCTGGCCGGCCCGGCGGGCGACGAGTCCCTGGCCCGGCAGCTGGGTCTGCGGCTGGCCAGGGAGCCGGGGTTGGCCGAGTTGGAGCTGATGTACGGCTCGTGGGATCCGCCGGGCGCCCGGCTGCTCGACGCGGTGGCCGTGCTGGACCGGTTGGCGTCGCCGGGGGGTGACCCGTGGAAGCGGGCGCAGACGCACCGCAGCCTCGCCGGTTATCTGCTGGAGGAGAGCTACGAGGCGTACGACGCGATCAGCGCCGGCGACACCGATGCGCTGCGCGAGGAGCTGGGTGACGTGCTGCTCCAGGTGGTGCTGCACGCCCGGCTCGCCGAGGAACTGCCCGAGGGCGAGCGGTGGAACGTCGACGACGTGGCGGGTGGCCTGGTCGACAAGATGATCCGGCGCAATCCGCACGTCTTCGCCGGTGCGGAGGCGGGCACGCTGGAGGAGATCACCGCCAACTGGGAGCGGATCAAGCGGGCCGAGAAGGCGCGCGACTCGGTGCTGGACGGCGTGGCGTTGAGCCAGCCCGCCCTCGCCCTGGCCGCGACGATCCTGGACCGCGCCGCACGGGTCGGGCTCGCCGTCCCGCCGCCGCTGGCCGACTCACAGGTGGACCCGGAGGCGAGGCTCGGCGCCAGCCTGCTGGCCACGGTGGCGGCGGCCCGCCAGGCCGACCTGGACCCGGAGGCCGCCCTGCGCCGCACCACCCTCGCCTACGCCGAGGCGGTCCGCGCCGCCGAGCGCCCCACCCCGCCCGCCGACTGACGACGTTGATCAAGAGGTTCGCGTCACTTCCAGGCCGGATCCTGACGCAAACCTCTTGATCAACACGGCTGGCCGAGGGGTGGTCGGTAGGGTCGGGGGGTGGAAGCGTTCGGGGTTCTGGCGGAGCGGGTCGTCGAGGCGTTGTTGGAGACGCGGCCGGGGGTGGCGACCGCGGCGGGGGATCACCGGTACGACGACCGGCTGCCGGATCTGTCCCCCGGGGCGCTGGCCACCGACCGGGCGATGCTCTCCGACGCGGCGAACGCACTGTCCGAACTGGACCCCGACTCGCTGGACGTCGAGGAGCAGGTCGACCATGCGCTGCTCACCTCGTTCGTCGACCGGGAGCTGTTCGAGCTGACCGAGATCCGGTCGCACGAGTGGGACCCTCTGCGTCACAACCCCGGGCCGCTGCTGCACCCGTTGCTGGCCCGCCCGTACGCCCCGGCCGAGGTGCGGCTGACCCACCTCGCCGGCCGGCTCGCCGCCGTACCGGACGCCCTCGCCACCGCCCGCGCGACGCTGCGGGACATGCCGCGGATCCACGCCGAGACGGCGGTCGGGCAGTTCACCGGCACGGCCGCGCTGATCCGCGACGAGCTGCCGCCGCTGCTCGCCCAGGCGCCCGGCAGCCTCGACCGGGTGGAGCCGGCGGCGACCGCGGCGATCGCCGCGCTGGAGGAGTTCGTCGCCTGGCTGCGCACCGGCCTGGCCGCCGACAGCGGCCCCGGTCGTGACCCCCGCCTGGGCCGCCGCCGCTGGGAGGCCCGGCTCTGGCACACCCTGGACACCGAACTGGGCGCCGCCGAGATCCAGCGCCGCGCCTGGGCCAACCTGGACCGGGTCACCGCGGAGATCCGCGAGGCGTCCGTCGAGCTGGTCGGCGGCGGGGCGGACGACGCGACGGTACGCCGGGCGCTGGACGTGCTCGCCGCCGAGCACCCGGACGACCGGACCATCGTCGAGCTGGCCGGCGTGACCCTGGACGAGGCGACCGACTTCGTCCGCGCGCACGACCTGGTCAGCCTGGTCGACGACCGGTGCGTGATCCAGGAGATGCCGGAGTTCGCCCGGGGCGTCGCGGTGGCGTACTGCGACTCGCCCGGCCCGCTGGAGACCGCGGCCCTGCCGACGTTCTACTGCATCGCGCCCACCCCCACCGACTGGCCGGCGCACCGCGTCGAGTCGTTCTACCGCGAGTACAACGACCACATGATCCGCAACCTGACCGTGCACGAGGCGATGCCCGGGCACTTCCTCCAGCTCGCCCACGCCCGCCGCTACGTCGGTGGCACCCGGGTCCGGGCGCTGGCCGAGTCGGGCCCGTTCATCGAGGGCTGGGCCGTTTACGCCGAGGAGCTGATGGCCGGGCTCGGCTTCGGTGGCCTGCCGGTGCGGTTGCAGCAGCTCAAGATGCAGCTACGGATGACCATCAACGCGCTGCTCGACCAGTTGGTGCACGCCGAGGACCTGCCCGAGGCCGAGGCGATGGCCCTGATGACCGGGCGCGGCTTCCAGGAGGAGGGCGAGGCTGCCGGCAAGTGGCGCCGGTCGCTGCTCACGTCCACGCAGCTCTCCACCTACTTCGTGGGGTACAGCGAGGTGGCCGAGATCGCCGCCGCCCGCCCGCACGGGGTGTCGGTGCGTGACTGGCACGACGCGATGCTCGCCCACGACTGCCCGCCCCCGCGCCACCTGCGCACCCTGCTCGGCGTCTGACCCACCCCCGGTCGAGGCCCGCCGACCGGTCGCGGTCACGGCGGTCACCGCCGTCCGGCGGTCACCGTCGCGTCGATCAGCCAGCGCGAGATGGAGTACGCGGGCGGCAGTTCCGCCGGCAGCGCGTCCAGGCCGAACCAGTGGGCCCGGGTCAGCTCCCGGCCGTCGACCACCGGCTCGGCCCGCGGGTCGGCGGCGCGGGCGGTGAAGCCGGCGAGCAGCACCCCGGGGCCGGAGATCGCCCACGGCTGGCTGCCGAAGTAGGCCAGCTGGTCGACGCTGAGCCCGACCTCCTCGCCGACCTCGCGGTGCACCGCCGACTCCAGCGTCTCGCCGGCCTCGACGAAGCCGGCCACCAGTGCCCAGAGCCCGGTCGGCCCGGTCGCGTGCCGGACCAGCAGCAGCTCGTCGGCGCGGCCGGCGGGCCCGGGCCGGGTGATCGCGACCAGCACCGCCGTGGAGAGCTGCATGGGGACGTACAGGCCGCAGTCGGGGCAGCGCCGGGCGGTCTCGCCGGGCTGGTCGGTCAGCTCGGCACGGCAGGCGCCGCACCACCGGTGGGTACGTCGCCAGGTGACCACGGCCAACGCCCGGCCGGCCAGCGTGGCGAGCGGCTCGGGCACCTCGGCGGCGAGCGACGCCCAACCGCGAGCCCGGCCGGGGATCCCGTCGGCGGTGGCCAGGTCGGTCGCCCATGCGGGCACCCCGTCGAGGGTGCCCAGCGGCACCCAGGGGGTGTCGGCGGGCAGGTCGGCGACCCGGCCCACCGTCCCGTCGGCGGTGAGCAGCAGCTTCGCGCCGACCACCGGCAGGGCCAGGTCGGTGGGCGCGGGCGGGCGACCGAGGTCGGCCCCCGGCTGGAACCCGGCTCGCGGCGCGGTGTTCGCGGACCCGACGGCCGGGCCGGTCACGAGCCGCCCGGCCGGCGGTCCACCACGGTGGCGCCGGCGGGCGGGTCGAACGCGTCCTTCGGCACCGTCTCGGAGTAGCTGCTCAGTGCCAGCTCCATCGGCTTGCCGTCGACCGACCCCGTGAAGCTGCCGAGCACGCCGTCGGTGGTCACGCAGGCCGTGAGGTCGCCGTCCGACCGCTGCACCTCCACGCAGGTGGCGTGGTGCCCGGCGACGGTGGTGTCGCTCTGCCTGATGACCGCCTGCGGGTCGAGCGCGGCGGCGGTCAGCAGCCCCACCACCACCGGAGGGGTGACGAGGCCCTGCTCGTTCGCTTCGGCGAAGAGCGCCACGGTGGGCTTGCTGCCGGGGGTGGGTGGCGTGATCAGGGTGCACGCTGTGCGGCCGCCGGCCGCCGTGCACCGTGTGATCCCGTCCGGGGTGACGGTGAGTCGCCCACCCGGGTAGCTGTACGTGGAGCGGGCCGGATCCTGGGCCTGCACGATCGCGGCGGTCTCGCCGCCGGGGAGCTGGTATTCGGCCGAGTAGGTCAGTTCCAGCGCCCGATCGAGCCGGGCGGCGAGGTCGTTGACCAGATCGGAGCGGCCCATGGCGCGTCCGGCGTCCTCGAATGTCTGACAGCCGGTGACCGTGAGCGACGCGATGACCGACACGGCGAGCATGCGGAGGGTGGTCGAGGCGGCGGGCATGGCGACCAGCCTGGTGGATCGGGTCGGCGCAGCGCAAACCCGTTGCCGGTTGACGCCCGGAAATCCGGGAATGTCCGTCACCGTGGGGCGACCCGGGTGCGCGGGCGACGCCGTGTCCGATCCCGTGGCCCGATACGCTGCGTTCAACACCTGCCTCAGCCGCACCGTCGCGGCCCACCCACGGACCGGATCACAACAACGAGGAGCGACTCAGTGGCAACCATCGAGGGAATCGTCGCCCGGGAGATTCTCGACTCGCGGGGCAACCCGACGGTCGAGGTCGAGGTCGGCCTGGACGACGGCACGGTGGCCCGCGCCGCCGTGCCCTCCGGCGCCTCCACCGGCGCCTTCGAGGCGATCGAGCTGCGCGACGGTGACGCCGACCGCTACCAGGGCAAGGGCGTGGAGAAGGCGGTCTCCAACGTCGAAGACAAGATCGTCGACCAGATCATCGGGTACGAGGCCAGCGAGCAGCGCCTGATCGACCAGAAGATGCTCGACATCGACGGCACCGACAGCAAGTCGGAGCTGGGCGCGAACGCCATCCTCGGCGTCTCCCTCGCGATCGCGAAGGCCGCCGCCGGCAGCGCCGAGCTGAGCCTCTTCCGCTACCTGGGCGGCCCGAACGCGCACCTCCTGCCCGTGCCGATGATGAACATCCTCAACGGTGGCGCGCACGCCGACTCCAACGTCGACATCCAGGAATTCATGATCGCGCCGATCGGCGCGCCCACCTTCCGTGAGGCGCTGCGCTCCGGCGCGGAGGTCTACCACGCGCTCAAGTCGGTGCTGAAGAAGAAGGGTCTGTCGACCGGGCTCGGCGACGAGGGCGGCTTCGCGCCGAACCTGCCGACCAACGCCGCGGCGCTGGACCTGATCGCCGAGGCGGTCGAGAAGGCCGGCTACCGGCTGGGCAGCGACATCGTGTTCGCGCTCGACGTGGCGGCGACGGAGTTCTTCGACAACGGCACCTACACCTTCGAGGGCAGCCCGAAGTCCGCCGAGGACATGAGCACCTACTACACCAAGCTGGCCGACGAGTACCCGATCGTGTCGATCGAGGACCCGCTGGCGGAGGACGACTGGACCGGCTGGCAGACGCTGACCGCCTCGATCGGCGACCGGGTGCAGATCGTCGGTGACGACCTGTTCGTGACCAACCCGCAGCGCATCGCCCGCGGCATCGCGGAGAAGGCGGCGAACGCGGTCCTGGTCAAGGTCAACCAGATCGGTTCGCTGACCGAGACCCTGGACGCGGTGGACCTGGCCCACCGGGCCGGCTTCAAGTGCATGATGAGCCACCGCTCCGGCGAGACCGAGGACACGACCATCGCCGACCTGGCGGTCGCCACCGGCTGCGGTCAGATCAAGACCGGCGCGCCGGCCCGCTCGGACCGGGTCGCCAAGTACAACCAGCTGCTCCGGATCGAGGAGGAGCTGGCCGACGCGGCGCGCTACGCCGGCGCTGGGGCGTTCCCGCGCTACCGTTCGGCCTAAAAGGTTGTCGGGAAGCCTCGGGGGAGGGGTGTGACGATGCAGCAGCGCCGCACACCGGGTGGTCAGCGTCCCGCCCGCCGACCGGGTCAGTCCGGTCGGCCGGGTGGTGGCCGCGCCACTCGGGGATCGGTCCGGGAGGCCGGCGTACGCGCCGAGCCGCGCGGCGCCGCTGGTCGGGCGCCGGGCGCGGCCCGGGGCGCCGAGGCGGTGCGCTCCGCGAACCGTCCGGCCGCCGCTCGACGCACCGCCACCGGTGGTGCCGTCAAACGGCTCGCCGCACCCCACCCCCGTCGCTTCACCGGCCGGGCCACCGTGTTGTTCGCGGTCCTGATCGCACTCGCTCTGGCCTACACCTACCCGGTTCGGGTCTACCTGGACCAGCAGGCCGACATCGAGCGGATGGAGGCCGCCCAGGCGGCGCAGGAAGAAGAGATCGGCAAGCTCGCCGCCGAGGCCGCCAAATGGAAGGACAAGGCGTACATCGAGACCAAAGCCCGGGAGCGGTTCTTCATGGGCCGGCCGGGCGAGAAGATGATGGTGGTGCTGCACGACCCGGAGGGCGCCGCCCGGGACGCCGGAAAGCCGGACGGGCCGGCCGCCCCGACCGGTCCGGTGACCTGGTACGACACGCTCTGGTCGAGCGTTCAGGCGGCGGACAGCCAGCAACCCGGCAAGTGAGCCACCGATCAGCGCACCAGGAGAGATGGGCACCGTGACTGTCGCACCACCGCCGGAGTCGGCGGCGGATTCCGTACCCCTGCCGCACCGCGAGCCGGCCACCGAGGCCGACCTGGCCGCGGTGGCCGCGCAGCTCGGCCGCCCGCCCCGTGGGACCCGGGCGGTGGCGCACCGCTGCCCGTGTGGCCTGCCGGACGTGGTGGAGACGACGCCCCGCCTCGCCGACGGCACCCCGTTCCCGACGCTGTACTACCTGACCTGTCCCAGGGCCACGGCGGCGTGCAGCCGGCTGGAGTCGGCCGGGCTGATGAAGGAGATGGCCGACCGGCTGACGACGGATCCGGAGCTGGCCGCCCACTACCGGGCGGCGCACGAGGACTACCTCACCCGCCGGGAGGCGATCGGCGAGGTGCCCGAGATCGCCGGCATCTCGGCCGGCGGGATGCCCGGCCGGGTGAAGTGCCTGCACGTGCACCTGGGGCACGCGCTGGGTGCCGGCCCCGGGGTGAACCCGTTCGGCGACGAGACGCTGGCGCTGGTCGAACCCTGGTGGACGGCCGGCCCGTGCGTGGACGTGCCGGCGGGCGAATGAGCGGGCAGGCCGGGGCCTCGGCACCCGAGAGTCAGATCCTGGTGCGGCGGGCCCGCACCGGGGACGTGCGGGGCATTCGGCGGCTGGTCGACACGTACACCGACGACCGGCGGCTGCTGAGCAAGGCCACCGTCACCCTCTACGAGGACGTGCAGGAGTTCCGGGTGGCGGTCCGCGCCGGGGACGACGCCGTGGTGGGCTGCGGGGCGCTGCACGTGATGTGGGAGGACCTGGCCGAGATCCGCACCGTCGCGGTGGATCCGTCCTGCCGGGGCCAACGGATCGGCCACCGGCTGGTGGGTGAGCTGATCGACGCGGCCCGGGAGCTGGGCGTCGCCCGGATCTTCGTGCTCACGTTCGAGACCCGGTTCTTCGCCTCGTTCGGGTTCCAGGCGATCGACGGCGCGCCGGTGCCGCAGCCGGTCTACGAGCAGTTGCTGCGCTCGTACGACGAGGGTGTCGCGGAGTTCCTGGACCTGGAGCGGGTCAAGCCGAACACGCTGGGCAACACCCGGATGCTGCTGCGGCTCTAGGTGGTGGCCTTGCGGGGGTGCGCGGCGAAGAACTCCCACATCAGGTCGGTGGCGGACAGACCCGCGGTGGGTGCGGCGAGCTGACCGGTTGTCGCACCCGGCCAGCTGTGGCCCATGCTGGCGATCGTGTAGATGCTGACGTCGCTGCCGTCCGCGCAGCGGGCCATGGTCCGGGTGACTCCCGGCACTCCGGACGCCTTGGGGCTGGGCTTGCACCGGAGTCGCTGCTGCCAGGTCCGCATGCCCGCCTCGAAGACCGAGTCGTTCCGGTCCTGGGACCCGATGAAGGTGATCACCGAAACGGGGCTCTTCGGTACGTAGTTCTCGGGCGTGGTCAGGGGACCGCTGTAGCCGCCGCTGACCACTCCGATCGCGGCGAAACGGCCCGTACTCTCCACCGCCGCCCGGAAACTCATGTCGGCGCCGTTCGAGATGCCGGTGAGGAAGACCCGGGTCGGGTCCACCCGCCAGGTCTGCACCAGGTGGTCGGTGAGGGCGTTGAGGAAGCCGACGTCGTCCGCCTTGCCGCAGCAGATCAGCGCGTTGAAGCCGCCGGCGTTCCCGTCGGGGTAGGCGACCAGGACGTTGTCCTTGTCGGCCTTGGCGTCCAGACTGGTCAGCTCCCGCATGGCGGAGCCGGTTCCGGGATAGAAGTGCATCGCGATGACCAGCGCGGGCGACCGGCTGGGGTCGTACCCGGGTGGTGCGTGCAGCAGGTAGGTGCGGTCCAGCCCGTTGTGCTTCAGGGTGAGCCGGTGGTCGCCCGGCGCCGGGCGTTCGACCGACGGGGACGGTGCGGCCGGCGGGGCCGACGACGGCTCCCCCCGCTCGCAGGCCGCGACGGCCACGATGAGACAGAGCCCCGTCAACACTGCCATCGTCCGACGCACGCCGGCCACCCCCCGTCGATCCCGGCGTCCACACTGGAGGCGGCCGGCCTGCGGATCAACCCTTTCGGTCCTGGCCGAAGGCAGGCAGGCTGTCTCCATGCTTCGCCTCGAGCTCGGTCCGGCGGACCTGTGCCGGGTGCGGTTCGCCGACCGGCTGCACCCGGTCGGGACCGCGCTGCTGGCCAGTCAGTGGCTGCGTGATCCCACGGTCGCGGTGATGGCGCCGTCCCTGGCCGAGCACGCGATGGCTGTCGAGGCCGCCGGCGTCGCCCAGGCCGCCACCGCGATCCTGCGGCACCTTCTGCCCGGTCGGGGGAGCCTGCCGGATTTCGTCACCCCCTTCGACGGCGCGGAGTCGGTGGCGGCCGGGCTGGAGGCGATGCGGGCCACCCCGGCGCGGCGGGTCCGAGCCGAGGTAACCGCGACGTACGCCGACGTGACCGCCAGCCCGCTGCGGCGGCGGTTCGCGGCGGCCGACCCGGAGCTGCTGGACCTGTTCGGCGGGGCGGTGCACACCTGGTTCGAGGCCGTCCTGGCGCCGCACTGGCCCGACCTGGTGGCGGGGCACCGCCAGCAGGTGGCCTGCGCCAGCCAGCGGTTGGTGCGGCACGGCCTGGCCAGCCTCTTCAACGGCCTGCACCCGGCGATCCGGTGGCGGGAGCCCGTGCTGGAGGTGCGGACCTGGTGGCACGGGGAGCTGACCGGCGCCGGGCACGGACTCGTCCTGGTGCCCTCTCCGCTGGCTGGTCCCCGCCCTCGGGTGCTGGTCGAGCCGGGGCGGCCGATCCTGCTCGTCTACCCGGTGCCGATGCCTCGCCGTGCCGCCTCCGCGGCGGTCGACCGACTCGGGCGGCTGCTCGGCACCACCCGGGCGCTGGTGCTCCGTCGGCTCGCGGAGGACGGCGGGCTGACCACGACGGTGCTGGCCCGGGCCGTCGGGATCAGTCTCTCTTCGACGTCGGAGCACGCCACCGCGCTGCGGGCGGCCGGGCTGATCGCCAGCGAACGGGACGGCGGAGCCGTCCGGCACCACCTGACACCGCTCGGCACCCACCTGTTGGGTGCGGGTTCGGAGATGCCGGCGCCGGACCTTTCCGCGGAGTGCCCCACCGCCGGACAAGCCGCCGGGCGACCGCCTGGCCTGCCGTAAGGTTGCTGCCGTGACGACGCGTGTGGCGGCCATCGACTGCGGGACCAACTCGATCCGACTGCTGGTCGCCGACCTGCCCGAGCCGTCGGCCGGCTCGCAGGCGCCGCTGACCGACCTGACCCGACGGATGGAGATTGTCCGGCTGGGGCAGGGCGTGGACCGGACCGGCCGGTTGGCGCCGGAGGCGATCGAGCGGACCAGGGTGGCGCTGGCGTCGTACGCCGCCGACATCGAGAAGCTGGGTGCGGAGCGGGTGCGGATGTGCGCCACCTCGGCCTCCCGGGACGCGGCGAACGCCGCTGACTTCACCGAGATGGTGCAGCGCACCCTCGGGGTCGCGCCGGAGGTGGTCAGCGGTGACGAGGAGGCGCGGCTCTCCTTCACCGGTGCGGTGCGTGGGCTGCCCGCCGACGCCAAGGAGCCGTTCCTGGTCGTGGACATCGGCGGCGGCTCCACCGAGTTCGTGGTCGGTGACCGGGTCGGCGGGGTGCGGGCGGCGATCTCGGTGGACATCGGCTGCGTCCGGATGACCGAGCGGCACCTGCCCGGCGATCCGCCGACGCCGGAGCAGGTCGCGGCCGCGCAGGCCGACATCGCGGCGGCGGTGGACCGGGCGCTCGCGGTGGTGCCCGGCCGGGAGGCGGCCACGCTGATCGGTCTCGCCGGGTCGGTCACGACCGTGGTCGCCATCGCCCAGGGCCTGCGGGAGTACGACCCCGAGCGCATCCACCACGCCCGGGTGTCGTACGACGCGGTGGCCGAGGTGACGGCCGACCTGCTGGGCCGGACGCGTGAGCAGCGGTTGGCGATCCCGGTGATGCATCCGGGCCGGGCCGACGTGATCGGTGCCGGCGCGCTGGTGCTCCGGGTGATCATGGAGCGGGCCGGCATGCCGTCGGTGGTCGCCTCCGAGCACGACATCCTCGACGGCATCGCGTGGAGCCTCCACTAGACAGCTCAGCGGCGCGGCGAGTCCCCTCCGCTCTCCAGACCGCCTCTCCAGATCGCCGATATCGCGGTGTCCACGTCCTCGGGAAACCCCGATATCGCCGATCTGGAGTCGATCACCGCCCAGCGCCCGGTCTGACCCCCCGGACCCGCCAGCCCCGCTACGGCGTGTCGGGGCGAAACCGTTGGCGCTACTTCGCATTGCACACTAGTGTGCAATGCGTGGACACCACACAGTTGCTGAAGGGCGTGCTCGACCTCGCCGTTTTGGCCGTGCTCCGGGAGGAGGACGGCTACGGCTACGACATCCTGCGCCGGCTCCGGGAGGCCGGGTTGGAGGAGGTCGGCGACGCCTCGGTCTACGGCACGCTGCGCCGCCTCTTCGCGGCCGGCCTGCTCACCACCTACGTCGTGCCGAGCGAATCCGGGCCGCACCGCAAGTACTACTCGCTCAACGCCGCGGGGCGCGACCAGTTGGCCCGCTCCGGCAAGCTCTGGCGCTCGTTCGCCACCACCATGGACAGTCTGCTCGACGATCGGGGGCTGGCGGCATGACCGTCACGGAGCAGGAGATCACCGACTACGTGGCGCGGGTCCGGGCCGCCCTGGCCGACCTGCCGACCACGCAACGCGACGAGCTGACCGAGGATCTCGCCGACCACCTCACCGAGGTCGCCGCCGAGGCCGAGGGCACCCTGGTCGAGCGGCTGGGCGAGCCCGAGACGTACGCCGCCGAGCTGCGCTCCGCAGCGGGCGCCGAGCCGGGCGGTGGCCGCAATCTCGACCAGCGGGTCGCGACCGCGGTGGTCCGGGTCCGCGGCCGGCTGCGCGCCCTGGACACCCGGCTCGGCCCACCCCTGGGGTACGCGACGGCAAGCGACTTCCTCCGGCTGCTGCGCCCCGGTTGGTGGGTGCTCCGCGGCTACCTGGCGGCGATGCTGGTCACCGTGATCAGCACGGGCGGCAGCTTCGGCCTGCTGCCCCGGTTCGGCGGAGAACTGCTCGCCGGATTCATCATGCTGGTCGGCTTCGTGCTCGCCTCCATCTGGATCGGCCGTCGTTCGGCCCAGCTGACCCGCTGGCCGCGCTCGGCGGTGCAGGTCGGCAGCGCGGTGTTGGTGGTTTTCGCGCTCTCCTCCCTGATCCAGGCGGAGGACCGGATGCGCTACGGCGACTACGGCATCGACCCTGCGTCGATCAACGGCCCGTACGACCGGGTCCGGGACGTCTTCGTCTACGACAGCGAGGGCCGGTTGGTGGAGAACGCCCGGCTCTTCGACCAGAACGGAGACCCGATCCGGCTCGGCTACCCGGACTGCACGGACCTCGCCGACGAGTACGGCAAGCCGCTGCTGCGGGCGTACCCGTACTGCCCGAACCAGGCGCCCTTCGGGCCCCGCGCCCCCGGCGCTGTGGTTCCGTCCGCGACGCCGGAGTCGACCAGCACGCCGGGGTCGACCACCACGCCGGACCCGTCCGGGACGTCCACCGGACAACCCACGGTGAGCCCGACCGTGACGCCCAGTCCCACACCGAGCGGTGCGCCGACCCCGACCGCGACGGGCTGAACGGCGATGTGAATTGGATCATGCACACGAAGCTGGGAAATGGCTGAACGGACGAGGCGAGCGGGACGACGCCGGAAATCAATGATCGTTACGGTGTCGTCTGCTCATCAACCCCTCGGAAGGAACCCCCGTGTCAGAGCAGGTCGCACCGCCCCCCGCGTCCGACGTCGCGCCGCCCCAGCCGGCCGTCGAGACGCCGTTGCCGGTCGAGCCGGAGGCGAAGAAGCCCGGTGCAAGGAAGGCCCTCGGCATCATCGGCGCGATCGTCGTGTTCGTCGTCATCGCCGGCCTGAAGTTCGGCCTCGCCACCACGATCGGCAACTTCCTGAACAAGGACGAGACCGCCGACGCCAAGGCCGGCGACTGCATCGCCGAGCTGCCCGAGGTCACCGGCACCGAGGAGGAGGAGGTCGACGGCGCCAAGGTCGTCGAGTGCACCTCCACCGACGCGGCGTACAACGTGGTCGGTCGGGTCGACGGGCAGACCGAGGCGCAGGCCAAGGCCGGCACCGCATGCGACGGCTACCTCAAGGAGGGCGAGGAGGGCTACGTCTTCTACAGCATCGAGCCGGGCAAGACGGGCTACCTGCTCTGCCTGACCAAGAAGGCCTGACCGGAGCGTCAGCAGACCGGGCAGCGGCACCGACGGCGGCGGGGGAACCTTCCCCGCCGCCGTCGGCGTACGCGCAGTCACCACCCGGCAAACGGGAGGTGAATGCCACTGTTCCCGCGTCTTCCCGGCGGCGTCGTGGCATGGCAGGCTACCGGCACGTAGGACCACTGGGCGACCAGCCAACGATGACTGACCGCTAGGAGGACGGCCGATGGGCGAGATGGTGAGCTACCGCAGCAACGGGGGCACGAGCGAGGGGTATCTCGCGATACCCGCCAGCGGCGTCGCCAGCCCTGCCGTCATCGTCATCCAGGAGTGGTGGGGCCTGGTCCCGCACATCCGGTCGGTGGCGGACCGGTTCGCCGAGGCCGGCTTCGTCGCCCTCGCTCCGGACTTCTACCACGGTGAGACCACCAGCGAACCGGACGAGGCACAGCGGCTGCTGATGGCGATGCGGATGGACGAGGCGGCGAAGGACATCGCCGGCGCCGCCGACTACCTCGCCGGCCGGCCGGAGGTCACCGGCAAGGTGGGCGCGGTGGGCTTCTGCGCCGGCGGCAGCCTGGCTCTCTGGTCGGCGACGATCTCCGAGCGCATCGTCGCCAGCGTGGGCTTCTACCCCGTACTGCCCTGGGAGTCGATGCGCCCCGACTGGGCCGACTACGCCGGCAAGGCCGCCGTCATCCACTGCTCCGAAGAGGACGGCACGTCGGCCGCCGAGGGTGTGCAGACCGCCCGCCGGGCCATTGAGGAGGCCGGCGGGACCTGCCACCTCTACGACTACCCCGGCACCTCGCACGCCTTCTTCAACGACGACCGGCCGGAGGCGTTCGACCAGCGGGCCGCCGCCAGCGCCTTCGCCCGCACCCTGGAACTCTTCCGGGCCAAGCTTGGCTGAGTCGCGTACCCCCGATCAGGTGGTCGCCCGCGCCGCGCGGGCGACCGATCTGGCCGACCTGGACGCGGCGGTGAGCGACTGTTTCGCCTGCCCACGGCTGGTCCGGTGGAGGGAGGACGTCGCCCGCACCCGCCGGGCCGCGTTCCGCGACCAGGAGTACTGGGGCCGGCCGGTCCCGGGCTTCGGCGCCGCCGACGCGCGGATCGCGATCCTCGGCCTGGCGCCCGCCGCGCACGGTGGCAACCGCACCGGCCGGATCTTCACCGGCGACCGGTCGGGTGACGTGCTCTTCGCCGCCCTGCACCGCGCCGGGCTCGCCAACCAGCCGACCAGTGTCGCCGCCGACGACGGGCTGACACTGCGGGACACCCGCATCTTCTCGGCCGTCCGGTGCGCGCCGCCGGACAACAAGCCCACCCCGGACGAGCGGGACACCTGCGCGCCCTGGCTGCACCGGGAGGTCGCCCTCATCCGGCCCACCCTGCGCGTCGTGGTCGCGCTGGGCGCGTTCGCCTGGGCAGCGTGGTGGCCGGTGCTGCACCAGGTGTACGGGCAGCGCCCGCCCAGCCCGCGACCGAGGTTCGGCCATGGGGCACACTGGTCCGGCACAGCCGCACCGGAACTGCTCGGCTGCTACCACGTCAGCCAGCAGAACACCTTCACCGGGCGGCTGACGCCAGAAATGCTGGACGATGTCTTCGGCCGGGCCAAGCAGCTGGCCGGAGTGGACTGAGAGCGCGTGGGGCGGTGGCCATGACGGACGGAACGCGCCCGCCCACGCCGTACCCCGCCGAAGAGCCCGGGGTGCTGCGCCAGGTGCTCGGCCTGCTCCGCCGATGGTGGCCGGTGGGTGCGGTCGCCGTCCTGCTCGCCGGGGCCGCGCTGGCCTCCGCGCACTCGTCGATCGGGGCCAGCCGGATCCCGCCGGCAGCGGAGAACGTCCCCTGGGTCCCCGAGTACCCGACGGCGGAGCCATCGCCGTCGATCCCGGTGGAGCCGCGCGAGGCCGGCGAGGCCACCCAGGCGCACATCCCGCAGTGGATCGCCACGGTGGCGATGGTGCTGCTCGGGCTGGCCATCGTCGCCGTGTTCGGTTACCTCACCTGGATCCTCATCCGCGGTGCGGTGCGCCGCACCACCCGGGCACTGCCGGCGCAGAAGGCCCGGCGTACGGCCGAGGGCACCGCCCGCGAGGTGGTCGCCGCCCTCGACGCCGGCCTGGTGGAGCTGGACGACCGGGACACCGATCCCCGGGTGGCGGTGATCGCCTGCTGGGTACGCCTGGAGGAGGCCGCCGCCACGGCCGGTGTTCCCCGGCGGCTCGGCGACACCCCCACCGACCTGGTCACCCGGCTGCTGCGCGGCGACCCGTCGGCCGGGGTGCCGGCGATCGTCAGCGCCGACGTGCTGGCCGAGTTCGCGCACGTCTACCGGGAGGCCCGGTACGCGACCCGCCCGGTCGACGGCCGCACCCGCGACCAGGCCCGGGCCGCCCTGCGCCGGCTGCGCCACGAACTGGCCACGGTGGCCCCCGCCCCGGAGGTGGCACCGTGAGCGCGAGGAGTGAGCCGGGTTTGCGAGCCCCGCAGCCGCGAACAAAGGTGGCACCGTGAGCAGCACCAGCATCGACGACCTGCTCGCCTTCGAGGAGGAACCGGCGCGGGCCGACCCGCAGTCGCGTGGCGGTCGGGCGCGCCTCGTGCTGCGCTCGCTCGCGATCGCGGCGGCGCTGGTCGCGGTGCTGGTCGCCGGGCTGCGCGCGGTCGGCCTCCAGGTCTCCCTGCCCGTGCTGATCGCCGGGGTGTTCGCGGTGCTGGCGGTCCGCCGGGTCACCGGCCTGCTCGCGCCGCCACCCCCGCCGCCACCGGGCGGGCGGATGGCGAGGGGCGAGGAGGACGGCAGCTACAACTGGGGCGCCCGGGACGCGCTGCGCACCGCCGTCAACCGCTGGGAATGGCCGCTCGACTGGTCCACGACGCGACCCGAACGCTTCACCGGCGTGGTCCTGCCCCGAATCGCTGAACTGGCCGACGAACGGATGCGCCTGAAGCACGGCGTCACCCGCGAGTCGGACCCGGCCCGCGCCCGTGTCCTGCTGGGCGAGCGGCTGTGGACGTTTCTGGAGAGCCCGCCTCGCCGCCCCCCGTCGCCGCGCGACCTCGCGGTGATCGTCGCCGAACTGGAGAAGATCTGATGAACGACGTGGACCCGAGCATGCCCGCCGCCGAGGTCGGCCGTCTGGCCCGGGCGGTGCTGGACGCGGTCGGCACGGTCGTGGTCGGCAAGCGGGACGCGTTGGAGCTGGTCCTCGCCGGCATCCTGGCCGGTGGGCACGTCCTGCTGGAGGACCTGCCGGGTCTGGGCAAGACGCTCACCGCCCGCTCCTTCGCCCAGGCGCTCGGGTTGGATTTCCGCCGGCTCCAGTTCACCCCGGACCTGCTCCCCGCCGACGTCACCGGCTCGTTCCTCTACGACCAGCGCAACGGCGACTTCACCTTCCGGGCCGGCCCGGTCTTCACGAACCTGCTCCTCGCCGACGAGATCAACCGGACGCCCCCGAAGACCCAGTCCGCGCTGCTGGAGGCCATGCAGGAGAAGCAGGTCTCGGTGGAGGGGGTGACCTACAAGCTGGACGAGCCGTTCCACGTGCTGGCCACCGCCAACCCGATCGAGTACGAGGGCACCTATCCGCTGCCGGAGGCGCAGCTGGACCGGTTCCTGCTCCGGGTCTCCTTCGGCTACCCGGAGCACGACGAGGAGTGGGAGGTGCTGCGCCGCCGGATGGGTCGCCGCCGCGAGGAGGCGGAGATCAAGCCGGTGGTCGACGCGGCCACCCTGCGAACGATGCAGGCCGCCCTGGAGGACGTGGTGGTGGAGGACTCCATCGGCCGGTACATCGTGGCGCTCACCGCCGCCACCCGGGAGCACCCGTCGGTGCTGGTCGGGGCGTCGCCGCGGGGCTCGCTGGCGCTGTTGCTGCTGGCCCGCGTCCGTGCGGTATTCGGCGGCCGGGACTACGTGGTGCCGGAGGACGTCAAGGAGGTGGCGGCGCCCGCGCTGGCCCACCGGATCACCCTGCGCCCGGAGATGTGGCTGCGCCGGGTCGACCCGGCGTTCGTGGTCGGCGAGGTGCTGGAGGGCACCCCGGCGCCGGCGAGCGGCGCGCTGCCCAGCTACGCCGCCGGCGGGCCTCGACACTGATGACGGGACCGACCGTGCCCGCGCCGCGATCCGCCGAGGCGGAGCCGGCCACCGGCTGGGCGCCCACCTGGGCACTCGGCCGGGCGGTGCTGCTCGCCGGCCTGTTCCTGGTGGCGGGGGTGCTGCTGGGGCGGGTCGACCTGATCGTGCTGGCCGTACCGTTCGCGCTCGGCACCGCGTACGCGCTGCGCCGCCGGCCCTCCACGCTGCCGCAGGTGTGGATCGCCCCCGGTGAGGACGGGCCGTTGGTCGAGGGCGGTGCGGTGACGGCGGCGGTGAGCGTCGGCAACCCGGACACGGTCGACTACGACCTGGTGGTGGTGCGGTCCCGGGTCTCTCCGTGGCTGCGGATCGAGCGGGCCGGCTTCGGCCTCGACGGGTCGCCGGACGAGGCGACGCCGAGCGATGGCGCGGCGCCGGCCGACGGCAGGCGGCGCTCCGTCGCCGACCGGCCGTTCGTGACGTCGGTGCCCAGGGCGACGGCGGTGGACCTCGAACTGGCCGGCAGGGCCCTGCGCTGGGGTCGGCACCCGGTCGGTCCGGCCGGCGCGCGGGTCGCCACGGCCGGTGGTCTGCTGGTCTCCCGGGCGGTGATCACCGAGCCGGTCCGGGTCCGGGTCTATCCGCGAACCGAACCGTTCGAGGCGGTGGAGGCGATGCCGCGAGCCGCCGGCCTGGTCGGAGCGCACCACTCGCGGCGGCCCGGGGAGGGCGGCGAGCTGGCCGGCGTCCGGATCTTCGGGCCCGGTGACCGCTTGCGCCGCATCGACTGGCGAGTGTCGTTGCGCGCCCGGCAACTGCACGTGGCGGCCACCCTCTCCGACCGGGACGCCGAGGTGGTGGTGCTGCTCGACGTGCTCGCCGAGGCCGGTCGCTCCGGCGGGGTGGGCGGCGCGGCTTCGGTCCTGGACACCACGGTGCGGGCCACCGCCGCGATCGCCGAGCACTATCTGCACCGGGGCGACCGGGTCTCGCTGCTGGAGTACGGTCCGGCGGCGCGACGCCTGCGTCCGGCCGCCGGCCGTCGGCAGTACCTGACCGTGCTGGAGTGGCTGCTCGACGTACGTGCCGAGTCCTCCCCGCACGAGCCGTACGACCAGGTGTTCGGCCCGCAACTGCTCTCCTCGGACGCGCTGGTGGTGGTACTGACCCCGCTGCTGGACGAGCGGTCGGCGCAGATGTTGGCCCGGCTGGCCCGCGCCGGGCGGTTCGTGGTGGCGGTGGACACGCTGCCGACCGACCTGACGCCGCCGAAGGACGGGGGTTGGGCCGAGGTCGCGTACCGGTTGTGGCGGCTGGACCGGGAAGTCATGATCGGGCAGCTCCGGGAGCACGGCGTTCCGGTGGTCCGGTGGGCCGGCGCCGGCAGCCTGGACCAGGTGCTGCGGGACGTGGCGCGGCTGGCGATGGCCCCGAGGGTGGGAGCCCGATGAGGGGGCGCAGATGATCGACGCCGTCACCGGGCGGGTCCGGGCGGCCCAGGACGCCTTCGCCCGGATCAGCCTCGCCCCGCTCATGGTTCGGGTCGGGATCTTCGTCACCGTGCTGGCCGGGTTCGCGGTGGCGTTCCCCGCCGAGGTGCTGTCCGGCCGGCCGCTCGGCTTGCTCGCGGGGGCCGCGCTGCTGCCCGCGGTGGGTCCGCGCCGGGTCTGGCCGACCTTCGCGGCGCTGGTCATGGTCGGCGGCTGGCTGCTCGCCACCGACGGTTACGGCCGCCCGGTGGCGCTCTGGCGGCTGCTCGCCGTCGCCGCGCTGCTCTACCTGGGGCACACTCTCTGCGCGCTGGCCGCGCTGCTGCCCTACGACGGGGTGGTGGACCCGGAGCTGATCACGCGTTGGCTGCTGCGGGCGGCCGCGGTGCTGCTGGGTACCGCCGTGCTGGGGGTGCTGCTGTTGCAGGTCGCGGGCATCGGCGGGCAGAGCGGGCACCAGTGGGTCACCGTGCTCGGGTTGCTCGTGGCGGTGGGGATAGCCGCGTTGCTGGGTTGGCTCCTGCGACGCAGGTAAAGGGTGTTGCAGCAGGGTTATCCAGGTCACAGGGGTTGTGCTCCGTCACAGATGGGGGCCGCGAGCGGGATTACCTGAGTCGGTCGGGGAAAGATAGATGACGTGAATCCGAAGCGGATCCTTGTGGTGGGTGCCGGGCACGTCGGTCTCTATGCCGCCCTGCGCCTGTCGAAGAAGCTCAGCTCCCGTGAGGCTGAGGTCATCGTGGTTGACCCCCAGCCGCACATGACCTACCAGCCGTTCCTGCCCGAGGCCGCAGCGGGCAACATCTCTCCCCGGCACTCCGTGGTGCCGCTGCGGCGTGAGTTGCGGCGGTGCACGGTGGTGGCGGGCACGGTCACCCGTGTCGAGCACGACCGCAAGGTGGCCACCGTGCAGCCGATCGTCGGCCCGGCCCGGGAGATCGCGTACGACCACGTGATCGTGGCCCCGGGCTCGGTGTCCCGGACGCTGCCGATCCCCGGCCTGCACGAGCAGGGCATCGGGTTCAAGACCATCGGCGAGGCGATCTACCTCCGCAACCACGTGCTGGACCGGCTGGACGTGGCGGCCGTCACCCCCGATCCGGAGGTCCGCCGGTCGGCGCTGACCTTCACCTTCGTCGGTGGTGGCTACGCCGGCATCGAGGCGCTCGCCGAGATGGAGGACATGGCCCGAGACGCCATGCGCTACTACCCGGAGCTGGAGCCCGAGGAGATGCGCTGGGTGCTCGTCGAGGCCACCCAGCGGGTGCTGCCCGAGGTGGACCGGGACATGGGCGCCTACACGGTGCAGCAGCTGCTCAAGCGGAACATGGACATCCGACTGGACACCCGGCTGGAGTCCTGCGTCGACGGGGTGGTCAAGCTCTCCGACGGGGACAGCTTCCGCTCCGACACCATCGTCTGGACGGCCGGCGTGAAGCCGTCGCCGATGCTGGACGCCACCGATCTCCCGCGCGACGACCGCCGGCGGGTCACCTGCCTGCCCACTCTCCAGGTGGTCGACGGTGACCGGGTGGTCGAGGGCGCCTGGAGCGCCGGTGACTGTTCGGCGGTGCCCGACCTGACCAAGGAGCCGGGTAACTTCTGCTCGCCGAGCGCTCAGCACGCGGTGCGGCAGGCCGCCCTGATGGCCGACAACATCGCGGCGGTCATCCGGGGCCGCGAGCCGGTCAACTACAAGCACAAGCACGTCGGCAGCGTGGCCAGCCTCGGCCTGCACAAGGGCGTCGCCCAGGTGTACGGCATCAAGATGACCGGCTGGCCGGCCTGGTTCATGCACCGGACGTACCACATGAGCCGGATCCCGTCGTTCAACCGCAAGGTGCGGGTGGTGGTGGACTGGTCGCTGGCGTTCTTCCTCAAGCGTGAGGTGGTCGCCCTGGGCCAGCTGCACGACCCGCGCGAGGAGTTCGTCGAGGCGTCCCAGCCGGTCGGCGCTCCCCGGGTCTGACCCAGTCGTACGAGAAGGGCCCCTCCTCCACCGTCTTCGGTGCGGGAGGGGCCCTTTTCCGTTTACAGCGCCGGATCCGATCAGACCCGCCAGATCCAGGCGTCGGCGATCCGGGTGGCCGGGCCGTAGAGCTGCTCCAGGGTCGCGCGCAGACTCTCCACGTGTGGGGCGTCGTCCGCCAGGGCCACGCACGAGGCGCCCCAGAAGTCGGCGTCCCGGGCGGCCTGCCGGCGCTGCTCGTCACCGATGGCCGGCTGGTCGCCGCGTCGCGCGACGTCGGCGAGCAGGGCGGACGTGGGCTGCTTGAAGGTGCCCATCGCCGCGGTGCCGCCCCGCCCGTACGGGCCGATGAAGAACCCCTCGGGCAGACCGAAGCCGGCGTCGGCGGCGGCGGCCCAGCGCATCGGCCACGGTTCCTTGGGCGTGGGCAGCGGCACCGGGACCAGCACCCCGCCGGGACGGACGCACTGCCGCCAGTGCCCGCCGGTGATGAACTCCGGCACGGCGGGCCGCTCGGCCGTCGGCAGCGGGGTCGGGAAGATCGGCAGCAGCGCCGCGACGACGGCCAGCGGCACCAGCCGTCGCGCCCGACCGGTGCTCCGCAGGGCCTTGTCGAGCGCCAGCACCAGCAGCGTCGCGATGATCGGGAGCAGCGCCAGGCCGAACCGCATCGGCAGCGCGCCGTCCACCACCGGCAGCCCGGCCAGCAGGGCGTACGGGCCGGGCAGCGCCGTCCTGGTGCCGCCGAGCACCACCTCCGGGCCAAGCGAGAGCGCGCCCATCACCAGTGCCGCGACCACGCAGGCGAGCACCAACCGGCGGCGCCCCACCCAGATCCAGACCGCGCAGGCCGCGGTGACCAGCAGCAGCGGCCAGCCGAGGAAGGTGTTGTACTCGGCCGGGCCGGTGGTCAGCCGGGCGGACTCGGCGCTGCCGGCCACCGACAGCGGGGAGACGGTCCACCAGCTGCTCAGGTCGGCGGAGAAGTAGGCCGGGCTGAACATCCCGTCGGCGACCCCCTGCGGCCCGGCGAACTGGAACCACAGCGGATATCCGAGCACCAGCAGGGCCAGCCCGGCGGCGACCGCCAGCCCGCCGGCGAAGGTCGGCAGCGCCCGGCGGGCCAGGTCCCGGTCCGCCACGGCGTAGCTGACCGCCATCACCAGCATCGTGACGGCGGCGAGGAAGAGCACCTCCTCGCCGATGAAGACCTGTGCGGTGACCGCCGTGGCGAGCCCGGCCGCGGAGCTGAACACGCGCCGCCGGTCCGGTCCGGCGGGCGGTGAGCGGTCGGGCCCGGCGGGGGTGCCGGGCGGCGTCGGTCCCGGGTCGGACGCCCGCAGCAGCCGGACCACCAGCCAGACGATCACCGGCACCAGCCACTGGGCGGTCATGTGCAGATGACTGTTGGTCTGCGAGATCATGCCGGGGCCGAACCCGCACAGTCCTCCGCCGAGGGCGGCGGCGAGCCGCCGGGCGCGCAACGCCCGGTGGAACAGCAGGTACCAGGCGACGGCGGTGCCGGCCAGGTTGGCGGCGGCGAGCAGCGCGAAGGTGACCGGGGCGCCGAGCAGCAGCGTGATCGGCGCGCAGACGATGCCGAGCGCGATGACCGTGGTGTTGGTCATCAGGTTGACCCCGTCCGGGGCGTTGAGCCGGTCGGTGAGCAGGCTGAAGTCACCGAGCAACGCTCGCGCGTCGACCGCGAGGAACCACTCGTAGAGGGTCTGGTCCTCCGGGTTCAGCGCCAGCGTCCGTCCGGACGGGTCGGGCCACAGCCCGTGGGTGAGCCAGCCGGCCACCACCGTGCAGATCAGCGCGACGAGCAGGTCCGCCCGGTGCCGGCGGGCGGCGGCCAGCAGCCGGACGGCCCAGGGTTGGCGGTTGATCTGATCGGCGAGGCGGAAGGCCTGCTCAGGGGCGGCGTCGGAGGCCGTGGGGGCTGCGCTGCTCACGGCATCGACCCTAATGCGGCCAGCCTGGCGGGGTACGCCGGGTCGCCGCGAACCGGCTACGGTGACACTGCACCGTGCGTGTCGGCGCGCCGGTGCCACCCGCCCGGGTGGTGGAACGGCAGACACGGCCGCCTTAAAAGCGGCTGCCGCAAGGCGTGCGGGTTCGACCCCCGCCCCGGGCACCAGCGGGGCCAGGACACATTCTCATTCGTGATCACCAGGAGTTGGTCCGGCCGTTTACTCTTGGAGGGCACGTTCACGTGCAAACGACCCCCTGAGGGAGGCCAGACAGTGAAGACCTCGAACCCGGTGCTCGCCCGGCTCGGCCAGGCGGCCGAGCGGGAGCGTTCCGCCGGGTACGCCCCGACCGGGCCGTACGGACAGCCCGGCATTCCCCAGCAGTACCCGTCCCAGGCCGGTTACCCGGCAGCGCCCCCCACCGTGGCGCCCATGACCGTCGACGACGTGGTGGTCAAGACCGTCGCCCTGCTCGGCATCCTCGGCATCTCCGCCGCGGCCGCCTGGGTGCTCGTGCCCGACGCGCTGGTCGGTGCCGCCTGGATCGGCGCGGCGGTCGTCGGCCTGGTGCTCGGCCTGATCATCTCGTTCTCCCGGATGGCCAACCCGGCGCTGGTCATCACGTACGCGGTCGTCGAGGGTGTCTTCGTCGGCATGGTCAGCAAGGCGTTCGAGACGGCGTACGACGGCATCGTGCTCCAGGCCGCCGCGGCCAGCTTCGGGATCTTCTTCCTGATGGCGATGCTCTACCGGGCGAAGGTCATCCGGGCCACCCCGGCCTTCGTCAAGGGCATGATCGCGGTGATGGTCGGCCTCTTCGCGGTCATGCTGATCAACCTGGTGCTGGCCCTGTTCGGCGTCAACACCGGTCTGCGCGACGGCAGCCCGTTGGCGATCGGCTTCAGCCTGGTGTGCATCGTGGTCGCCTCGCTGAGCTTCGTGCTCAGCTTCAAGGAGATCGAGGACGGCGTCCGGATGGGCCTGCCGCAGCGCTACTCCTGGACGGCCGCCTTCGGCATCCTGGTCAGCCTGGTCTGGCTCTACATCGAGATCCTGCGACTGCTGAGCTACTTCCAGGGCGACGACTGACCTCGTCCGCGCTGCTGACCGGCGCCCGCCTCCGCTTCCGCGGGGGCGGGCGCCGTCGTCTGCGCCGGCCGTGCCGTTTACCCGCCGCCGCCGGTCCGCCCGGGGCAGAGTGACTGCGAGGGCGTGTGTCAAAGCCTCGGTCGAGCCGAGGCGGAGTCCAGGCGGCGGACCGGCGAGGCGGGAATCGGTCCGGATACCGGTGTTGTATCCGGACCGATTCCCAACGCGGCCGGTCGTCGTCTGGGCCCGTCGCAGGCCGGCAGGGACTTTGACACACGCCCTGGGGGTACGCGGGCGAAGGAGGCGGCGGTGCGCAGCAACAATCCGGTGCTCAACCGGCTGGACGAGACCGGCCGGTTGGAGGCCCGGGTGCTCGGTGCCCGCGACGTCGAGGCGATGACCGTCGACGACGTGGTGGTTCGTACCGTCGGGTTGTTGCTGCTGACCGGCGCGGCCGCGGCGGTCTCCTGGGCGGTGATCCCCGACGCCGTGTGGCTGGGCGCCGCGCTTGCCGGCAGCGCGCTCGCCTCGATCGCACTGGTCCTGGTCATCTCGCTGCGGGGGATCACCAACCCTGTGCCGATCGTCGGCTACGCCCTTCTCCAGGGCCTGCTGCTGGGGGTCGCGAGCCGTACCTTCGAACAGGTCTATCCGGGCATCGTGGTGCAGGCGGTGGCCGGCACCTTCGGCGTCTTTCTCGGCATGGCGGCGCTCTACCGGGCCCGGATCATCCGGGCGACGCCCCGGTTGGCCCGCCTGGTGATCGGCACGCTGCTCGGCATCGCCGTGCTCAGCGTGGTCAACCTGGTGTCGTACCTGATTTCGGGGCGGCCGGGGCTGGCGGTCTACAGCGTCAGTGGGGAGGTCGGCTGGCTGCCGTACGCCTTCTCGGTCGTGGCCATCATCGCCGGCGCGTTCAGCTTCATCCTGGACTTCGATCTCGTCGAGCGCTCGGTGCGCGACGGTCGACCCCGGCGGTACGCGTGGCTGAGCGCGTTCGGACTGCTCACCGGGTTGGTCTTCCTCTACTGGCAGCTGCTGCGGCTGCTCAGTTACCTGCGCCGCTAACCCGGCCGTGCATGATCGACTCGGTTTTCCTGATGTCGGGGTCTCCCGGTCGCGGTGATACGCCGATGTCCGGGAAATCGAGTCGATCTCGGGCTCCGCGCCGTCCGGCCGTAGACTCGGCGGCGATGAGCGCAGCGGAGTTGGACCAGGCGGTGCAGTTGCTGGTCCGTCAGGTCGGGCACTGGGAGCAGCCGCGCTGGGCGGCGGTGGCGACCACCGGCAACATGCCCCGCGCCGACCTGATGCACCGGCTGGTGCAGGAGATCGCCAACCTGGCCGCCGACGCCGAGGGCGCACCCCGCCGGGTGGTGCCGCGGCTGGACAACGACCTGGCCCTGCCCGACCAGCTACGGGTGGTCGCGGCGGACCTGGTTGCCGCCGGCCCGGGTGCCGAGGTGCTGGCGCGGGCCGCCGCCGAGGTGACGGCGACCCGCAGCGCGCTCTAGGAGACTGCCGGAAACCCCGCGGCCGCCGCCCCGAGGTTTCCCGACCGTCTCTGAGCTCAGCTCAGCCGCTCCAGCACCATGGCCATGCCCTGACCGCCGCCGACGCACATGGTCTCCAGACCGATGGTCTTGTCGTGCCACTCGAGGGCGTTGAGCAGGGTGCCGGTGATCCGGGCGCCGGTCATGCCGAACGGGTGGCCGACCGCGATCGCGCCGCCCATCACGTTCAGCTTCTCCTCCGGGATGCCCAGCTGCCGGTAGGAGGGGATGACCTGCGCGGCGAACGCCTCGTTGATCTCGACCAGGTCGACGTCGTCGATGGTCATGCCGGCCCGGCGCAGCGCCTGCCGGGACGCCTCGACCGGACCGAGGCCCATGATCTCCGGCGACAACGCGGTCACGCCGGTGGAGACGATGCGGGCCAGCGGGGTCAACCCGAGCTCCTCGGCCCGCTGGGCGCTCATGATGACCACGGCGGCAGCGCCGTCGTTGAGCGGGCAGCAGTTGCCGGCGGTGATCCGACCGTCCGGACGGAACACCGGCTTCAGGCCGGACACGCCCTCCAGGGTGACGCCCGCCCGCGGACCGTCGTCGGTGCTCACCACCGTGCCGTCCGGAGTGGTGACCGGGGTGATCTCCCGGGCCCAGAAGCCGTCGGCGATGGCCTTCTCGGCGAGGTTCTGGCTGCGGACGCCGAACGCGTCCATGTCGGCGCGGGTGACGTCGTACACCTGGGCCAGGTTCTCCGCGGTCTGCCCCATGGTCAGGTAGATGTCCGGCAGCTCGCCGGACTCGCGCGGGTCGGCCCACACCTCGGCGCCACCCTGCGCGCGACGCTTCGAGCGCTCACCGGCCGCCGCGAAGCGCGGGTTCTCCCAGCCGCCGCCGACCAGCGCCTGCGCCTCGGGGGGCAGCCCGTCGGAGCTGCCCCGCGCGTACCGGGAGACCATCTCCACGCCGGCGGAGACGAACACGTCGCCCTCGCCGGCCCGGATCGCGTGCATGGCCATCCGGGTGGTCTGCAGGGAAGAGGCGCAGTAGCGGGTCAGCGTGGCGCCGGGCACGGTGTCCAGCCCGAGCAGGGTGGACACCACGCGGGCCATGTTGAAGCCCTGCTCGCCGCCGGGCAGGCCGCACCCGAGGTAGAGGTCGTCGATCGTGGTCGGATCGAGCTGGGGGATCTTGTCCAGGGCCGCCTGGACGATGGTCGCGGCGAGGTCGTCCGAGCGGACATCGCGCAGGGACCCCTTGTGCGCCCGGCCGATGGGGGAGCGGGCGGTGGCGACGATGACGGCGTCGCGGGACGACTCAATCGGCATGGACCCACGTTAACCCGCCGGTAACTTGGCGCGGAAGAAGCCGGCCCGGCGGGAAATGTCACCCCGAGCCCGGTCGATCTAGCGTCGGGAGTCGACCGCTGCGGCGGCCGCGACGGCGGGGAGCAGGGCGTGCGCCCACACCCGGTAGCCGTCCGCAGAGGGATGGAAGCCGTCGTGGCAGAGGGTCCCCGCGTCGGCCCGGAACACCGGCCCGGTCTCGGTGGCCAGATCGACCACCGCGCCGCCGGCATCCAGCACGGCCGTGGTCTGGGCGCGGGCCATGCGACGCCCGGACCAGCCGACCACCTGACGCAACGGGGGCGCGATGGCGCGCACCGCGCCGAGGTCGGGGCAGGTGCCCACCACCACCTCGACCCGCGCCTCGCGCAACCGGTGCACCGCCGCACCGAGGTACGCCGCCGCGTCGGCGGGCCGGCGCAGGCCGGTGGCGTCATTCGCCCCGATCAGGATCAGCGCCACGTCGGGCCGCTCGCCGAGCAGGGCCCGCGCCACCTGGGTGGTCAGGTCCGTCGAGCGGGACCCGGAGACGCCGACGCTGGACAGGTGCACCCGCCGCCCGGTCGGGCCCTCGGCGAGCAGGTTCGCCAACTGCCCGCCGATGGTGTCCTCGAGCCGGTCGACGCCCACGCCCAACGCGGACGAGTCGCCGAGCAGCACCAGGCGCAGCGGCGGCGCGCCAGCCCGGCCGATCGTGGCCCGCAGCGCCAGCCCCAGCTCCGGCTGGGCGTAGCGCCGGTGTCGGGCGACGAACGCCTCGCCGGCCAGGACGGCAGCACCGCCCACGGTGCCGGCGAGCAGCGAGAGCGCCGCCGCCCGACCCAGCCGGACCGGGAAACCGGCGGTCACGTCCCGCCCGCTGCGCTCGTTCATGCCAGTCCCTCCACTGTCGACGTGTCCGGGGCGGCCCCGCGCTGCGGCACCGCACCGACACCGAAGAACGCCCGGCGACGCAACTGCGCCCACCGACCGGCCGGCCCGTGGTCGTGGCCCCGGACCTGGGTGCCGCTGACCTCCGTGCCGGCGTGCCGGGCCGCCTCCTGCGCGGCCTCCGGCAGCGACCGTACGCCCTCGCCGGGTGTCGGTGCGACCCGTCGTTCCTGCCCCGCGCCGAGCGCGGAGAGCATCGTCGGCAGCAGCGCGGCGGCGGCCACCGCGTACCCCTCGGCGGAGGGATGGAACCGGTCCCAGGCGAACATCCGGTGTGGCTCGGCGGCGAAGCGCGGACCGAGCAGGTCGCCGAGGGAGACCGTCCAGCCGCCCGCCTCGACCACGGCCACCGTCTGCGCGGCGGCGAGCTGCCGGCTCCACCGGTGCGCCAGCCAGCGCAGCGGTGGCTGGATCGGGCGGATCGCGCCGAGGTCGGGGCAGGTGCCGACGACCACCTCGCAACCGGCGTCGCGCAGCGTGCGGACCGCCTCGACCAGATAGCGCACGGCCAGCCCGCGCGGGGTGCGGTTGGTGATGTCGTTACCGCCGATCAGGATCACGGCGATGTCGGGCTGGCGGTCCAGCGCCGCCTCCACCTGGTGCCGCAGCACCGCCGAGATGGCCCCGACCACCGCGAAACGGTGCAGCCGCACCGGCCGGTGCAGCCTTCGGGACAGGCCGGTGGCGAGCAGCGCGCCGGGCGTCTCCCGGCGGCGGTGCACCCCGTAGCCGGCCGCCGACGAGTCGCCGAGCACGACCATGGTGAGCGCCGGGCCGGGGAACTTCGCGCCGTACATCCCGTCACAGCGCGGCGGCGGCGCCTCGGCCATCGGGATGGTGCGCCGGGCCTGGCGGGCCTGGCCGAGCAGCACCCCGCCGGTCGCGATCGCGGCCGCCGCCGTGGCGCCCGTGCCGATGGCCGCCAGACGGGCGACCCGCCGGGCCTGCCGCCAGCGCGGATCAACGGGTACGACGGAACCAGCCACCCCCATACCACGACATTATCTCGCCGGGCCGACACGCCGCTGTCGTCGTGACGGCTCGCGGGTGCCTGGAAACCGACGCGACGGGGTACCTGTCCGGAGGAGGCCGGCGGAGTTGCGCCGACCCGCCACGCTGATCCGGCGGAGAGGAGCGCGACGATGGGGAAGACACTGAAGCGCAGCGCGGCGTTCACGGCCCTGGCCCGGGCACTGGCGGCCGGGGCGCGCGGCGGGCCGTCGCTGGGCGCGAGGCTGGCGGCGTTGCCCCGGATGATCCGGGCCACCGCCCGCGGGGAGTACGACGGCGGCCTCCGGCTGGCCCTGATGACCGCGGCGACGGCGTACATCGTCTCGCCGATCGACCTGCTCCCCGAGATCCCACTGGCGATCTTCGGGCTCGCCGACGACGCGGTCATGATCACTTGGCTGGCCGGGAGCGTACTCGCCGAGACCGATCGCTTCCTGGAGTGGGAGGCCCGACGCAGCTCGGTCATCCCCGGGGGGCTGGTGCCCTGACGGCACGTACCCTGGGCGGCGAGGAAACGTCTGCCCGGCCGCCATCGCCGGCGCCGCAACGAAGGGCACATCGTGCAGTACTACGACAACGTCGTCGACATGATCGGCAACACCCCGCTGGTACGCCTGCGTAACGTCACCGAGGGCATCCAGGCCACCGTGCTCGCCAAGGTCGAGTACGTCAACCCCGGCGGCTCGGTGAAGGACCGGATCGCGCTGCGGATGGTGGAGGACGCCGAGGCGGCCGGCCTGCTCAAGCCCGGCGGCACCATCGTCGAGCCGACCAGCGGCAACACCGGCGTCGGGCTGGCCCTGGTGGCCCAGCTCAAGGGCTACCGCTGCGTCTTCGTCTGCCCCGACAAGGTCAGCCAGGACAAGCAGGACGTGCTCCGGGCGTACGGCGCCGAGGTGGTGGTCTGCCCGACCGCCGTCGCCCCGGAGGACCCGCGCTCGTACTACAACGTCTCGGACCGGCTGACCCGGGAGATCCCCGGCGCCTGGAAGCCCAACCAGTACAGCAACCCGGCCAACCCGCGCTCGCACTACGAGACGACCGGTCCGGAGCTGTGGAAGCAGACCGAGGGCGGGCTCACCCACTTCGTGGCGGGCGTCGGCACCGGCGGCACCATCTCCGGCATCGGCCGCTACCTCAAGGAGGCCTCCGAGGGCCGGGTGCGGATCATCGGGGCGGACCCGGAGGGCTCGGTCTACTCCGGCGGCACCGGCCGGCCGTATCTGGTGGAGGGCGTCGGCGAGGACTTCTGGCCGGAGACGTACGACCGGGGCGTCGCCGACGAGATCGTGGAGGTCTCCGACAAGGCGTCCTTCGAGATGACCCGGCGACTGGCCCGCGAGGAGGGGCTGCTGGTCGGCGGCTCCTGCGGCATGGCGGTGGTTGCCGCGCTGGAGGTGGCTCGCCGGGCCGGCCCGGACGACGTGGTGGTCGTGCTGCTGCCGGACGGCGGCCGGGGCTACCTTTCCAAGATCTTCAACGACTCGTGGATGGCCCGGTACGGCTTCCTCGACAACTCCGGCACCGAGCCGACCGTGGCCGACGCGCTGGCGAGCAAGCCGGGCGGGCTGCCCGAACTGGTGCACGTGCACCCGACCGAGACGGTCCGCGACGCGATCGACTACATGCGCGAGTACGGCGTCTCGCAGCTGCCGGTGCTCAAGGCCGAGCCGCCGGTGGTGACCGGCGAGGTGGCCGGCTCCATCGCCGAGCGGGACCTGCTCGACGCGTTGTTCACCGGTCAGGCGCACCTGCACGACACCATCGAGCGGCACATGGGCGACCCGCTGCCGATGATCGGTGGGGGCCAGCCGGTCAGCGAGGCCGTCGGCCTGCTGGAGAAGTCCGACGCCGCTCTGGTCCTCGTCGACGGCAAGCCCAAGGGCGTCCTCACCCGCCAGGACCTCCTGGCCCACCTCGGCGCCCGCTGAGCACTGAACCGCCTCGTACGACACTTCCGGCCGTCGGCACCCCGACGGCCGGAAGTGTCAGGCGCGCAGCTCGGTCGGGACCGCGACGACGTCGACGAACGCGCCCTTGCGCAGCACGGTCACCGGCAGCCGGGTGCCGATGGCGGGGCCGAGCATCAGCCGCTGCAGTCCCTGACCGTCGGCCACCGCTCGTCCGCCGGCGCTGAGGATGATGTCGCCCAGGTAGAGCCCGGCCACGCCGGCCGGGCTGCCCGGCACCACCTCCACCACGCGCAGCCCGCGCCGCTGGCCGGTACGTGCGGTCACCTCGGGTGGCAGCGGAACGGGTACGCCGGCCACGCCGAGCCAGGCGCGACGGACCCGGCCGGCGGTGGTCAACTCGGCGATGATGTGTCGGGTGGTGGCGTTGATCGGCACCGCCAGCCCCAGTCCGTAGCCGGCGACGGCGGTGTTCACGCCGATCACCCGCCCGGCGGAGTCGGCCAGCGCGCCGCCGGAGTTGCCCGGGTTGAGCGCCGCGTCGGTCTGGATCACGTCCTCGATCAGCCGGGTGACCCGCCCGTCCCGGGCGGGTAGCGAGCGGCCGAGCCCGGAGACCACCCCGGCGGTCACGGAACCGGCCAGCCCCATCGGGTTGCCGACGGCCACCACCAGCTGGCCGATCCGCAGTGCGTCGGCGTCGCCCAGCTCCACCGGTGGCACGGTGGTCTCGTCGACCCGCAGCACGGCGAGGTCGGAGAGCGGGTCGGCGCCGACCACCCGGAACGTCGTCTCGGTGCCGTCGCCGAATGCCGCCGAGCCGCCGGCGGCGCCCTGCACCACGTGTGCGCTGGTCAGCAGCAGACCGTCGGTGCCCACGGTGACCGCGGAGCCGGCGCCGGCTCCGCGTGCGGTCCGCACCGACAGCGCGGCCACACTGGGCAGCACCCGGGCCGCCACGGTCGTGACCACCCGGGAGTACGCGTCCAGCGCGGCCTCCTCGGCCGGGCCGGAACTGGTGTGATCGCTGTCCATGCCGGCCCCAACGCCGTCGCGCCGGCCGGCATGCCCCGATCCGCCGAGAGCGAACATCGATCGCCGGCGTGCTGGGACGAGGGCGGTCCTACACCGCGAGCGCGCGGGTGTAGCGGAGTTGGGGGGTGAGGGCGGCGCCGATGTGCTCCTCGCGTTCCGCGCCGGTGGGGGTCCAACCGCCACGCTCGTAGAAGGCGCGGGCGTGGGCGTTGTCCCGCAGCACCCAGAGCGCCGCCCGCCGCCAGCCCCGGGCCCGCATGGCGTCCAGCGCGTCCACCATCAGCGTGCGGCCGATGCCCCGCCCCTGCTCGGCCGGGTCGAGGTGGATCGCGTTGAGCAGCCCGGTCGCCGGGTCGTCCTCGTCGTCCGGGCCCAGGTGGCTGAACCCGACCAGCTTCCCGCCGCGCTCCGCCACGGTCATTCGGTGGGTGTCCCGCTCCCAGCTCCATCGCTCGCTCCAGTACCGCCCCATCGCCTCCGGCGTGGGGTCGGCCAGCGCCTCGGCCGGCAGGAAGGACGAGTACGCGGCGACCCGGGAGCGCTGGTGCAGGGCGCCCACCCCCATCAGGTCGTCAGTGGTGGCGGGGCGGAGCGTGACGGTCACCCGGCCGAGGCTACCCGGCGTGGCGGGAGCTGCACGGTGGTCAGATCCTCGGCGATGATCAGGTCGCCGTCGAAGTGCGCGCGCGCCTCGTCGTGGAACCGGCGCGGGTCCGGGTACCGCTGGGAGAAGTGGGTGAGCACCAGCCGGCGTACCCCGGACTCGGTCGCCACCCGGGCGGCCTGCGCCGCGGTCAGATGGCCGACCTCGGCGGCGAGCGCGGCCTCCGACTCCAGGAAGGTCGACTCGATGACCAGCAGGTCGGCGTGCTCGGCGAGGGCGTAGACCCCGTCGCAGAGGCCGGTGTCCATCACGAAGGCGAACCGCTGCCCCGGCCGGGGCACGCTCACCTCGTCCCGGGTGACGCGGCGGCCGTCCAGGTCCAGGTGCCCCACCCGGATCAGCTCGCCGACGGCCGGCCCGGCGATGCCGTACGCCGCCAGCTTCTCCGGCAGCATCCGGCAGCCGTCCGGCTCGACCAGCCGGTAGCCGTACGTCTCGATGGGGTGCCGCAGCCGGCGCGCCTCCAGCGTGCCGCAGCCCAGGGCGATCCGCTGCCCGTCGACCTCGATCGGCTCGACGAGCAGCTCGGCGGTCTCGTAGAAGGAGGTGGCGTGCCGCAGCCGGGCGAAGTATTCGGCGCCGCCGGCCGGGAAGTGCACGGCGACCGGGTGCGCCACGCGGTCCAGCGAGAGCCGCTGGATGGTGCCGGGCAGGCCGAGGCAGTGGTCGCCGTGGAAGTGGGTGACGCAGATCCGGGTCAGGTCGGTGGCGGTGACCGTCGTGTGCAGGAGTTGCCGCTGGCTGCCCTCGCCCGGGTCGAAGAGGATCACCTCGTCGTCCCAGCGCAGCACGTACCCGTTGTGGTTGCGCTGACGCGTCGGCGCCTGGCTGGCCGTTCCCAGCACCACCAGCTCGCGCATGGACATCGCCGCTCCTTTGGATATGGAGCGACCCCCGGGGCGCTCCGCGCTTTCGCGCGGGCCGGCTGGACTTGGCCGGCACCCCGGGGGTCGGGTGGCTGTCGTGGATTCGCCGCACCGCTGCCACACGGTCTCGACGATGGTGCTGGTGCCCGCCTCGCGGCGGACCGATCACTGTCGAGGACAGCGGCTAGCTGACAGCCACCTCACGAGTCCGATTGCTATACAAGTCTGGACCACCTCCTTTCACGTGTACCGCCACGCTATCGAGTCCCGACGGGGCTCGGCAACGGATTTCGATCACACGCCAAACGGGAATGCCCGGCCACCTCTCGGCGGCCGGGCATCGCGGTCATGCGGGTGGCTGGCGGTCAGCCGGCGGTACGGGCCACGCCGACCGGGCAGCTCAGCCCGTTCGGGCCGTGGTTGCAGTACCCGTTCGGGTTCTTCGTCGGAGCCAGGTACTGCTGGTGGTAGTCCTCGGCGAAGTAGTAGCTGCCGAGCGGGGCGATCTCGGTGGTGATCTCACCCTTGCCGGCCCGCGTCACGATCGGCTGGAAGGCGTCCCGGGACGACTCAGCGATGGCCCGCTGCTCGTCGGTGGTCGTGTAGATCGCCGACCGGTACTGGGTACCCACGTCGTTGCCCTGGCGCATGCCCTGCGTCGGGTCGTGGTTCTCCCAGAAGACCTTCAGCAGGTCCTCGTATGCGATCTTGCTCGGGTCGTAGACCACCTGGACGACCTCGGCGTGCCCGGTCCGGCCGGAACACGTCTCCTCGTACGTCGGGTTCCTGGTGCTGCCACCGGCGTAGCCGGCGGAGGTGGTGTACACCCCGGGCAGCGTCCAGAACAGCCGCTCGGCACCCCAGAAACAGCCCATGCCGAAGACTGCGACCTGCAGGCCCTCCGGGAACGGGCCCTTCAGCGGGGTACCCAGCACCTCATGCCGGTCGGCGACCGGCATGGCGATCGCGCGGCCCGGCAGGGCCTGCTCGGGCGAGACCATCTCGGCGTTCATACGGCGCAAAAACACGGTGGGACTCTCCTCTCGTACCTCTCCCAGCGTGTAACACCGGTGGGTCCGCCTGTCTTACCCGCGCCGCCGTGAGTCAGGCCCCACCCGGGAATGCGGCGGCCACCCGATCTGCACAGGTCTGGGCCTCGGCGTCGTCTTCGTAACGGGTGCGCGGCCAGAAGAAGCCCCGCAACCCGTCACCCTTGGTCCGCGGAACCACGTGGGTGTGCAGGTGTGGCACCGATTGGGACACCTTGTTGTTCATGGCCACGAACGTCCCACCGGCCCCCAGACCGGTCTCCACCGCCACGGCGAGCCGCCGGACCAGCGCGAAGTAGCCCGGAAGCAGGTCGGCCGGCAACTCCGCCAGGGTCACCAGGTGGACCCGGGGCACCACCAGCACATGCCCCTTGAACACCGGCCGGGTGTCCAGAAAAGCCACCCCGTCGGGCTCGTCGGCGACCCGGAACGCCGGCACCTCACCCGCCACGATCCCGCAGAACACGCAACCGCTCATCGGACCAGGCTATGCCGCGACCTCGCGGGTCACGCCGCCCCCTACGCGCGCACCGGCTGTGGTACTCATCCATCTAGATGAATCAGCGCGGAGGTCGGCCGGCCTGTCGTGGTGGCCTGCCGTCCGGCCGAAAGGACGAACCTTGCAGATCAGAAGAGGCGCCGCCCTGGCCCTGGCGACACTGACCGCCGGGCTGCTCGGCGGCGCGATTCCGGGCCACGCCCAGGCGGCCCCCGCGCCGACCGCGACCCCGCTGCCGCTGAGCACGGCGGCCGACGTGGTGTCGGCCGGTGACCGGGTCTTCGTCAGCGGTGGCCGCTCCGCCACCGACGTCGTGGTGACCAGCGCGACCGGCACGGTGGTCGGCACCCTGTCGGGCCTGCCCGGCCCCACCGACCTTCTGCTCAGCGCCGACCGGCGGACCCTCTACGTGGCGCTGCCGACCGCCAACGCCATCGCCGCCTTCGACACCGGCTCGCTGGTCGAGTCGGCCCGGTACGACACCGGCGCGGGCGAGTGCCCGTCGTCGCTGGCGCTGACCGGCCGTTACCTGTGGTTCGGCTACGGCTGCGACCAGTGGGGCGGCAACATCGGCCGGATCGACCTCGGCCGTCAACCGGCCCGGCTCAGCACCGGGGTGGCCAGCGAAGATTTCTACGATGCTCCGCTGCTGGCCGCCGCCAGTCAGAACCGGTCGGTGCTGCTCGCCGGGCAACCGTCGCTGAGCCCGGCGTCGGTGTACGCCTACGGGATCGGCGCTGGGGGAGCGCTGGCCCTGCTGCGGACCAACCAGTTCTCGGCCGTCGGCAGCAATCTGCGGGACATCGCCCTCGACCCGACCGGCGCGACCCTCTACACGGCTGCCGGTTCCCCGCCGCTGGTGCAGGCGTTCCCGTTCGCCGAGATCGCCACCCCCACCGCGACGTACGCCACCGGTCCGTACCCACGCGCCGTCGAGGTGTCGCGCACCGGCGCCCAGATCGCCGCCGGCGCTTCCGCCGCCTACGATCCGGACGTCTTCGTGTTCTCCACGGACGGCACCGAACTGGTTCGCTACGAGCTGGGCGACGAGCTCAGCGCCGGAGGGCTGGCCTGGTCTCCGAACGGAGCCCGCGTCTACGCGGTCACCTCGGACTGGACCGGAGCCCGCCCGGCCACCCTGCACGTCCTGCCCGTCCCGGCCGCCTGACCGGATCCCCGGTGCGCGGGGCCGGGCCAGACGGTCCGGCCCTCGCCCGGGAGCGCGGGTTCCATTCCAACCCTCGGGACGGGGCACTAGCCTCACCACCATGAACCACGGCTTCGAGACGCTCGCCATCCACGCCGGTCAGGACCCTGAGGCCCGCACCGGCGCGGTGATCCCACCGATCTACCAGACCAGCACGTACGCGCAGGACGCCGTCGGCGCGCCCCGGCTCGGCTACGAGTACAGCCGATCCGGCAACCCGACCCGGGACGCGCTCCAGGAGTGCCTGGCCGCGCTGGAGGGCGGGCCCGTGGGGCTCGCCTTCGCCAGCGGCCTGGCCGCCGAGGACACCCTGCTGCGGGCCGTGTGCCAGCCGGGCGATCACGTGGTCATCCCGGACGACGCGTACGGCGGCACGTACCGGCTCTTCGCCCGGGTCGCCCAGCGGTGGGGCCTGGAGTTCACCCCGGCCAAGGTGTCCGACGCGGACGCGGTCCGGGCCGCCGTGCAGCCGGGCCGTACGAAGATCGTCTGGGTGGAGACGCCGACCAACCCGCTGCTCGGCATCGCCGACATCGCCGCCCTGGCCGGCGTGGCGCACGACGCGGGCGCGCTGCTGGTGGTCGACAACACCTTCGCCTCCCCGTACCTGCAACAGCCGATCGCGCACGGCGCGGACGTGGTGGTGCACTCCACCACCAAGTACATCGGTGGCCACTCCGACGTGGTGGGTGGCGCGCTCGTCGTCGCCGACGCCGCGCTCGGCGAGGAGCTGCGCTACCACCAGAACGCGATGGGCGCGATCAACGGGCCGTTCGACGCCTGGCTCACCCTGCGCGGAATCAAGACCCTCGGGGTACGCATGGACCGGCACTGCGACAACGCCGAGCGGCTCGCCGGCTACCTCGACGGGCACGCCAAGGTCGCCCAGGTGATCTACCCCGGGCTGCCCTCGCACCCCGGTCACGAGGTGGCCGCCAAGCAGATGCGTCGGTTCGGCGGCATGATCTCCTTCCGGGCGGCCGGCGGCGAGGACCACGCGGTGGAGATCTGCAACCGGGCCAAGCTCTTCGTGCTCGCCGAGTCGCTGGGCGGGGTGGAATCCCTGATCGAGCACCCGGGCCGGATGACACACGCAAGTGCTGCCGGCTCGCCGCTTGAAGTTCCCGGCGATCTCGTGCGACTGTCTGTCGGCATCGAGACGGTCGACGACCTGCTCGCCGATCTGGAGCAGGCACTGGGCTGACCGCTGGGGAGGATGGCCGTGCAGGACATCATGGCGACCTGGGTCGGGGCGACCGCCAAGCAGATCGCCCGGGGCGTACGCAGGGGAGACGTCTCGGCCACCCAGGTCGTCGCCGACCACCTCGAGTACATCGCGCGGGCCGACGCCGACCTGGGCGCGTTCCGCGCCGTGCGCGGCGGCGAGGCGATCACCGAGGCGGAGAAGGTCGACGAGCAGGAGGACCTCGCCAACCTGCCGCTGGCCGGGGTGCCGGTGGCGGTCAAGGAGAACACTCCGGTCGCCGGCCTGCCCACCTGGAACGGCTCCGCCGCGGTACGCACCGAGGTGGCGGAGGCCGACCACGAGGTGGTGCGTCGCCTGCGCGGCGCCGGCGCGGTGATCCTCGGCGTGACCCGGATGCCCGAGCTGGGGCTGTGGGCGCTCACCGACGACGACAGCGCGGTGACCCGCAACCCGTGGGACAGCGCGCGTACCCCCGGCGGCTCCTCCGGCGGCGCCGCCGCCGCGGTGGCCGCCGGGCTGGTGCCGATCGCGCACGGCAACGACGGTCTCGGTTCGATCCGGATCCCGGCGGCCTGCTGTGGCCTGGTCGGGCTCAAGCCCGGCCGGGGCGTGGTCCCCTGCCAGCTCGGGGCGGACGACTGGTTCGGCCTCACCGAGCACGGCATGTTGACCAGCACGGTGGCCGACGCGGCGGTCGGCTTCTCGGTGCTCGCCGGTCGGCGACCGGAGAAGCTGGTCCCGCCGCAGCGGCTGCGGGTGGGCGTCTCGCTGCGCAGCCCGGTGCGCGGTGTCTCGCCGGACGCGCCCAACCGCGACGCGGTCACCGCCGCCAGCCGCCTGCTCGCCGCGGCCGGACACGACACCGTGCCGGCGGATCCGGTCTATCCCACCGCGCTCGGCCTACAGGGCATCGCCACCTGGTTCGCCGCCGCAGCCGCCGACGTCCGGGCCGGCGGGCTGAACCGGCGGGACCTGCAACGGCGTACCCGGCGACACGTGGCGCTGGGCGAGTGGGCGCAGCGTCGCGGCTACGTCCGGGAGGCCGACCGGGCCGCCTGGCGGCAGCGGTCGACCGACTTCTTCACCGACCACTCCGTCGACCTGTTGCTCACCCCGGCGCTGGCCAGCGCGCCGCCGGAGGCCGCACGCTGGTCCGACCGGTCCTGGCGGGCGAACATGGCGGCCAACATCCGGTACGCCCCGTACGCGGCGCCGTGGAACATCGCCGGTCTGCCGGCGATCGTGGTGCCGGTGGGTCGTCGCCCGGACGGGCTGCCCGTCGCCGTGCAGCTGGTCGGTCCGCCCGGCTCGGAGCTGCTGCTGCTCGGCGTGGCCGGTCAGTTCGAGATGGCCGCCCCGTGGTCCCGGCACGCCCCCGGCTATCCCCGCGTCGGCACGGGGTCGCCGGCCACCGCATGATCGTCCACGGTGTGCGCGCATCGCTGATCGTGCTGGTCCGGCAGATCTCCGGCGCGCAGGCGGCGCGTATCGCCCGGGCCCTGCCGGCCTGGCCGACCGCACCGGGCCGGCCGGCGCCCCCGGTCCTCGGCGCGCCGGTGCCGGGTGGACCCGTGCCGGCCGCGGCGCCTCCGACGACCCCGGTGTCGCCGCAGGGGACGCCGGGGGCGGGTGGCACGATCGGGGCATGACGGAACTGGTCGGGCTCGACGACGTGCGGGCCGCGCGGAAACTGCTCGCCGGCGTCGTCCGGACCACGCCACTGGAGCCTTCCCGGCCGCTGAGCGCGGCGCTGGGTGGGCCGACGTGGCTGAAGTGCGAGAACGTGCAGCGGGCCGGCTCCTACAAGGTGCGCGGCGCGTACGTGCGCATCTCCCGGCTGTCGGCGGCGGAGCGGGAACGCGGCGTGGTCGCGGCGAGCGCCGGCAACCACGCGCAGGGCGTGGCGCTGGCCGCCGGCCTGGTCGGCACACACGCCACGGTCTTCATGCCGGTCAACGCGCCGCTGCCGAAGGTGGCCGCCACGAAGGGGTACGGCGCGCAGGTCGAGTTGGTCGGCAACACGGTCGACGAGGCGCTGGTCGCCGCGCACACGTACGCCGAGCGCACCGGCGCCGTGCTGATCCACCCGTTCGACCACCCGGATGTGATCGCCGGCCAGGGCACGGTGGCGCTGGAGATCCTCGAACAGTGCCCGGACGTGCGGACCATCATCACCGGGGTGGGTGGCGGTGGTCTGATCTCCGGCATGGCGGTGGCCGCGAAGGCGCTGCGACCCGACGTCCGCATCATCGGCGTGCAGGCGGCCGGCGCGGCGGCCTTCCCGCCCTCACTGGTGGCCGGGGAACCGGTCCGGTTGCCCGCCTTCTCCACCATCGCCGACGGCATCGCGGTCGGCCGGCCGGGCGAGATCACCTTCAGCCACGTCCGCAAGCTGGTCGACGAGATCGTCACGGTCTCCGAGGAGGACATCTCCCGGGCCCTGCTGATGCTGCTGGAGCGCGGCAAGCAGGTGGTCGAGCCGGCCGGCGCGGTCGGCGTGGCCGCACTGCTGGCCGGTGTGGTGCAGGTGCAGGCCCCGGTGGTCGCGGTGCTCTCCGGCGGCAACATCGACCCGTTGCTGATGCTGCGGGTGATCGAACACGGGCTCGCCGCCGCGGGTCGCTATCTCCGGGTGACGGTGCGCTGCTCGGACCGGCCCGGGCAGTTGGCCTCGCTGCTCAGCCAGATCGCCGAGCACCGGGCCAACGTGGTGGACGTGGAGCACCAGCGGGCCAACCCGCACCTCGGCCTCGGCGAGGTGGAGGTGGCGCTGTCGGTGGAGACACGAGGGGTGGAGCACTCGGACACGCTGATCAGCGCGCTGCGGGCCAGCGGTTACCAGGTGGTCTTCGCCGGCGAGGCGTGACACTCGCAGGTGCCACACCCCGGCGGCGGTACGCCTCAGCGTGCGGTGGGGCCGGTGGCGATCAGCCGGAGAACGGCTCGAAGCTGACCACGGTCACCTTGATGTCGGCGCCGCTCGGCGCCGTGTAGGTGCAGGTCTGCCCGGGCCGACCGCCCAGGATCGCCTTGCCGAGCGCCGACTCGGGGCTGTAGACGGTCAGGTCGGTGGTGGCCGCGATCTCCCGGGAACCGAGCAGGAAGGTCTCGGTGTCATCGGTGTCGTCGTCGAAGTAGATCGTCACCACCATGCCGGGCGACACCGCATCCGTCGTCGGCGCCTCGCCGACCTTGGCGGTGCGCAGCAGTTCCTGCAGGTAGCGGATCCGGCCCTCAGCCTTGCCCTGCTCCTCGCGGGCGGCGTGGTAGCCGCCGTTCTCCCGCAGGTCGCCCTCCTCGCGCCGGGCGTTGATTTCCGCGGCGATCGCCGGGCGGTTGGCGATGTGCTCGTCGAGCTCGGCCTGGAGGCGGTCGTACGCGTCCTGCGACAGCCAGGTGGCGGGCGCCTCGTTGCCAGTGGACACAGGCGGTCTCCTCAGTTGTGCGTGGCTGGCTGACAGGTGAACTACCAAGTTACCAGTGCGGTACGACACAGGGTGTCGGCGATCACGGCTGGTGTCCGCATCCGACGCCGGGCGGCGGGGGCCCGCACGTGCCCTTCGCGGCTCCCGGCCGCGGCGCTGTCCTGGCCGCTCAGACCGGGGCTCGGCAGCGCAGCACCTCGCCGATGAACGGCCGCGCGGTGGTGGCCAGGCGGTGCCGGGCGGTCACGTGCCGGTCGCCCGGCTCGGCGGTCACCGTGACCTCCTCGCGGGCCACCTCGGCGCCGGCGCGGTCCCGGGCGCGCAGCACGCAGACCGCCGATCCGCCCGGTGGCACGGTCACCCGGAAGTCGACCAGCACCTGGTTGTCCGTGATGTCGGTGTAGGTGATCACCTGGGCGTCGTAGACGGGATCGCCGTACTGCCGGTAGAGCCGGAACGAGATCAGGCTCAGCGCCCCCACCAGCACCAGCAGCGCCAGCGCGGCCAGCAGCGTGCGACGGCGCCCGCCGCCGGTCGCCCGACGGCGGCCGTAGCGGCCGGCCGGGAAAACCGGTGCGCCCGGCGAAATTGTGGCGTGCGTCTCGGTCACCGGCGGGTATCTCCTGGCGTTGTTGTCGGCGGCATCAGCAAGAATGACAGAGTCCATCCTCCCAGCCCGGCTCAGCGGCAGGAATGGCAGGTCGGGCCCCATGGCGCCGACCGGCCATCGGGTGCGGGGGATTCCGGCGGGTCAGCCGGTCGAGCCCGGTCGGGTCCACCGGCCGGCACAGACGAGGAGTGCCGAAGTTGGCAGAACAGCTGCGTCTCATGGCCGTCCACGCGCACCCGGACGACGAGTCGAGCAAGGGTGCGGCGACCATGGCGAAGTATGTCGCCGAGGGCGTGGACGTCCTGGTCGTGACCTGCACCGGCGGCGAGCGCGGCAGCGTGCTCAACCCCAAGCTCGACCGCCCCGACGTGTGGGCCGACATCGGCGAGATCCGCCGTGCCGAGATGGACGCCGCCCGGGCGATCCTCGGCGTCGAGCAGGCGTGGCTCGGCTTCGTCGACTCCGGGCTGCCCGAGGGTGACCCGCTGCCGCCGCTGCCCGAGGGCTGCTTCGCCCTCCAGGACGTCGAGGTGGCCGCGGGCCCGCTGGTGCGGCTGATGCGCGAGTTCCGTCCGCACGTGGTCACCACGTACGACGAAGAGGGCGGCTACCCGCACCCCGACCACATCATGTGCCACAAGGTGAGCGTGGCCGCCTTCGAGGCGGCCGGCGACCCGGAGCGCTATCCGGAGCTGGGCGCCCCGTGGCAGCCCCTGAAGCTCTACTACGACATCGGCTTCTCCAAGGCCAAGATCATGGCCCTGCACGAGGGCATGCTCGCCATCGGCCAGGAGTCGCCCTACGAGGAGTGGCTCAAGCGCTGGGAGGACCGGCCGGACAAGGGCCCCCGCATCACCACCCGGGTGGAGTGCGCCGATTACTTCCCGGTCCGCGACGACGCGCTGCGCGCCCACGCCACCCAGGTCGACCCGGACGGCTTCTGGTTCCACGTGCCGATGGAGCTCCAGCAGCGGGCCTGGCCGACGGAGGACTACGAGCTCGCCCGCTCGGTGGTGGACAGCCCGATGCCGGAGTCCGATCTGTTCGCCGGGGTGCGGGAGACGGCGCACGCGCGCTGATTCCGCGCAGGGCTACCCTGGTAACCAACCGCACATCGGAGGAACGCCATGCTGACCGCTGCCCAGGTGCTCGCGGAGAACAACTTCGGGGACACCCGCACGGGTGGTCTGGCCGGTCCGATGGGCCTGTTCCTCATCCTGCTGCTGGCCGCCGCGACCATCCTGCTGATCCGCAACATGAACGCCCGGCTGCGCCGGCTGCCCGACCGGTTTCCGCAGCAGACGCCGCCGACCGACCCGACCAGGGCCGAAGCGGCAGTCGCCGATCCGACAGACGGGACCGGAGCGCGTGATTCCTCCACGCCCGCTCCCAACGGGCACCAGCAGCACCGGAACGGGTAGTCCGCGCATGATTCACGCCGAACCGGGTGGTCGCCCCCTGTTGCGACCACCCGGTTTGGCTTAGCCTTCCGCCGGGGGGACCAAAAGTTCCCGAGCCGTGCGCGGAAGGGGGCGCCGATGACCGTCACAGCACCGGCCGCCCGCCGTACCGTCGTCGGTCGGTCGGCTGACGGGGGAGGTCGATGACCTCCGGCCCGGCCGGCGACCCGTTCCACCGGCTCGGGGTGCGCGGCATGCCGGCCCGGCTGCTCGTGCTCACCGCCGCCGTGACGCTGACCGCCCTGATCGCCGCCGCGGTCGGGTTGACCCTCCCGCACGGGCTGCCGGCCGACGATCCGCTCGGCGGTCCGGCCCGCTTCGGCATTGCCGTCGCCGTCTTCGCCGTCGCCCAGTTCGCACGGCTGCGGTTCCGCTCGGCTGCCGGCATGGTCAGCATCACCTGGGGTGAGGCGGCGCTGATCGTCTGCCTCTACCTGGCGCCGGCCGGCTGGCTGCCGGCGGCCACCCTGCTCGGCGCCGGGCTGGCCTGGACGGTCCTCTCGCTGCACAACGACCGCCGTCCGATGCTGGAGATCGTCCGGATCGCCGCGTCGCTGGCCGCCGCGTCGGCGCTGGCCGTGTCCGTGGCCACCGCGCTGGGCCATCCGCTGCTCGCCGCGCCCACCCCGATGCTGGCGCTGGCCGTGATCGCGGGCTCGGTGACGTACCTCCTGGTGACCGCCTGGCTCGGTGGGGTGACGCTGGGCCTGCGGCACGGGCTGCCGATCGGGCCCCCGCTGCTCGCCGCGCTGCGCGGCAAGCTGCTGATGTTCGTCGGCAACGTGGCGGTCGGCCTGGTGGTGGTCGCGCTGCTGGAGCTCGACCCGCGCTGGTTGCTGCTGCTCCCGCCGCTGCTCTGGCTGCTTCAGCAGACCTACCGCTACCGGCTGCGCGCCGACCAGGAACGCCGGACGTGGCGGGCCTTCGCCGAGGCCACCGCGGCCCTCAACCAGCTCGACGAGCGGGGCGTGGCCAGCGCGGCGGTGACCGGTGCGCTGGCGCTGTTCAACGCCGAGCTGGTCGATGTGGACGTGGCCCGGGCCGACGGCCGGTGGCGCCGCTACCGGGGGGACGCCGGCGGCCAGTTGGTCGACCGGGAGGTGGGCCCGCCGGGCCGGTCGGAGCCCGACGAGGACGAGCTGATCCGTGCGCTGTCGGTCGGCGCCGCGCCGGTCGGTCGGCTGCGGGTCCGGTTCCCCCGGTCCGCTCCACCCACCCCCCGGGAACGCGACGCGGTGGCCGCGTTCGGCGACGCGCTCGCCGCCGCGCTGCACGACGCCGCGACCCACCGCGAGCTGCGTCTGGTCACCGCCCGCTCGTCGTACGAGGCGGTGCACGACCCGCTCACCGGGCTGGCCAACCGGGCCGCGATGCTCGGCAAGGGCGATCAGACGCTGCGGCAGCTCGCGCACGACCACCCGGTGGCGTTGCTGCTGCTGGACATCAACCAGTTCAAGGAAGTCAACGACACACTGGGGCACGCCGCGGGTGACCAACTGCTGCGGCTGACCGCGAACCGGCTGAGCGCGATGGCCCGCCCCGGTGACCTGCTCGGCCGGCTCGGTGGCGACGAGTTCGCTCTGCTGCTCAGCTCGGTGCCGGTGGTCGGCGACCGGGCCGCCCCGATGGCGCACGCGCTCCGCCAGGCCCGGGAGATCGCCGAACGGTTGGCCGCGCCGACCGAGGTGGCCGGGGTGCGGATGTCGATCGAGGTCTCCGTCGGGGTGGTCGTGGCCGACGCTGGCACCGCCGACCTGACGGAGCTGCTGCGCCGGGCCGACATCGCGATGTACCAGGCCAAGGAGGGTGGCGGCAGTGTCGCCGCGTACGACAGCACCCGGGACGCGGCCAGCACCGACCAGCTGGCCCTGCTCGCCGAGTTGCGCGAGGCGCTGGAGGTCGACGACCAGCTGGTGCTGGCGTTGCAGCCGGCGGTCGACCTGGCGACCGGCGCGCCCACCGGCGTGGAGGCGCTGATTCGGTGGCGGCATCCCCGGCGCGGCTGGCTGGGCCCGGCCGACTTCATCCGCCCGGTGGAAAACAGCGAGCAGCTCGGCACCTTCACCCGGTACGTGCTGGACAAGGCCCTCAGCGTGGCCGCCGACTGGGCCCGGGAGGGGCTCGACGTCCCGATCTCGGTCAACCTGTCGGCGCGTAGCCTGCTCGATCCCCGGCTGCCGACGGAGATCGCCGACGCGCTGCGCCGGCACCAGGTGCCGCCGCGCCGGCTGGTCCTGGAGATCACCGAGACGGTGGTGATGAGCGAGCTGGAGGTCATCGACGAGGTGCTGGCCACGCTCCGGTCGATGGGTGTGCAGCTCGCGGTGGACGACTTCGGCACCGGCTTCTCCTCGCTGACCTTCCTCACCCGGATCGCGGTGGACGAGTTGAAGGTGGACCGCTCCTTCGTGATCCGGATGGCGGACTCGCCGGAGGCGGCTGCGATCGTACGAACCACCGTGGGCCTCGCCCACGAGCTGGGGCTGCGGGTGGTGGCCGAGGGGGTGGAGACCGCCGAGCAGCGGATGGCGCTCGCCGAGCTGGGCTGCACCTCCGCGCAGGGCTACCACTTCTTCAAGCCGATGCCCGCCGACAAGATCGGCGCGGTGCTCGGCTCGCTGCGCGACTCGGCGGAGTCGAACGTCTTCCGCCTCCGCGCCGACGGCGCCTCCTGACCCTGCGCGCCGAAGCCGCCTCCGGGCCGCCGGCGCCCGCCGCTGATCACTTCCGGACGGGGCAGTCAATCGTCCGCCGACGTCCTAGAGTCGCGATTGAGCTGCGTGGATGTCGTGATCTACGGAGCCGCCACGTTCACCTGTCGAAGGGACAGCATGCGACTCTCCCGGAAACGTCCCATCCTCGCCGCAGCGCTCGCGCTGACCGCCGCGACGCTCGGAGCGCTGGCCGCAGCCCCACCAGTGCAGGCCAAGGCGCCGCAGTCCGGCTCGCTGGCCGTCACCGGCGATCCGGATGACCCGGTCAGCGAAGGCCGGAGCTACTCGTTCGCCACGGCGGCCGGGGACGGCTTCAACGTCTGGGGCACCGCGAACCACCTCACCGTCCAGGTCTTCGACCCGCCCGCCGGGCCCTGGACGATCGACCTGAGCGCGCCGGTCGGTCAGCCGCTGACCGTCGGCACCTACACCGGCGCCACCGAGTATCTCTACGAGAGCCCGCTGCCCGGGATCGCGCTGAGCGGCAACGACCGGTTCTGCACGAACGGGCAGACCGGCTCGTTCACCGTCACGGACATCTCCTGGGGCCCCCACGGCTACCTGGAACGGTTCGACGCCACGTTCGAACAGCGCTGCAACTACAGCACCGGCTCGGCCCGCGGCGAGGTGCACGTCGCCAACCCACCGGCGCCGCCGGTGCTCGCCGTCGGCGTGCAGGTCGCCACCTCGGGCACGATCGACACCCGCACCGACGAAGCGACGGTGCGCGGCACCGTGACCTGCACCGCACCGGCCACCGTCTACGTCGAGGGCGGCATGACCCAGACGTGGCACGGCAGGCGCGCCGAAGGACTCGTCCGGGCTGAGGTGGCCTGCACTCCGGGCGCCCCGGTCGCCTGGACCACGAGCTCACCCTCGTTCACCTCCACCCCGTTCCGGAAGGGTGACGTCGAGGTGACCGCCAATGCCAGCTCGTACGACACCACGTACGACATCTTCGTCAGCGACTCCGCGACCGCGACGGTCAGCCTGAGGCGGCGCTGATCCGGCGCCCGGCCCAGGCCCGTGCGGCCTGGGCCGGGGTGACCGCCCGGCGCATCCGGTCGGGGCTGGTTATGGTCGTCGGGTGAACCGACTCGCCGGCGCCACCAGTCCCTACCTGCTCCAGCACGCCGACAACCCGGTCGACTGGTGGCCCTGGTGCGACGAGGCGTTCGCCGAGGCGAAGCGGCGGGACGTGCCGGTGCTCATCTCGGTGGGTTACGCCGCCTGCCACTGGTGCCACGTGATGGCGCACGAGTCGTTCGAGAACGAGCACGTCGGCGCCCTGATGAACGACGACTTCGTGTCGATCAAGGTGGACCGTGAGGAACGCCCGGACGTGGACGCGGTCTACATGACCGCCACCCAGGCGATGACCGGCCAGGGCGGCTGGCCGATGACCGTCTTCGCCACCCCGGACGGCACCCCGTTCTTCTGCGGCACCTACTTCCCGCGGGAGAACTTCGTCCGGTTGCTCCAGTCGGTCGCCACCGCCTGGCGGGACCAGCGCGAGGAGGTGCAGCGCCAGGGCGCCGCGGTGGTCGAGGCGATCGGCGGCGCCCAGGCCGTCGGCGGGCCCACCGCGCCGCTGGACGCCCCGCTGCTCGACGCCGCGGCCGCCAACCTGGCCGGCGAGTACGACACGACCAACGGCGGCTTCGGGGGCGCCCCGAAGTTTCCGCCGCACATGAACCTGCTCTTCCTGCTGCGTCACCACCAGCGCACGGGCGATCCGCGCAGCCTGGAGATCGTGCGGCACACCGCCGAGGCGATGGCCCGGGGCGGCATCTACGACCAGCTCGCCGGGGGCTTCGCCCGGTACTCGGTGGACGCGCACTGGACGGTGCCGCACTTCGAGAAGATGCTCTACGACAACGCGCTGCTGCTGCGGGTCTACACCCAGATCTGGCGGCTGACCGGCGACCCGCTGGCGCGCCGGGTCGCCCGGGACACCGCCCGCTTCCTCGCCGACGAGCTGCACCGGCCGGGGGAGGGCTTCGCGTCCGCGCTGGACGCCGACACCGACGGCGTCGAGGGGCTCACCTACGCCTGGACGCCCGCCCAACTCGTCGAGGTGCTGGGCGAGGAGGACGGCCGCTGGGCCGCCGACCTGTTCGCCGTGACCGAGGAGGGCACCTTCGAGCACGGCACGAGCGTGCTGCGGCTCGCCCGGGACGTCGACGATGCCGCACCCGAGGTCCGGGCGCGCTGGCAGCAGGTGGTGGGGCGGCTGCTCGCGGCCCGCGACGAGCGGCCACAGCCGGCCCGTGACGACAAGGTGGTGGCGGCCTGGAACGGTCTGGCGATCACCGCCATCGTCGAGTTCCAGCAGGTCGTCGCGCTGTACGCGTCGCCGCAGGACGAGGACGCCAACCTGATGGAGGGCGTCGTCATCGTCGCCGACGGTGCGATGCGCGACGCCGCCGAGCACCTGGCCACCGTGCACCTGGTCGATGGCCGGTTGCGTCGGGTCTCCCGGGGCGGTGCGGTCGGTGAGCCGGCCGGCGTGCTGGAGGACTACGGCTGCGTGGCCGAGGCGTTCTGCGCGCTGCACCAGCTCACCGGCGAGGGCCGCTGGCTCACCCTGGCCGGCGGGCTGCTCGACACCGCGCTGGAGCACTTCGCCGCGCCCGGCGGCGCCTTCTACGACACCGCCGACGACGCCGAGCGGCTGGTCACCCGGCCGGCGGACCCGACCGACAACGCCACCCCGTCCGGGCGGTCGGCGCTGATCGCCGGGCTGGTCGCGTACACGGCCCTGAGCGGGGAGACCCGCTACCGGGAGGCCGCCGAGGTGGCGCTCGGCACGGTCGCGCCGATCGTCGGGCGGCACGCCCGGTTCACCGGGTACGCGGCCACGGTCGGCGAGGCGCTGCTCTCCGGGCCGTACGAGATCGCCGTGGCGACCGACGACCCGGCCGGCGACCCGCTGGTGGCAGCGGCCCACCGGCACGCCCCGCCCGGCGCGGTGGTGGTCGCCGGGCGCCCGGACCAGCCCGGGGTGCCCCTGCTGGCCGACCGGCCGCTGGTCGACGGGCGGTCCGCCGCGTACGTCTGCCGGGGCTTCGTCTGCCAGCGCCCGGTCACGTCGGTCGAGGAGCTGGTCGCCGAGCTCGGCTGAGCGTGCCGCCGATTGCCCGGCGTAGCGGTCCGCGAGGTCGCCCCCGCCCGAGGCCGGCACCCACGGCGGCACGCGAACGGGTCGACGGCGGGAGCGCCGGCCCTGCGGGTGGCCGCGCCGACGGCCCGGATAGGCTGGCCGCGCTATGGATTCCCGTACCGGTCTGCCTGTTGTCGGCATGGTGGGTGGCGGCCAGCTGGCCCGGATGACCCACCAGGCCGCGATCGCCCTCGGCCAGTCACTGCGCGTACTCGCGGTCGCCCCCGACGACGGCGCGGCGCTGGTCGCCGCCGACGTCCAGTACGGCGACCACACCGACCTGGCCGCGCTGCGCACCTTCGCCAAGGGCTGCGACGTGGTCACCTTCGACCACGAGCACGTGCCCACCGAGCACATCCGCACGCTGGCCGCGGAGGGCGTCACCCTGTACCCGCCGGCGGAAGCGCTGGTGCACGCCCAGGACAAGCAGGTCATGCGGGAACGCCTCACCGAGCTGGGCGCGCCCAACCCCGCGTGGCGGCCAGTCAGTGAGCCCGCCGACCTGATCGCCTTCGGGGAGCAGGTCGGCTGGCCGGTGGTGCTCAAAGCGGCCCGGGGTGGCTACGACGGCCGTGGAGTCTGGATGGTCGACGACGCCACCCAGGCCACCGAGCTGGCGCGAACCCTGCTCGCCGGCGGCACGCGGCTGATCGTCGAGGAACGGGTGCCACTGCTGCGGGAGCTGGCCGTGCAGGTGGCCCGCTCGCCGTTCGGCCAGGTGGCCGCGTACCCGGTGGTCGAGACGGTGCAGCGGGACGGCATCAACGTGGAGGTGCTCGCCCCGGCGCCCGGCCTGGACGAGGAGCTGGCGGTCGCCGCCCAGCAGCTCGCCATCGACCTGGCCACCGCGCTCGGCGTGATCGGCCTGCTCGCCGTGGAACTCTTCGAGGTGCGCGACGCGGCCGGCCGCCCGGCGATCGTGGTCAACGAGCTGGCGATGCGTCCGCACAACTCCGGGCACTGGACCATCGAGGGGGCCCGGACCTCCCAGTTCGAGCAGCACCTGCGGGCGGTCCTGGACTACCCGATGGGTGACACCGCGCTGGCCGCCCCCGTCGTGGTGATGGCGAACGTGCTCGGCGGCGAGCCGGGCGGGATGTCGATCGACGAACGGCTGCACCACCTCTTCGCGGCCGAGCCGGGGGCCAAGGTGCACCTCTACGGCAAGCAGGTGCGGCCCGGCCGCAAGATCGGGCACGTCACGGTGCTCGGCGACGACCTGGACGACGTACGGGCGCGGGCCGTGCGTGCCGCGCGCTGGCTGCGCGAGGGCCATGAGTGAGCCGCACGGGCGCGAACGATGAGGGAGCCGCAGTGAGCACGGTCGGGTTGATCATGGGCAGCGACTCGGACTGGCCGACCATGCGGGCCGCCGCCGAGGTGCTGGACGACTTCGGGGTGCCGTACGAGGTCCGGGTGATCTCGGCCCACCGGACTCCGGTCGCGATGATCGAGTACGGCCGCGACGCCGCCGACCGGGGCCTCAAGGTGATCATCGCTGGCGCCGGTGGGGCCGCCGCGCTGCCCGGCATGGTCGCCTCGGTGACCCCGCTGCCGGTGATCGGCGTGCCGGTGCCGCTGAAGCACCTCGACGGCATGGACTCGCTGCTCTCCATCGTGCAGATGCCGGCCGGGATCCCGGTGGCCACCGTGTCGATCGGCAACGCCCGCAACGCCGGCCTGCTCGCCGTGCGGATCCTCGGCGCGGCCGACGAGCACCTGCGCGCCAAGATGGCGACCTACCAGCAGGATCTGGAGCAGCTGGTAGCCGCCAAGGAAGCCGCTCTCCAGGCGACTCTCAGCTGATCGCTGCCCTTGTCCGGGCTGGCCGTGGGGTGTTGGCCGTGGGTTGTTGGCCGTGGGTTTCGGCCGTGGGGGTTTCGGGGGGAGCCCGCCCGCTCCGGGCGGTCAGGCTTGATCCCTCCGCGGGCGGGCTCCCCCCGAAACCCTGTGCTCCGCCGGGTCCGCCCGGGTGTCGCGGTCTTGCCGGTTATGCCCCACGTCGGGTCACCGGCC
>NZ_RCVJ01000145.1 GCF_003667505.1 Micromonospora sp. BL4
GGGGATGGTCGGGCGAGGAGGGGGCGGGAGGCGAGCCACCCTGATCGCGGTGGCGGTCGTGCTGGCCTGGCTGGTGATCGGGGGCGTCGCCGGGCCGTACGCCGGGCGCCTCGGCGAGGTCGCCACCAACGACAACGCCGCCTTCCTGCCCACCGACGCCGAGGCGACCCGAGCGCAGGACCTCGCCGGCGAGTTCGTCGACCGGCAGACCATCCCGGCGCTGGTCGTCTACGAACGGACCTCGGGTATCACCGACGCGGACCGGCAGCGTGTGAGCGCCGACGTCGCCCGTTTCGCCCAGGTGCCCGGCGTGGTCAACCCGCTTCCCCCGCCGATCCCCAGCCAGGACGGCCAGGCACTCCAGGTCGTCGTACCGGTGGACGACGCCGAGGGGGAGGAGATCGGCTCGGTCGTCGAGAACGTGCGCGACATCGTCGGCGGTGACCGGGACGGGCTCACCGTGGACGTCGCCGGACCAGCCGGTCTGCTCGCCGACCTGATCGAGGTCTTCTCCGCCATCGACGGGCCACTGCTGCTGGTCACCCTGGTCGTGGTCCTGGTGATCCTGCTGATCGTCTACCGCAGCCCGGTGCTCTGGGTCTTCCCGCTGCTCGCCGCCGGGATGTCGTACGCGCTGGCCTCGGTCTTCGTCTACCTGCTCGCCGACGCCGACGTGCTCAAACTCAACGGGCAGGCCCAGGGCATCCTCACCGTGCTGGTCTTCGGCGCCGGCACCGACTACGCGCTGCTGCTCATCGCCCGGTACCGGGAGGAGCTGCACCGGCACGACCGCCCCTGGGACGCCATGCGGACCGCGTGGAAGGGCGCCGCCCCGGCCATCATCGCCTCCGGTGGGACGGTCATCGTCAGCCTGCTCTGCCTGCTGCTGTCCAGCCTCAACTCCAACCGGGCGCTCGGCCCGGTCGCCGCCATCGGCATCGCCGCCACCCTGCTGGTGATGCTCACCTTCCTACCGGCGTTGCTGCTGCTCGGCGGCCGGTGGGCGTTCTGGCCGCGGCGGCCCCGCGCGGACCAGGCCGACCCGCAGACCGAGCACGGCATCTGGAGCCGGATCGCCGGCTTCGTGGCCCGCAACGCCCGGCCGGTCTGGCTGAGCACCGCGGTCGTGCTGGCCGTCCTCACGCTCGGCCTCACCCAGCTCGGCGCCACCACCCTCGGCCAGTCCGACCTGTTCACCCAGCGCACCGACTCGGTCGAGGGCCAGGAGGTCATCGCCCGCCACTATCCGGCCGGCACCGGCAGCCCGGCCACCATCTTCGCCACCGAGCAGACCGCCCGACAGGTCGCCCAGGTCGCGCAGGACGTGCCCGGCGTCGCCGCGGTCCGGCCGGTCAGCGCCGGCCGGCAGGGTGGCCCACCGGAGGAGAACGCCGCGCCGAAGGTGGTCGACGGGCGGGTTCAGCTGGACGCGACCCTCGCCGACCCACCGGACAGCGACGGCGCCGAGCGGACCATCCGGGACCTGCGGGTCGCCGTACACCAGGTGCCCGGCGCGGACGCGGTGGTCGGCGGCTTCACCGCGATCAACGTGGACACCTCCGACGCCGCCCGGCGCGACCAGAACGTCATCATCCCGGTGGTGCTCGTGGTCATCGCGGTCATCCTGGTCCTGCTGCTGCGCGCGCTCCTCGCACCGGTGCTGCTGATCGCCACCGTGCTGCTCAGCTTCGCGGCCACCCTCGGCCTGTGCGCGCTGCTGTTCCGCCACGCCTTCGGCTTTCCCGGGGTGGACGCATCGTTCCCGCTGTTCGCGTTCGTCTTCCTGGTCGCGCTCGGCATCGACTACAACATCTTCCTGATGAGCCGGGTCCGGGAGGAGTCCGTCAAACGCGGCACCCGGGCCGGCGTGCTGGGCGGCCTCGCCGTCACCGGTGGGGTGATCACCTCCGCCGGCATCGTGCTCGCCGCGACCTTCTCCGCGCTGGCCGTCCTGCCGCTGGTGGTGCTGGTCGAGCTGGGCACCGCCGTCGCCGTGGGGGTGCTCATCGACACCATCATCGTCCGGTCGTTGCTGGTGCCCGCGCTCGCGTACGACATCGGGCCGAAGGTCTGGTGGCCGGGCCGGTTGTCCCGGGCGAACGGTGAGCGGGAGGCCCGCCATGCTCGCTGAGACCGACGTCGTCATCGTCGGCGGCGGCCTGGCCGGCCTCGCCGCCGCCCGCCGGCTGCATCGGGCCGGCGTGCCCTGGCGGCTCCTGGAGGCCGGCGGCCGGCTCGGCGGCCGGATCGCCACCGACGTCGTCGACGGCCACCTGATCGACCGTGGTTTCCAGGTGCTCAACACCGCCTATCCCCGCCTCGGCACGCTGTTGGACATCGACCGGCTCGACCTCGGGTACTTCACGTCCGGCGTGCTGGTGCGCAAGGGCGACGACCTGCTGCGGCTGGTCAACCCGTTGCGCGAGCCGACCGGCGGGCCCGGCACCGCGCTGGCCAACGTCGGCTCCCTGCGCGACCGGCTGCGCTTCGCCGCGCTCGCCGCCGGCTGCGCCACGCTGCCCGCATCCCGGCTCCTCGCCGCGCCGGAGACCAGCGCGGAGGTGGCGCTGCGCCGAGCCGGCCTGTCCGACGCGATCATCGAGGAGCTGCTGCGGCCGTTCCTGTCCGGCGTGTTCATCGACCGGGAGCTGTCCACCTCCAGCCATGTGCTGGCGATGGTGCTGCGTTCCTTCGCCCGCGGCCGGATCGGGCTTCCCGCCGAGGGAATGGCCGCGCTGCCCCGGGCCATCGCCGACCCGCTGCCCGCCGACCTGATCACGCTGGACACCCCGGTCGCCGAGGTCGCCCCCCGCCGGGTCCGCACCCAGGCCGGCGACATCCGCTGCCGGGCCGTCGTGGTCGCCGTCGACCCGCCCGCCGCGGCCGCGCTGCTGCCGGCCCTGGCGACGGTACGCATGCACAGCTACACCACCTACTACCACAGCGCCCCAGAGCCGCCGCTGACCGAGCCGATCCTGCTCGTCGACGGCGACCGGCGGGAGACGATCGCGAACACCGTGGTGCTCAGCAACGCCGTCCCGACGTACGCGCCGGCCGGACGACACCTGGTGGCCACCTCGGTGGTCGGCCCGACCGCCCCACCCGAGCCGACCGTACGGACCGAGTTGACCCGGCTGTACGGCCGGTCCACCGCCGACTGGACCCACCTCACCACCGTGTTCGTCCCCGACGCGCTGCCCGCCGCGCCGCCACCGCAGGGTCGGCTGCGCAAGCCGGTGGCGCTGGGGGAGGGCCTGTTCGTGGCCGGTGACCACCGCGACAGCCCATCGATCCAGGGTGCGCTGACCAGCGGTTGGCGCGCCGCCGGGGCGGTCCTGGCGGAGCTGCGCGCCTCGTGACCGGGTGCAGCCCGGCGCCCCGGGCGGGCGGCAGCGCGCTGTTATATTCCTGTTGCCCATCGTGCTGCTGCGGGCGTGGGCGCCGGCCGGCTCGATGCTGGCCGCCGGCCGCCGGGCGGGATAAGATCCGGCGCGGTGTCGGGGCGGTAGCTCAGCCGGTTAGAGCAGGGGACTCATAATCCCTCGGTCGCGGGTTCGAGTCCCGCCCGCCCCACCAGTAGTAACACCGCATCGCCGAACTTCGCATGGTGCTACTTGTGGTGCGAATGCGCTACGGTCGACCCATGGCGACCCTACTGGGCGCACAAAGCGCGAGCGAGGCGAGATCGAGGAGCTGCCCAGCGGCTCCCTGCGGGTGAAGGTCTACGCGGGCATCGACCCGATCAGTAGGAAGCGGCACTACCTGAGCGAAGTCATCCCGGCGGGCCCGACCGCAGGGAAGGAAGCCGAAAAGGCACGCACTCGGTTCCTGGCCCAAGTTGACGAGCGCCGCAACCCGCGGACCCGAGCGACCGTCGACCAGCTGCTCGACCGCTGGCTGGAGGTGCTCGACGTCGAGGCGTCGACCCGGCAGGGGTACGTCAAGAATCTGAACAAGCACGTTCGGCCATTGCTCGGCAAACTGCCAGTCGGCCGTTTGGACGCGGAGACGCTGGAGTCGTTCTACGCCGTGCTCCGCAAGTGCCGCGACCACTGTGGAGGCGGCCGCAAGGTAATCGAGCATCGGAAGGCCGGGGAGCACGAGTGCACTGACAAGTGCCGGCCGCACGAGTGCAAGGCGCTCGCGCCAGCGTCGATCCGACAGATCCATTGGATCCTGTCCGGCGTGTTGAACCGGGCCGTCCGGTGGCGCTGGATTGCGGTTAACCCGGCTGACCAGGCAGAGAAGCCGGGAGGGCCGCAGCCGGCTCCGCACCCGCCCTCCGCCGCGAAGGCGGCTCGGCTCGTAGAGGAGGCTTGGGGAGGACCCCGACTGGGGCGCGTTCGTCTGGGTGGCCATGACAACCGGCGCCAGGCGCAGCGAGCTGTGCGCACTGCGGTGGTCCGCGCTCGACCTTGACGCCGCCGTCCTGACACTGCGGAGTGCGCTGTACGTCGACGACGCCGGCATGGTGCGAGAGCAGGATACGAAGACGCACCAGCAGCGCCGTGTTGCCTTAGACGCCGAGACGGTTGAGGTGCTGCGAGATCATCTGGAGCGCTGCCAGGCTCGTGCGCCAGCGCTGGGCTTGTTCATGCTCGCCCAGGGTTATGTGTTTTCACCGAACGCGGATGGCAGTATGCCGCTCGTGCCTGACACCGCCACGCAACGGTTCGGCCGAATGGCCGCGCGGCTCAATGTCGAAACGAAACTGCGCGCCCTACGGCACTACTCAGCAACGGAATTGATCGCCGCAGGTGTCGACGTTCATACCGTTGCTGGCCGGCTCGGCCAAGGCGGTGGAGGCGCTACGACCCTTCGCGTCTATGCTGCCTCGTTGTCGGAATCCGATCAACGAGCCGCGTCGACACTTGCAGCACGCATGCCGCCTCACCCCGCCCCGAGAAGTCCTTTAAGGAGTTAGGGAGCGGATTGTTGAGCCTCCTGCGTGAAGGTGCCAGCGGCGACGTTAATCAATCAGCAAGTCATCGCAGAACAACCCTTTCCGTCCGCACCTCCCACGTTCGAATGCGCTGCACCACAGGCCACCTTGAAAAGGCGTCTTCGGTCATGGCGATTCGTATCATTCGCGTAAGGATCGTTTCAGTTACCTCACGATCCAACCCATAGTAGTAGTTGAGGATCAAGCGCGTTGCTCTAATTAGGTCTTTTCCATTACAGATGTCTGGGTCCTCGGGTGTATCGGCTAGACGTGACTCCCAGTCCAGCCGGGACACTCCATTCGCATTCAGTTTGTCGCTGATCACTCTCTTCAATTTGGCGACGTCGGCCGTCCGTTCCTTCCGAAACCAATACTTACTCAAGTCTATGGAGTCGAATCCAAGGTCGACCCCCAAAGGCTCTGCCGCCATTCTGATTCTTCCGAGTGGCACCGCGAGTGATCGCGCCATGTCAAGGACAGCTTCGGAAACTCGTGCAGGATTCTGTCTTCCAACCACGCTGGGAACGATTTCTTGAACTACGCTCTCCAGGAGCCCGAGGGCCAGTAGGTCTGCCTCGACGTTGGTGTGAGCAGTTATGGCAAGACCATGGCCCCCTGAGAGGTCCCCTCGTCGGACTGCATAGTCGCAGTCCGTTATAAACAGGATCGAGTCGCGGTCGTACGGCTGGGTGATTTCGAAGGCCGCAAGTAGCAGCCGACGTCCACCGGCGACGATGATCTGAGCGGGGTGATGGACACGTCTCTGGAAAAGCCGATTATCGTCCGGCCCCTCCACAACGATCACGCCTAGGGGGTCGGGCCAGAGCTCCATCCGAAGGTGGGCGTCTGCAATCAATGCCTTCGCTGAGGGGTATTCGGGCATCTCAGTGTCGGGTATCTAGGCTACGCCGCAGATCGTTTCGCCCTGCGATGAGCGTCGGGGAGTGAGTAGCGAGAACGAACGTCAAGTCTCGCTCCCGGCCCATTTCGGTGAGATCATCCACTAAAGTGGCCTGCCATACCACGTGAAGTGATAGTTCGGGTTCGTCGATTAGGACAAGCGTCCCTGGGGCCGCGCGGAACAGGACGTGGTGTGCGAGAACTAGGAGCTGCTGCTCACCGCTGGAGAGCCGCTTTGGGGGCAGCGACTCGTTCCCTTCGCCCGCGGCGATGGTAAAGCCCTTCTCAATATCAAACCAGATCGACTTTGGTTCGAAATGGCGGTTGACGAATTGGGAGAAGAGGGCCAAACGGCGCCGCAGTGGCTCCAATACGGCTAGCTTCTTCTTGGTGTCTTGAATATAGGTAGCAATGACTGCGCGCGTGTGAGGAGCGGTAAAATCTAGCTCGTCGAACTCATCCTCAGCCTCTTGGGGTAGAAGGGCAACCTCTCGAAGAAGTCGACGTTGTTTGGTAAGAGTATCGAGCTGTCGCCGAAGCTCGTTCTCGCTTGCCTTCCTCGTGGTCGCGATTGCTCTTATCACGCGTTGCGGAAAGTTGCGGTCGAGCGACTGGCTTCGGCTAGCGTAAGCGGCCTGCGCCGCTGCGATCTCCTCTGCAATGTTTTGAGCTGCCTCCTCTGCGGCGAACCTAGTTGTCACGGCTTCCGTGGAAGAGGACCCTTGCTGGGACTTACGCTTTGCCGGTTCAATTACTAGTCTCTGATCCGTAATGAATAGTACTGGAAAGCGGGTGGAGAAGTCTTTGATCCACTCGGGCGCCCGCGAACTAGTAGTTAGTAGCAGGGCCAGTCTCTCGGCTGCCGGTAAGTGACCTAGCCTTTCTGCTATCGCAGACTGGAATAATTCATCGGTCAGGCTTGACCCGTGGGCGATCGAGTTTCTGACGTTGACCAGTGCGCTGTTGGCGGACAGGTTCCACCAAGATTTGTGTTGCCAGAGCTCATCTTGATTGATGACCCAAGGCTCTTCGCCAGTGAGGTATATCTCGGCGGAGTCCTCGCTTCTGTGGGCGGCGAACTGCATCCCTGAGTCGAAGTCGAGGGTAATCGAATGAAAGGGGATGGCGAAGAGATCTTGCCATCGGCCGGTGCTGATGAAATCAATTGTTCGGAGAATGGTCGACTTTCCGGAGCCGTTGGCACCAGTAAGCAAGGTTGGTTCGTCTTGGTCCAAGGTGAACTCGCGGTTGCGGCTCCCAAATAGTCCGACGACCTCGTACCTAATTAGCTTTCCAAGCGGAGCCACCTTGCCCAGCCTGGCCCTGCCAGAGGGGGTTTTAGTTGGCCTTGAGGTATATGGCATGGTACTTCCTTCTGTTTGCTGTAGCTGGATCGTACCCTTCTCGATCCCTATCGGAACTCAGCGTGGGTGGGGCGCCGTCTGCTCGTACGTATGCTGTAAAGGTGAACCTCCCAGCCATGGAACGCGATGCTGCCGAGTGCGTGCTCGCAGGCTCGTTGCCACGAAGGTGGAAGCACACGCAGGCTGTAGAGGCAAAGGCGGCCGCCGTGTCTAGCGCGGCAGTGGGTGGTGACAAAAGACGTCCTCGTCGCGGCAGCCTGGTTGCACGATGTCGGCTACGCGCCGGGCATCACTGCCTCCGGGTTGCACGCCCTCGACGGTGCGAGTTGCCTTCGTAGGCAGGGATTCGAAGAGCGGGTGACGAACCTCGTCGCGTATCACTCGTATGCGGTTCGAGGCGGAGGAGCGCGGCATGGCCGAAGAGTTGCTGGCGGAGTTTGCCGATGAGGAGTCGCCGGCCCGCGATGCTTCGTGGCGGGCCGACATGACTACGGGGCAGGGCAGAGAGAAACTTTGATCGCTCGCTGTCGGACGCCGGCATAACGGCTCTAGTGTGCCTCATCCCTGTGACCTATGGTGCCTATAGTCGGACGCAGTAGGGGAGGGCCAATGGCTGGGGTCGACGGCGGGCGGGTTGCTGCTAGGGGTTTTCAGTATCAGTATCTGCGGACGCTCGAGTACATGTTCAAGGGCATTAGTAACCCCGCAATCGTTGCTTGTCGCGTAGAAGGCGATCCAAATCCCGCAAACCCCGCTGAAGTTGACGCGGTTGATTTTGACATGGTAGATGAAACTGGCGCTGTTCTTATCGCGGCTCAGGTTAAGAGTCGGTCCGCCGGTGCGAAGATGGGGCTAGGCGAAGCTTGCACGATTCTTGCAAAGCTTGTTGCGCGGTGTGACGCACAGAATTACCTACTTCTGACGGACGCGATTCTCCCGCCAAGTCTTGAACGGTTGTTCGGGGACAGCATCCAAAATTCTGCATCTGTACCCGAGCTGCGAACAACGCTGGCTGATGCTCTAGGCGGCGCACCTCGAGCTCTTGCTGAGTTGAACGCTCTAACTGATGCGCAGTTCGAGCGGCTGAAACGCTGTCGGACTATTGCTGACAGCCGGGACCGTGGCGAACTCCGCGAAACGATTCGGGAGTCGATACGTATGTGGCGACGCGGCCGGCGGCGCGGCGTCGGGCACCAATCGAGTGGCTTGCTTGTGTCGTTCTTGTTGTCCGAAACTCTGCGGCGGGCCGCGGCAGTAGAAGATGCAGTTTGGAGGTTGGACGATTTTCGAAATGCACTCGATTTGGATGACGCGATTTTGAGCGAAGCGCTCGGGGAGCGGGATTGGGGGCGCATTGTGGGAGTTATGGCGCCGGTCCCCGACGTTGCGAGGCCGGACCTAATGAAGCAGCTATTCGAGGGCCTGCGCCAGCGGAAAGCAGGGTCGCGTTCAGTGAAGCGAGCCGCGCTGATTGGCCCGTCCGGGATTGGGAAGTCTAGCTTGGCCGCGGCGTACGTAGCGGAGTATGCGGACCTCTACGACCTGGTCCTTTGGGCCGACGCCTCAAGTGAAGCCGCTCTGTTAGAGTCCTTCCGAAACATAGCATTGTGGTTCGGACTTGACTCGGCTCTCGACACCAATTCACTGAGAACCCTGACCCACGAACGAATCGCTTCCTTTCCCGGTCGATGGCTCCTCGTCATGGATGACGCAGATGTCGCTTCAGTGGAGCAGTGGCTTCCACGCATCGGCAACGGTGACATAATAATCACGTCCCTGGACAGCGTTCATGGCTTCGGCGGCAGCGCTCGTATACGCGTCACCTCGATGCTTCCGTCCGAAGCCGAGGCGCTCCTTTCGGCCCGGATGCAGCTTGAAAGCGATGCATCGACCGACCAAGCTGCGCTGCGCCGGCTCGCCGCCGCACTGGAGTATTGGCCCCTCGCGCTGGAGCTCGCGGCGGCCTACCTGCTCAGCTGCGGATTTGGCGCCAATGATATTGAGCACTACCTAGAGCGCCTCAAGATTCGATCGCTGGACGATAAGACTTCTGTGCCAGCCGGCTATCCTAGAACACTCGTTTCCGCTATCGAGTTAGGCATGACGCGGATGATTTCTGCGGCAGACGACATCAGGGTCGCAAAGTTGCTCAATGATTCACTGATTGTCGCTTGCTATCTTGCGCAACGCCGAATTCCGATCCACCTGATTGTTGCAGCAGCAAGGCTTCCCCCGGAAGAGGCGCCGCCCCAGCGTGGGACAATCTACAGTGACGAGCCCGAAATTCCCGAAGCTTTTCGTTTGTTGAAGCTGGTTTCTTTCTCCCGGGACGATTCTCCGTTGCCGCCGTCATTCAACGATGATCCGCAGTCCCGGATTACTATCACAATAAATAGCATCCTACAGGAAGTAGTTCGCGAGCGGGTGGAAGAAATACATTCCGAAGAAGTGGCTTCATCGAACCTGGATAAGGTGGCATTTTATGTTGACCTTTGGCTTGAAGCGGCCATGCACAATGGGGAAGCTGGTCGCGTCCACGTAATTGCCCCTCATGCAGAGGCACTTGCTAAGCACCTGCGCAGGCTGGGGGTTGCGACGAACAGTGCAGCCATCATGCTGGGCAATCTTGCAAGCTTTCATCATGCACAGGGCAATTTGGCGGAAGCCCAAGGCCTACTTGAAGCCGAACTGTCTCTTTTCGATTTAATCGAAGAACCAAACCAGCTACTTCTTCAGCAGGCCAGAATTTACCTTGCGACAATGCTGATGTTGCGAGGCGGTGGCGATAGGGACGTCACGCAGCAGGCTGTGAGGCTTCTAGAGCCAGTTGTCCCTTACTTGTACTCAATGTCTTTCGACCCGGACGCTCAGCACGCCGCTTCCTTCCTCTGTGGTCAAGCCATCGAGGCTGTTGTGGGGGGAAATGGCTGGGACCGACAGGTGGCGGCACCATTGCTGAACGTGCTGGAGGACTTGGCAAGCAGGTTGCCAAGGCATGACTTTGTCAGCGCGCGTGACGCCGCTCGACGCGCGAATGAACTGATTCAGTCAGGCGATGTGAAGGATGCCGAAATAATATGTCGGAAGTATCTTGATCTGGAGGCTCCCGGCGCCGGGAATCTGTACATGGAGCTTCGGCGTCTCCTGGTTGAGGCGGTCCTTCGACAGGAAAGATGGCGGGATGCACGAGCGGAGCTCGATGCATTAATCGCTCGCATGGGAGATGTTCCACTATATAGGGAAGCTGTGGGGATGACGCTTCACAATCTGGGGCTTTATGCGGCGCTCCAGATGTTCATCTCCTCCGCTAAGGAAGCCCGCGAGTTCTTCCTCTACACCATGAGCCTGCCTCAGCTCAACGTGGCTCGCACCGCTGCTCCGGACCACGCGTCTTGGAGGTTTGTCGTACTCGACCTAGCACTCGCGGTTGCTAAGGGGGACGGGAACGAGGTGCTCGAGTTGTCTGCCTCCGTAAAGAGCGTCTTGCCGACCGAGCCCCGTGATGCTCGGGACGAGGCTTGGATGTTTTTCGCCCGTTTCCTCTGCAACCTCGTCGAAAGTAGCCCCTAGCGGAATCGGTGAGTGAGCTCGAGGGCGGATCGGACTAGGGCACCTGGTCGCACGGATGGCGTGGTGCCGGCCGTGGTGCGAAACGGGGTCGGACGAGGAGGACAGCGGCGCTCGAGTGGCCTCCGTTGCAAACGGGTAGTAGGTAGAGGGCGAGGTCAGGCCGGACGCAGCCACTCATAATCCTCGGTCGCGGGTTCGAGTCCCGCCCGCCCCACCACGCAAACTCCCGGTCAGCCATGGTGCCGGCGACCCGGGCGAAACCCACCGAGTTCCGGACCGACGCCCTCAGCCCGCACTGAGTCTGCGTCCGCACGACCCACCGCGCGGTCCAGGCGGTCCGCCATCTGGTCCAGGTCCTCCTCGAACAGGTCCGCGTACACGTCCAGCGTCATCACCGCCGAGGCGTGCCCGAGCATCCGCTGCACCGCCTTCACGTCGGCGCCCTCGGCCACCGCCAGACTGGCCGCCGTGTGCCGCCTGGTCGGCCAAGGGAGGCAACCCGAGGACGAACACCGGCGAAGCTGGCATGCGCGAGCGGCCTTCGAGCGGCACGAGATGTACCAGCAGTTCCTGCGGACGCGCGATTGTCAGGTGTACGAGAAGGACCAGTTGAACATCCGCACTGGCAGGAGTACGAGAACGACGGTCGCGGCGACGGCGAGCAGAACGCGCACCGTGCGAAGACCTCGCCACCACGGGATAACCCAGAGCAGCAACCACATAGCGCTTGAGATCACCACATGCCCGCCGATCACCCCGAGGCTGGCCTCCTCGCACATGTTTTCAGCCATGGCCTCCTCGCACAGTGCCGGCGGGCCGTTCTTGTCCCCGAGGCTTCCCAACACCCCGGCGAAGCAGGCCAACACTGGAGCCGCTACCAGGGTGAACAGCGGCGTCACCAACCACCCGGCGAGATCACGGCGCCGGTCCACTAGCCGTCTCACTGGCAGAACGTAACAGCCGGACATCGACAGTTCCCAAGCTGACGCTGCTCGAGTCCCGCCCGCCCCACCACGCAAAACCCCCGGGTCAGCCGTGCTGCCGGCGACCCGGGCGAACCCCATCGAGATCCGGACCGACGCCCTCAGTCCGCACCGAGTCCACAACAGCAGGACCCGCCGCCCGGTCCGGGCGATCCGCAACCTGGTCCAGGTCGTCCTCGAACAGGTCCGCGTGACCCGCCCCCAGTGGGAACTCGCAGACGGTGCGCCACGGGCTCAGGCCGGGCGTTCCGGCGATGAGGCGAACCATGTCGACGGTCGCGTTGATCGGCAGTTGCGCGGAGACGGTTTCCGCGGCGTGGCTCAGTGTGGGCTTGGGGGCGTCGTGGCCGATGGTCAGGTGTGGCACCACCTCCGTGTGCGCCCCGCCATACGGGGTGGTCTCGGGAAACCGCTGCCACACCGCCGCGGTGAGGTTCCGGAACGGGCGGTCGGGCTGCGGTGCAAGCCATACGACCGTGTCACCGAACCAGTCGATGTGAGTCAGCGCGACATCGAACCGGGGTATGCCGGCAATGGTCTTGCGCAGCACGGTCAGGGCCTGGTCGTTGATCTGCTGCGGAGGCAGAAACGGGTAGAGGACGGTCACGTGTGCCGGTACGCCCCAGGAGGCAGCCGGGTCGAGAGACTCCCGGAACCGGCCCACCGCTTCCTCGGCCTCGGGTATCGCCACGATGAGCGCTGTCTGTGTCGGTTCCATCCCGGCATTTTTCCGATCATGGCCGGTGCTGGTCCACGGAGTTTCCCCACCGCTGCCCTTCGTACGCGAGCAGGGTGGGGGCAGCGCGGTGCACGTACAGCATCGTAGAGTCCGATGTATCGATCCGATATATCAGAGCGACAGGTCACTACATGATTCGCCGCCGAGATGGAGGCCGGATGTCAAGGGCGCAGTTGTACGACACCATCGGCACGACCTACACCGAGACGCGGCGCACCGAGCCGCGGATCGCCGAACAGGTCTGGGCGGCGCTCGGTGATGCCCGGACCGTGCTGAATGTGGGGGCGGGCACCGGGTCCTACGAGCCCTGGGACCGTGACGTCACCGCCGTGGAACCATCGGCGGCCATGCGGGCGCAGCGCCCCGCGGGAGCAGCGCCCTGCGTGGCTGCCACTGCGGAGCGCCTTCCGTTCGAGGACCAGTCCTTCGACGCCGCGATGGCTCTTGCCACGGTCGACCACTGGCAGGACCCGATCGCAGGCCTGCGTGAGATGCGGCGCGTCGCGCGCCGCGTGGTGGTGTTCACGCACGACGCCGGCGGCCCTGATCGGTTCTGGCTGACTCGCGACTACCTGCCGGAGCACGCCGGCCTCTGGGCCGGCCGGCCTTCCCTGGCCGAACTGGCCGGCGCAATCGCCGCCCGGACCGAACCGGTGCTCATCCCGTGGAACTGCGCCGACGGTTTCTACGAGGCCTACTGGCGCCGGCCCGAGGCATACCTCGACGACCATGTCCGTCGCGGAATGTCGGTCTGGGCCAGAGTCGGGCCCGAGGCCGAGCAGCGGGCGATCCGCAGCCTGCGCCTTGATCTCGCCTCCGGCCGGTGGGCCGAACGCAACCGCGACATTCTCGATCTCGACGCAGCAGAGCTCGACAGCCGCCTGCTCATCGCCTGATCTATGTAGAGACGCTCGCCTCCGCTCATCGGTAGGACAGCTCGTGCATCTCGAAGGGTGTAGACAGTGCGGATGGGCGAGGAAGAGGTCACCGTGTGGGCGCGTGTTCGTCACGAGCCGGACCGGTCATACGCGGTACTGGTCGACGGGCCGGACGGCGAGGTGGAGGTCGGCCGTACCTCCAGGACCAGCGACGTGCTGGCGTTGGCCCGCGCCGGTGCGGCCCGCCTGTTCGGTGTGCCGGTCGACCGCATCCGGATGGGCGATGGCCTCGACTTCCCGCGACCGCCCTATGGGCGGGACGGACAGTGGGTGCGCATCGCCGCAGTGCAGGACCGGGGCGAGCCGTCGGAGGCTGAGGATATTGGTCGCCTGGGGCAGGCGTACTGGTTCGGCGCTGAGGGGGCCTGGTTCGTGACGGTGGCCAGCTCCGGCACCGGCGTACATCCCAGCGAGAACCTCGATTTCGCACCGACCGTGACAGACGACGAAGTTGCAGCGTTCCATGCCTACATCTCCTCGTCCGCGCGGCAAGAGCGCTAGACGGTCCAGGTCACCGCCCTGAGCCGTGATCCTTTGGTTCGCCTGCGGTACCTCGGCTCCGCGAGGCGGCCCGTAAGCTCCCGGCGTGACCGTCTATGACGTCGCGGCGCGGCTGCCCTCGATCGCCGTGTTGCGGGAGCGCTGCAAGGCCCTGGCGATGCTCGACGCGATCGTCGGCGGCGACTACTACGCCTACGACCGCGAGTGGGGCGAGGACGAAGCAGCGTCGATGCGCAACGGCAGCGGCGAGGAGTACGACGTCGTCTTCACCGCCGACGGCGTCTTCATCCGCGGTGTCGACCACGAGTCGTCGATGTCCACGTACACGGACGGGCGGCTCTGGCCGGGTCTCCTCGATGGACTGCCGGAGCAGTTCCAGGCGCAGGCTCACGAGCCTGCGTTCTGCCGCCAGGACGGCACTCTGGATGCCACCTTCGTGCTGTGGCGGCGCACCGCCGACGAGCGGTGGCACGCCGGCGACGACATCGACTTCTCACCCGCCGACGACGACGAGGCCGACCCGGACGGCTCCTGGCTGCTCGACATCGTCTGCGACGACATCGTCGCGGAGTACGTCGAACACGCCACGGATGTCTACGAGGTCGACCTGGATCGAGCGGCGGTCGAACACTTCGTCGCGTTCCGTCCTCTGACCGACGCAGCCGTCCACGCGCTCAACCTTGAAGCTGAGTTGGCCGACCTGCGCGCAAAGGCAGCGGAGTACGGCTACCCAACGGCGTAGGGGCCTGCTCCTCCGGCCGGTCACACCCGCAGTCGTCAACCCGACAACTCGTAGCCGCAGGACGGCGGCCCGTCCAGCATCAACTGCCGACACCAACGGGGAGCACACCTTGACCGACCCGAACCAGCAGCCGCCGCAGACGCCTTACCAGCCGAGCGCGCCCGTCCACCCGCCGCAGCAGTACCTGCCCGCCCAGCAGGACCCGGCCCTCGGCTACCCGGGTCAGCAGCCGCCCGCCCCGCCACCTGCCGCGTCGAGCAAGCCGCTCCTTTTCGCCGTCGGCGGGTTCCTCGCCGTGCTCGCTCTGCTCGCGGGCGGGTACGCCGTCTACGACGGGTTCATCAAGGAGGACTCCGGCGTGGCCGCGTGTAAGGCGATGCGCGACGGCAAGGAGATCGACGGCACCGCGAGGGGCAGCGGCGACGACAAGCCGACCGAGGCCGAATACCGAAAGGTGCGGGAACAGTTCGAGGACTCCCGCCACGAGAAGATCCGGGAGCACGGCACCGCGCTCATCGACATCGCGTGGCAGGTGTCGAACCTGCCGGAGGAGCAGGAGATGGGTGCGCTCGCGTTCATGGGGCCGTTGACCACCCACATGTCGGGGTTGCAGACAGCCTGCGCGGATCAGGGTGTGATTGTCGATCTCAACCGCGGCAGGTAGCCCGAGGCTGGGACTGCGCTATCTGCCGCACGTCGGGCAACGCTGGTGAACGGGTGACGCCGGAGTGTCGGCCGCTGCGCTGGAGCGTGCCCGGATTGCGAGCGCCGCGGCCAGGGTGACTCCACCCAGGACGAAGGTGGCGGCGGTCGTACCGGTGATGACGCGGAAGTCGGCGTAACCAGCCCCGACGACGGGGGCGATGTTCTCCGTCAGCGGGTACAGCGCGAGTAGTCCGATCGGGGTGAGGAGGACGAGCAAGGCCCACAGCCCGCGGGCGTCGCCGCGCAGGGACAGGACGGTCGCGGCCAGCACGGCGGTCAACAGGAGGGCCGCGCCGGCCTCCGGGAGGAACGCGCCCCCGTAGCTGAAGCGGTAGAACCACGCGCTCTCCCCGGACAGGACCCCGACGGCGATGAGGGCCGCGGCCAGCGCGATCGCCAGGGGTACGAGGCGTTGCCGTCGCGCCGTGCGCGAGGGACCTGCCAGCGCCAGGACGCCCAGCGTCGCCTGGGGAAGCAGGACGAACAGGTACGGACGGGGCAGCTCGAACAGGGCGGCGACGGGCACCACGGCGGCGGTGAGCAGCAGCGCCAGCCCGATGGCGGCGCGGACCCACCGGGCCGGCCCGACGGCGTACGCGACGGCGGCCAGCAGCCAACCGGCCCAGATGACGATGCCGGTGGTGGCGAACGGACCGAATGCCGGCGAGCCCCACACACCCGAAGTGGTGACCACCTCGGCGGTGGCCCAGAAGCCGGCGAGCGCGGTCGCGGTGAGGTAGCTGAGGAGACCGGCGAGGCGTACGCCGGGTATGAGATCGGCAGCGCCGGCGGCGCGTAGGCGCTCTCGACCACCACCGGCCACCACGTCCGCCACTTCGAGGATCGACGGCCAGCGGCGATCGGGCCCGGCCAGGTCGAGATACGTGCCGACGATCTCGGCGCCGCGTGCCTGGCGGTAGCCGGCAGGGTAGGCCCGGAGCAGGTGCCGGTACCGGCGTTCCAGGTCTCTCATGCCAGTCCTCCCGCGGGGCGCGGAGCGACGGGCCGGGCGGCGGGCGTCAGGTTGCCCAGGCGGGCGGTCGCGGCCTCCACGTTGCGCCGCAGACGCTCGGTCTCAGCGGCCAGGGTGGCGTTGCCCGTGGCGGAGAGGTGGTAGTAGCGCCGCAGGCGACCGTCGACGACCTCCTCGCGGTCGGCCTCGATGAGGCCCGCGTCCACCAACCGGTCGAGCGCGCCGTACAGGGTGCCGGGCCGCATGGCGAGCCGGCCGCCGGACAGGGCAGCGACCGCACGGATGATCCCGTAGCCGTGCAGTGGCGGCCCGGCGAGAGCGGTGAGGATCCAGAAGGTCGGTTCCCGCAGTGGTGTGTCCACCCCGGGAACATATCGGCTGCGAAGGTATGGGAAGGGCAGATCGCCGATGACGCCCCAAATCCTTTGTCCTTCGGCCGCTCAGGCTGCCAGCGCCGATTCCGCGAACGCGACTGGTCGTTACTCCGGCTGGAATGGGAAAACGGTGTGCGGAAGCGATCCCCGGCCGGTGCGGGCACAACGGGTGGAGCCTTCGGTCGGCGGCTCGACCGCCGACCGAAGGCTCCTGGAAGTGCCGGATCAGCAGTTGTCCGCGCCGTTGAAGACCCGGGGAACCCGGGCCACCTTCGACGAGATCTGGTAGCCCGGTTCGACGGTCCAGCAGGCTCCGTCGGCCCCGAAGTTCCAGGAGATCTTGATGCGGACGTTGGAGCCGCAGTCGTTGCGCGCGTAGCCGGTCTGCGTGACCGTTCCCTGCGACACCCAGACCGCGACACAGCTTGGAGCATTGCCGGCGTAGGCCGGCGCCGCTCCGACGGTCGCGATCAGGCCTGCCGCGACAGCGCCGACGGCCGCCGCTTTTCTGCCTCTGGCTCGGACTCTCACGAGCACTCCTCCCGTTCGCCTGCCACCCCGTGTGACAGACCCTCGGAAAGTACGTGTTTAATCGATGCACAGCAATGAAGCTTTCAGCGTGGACAATAATCTGATTCACTTCGCATGATCCTCTGATCGGCGGACCGCGTCGCTGACTGAAAGCTGACCGAGAACTGACCAGGGAAAGGCGGGCAAGGTGAACGAAACGAAAGCCGGGGAGATCGTCGACGAATTTGTGTGATCGGTGTCACACTGACGGACCGAACCATGTCGGCCATGGCGAACGACGAGGGGTATGTGATGGCAGACCGGCGGGAGCCGCCCAGCGATGCGCACCTCGTGCGTGGCATCGCCGAGCGCGACCGGCACGCCTGCGCCGAGCTGTACCGCAGGTACGCCCCGTGGCTCGCCGCCCGCCTCGGTCACCGCTGCCCGGACGGCACGGTCATCGACGACGTGATCCAGGACGTCTTCGTCTCGATCTGGAGCCGACCGCCCCGCGACGACGTCGATGACGTCGCCGGGTGGCTCTGGCGGATCGGGTACCGGCGTCTGGTCGACCTTCAGCGAGGCGCCGGGCTGCGCGCCCGGCTGCAACGCCGGCTCTTCGGCCAGCGCCTCCCGCACGAGCCGTCGGCGGAGGACTCCATCCTCGACGCACTCGGCTGCGGAGAGCCGGCGCAGGCGTTGTCCCGGCTCCCGGTCGACCAGCAGACCGCCCTGCGGGTCACCGCGGTGGACGGCCTGACCATGGAGGAGGCCGCGCGGCTTCTCGGGGTGCCGGTCGGAACGGTCAAGACCCGCGTGCAGCGGGCCCGTCGACGGCTACGTGCGGAGCTGGCATGACCAGGCCGAGCGACCGAGGGCGTGACCTGCGGGACGCGGCGACCCCGCCGGGCGGGCACGTCGCCGCCGAGGTGCTGCGGGAGTACGTCGACGGCCACCTGCCCGCCGCCGCCCTGGCCGGCGTCGAGGGGCACGTCGACGGATGCCCCGAATGCCGGCAGGAGCTGACCCGGCTGTCGCCGCCGACCCGCTACGAGCGGCTGTGGTCGGCCATCGACGAAACCCTCGACGAGCCGCGCCGCGGCCCCGCGGAGCGGGCCCTGATCTGGTGCGGGGTGTCCCCGGAGACCGCCCGGCTGGTCGCCGCCACCCCCGCGCTGCGCCGATCCTGGACCATCGCGGCGGGGCTCGTGCTCTTCACCGCCGCCCTCGTGGCCCGGTTGTCGCCGCTGGACTCGCCGTCGCTGCTCCTGCTCGCGATCTCGCCCATGCTTCCGGTGCTCGGTGTCGCCGTCTCCTTCGGACGCCGGTTCGACCCGACGTACGAGATCACCCTGGTGGCGCCCGTGCACGGGCTGCGGCTCGCGCTTCTGCGTACCGCCGCGGTCCTGGGGGTGGCGGCCGGCCTGGCCGCGGCCGCCAGCCTGGTGCTGCCCCGCAGCGGTCCCGCGACCCTGGCCTGGCTGCTTCCGATGCTCGCGCTGACGCTGGTCACCCTGGCGATGACCGCGCGGGTCGACCCGGTCGTGGCCGCCGCGGTGACCGGCGCCGGCTGGCTGGCCCTGCTCTTCGCCACGACCCACTTCGCCGACGGCCGGTCGCTCCTGCTCACCGCCACCGGTCAGGCGGCGGTGAGCGTGGTGGCCGTGGCCGCGGCCGTCGGTCTGGCGCTGGCCCGCCGCCGATTCGACCAACAGCCCACCGTCGTCCTGACCCCCTGACCAGCTCGGAGGACCCGAATGTCGCATCCCGCGGAAACGACGCCGGGGCAGCTCGTCGCCGTTGACGGGTTGACCCTGCGGTACCGGCGGCACACGGCTCTCGCCGGGGTCTCGTTCACCGCCGGCGAGGGGGTGACCGGGCTGCTCGGGCCGAACGGCGCGGGCAAGACGTCGCTGTTGCGGATTCTCGCCACCGCGATGCCGCCGGATGCGGGCACCGTGCGGATCCTCGACACCGATCCGCTCACGACCGCCGGCCGGCTGGCGACCCGCCGGCGGATGGGTTACCTGCCGCAGCAGCCGGGCTTCTTCCCGAACTTCACCGCGTACGAGTTCATCGACTACGTCGCGATCCTCAAGGAGATCACCGATCGCCGGCAGCGCCGGGACGAGACCCTCCGGGTGCTGGCGGCGGTCGGCCTCAGCGACGACCGGGGCAAGCGGATCAAGGCGCTGTCCGGCGGGATGCGGCAGCGGGTGGCCCTCGCCGCCGCCATCGTGGGCGATCCGCGCGTGCTCATCCTCGACGAGCCGACCGTCGGGCTCGACCCCGAACAGCGCCTCCGGTTCCGCGAGCTGATCGCGGATCTCGGCGAGGGGCGGGTCGTCCTGCTCTCCACCCACCAGACCGAGGACGTCTCGGCCCTGTGCCACCGGGTGATCGTGCTGGACCGGGGCGTCGTCCGCTTCGACGGCCCACCCCCACAGTTGACGGCGCTGGCCGAGAACCGGGTCTGGCACAGCGCCGAACGCAGTCCGCAGGCGGTGGCGGCCTGGCGCACCGGGGTGGGCACGGTCCGCAACATCGGCGTCCCTCCCGCGGCTGCCGACCTCGTCCCCGCCACCCTCGAAGACGGTTACCTGCTGCTGCTCGACCCGTCCGCAGCCACGGAGGTCGCGGCGTGACCGGGACCAGCCTGGCGCCGGCGCCCACCTCCCGGCCGCCGGTGACGCCCCGCCCCCGTGGCGCGGTCAGCGCTCTCTTCCGGATCGAGGCCGTCCGGCTGCTGCGTCATCCGGCGGTGCTGACCGGCCTCCTCCTCTACCTCGCCCTGTGGGCCTACGAGTGGGGCACCGGCGGCCTCGCGCACCGCTACCCCGTCCTTCAGGACGAGGACCGGTACTCCCAGGTGCCGCTGCTGCTGGTCGCCGCCGGGGCGTTCATCGCGAGCAACCTGGCCCTCACCCGGGCGCAGCGGTCCGGCGTCGCCGCGGTCACCGACCTGCTCGCGCTGGCGCCGTGGCGGCGTACCCTCGCGCAGCTTCTCGCGCCGCTGCCGTTGGCGATGCTCAGCGGGCTCCTCGTCGGCGCACGTGTCGCCCACCTCGCCGCCGCGCCCGGAGCGGTCGGGCGACCGTCCCTGCTGGAGCTGGCCACCGGGCCACTGATCGTCCTGCTCGCCGGGGTCGCCGGCGTCGCCGTGGGAAGGCTGACCTCGATGGTCGCCGTCGGCCCCCTGGTGATCCTCGGCATGGCGATCTTCACGCTCGTGGGCGCGGTCACGCTGGGCCGGCCGATGCTCAAGTGGTGGGGTCTCGTCGCGATCGAGGACGAGTTCGAACCGCCCCTGCCGGCGGACCTCATGCACCGGCCCGTGACGGCCCACCTGGTCTACCTGGCCGCCTGCGCCGCGGTGTGCTGCGCGGTGGCCCTGGCCCGCAGCGGCGTCGACCGGCGGATCGGGGTGACGGCGGTGGGAGTCACCACGGTGCTGGCCGTGGTCGCCGGGGCGGGGCAGTCGGTCACGGTGCCCGGGGACGTGGCCGCCCGGCGGTCGGTCGCCGAACGGGAGCCTTCGGCGCAGCAGACGTGTCGGACGGTGGACACGGTCACCTACTGCGCCTTCCGCGACTTCGAGGGCCGTATCGACCAGTGGTCGACGCTGGTCGGCGGAATGCTCCGGCACACTCCTCCCGACAGGGCCGCCGACCGGTACGTCGTCCGGCAGCGCCTCCTGTTCGGCGCCACCACCAGTTCGGTCAGCATCTCGCCGCCGCTCGCCGTCTGGGCGGCGGACGACGCGCGGGCCGGTACGCCGGGCGCGGTGCCGGTCGGCACGAAGTGGGGCACGGACCAGATCGGCGGGGACGCGATGCTCAGCTTCGCCGGGCACTTCGCCGCGCGGGTCGTCACCGGCGAGCCGCCGACCGAGGCCTCGGCCCTGTCCGTCTGCCGATCCCGTGCGGTGCTGGTGCTGTGGCTCGCCGCCACGGCGACCGAGGAGACGACCGCGGCGCTGCGCAGCCTGTTGCCGCGGACCGGCGGCAGCGTGGTCCTTCCGCTGCTGGACTCGTCGCTCGGGCTGTCGATCGGTCGGCAGGAGGTCTCGGTGGTCAGGTCGCTGCTGGACAGGCCGGCAGACCAGGTGGCTCAGCAGGTGATCGCCAACTGGGCCGAATTGACCCGGCCGGAGACCGGCACCGAGCGGGCGGCGAGCCTGCTGGGCACGCGGGTGCTGGGCCCGGCGGCCGAGGGCGCCCGATGCTGACGACGGTGCGGGCGTTGCTGCCCCACGTGTTCCGGTCGAGCCGGAAGGCTCCGCCGGTGCTCTGCGGCGTCTTGGCCCTCGTGCTCGCCGCGCTGCCGCTGGCGGTCTCCTACCGGATGGAGATCCCGTACGCGGTCACCCTGATCAGGGTGGTGTCGGTGACCGTGGCGCTCGGCGTGGCCTTCGCGCTGGACGACCCGGCCAGCCCGACGACGCAGGTGACCCCCACGTCCAACCTCCTGGTCCGCCTGACGCGGATCGCGCTGTCCGCCCTTCCCCTGGTGGTGGTGTGGCTCGGTGCGCTGCTGCTCTGCCGGGCGGCGGTGCCGGCGGAGGCCCGGCCGTACCTGCCGGTCGGGGGTCTCGCTCTGGAGGCGACGGCCCTTCTGGTGACGACTCTGGCCTTCGCGGCGGTCGCGGTCCGGGTCTCGGCCCCCACCCACGGCGGGCTGGCGGCCATGCCCGGCCTGCTGCTCGCGACGACGGCCGTGACCCTGCTGCCGGACGACGTGCAGCCGTTCGCCGGGCCGGGGTCGACGCGGTGGGACGCCTCGCGGTGGTTCTGGCTGGTCCTCCTTGTCGGGGCGGTGGTCGTCCTGGCCAGCCTCCTGGGCGAGGCGGGGCACCGCCGGCGGCGCCGGTCGCCGGCGGTGGCCGCACCGGCGGCCGAGCAGGTGCCGGCGACCGCCGAGCACGAGGCGCGGTCGCGACGATCCGTGGCCTGATCCGGTCATCCCCGAACGTCCCCACGGGCCCGCGCCGCGCGTCCTGACGATGCCCCCGTCCGGCCGGACGGGGGCATCGTCGTCATCCGCCGCCGCCGCGGGGCGGGCGGCAGAAGTGCTGGTCAGCGGGCGGCAACCGTCGCCGGCAGCAGCATTTCCATCGAAGGATCTTTACTTTCGTCGAATCGATACATAGATTGATGTCATCAGTCGAAAGTTCTGAGTCTTCCGAGCAAAGTCGCGGCGACTCATGAGCTCGCGGGCCGTCCCTCCGTTGCTCGACGGTCGTCGCACTCTGCCTTGTCGCGGCTTGACCCGGTCGAGAACGGAGTCTCATGGACAACAATCCCGTCGGCTCCCAACGCCCCCTGTCCCGCAGAGCCCTGATGGCCACCGGAGTGCTGGCCGCCGGCGCTGTCGGCGTGACCGCCTCCACGGTCGGCGTCCCCTTCAGCGGCAGTCCGGCCCAGGCCGTGGCCGGCATCACCAAGAAGGTCACCATCTACGCCGAACAGCTGCCCGGCGGGCTGTTCGGGTACGGCCTGGCGCCCGGCCAGGCCACCGTGCCCGGGCCGGTGCTGGAGATCTACGAGGGCGACACCCTGGAGATCACCCTGGTCAACACCACCAGCCAGCGGCTGTCCATCCATCCACACGGGGTGGACTACAGCACCGACTCGGACGGCAGCCCCCTCAACGCCTCGTTCAACAACCCGGGCGAGACCCGGACGTACGTGTGGCGCTCGCGGGAGATGTTCCTCGCGTCCGGTCGGCGCTTCATGCCGGGCAGCGCCGGCTACTGGCACTACCACGACCACGCGATGGGCACCGACCACGGCACCGCCGGGGTGGCCAAGGGGCTGTACGGCGCGCTGATCGTGCGGCGTCGCGGCGACATCCTGCCGGAGAAGCAGTACACGGTCGTGTTCAACGACATGATGATCAACAACCGGATGGCGCCGGACACGCCGATGTTCGAGGCGAACCTGGGCCAGCGGGTGGAGTGGCTCGCCATCGGGCACGGCGGCACCTTCCACACCTTCCACCTGCACGCGCACCGCTGGGCGGACAACCGCACCGGGATGCTCGAGGGCCCGGCCGACCCCAGCCTCGTGATCGACAACAAGGACCTCAACCCGGGCAGCTCGTTCGGGTTCCAGGTGCTCGCCGGGGAGGGCGTCGGGCCCGGCGCGTGGATGTACCACTGCCACGTGCAGTCCCACTCCGACGGCGGCATGGCCGGGATCTTCCTGGTGCGCAACGCCGACGGCAGCATGCCGCCGGGTGCGGAAGAGGCCATCCACAGATTCCAGGGCCACACCCACACGCACAGCAGCTGAGCGAATCGAAAGTGGGGACGGGGATGACAAGACAACTACGACGAACCCTCGCCGCGGCAGCGGTCATCGCGATGATGCTGCCGGGCACACCGGCAGCGGCCGCACCGCAGGCGGCACCCGCACCGAAGGCGGCGCAGGAGGACAGGACGGCGGTCCTTGTCTTCCACGGGCCGGTGGCGGAGCAGCAGGACCCGGTCGCCCGCGCCGCGGAAGCGATCAAGGATCTTGGCGCAGACAATGACATCGTTGTCACCGCTACCACGGACCCGGCCGTCTTCACCACGGCCGGGCTGTCCGCGTACCGCAGCGTGGTTTTCCTCTCCGCGACGGGCGCCGCGCTCAACCGTGACCAGGAAGCCGCGCTGCAGAGCTACATGAAGTCCGGCGGCGGTTTCGTCGGCATCGCCGACGCGGCCCGCGCGCAGGTCGACTCCGCCTGGTTCACCGGTCTGATCGGCACCCGCCCGGCGGGCGCCATCCCGGTGGCCGAGCCGGTGGCCCGGGTGACCGCCAGCGGCGAGAACCCGCCGAACGAGACCAAGGAGAAGCTGACCGACGGCGACTCCGGCACCAAGTGGCTCGTCCGTACCCCGGCGGCCTGGGTGGCGTACGAGCTGAGCGCCGCCAAGCGGATCACCGGGTACGCGCTGACCTCGGCCAACGACTCCTCCGGCCGGGACCCGAAGGACTGGACCCTGCAGGGCTCCACGGACGGCCAGAACTGGTCCGACCTGGACCGGCGCACCGGCCAGACCTTCGCGGAGCGGTTCCAGACCCGCCGGTTCGACATCGCCACGCCACAGGAGTTCAAGCACTTCCGGCTGAACATCACGGCGAACAGCGGCGAACCGCTGACCCAGTTGGCCGACCTGCGCCTGTTCACCGGCAGCACCGCGCCACCGGAGCCGCCCGCGGTGAACCGGGCGGTCGTCAACATCCTGGACCGGAACCACCCGGCCACGGCGTCGCTGCCGATGACGCTCACCCGCTCGGACCGCTGGGAGAACTGGGACCCGAACCCGATCGGCACGGTGCACACCGTCGCGCAGGTCGAGGAGCGGCACTACAACCCGGGACCGGGCGCCAACGGGCCGTTCCACCCGGTGTCCTGGTGCCGGGACTACGACGGCGGCCGGTCGTTCTACACCGGCATGGGCCACACCGAGGGCAGCTACGGCGAGGCCGCGTTCCGTACGCACCTGACCGGCGCGCTCAAGTGGACCACCGGCCTGGAGCGCGGTGACTGCCAGGCGACGATCGCCGCGAACTACAAGGTGGAGCGGCTGACCGCGGCCAACCAGACCGGGCAGCTGGACCAGATGGGCGAGCCGCACGGCCTGACGATCGCGCCGGACGGCACGGTCTTCTACGTCGGCAAGGCGGCCTGCCCGAGCGGCCCCGTCGCGGACTGGAACAACCCGAACGTCGGCCTGGGCTGCGGCACCATCCACTCGTGGGACCCGCGCACCAAGCAGGCCAAGCTGCTCACCACCCTGGAGGTGATGGGCAACCGGGGCAGCGGCTCGGAACTGGTGAAGAACGAGGAGGGTCTGCTCGGCATCGTGCCGGACCCGAAGTTCGCCGAGAACGGCTGGCTCTACGTCTACTGGATGCCGCACGAGTCGATCGACCGGGTGCAGCGGGTCGGGCAGCGGACCGTCTCCCGGTTCACCTACGACCGCGAAACCCAGACCATCGACCAGGCCACCCGCAAGGACCTGCTGAAGTTCCCGGTGCAGATCCACAGCTGCTGCCACGCCGGCGGCGGCATGGCGTTCGACGCCAAGGGCAACCTGTACGTCGGGTCGGGTGACAACAACTCCTCCGAGGGATCGCAGGGCTACTCCGGCAACAACTGGACCCAGGAGTACCAGGGGATCTCGTTCCAGGACGCCCGCCGCACGTCGGGCAACACCAACGACCTCGCCGGCAAGATCATCCGAATTCACCCGGAGCCCGACGGCACGTACACCATTCCGGAGGGCAACCTGTTCCCGCCGGGCACCGAGAAGACCCGACCGGAGATCTACGTGATGGGCGTGCGGAACATCGCCCGCCTCCAGATCGACCCGAAGCACCAGTGGCTGACGGCCGGCTGGGTGGGGCCCGACGCCTCGTCGCCCAGCCCGACGCTGGGCCCGGCCAAGTACGAGACGGCCACCATCATCACCTCGGCCGGCAACCATGGTTGGCCGTACTGCATGGGCAACCGGCAGCCGTACCGAGACCGCAGCAGCACCGACGCGACCGTGCTGACCGGCTGGTACGACTGCGACAACCTGAAGAACGAGTCGCCGCGCAACACCGGCCTGGTGGACATCCCGCCGGCCCGGGACAACATGATCTGGTACTCGCCGGACGGCGGCGGCCCGGTGTTCCCGGAGCGGACGGACGGCAGCGGCCTCCCGACCTACGTCGCCGCCGACGCCACCTACACCCAGCCGTACCTGCGCGGCGGCGGCCAGGCCATCATGTCCGGGCCGACCTACCACCGCGATCTGGTCGACACGAACAGCGGCGTGGCGTGGCCGGCGCACTGGGACGGCAAGTGGCTCATCGGTGACCAGTCGAACCCGAACAACCGCATCGCGGTCACCGTCGACCCGGCGGGCGTGCCCACCGCGGCCCCGCCGGTGTTCGCCGAGTCGCTGCGAGCCATCATCCCCGGCGGCAACGGCGACGCCCGGCTGCAGAGCTGGATGGACGCCAAGTTCGGGCCGGACGGCGCGCTCTACCTGCTGGACTACGGAGGCGGGTTCTTCAGCCTGCACCCCAACCAGAAGCTGATCCGGATCACCTACACCGGTGGCGCACCGACCCCGGCGCCGGCAGCCAGCTCGGTCGCCGTGCAGAACAAGCCGCTGACCATGGCCTTCAACGGGTCCCGATCCGGTGGCGTCAGCTACCGGTGGGAGTTCGGCGACGGCGCCACGTCGACCGAGGCGAACCCTCGGCACACGTACGCCCGGGTCGGCACCTACACCGCGAAGCTCACCGTCACGTACGCCGACGGGGAGACGGCGACGGTGCAGACCACGGTCACGGTGGGCTGCGCGGTGCCGGACAACCGGGCCACCGTGTGGCTCGGGGACACGGACACCAAGGTGCCCAGCCGGACGGTCGGGCAGGGCTGCACCAGCAACGACCTGATCGACGACGAGAGCACCTGGGCCGACCACAACAGCTTCGTCCGGCACGTGACCGCGGTGACCGACACGCTCCAGGACGACGGCCTGCTCTCCGCCCGCGAAGCCGGCACGCTGACCCGCCTGGCCGCCGCGTCCGACATCGGCCGGGATGGTCGCACCGGGTACGAGCCGCTCTTCGACGGCACCGCCGAGTCGCTGCTCGGCTGGCAGCAGGCGCCGTCCGGATCGTTCGGCATCCAGCCGGACGGCTCGCTGCGCTCCAGCGGCGGCCTGGGCATGCTCTGGCACACGAAGGAACTCGCCGACTTCTCGCTGAAGGTGCAGTTCCGCGACATCGCGCCGGGCACCGGCCGGGCCAACAGCGGCGTCTTCACCCGGTTCCCGGACCCGCGGATCCCCCTGGAGCAGCGCCCGCCGGGCAGCTGCGGCACGGTCGGGTCCGCCCGGACCTCACCGGCCTGGGTGGCGATCTACTGCGGCCACGAGATCCAGATCTACGACGGTGAGACCGGCGAACCGCAGAAGACCGGCTCGGTCTACAACTTCGACCCGGTGCCGCTCGCCCAGGCCGGCGTCACCCCGAAGGACCAGTGGAACGACTACGAGATCCGCGTGGTCGGGCAGCACTACACGATGATCCGCAACGGCGTGGTGATCAACGAGTTCGACAACACGCCGGGCAAGCAGTCCTCGCGCGCCGGTGACCCGCCGACCGATCTGCGGCAGTTCCTCAGCGGCTTCATCGGACTTCAGAACCACGGCGACAACGATCTGATCGAGTTCCGCAACATCCGCGTGCGCGAGCTCTAGGAGAATCCATGATCCGACGACTGACGGCTGCGCTGGCGGCGCTCCTGCTCACGGTGAGCCCGTTTGCCGGCGCGCCCGCCTCCGCCGCCCCGAGCGTCGCGGACCAGGTGCTGACCTGGACCGCCGACGACGACATCACCCGCTACAAGTCCGCGCCCACCACGGCGGTCGCCGGTGCGACCACGATCATCTGGGAGAACAGCGCGGCCACCGGCAACACCACCGGGATGCCGCACACGCTGACCTTCGACACCACCACCGACGGCTACAACCACGACGTCACGCTGAACATCCTGGCCAACCCGTTCGACGTGAACAACGGACGTCACCAGGCGACGGTGACCCTGACGCCGGGCAGGTACCGCTACTTCTGCTCCATCCCCGGCCACAGCCAGATGGTCGGCGAGCTGGTGGTCACCGACGGCGGTGGAGGCGACGACACCACACCGCCGGCAGTCTCCGCCACCGTGGCCGGCGACCGCGACCAGGACGGCAACTACGTCGGTACGGCCACGGTGACCGTCACGGCCACCGACGCCGGATCGGGCGTGGAAACCGTCGAGTACCAGATCGACGACACCAGCTTCCTGCCGTACACACAGCCCGTGCCGGTCACCGCGATCGGCGACCACTCGGTGCAGTTCCGTGCCACCGACCAGGCCGGCAACACCAGCGAGGTCGGCTCGGTGTCGTTCCGGATCGTCGAGCCGAGCCAGGAGGACACCACCCCACCGGTGGTGACGGCCGACCTTGCCGGCGATCAGGACGGCGACGGCAACTACATCGGTACGGCCACCGCCACGTTGGCCGCCACCGACGCGCAGTCCGGCGTCGCCACGATCGAGTACTCGTTGGACGGGGCCGCCTTCACCGCGTACTCCGAACCGATCGTGGTCGACGACGTCGGCATGCACATGCTGCACTACCGGGCGACCGACGTCGCCGGGAACACGTCGGCCGAGCAGATGGCCCACTTCACCGTGGTCGAGCCGCAGGCCGAGGACACCACCCCGCCCACGGTGTCCGCCACGGTCACCGGCGAGCAGAACGACGACGGCGCGTACGTGGGCGGTGCGACCGTGACCATCACGGCGACCGACGACGACTCAGGTGTCGCCTCCGTCGAGTACGCGCTCGACACGGGCGCCTGGACCGCGTACGCCAATCCCGTCTCCGTTCGTGCCACCGGGGCGCACACCCTGCGCTACCGGGCGACGGACGTCGCCGGGAACGCCGCCGCGGAGCAGTCGACCACGTTCACGGTGGTGGCGGACGGCACCGACGCCTGCCCCGACTCGGACACCCGGGCCAGGGTGGTCATCGACGGTGACGACACCGGCGTCGCCAACGTCGACACCGGCAACGGCTGCACCATCAACGACCTGATCGACGAAGACGCCGCCTACCCCGGGCACGCCGACTTCGTCCGGCACGTCGAAGCGGTCACCGCGACCCTGGTGGCCGGCGGCACCCTCACCCTGCGGCAGCAGGGTGCCATCGTCCGGGCCGCAGCCCGATCGGACGTCGGCGCATGAGTCACCGAACCTCATCGACAGGGAGTACAGCGATGCCCAGACGTACCGTCGCCAAGCTGGCCACCGTGAGCGCCGTCATCACCGCCTCGGTGCTGGCGGTGGCGCCCAGCGCGCACGCCGACCTGGTCACCCACTGCATCGGCACCGGCGGTGCGGTGACGGTGCCCAACGACCTGTACGTGCCGGCCGGTGAGTCCTGCGCCCTGACCGGCACCACGATCACCGGCAACGTCACCGTCGCCGCCGGCGGCAACCTGGTGGTCACCGGTGGCACCGTCAGCGGCGAGGTACGCGTCGCCGCGGACGGCTACCTGGACGCCACCGACACGACGATCGCCGGTCAGGTGGTGCTGGCCGCCGGCGGCTACGGCGCCTTCCTGCGAGACGCCCAGACCGGCAACGTGACCGTGCGGCCGAAGGGCGCCGCGACCATCGACAGTTTCCTGTTCGTCGAGCAGTCCACGATCGTCGGGACCGTCAACGCCGGCGCCGGTGAGGTCCGGCTCGACCGCGGCACCCAGGTGGAGCGCAACCTCAGCACCACCGGCACGTACTACACCGACGTGCACGACTCGTTCGTCGACGGCACGCTGTCCGTGCTGAACAGCGCCACCGGCAGCGTCGTGTGCGGCAGCGCGGTCCGCGGCCTGGCGACCTTCGCGGGCAACCTGGGCGCTGTCCAGCTCGGCCCGAACGGCACCCTCGACAGTTGCGCCTCCGGGGGCTACTGGGGCCGGGACGTCAGCGTCACGAACACCACCGGCGGCGTCACCGTCGACGACAACATCATCGACGGCAGGTTGACCCTGACCTCCAACAACCCGGTCGCCCAGGTGGCCGACAACAACCGGATCCGCGGCGGCGTGACCGGTGACCAGGCGGCTGCGGGCACGTCCCGGATGGCCCGGGCGGCCGTCGCCGACCGGGAGGACGCCGGAGAGCAGCGGGCCGAGGCTCGCCGGGCGTCGGCCACGCAGGAGGCCGTCGCGGCTGGCGCGGCGCGTCTCTAGGTAGTTCCCCGCGCGGGGTCACGGGCGTTTCGGCCTGTGGCCCCGCGTGGCGTGTTCGGCGTGGTGCTGCCCCGCGTCCACCTCGTCGATCTTCCCGGGTGTCGCGGTGGACGCCGCCGGTCACCATGGCGGCATGCGCAGATGGCAACGGCCGTACGCACTCGACGCGGCGACCGGCTTCGCGGTACTGGGGCTGCTCGGGGTGGTTGGCTTCGCCACGCTCTTCGTGATCACGCCCATGCACGAGCAGATGCCGACGCCGTTGGCGATCCTCTTCGGGATGTGGCTCGCCGTTGTCACCGCCGTCACGGCACGGCAGGCCATGCTCGGGGTCTACGTCAGCGATGCCGGCGTCCGGTCCCGATCCCTGCTGCGGACGACCACGGTGCCCTGGGCGTCGGTCGCGGACATCCACAGTGGCGTCGCCACCTTCGCGGGTCTCGACATGGGCCGGTCGGCGATCGTCATCGAACGGACCGACGGCGTCTCGATACAGACACCGCTGCAGCGCGGCGACCTCTTCCGGCCGTTCACGTTCCGGCCCGAGCTGGGCCGGCTGGCCACCTGGCCGGAACACTACGACGAGATCCTAACGACGCTGCGGACACACCTTCGCGAGGCGCAGCGCCAGGGGCAGGCGCCGGTCACCGAACGACCAGTCCAGCCCCCCGGTGCCCGGTCGACGATCCCCACCGCCGGCGTCCCCCGGACCCGTACGGCCCCCGGCGGGGCGAGCGCCGACAAGCGGCGCGACATCCACGCGCTGACCCGGCAACACCAACGCGGCGCGCTCACCGACGCCGAGTTCGCCGCGGAGCTGGCCAGGATCCAGGAGAGGGACTAGGTCGACGCCGGGCTGGCGTACGGCCGTCCGGAGCGCGACCGTGATCGCGCGTCCCCAGGTGGACATCACACCGGGCCGCGTCGCACCACCGAGGTCGAGGCTCCTGGTCGATTAGGATGAGGGGCATGAGCGCTGAGGCCGTCGGCATGCACATGCCCGCCGTCGTGACGCTCGACGACGTGGCGGCGATGAACGCCGCCGACCCGAACGGCCACCGTTATGAGACGAGCTCCGAGGCGGTCCTGTCGGTCATGCCGCCGCCCGACTCGGAACACGCCATGATCGCCAGTCGGCTCTCCGCTTGGTTGGTCATGGCGGGCTGGCCCGCCGACCAGGTGCTCCAGGCGGCCGCTGTACGGATCTCCGGCCCGGACGGCGACGGTGGCCGGATCCCCGATCTCACTGTCTGGCGCAAGCCGCCCACCCGCAGCGTCTGGGCTGCGGTGGCAGACGTCGTACTCGTGGTGGAGATCGTGTCACCGGGCTCCGACGCGATGGATTCGGTGACCAAGGTCCGCGAGTACGCCTCGGCCGGAATCCCGCAGTACTGGGTGGTGGACCGGGACACCGCGCACACGGTCACCCTGCACCGGCTGAGCGCGGGTGGCGGCTACGAGGAACGGGCGCGGATGCCGCTGGCCTGGCTGCTTCAGACGGCCCCCGGCGAGCATCTCGACTGAGCGCCTGGCCACCTGATCCACCGACGCGTCGGCGGGTCACCGAGCGACGGAAACCGTCGTATCGTTCCGGCATGGCGCACCCGGTGTGGGCGGACGGCGACGCGTACGAGGCGTACGTGGGTCGGTGGAGCCGCCTGGTCGCGGCCGACTTCCTGCGCGCGTTGGACGTGCCACCCGGCCGGCACTGGCTGGACGTGGGCTGCGGCACGGGTGCGCTGACCTCGACGATTCTCGCGGACGGGGCTCCTGGCCGGGTGACCGCAGTGGACCGGTCGGAGGGGTTCCTCGCTGGTGCGCGTACCCGTGTCGTTGATGCCCGGGCGACCTTCCACGCCGGGGACGCCCGCGCGCTGCCGTTGCCGGACCGGGCCGTGGACGTGGTGGTCAGCGGATTGGCGCTCAACTTCGTCCCCGAGCCGGCGCGGGCGGTGGCCGAGTTCGCCCGGGTGGTCCGGCCGGCGGGTGTGGTGGCCGCGTACGTGTGGGACTACGCCGACGGCATGGCGATGATGCGTCACTTCTGGGCGGCCGCCGCGGAGCTCGACCCGGTCGCGGCGGAGCTGGACGAGGGGCGCCGCTTCACGGTGTGTCAGCCCGATGCCCTCCGGGTGCTGTGGGTGGACGCCGGGCTGGGGGAGGTGTCGGTCCGGCCGGTCGAGGTGCCCACGGTCTTCGCCGACCTGGCCGACTACTGGACGCCGTTCCTCGGCGGGCAGGGCGCCGCTCCGACGTACGTGACGACGCTGGCCGAACCGGGCCGGGCCGCGCTGCGGGAGCTGTTGGCCGCCCGGTTGCCGGTAAAACCGGACGGCTCGATCCGGCTCACCGCGCGGGCCTGGGCCGTCCGGGGCGTCGCGTCCGAGTAGCACCGCCGTACCGGCCAAGCCGGGGTCCGTTCAGTGTCGGCCGATTGCTGAGCTAGATTCAGGTGCCTCTTCGAGGTGCCTGACCTGCGGCTTCATCGCTTGCCGACGATGGAACGGCGGCCGGCGGGGGCGGTGACGACGGGGGTACGTGGTGCGGGGCCGGGCGACGGAGCGCGACCGGATCGACCGGATGCTGGCGGACGCCCGGGACGGCGCGAGCAGCGTTCTGCTGATCCACGGTGACGCCGGCATCGGCAAGACGGCACTGCTGGACTACGCCGCCGCTCAGGCGTCCGCCATGCGGGTGCTGCGAATCGACGGCCTGGAATCGGAGACCGAGCTGGCCTTCGCCGGCCTGCACCAGTTGCTCCTGCCGGTCCTGGACCTCGTCGACCAGCTACCCGGCCCGCAGGCGCGGGCCCTGCGCGCGGTCTTCGGGCTCACCGACGACACCGTGCGCGACCGGTTCGTCATCGGTCTGGCGGTGCTCAGCATGCTGTCCGAGGCCGCCGGCGAGGGAACGCTGCTCTGCCTGGTGGACGACGTGCAGTGGCTCGACCGCGCATCGGTGGACGCCCTGGCGTTCGCCGCCCGCCGCTTGCAGGTCGAGGGGGTCGTGCTCATCTTCGCGGCCCGGGACGCCGCGGGCGTGGCCGGGATCGGCGGGCTGCCCGCGCTGCACCTCGCGGGACTCGACCCGGAGGCCGCCGCGGCGCTGGTCGCGGACCTGTCGCCGTACGTGCGCCAGCGGATCATGGACGAGGCGCAGGGCAACCCGCTCGCGCTGCGCGAACTCTCCGCCGCGTTGACCCCGACGCAGCGTGCCGGTCAGCTCAGCCCGTTGACGCTGTCCGCACCGTCGAACCGGGTGCAGGACGCCTTCCTGGAACAGATCCGTCGGCTCCCCGAGGCCACCCGGACGCTGCTGCTGACGGCCGCCGCGGACGACACCGGAACACTCGACCTGATCCTGCGGGCCGCGGGGGCGACGGTCGGTGACCTGGCGCCGGCCGAGCGCGCCGACCTCATCGTGCTGACCGGCGACGCGCTGCGCTTCCGGCATCCGCTGATCCGGTACGCGGCGTACCAGGGCAGCCCGTACGCCGATCGCGTCGCCGCCCACCGCGCGCTGGCGGCGATGCTCGTCGCACCCGAGCACGCGCATCGGCGCGCCTGGCAGTTGGCCGCCGCGGCGACCGGGCCGGACGAGCGTATCGCCGACGAGTTGGAGCGGGTCGCGATCTGGGCGGGCGGACGGCAGGCGCTCGCGTCGGCGTCCGCGGCGTACGAGCGGGCGGCCCAGCTCACGGCCGAACCGGAAGGCCGGGCCCGCCGGTTCGTCGCCGCCGCACAGGCCGCGGCCGACGCGGGCCAGGACGAGCGGGGCGGCCGGCTCGCGGCGATGGTCGAGGTGGCGCCGCAGGACCCGGGCCTGGCCGCGGACCTCGCGCGGGTCCGGGCGGTGGTGGAGCTGGGGTACGGCAGCCCCGACGTCGCCGGCCGGATGCTGCTCGACTGCGCCGACCAGATCGGTGCCCGGCGGCCGGACAAACTGCCCGCGCTGCTGGTGGACGCCCTGCACGCCGCCTTCTCCTCCGGAAACGCGGAGCTGATCGAGGCGGTCGCGGACCGGGCACCGACGGAGCCGGTGCTGGCCGTGCCGGCCCGCCTGCTCACCGACGACGTGCCCGGCGCCCTGCGCGCGCTCCGACCGCTCGTGGCGGCGCGCGGTCGAACCGACGCGGGGTTCATGGACCGGCTGATGACCGGAATCTACTGCCACCTCAGCGCCGATGACGATGCCGCGTACGAGATCGCCGCCGAGGCGGTCGAGCACTGCCGGGACAACGGCATGGGTGGGTGGCTGCCCACCGCACTGCACCTGCTCGCCCGGGTGGAGCTGACCCTCGGGCGGCTCGACGACGCGTCCGCACACGCCGCGGAGGGGCTCCGGCTGGCAGAGGGGTACGACCTGAGCCACCGGGCCGCGCACCTACGCGCCGTCCTGGCCGTCCTGGCCGCCGTGCGGGGCGAGGAGGAGCAGACCGAGCGGCTGGCGCGGGACGCGATGGCGTACACGCAGCCGCGTGGCGTCGGCCGGGCAACGGCGGACGCGCTGTGGGCGCTGGGCCTGCTCGACCTCGGCCTCGGCCGCGCCGACGTGGCGCTGCGACGGTTCGAGGCGGCCCGGGTGGCCTCGGGTCACCGCTTGTTCGGCGCGTTCCTGCTGCCCGATCTCGTCGAAGCGGCCGTACGCGCCGGCCGACCCGAGCGGGCCGCCGAACCGGCGCGCCTGCTCCACGAGTGGGCGGGAGCGACCGGCCGTCCGGCGCTCGCCGCGCTGGCCCGCCGCTGTCGTGCCCTGACCACGCCGGACGCCGAGGCGGAGCAGCACTTCGCCTCGGCCGTGCGGCTGCACCGCGACGGCAGCGCCATCGACCGGGCCCGCACCGGGCTGCTCTACGGAGAGTGGCTGCGCCGCGCGCGCCGGAAACTCGAAGCGCGCGGCCACCTGCGGGACGCCCTCGACACCTTCGCGACTCTCGGCGCCGAGCCCTGGGCCCGGCGGGCCGGTGCGGAGCTGCGGGCCAGCGGTGAGGTGGCGGAGCCGTCCCTGGGTGGTCCGCTCAGCCGGCTGAGCCCCCAGGAACGCGAGGTGGTCCGGTTGGCTGCGGCGGGCGCGACCAACCGGGAGATCGCCACACAACTGTTCCTGAGCCCCCGCACGGTGGGGCACCACCTCTACCGGGCGTTCCCCAAGCTCGGTGTCACCTCCCGCACCGACCTCGCCTCGGTGCTCTCGTCATGACTCCGGCGCGGAGTAGAGCAGCCGGATCTGCGCGGTCCGGTAACCGGCGCGCGCGAACGCCGCGGCCATCGGCACGTTCGTCGTGTCGGTGGTGGCCGTGATCAGCTCGGCGCCCTGCTCGGCGTGGAACCGGGTGATCTCGGCGAGCACGTCGTCGATGTACCGACGCCCGCGCAGCTCGGGCACGACGCCCAGGTAGCCGACGTTGCGGTTGTACGGCGTCGCGGACGGAATCGCCAGCCCGACGAGCGTCCCATCGGCCGTGCGGGCCAGCCGCCACCACGCCCGCTCGCCGGGGCAGTCCAGGTAGAAGTCCATCTCCTCCCGGGCGGTGGCCTCCGGGCTCTTGATCGCCAGGTTCCGGCGGGTCTCCCTGTCCAGGCTGCCCACCGCGATCCGGCGGAACACGTCGAGGAACTCCTCGTCGGAGCCCTCGGAGAAGACGAGCCGGCCGCTGGTGGCCGGCACCCCAACCTCGGGCGTCCACTCCAGCCGTAGCCGCTCCACCTCGTCGGTCAGCCCGACCGCGAGCGCCGCGTCCCGCCGCCAGGCCACCGCCGCCGCAACGGACTCGTCGTCCCGCCAGCCGTTGGGCAGGGTCAGGTTGTACAGCGGCGGCTTCGGCGCGCCGTCCCGCGCGAACGCCGCGAGGCCCGCGGCGAGCAGGCCGGCCGCGACTCCCGTACGGTCGGCGACCGACGCCTCGACGTGCAGGCAGTCCAGGGCGATCGGGTGCGCGCTGGAGGCCTGCCCCCACCACAGCGCGCGGCCGACCACCCGCTGCTCGTCCTCGGCGATCCAGGTCCACTCCGGCCGGTACATGCCCTGGCCCAGCTCGTCGAGGTAGCGGTCGGCGTCGATCGCGCTGACCGGATCGTCGACGGGAAAGCCGGTGACGCGGTCGAGGTCGGCCTCGGTGGTGGCGCGGAACAGCATCGGTCCTCTTTCAGTGCTTGGCATAGGTGGAGATGGTGGTGCCGGTGTTGAAGACCCTCGTGTCGCGCAGTGCGAAGCTCGCCACGGCGAAGGGCGCCCGGAACAGGGGAATGCCGGAGCCGAGGACGACGGGGTACCGCTTGATGACCAGTTCGTCGATCTCGCCGATGAGTTGGCCGGCGAGCGTCGCCCCACCACAGAGCCAGATGCCCATCCCGTCCTGGCGCTTGAGCGCGCGGACGAACTCCGCCGGCTCGTCGGCGACGATCTCCACCGACGGGTCGCGCTGGTCGAGCGTCCGGGAGAACACGTACTGCCGCAGGTGGGCGTACGGGCTCGTGACGCCGACGGCCAGGGCCGGTTCGTAGGTCGCGCGGCCCATGAGGACCGTGTCGAACGTGGTGTTCGCCGCCGTGGCGATCCCGAGCGGCTCCCGCGCGTGGGTGGGCAGCGTCTCGGGGTAGTCGGCCAGGATGGCGGCGGCCAGGTCCCCCTCGAACGCGAAGGAGTCGGACTCGCCGTCCGGGCCGGCGATGAACCCGTCCAGGCTGGTGGCGATGTAGTACGTCAGTTTGCGCACGTCACATGCTTTCCAAAGGTGATGTTGACCGCCGAAACGCTAGTCGGCCCGCCCGGCGGTCGGCATCGGTAGCAGCGACGTAACGTGACCCAGCGGCCTGGTCATCCCGTACAGCGGCACGGCCCTCGGCTCTTGCTCGGCGAGGATGACCTGGAACACCTGCTCGGTGTCGACGAGCCAGCGGGGGAGTTGGTGACCGTGGCGTGGAGCGCGGTCGGGTGGATCGTCACTGGTCGACGATCGCCGCGATGGCGGCGCGCTGTGGCCACGTCTCGTCGGTCATGCAGTCGGTGAGGCAGGAGAGGCTGAAGGCCAGCGGCCAGGAGGCGCTGTGCCGGTTCTCGGCCGGCAACAGGGTCAGTGGTGCGTCCGGGTCCCACTCGGAGCTGGGTGGCACGTGGACCGCCAGCACCTCACCGACGTACGGCCGTTCGGCCCACCGGACGGTCCGGCGCAGCACCTGCTCGGCGGTGACCTTGAGCAGTGTCACCGTGCAGAATTCGGGAATGCCACCGCGGCTCATCCATCGGCCGAAACCGAGGACGGTGCTCTCGGCGATCTCGTTCGGTTCGAGGTGACACTCCTCGCGCAACTCCCGGAGCGCCCCGCCGATGACGACTTCCTGCAGGCTCGGCGCGTTTGGCGTCGCCGACGCGTCCTGCGGTTCCAGAGAGCCGGAGCCGGATGGGGCGATGAGGCCTGGGCTGCCCACGTTGTCCCGAGTCTGCGCGACGAGCAGCAGTCGCCCGTCGATGGTGAACGCCAGGGTGGAGACTCCCACGACGTTGGCGAGCCGGCTGTCGGCGAACCCCCGCAACCGGCGGCGATGGTCGAGGAGAAGGTCTCGTCCGCGCATCGCCAGGGTGTTTCTGCCGGCCTCATAGACGTCGTACGCGGCAAGCAGGTTGCTGCAGAAGAAGTCGAAGTACTGCGCGGGCCGGAGCGTGACCACCCGGTCGTCGGTGCCGGTTGGCAGATCGGCGGCGAGGCCCAGCACTAAGGCGTTGTGCATGGCCGCAGTGCGGGCGTGCCGGGCCAGGAAGTCGAACGACCAGCGTCGGAGGTCGCGACCGAGCAGGTAGCTCGTCGGCGTCACTTCGCAGCGGATCCGCAGATGGCGCAGCCGGGCGCTCTCGGCGATGCCGACGATGCCGGTGCTGTGGGCGTTCTCCAGCACTCGCTGAGGGCCGGCGGCAAGCTCGGTGATGTCCCGGTAGTCGTCGCCGTCGCGCGGGTGGAAACGGAACTGCCGGGCCCGTCGGCGGTTGCTGCGGATCTCCAACGCCGAGACGAGCGCGCCGGCGGTGGCCGCCGCGACGCTGAGTGCCAGCGGTGGGTTGCGCACGGCTGTTGCCACACTCAGAGCCGCCAAGCCGACGCCAGCGGTGGTCAGGCGGTACCGCCAGAGGCCCTGACGCCAGATGGTCATCGTCGTGGTGACTCTTCTCGCCGTCCTGAGCACTCGGCACCTTTTCCGGTCGCGCCTGACGGAGACGACCGCATGGTATCCGCAGCAAAAACCCGCACAATCCAGCCGAGTTGGCATCCAAGCATATGGAAGTGTCGCGTGAACCACGAGCACGTCGCGCCGACGCGGCGGACAACCGCCTGGTCACGGCCGGTCCGTCGGAAGGGAACGTCCGGAGGGCTGTCGCAAACCGGACAAGACGGTAAAGCCCCTGGTAGAGCACTGTTGGGGCAGGTGGCGAGGCGGACGGATGGCGGGCCACATCCCATTCCTCCGGCCCGGTCGGGACAGCATCGTCCACACCGCGCCGCCCGCACCGCTCCGGGCGCCCGCAGCGGTGCCATCGCCCATCGGGACAAGGTCGTCTACCTCCGGCAGCCTGGCGACGCCGTCCACCGGCCGCGCCGCCCTATCCGTGCCCGCCGGCCTTTCGCACCGTGGACCACGCCCGGTCCGGCATCGCTCATCCGCGTGCCGGTCCGGCAGCCGAAGCAGAGAGAGGGCCCCGACATGGCCGCTCCCACCGCGATCGCAGCCCTGAGCGCATCCGTCTACTCACCGGGCGACCAGATGCTGCTGACCGTCACCTACTCCGACACCGACACCAAGCCGCTGACCGTCACCATCGTGGTGACCGACGCGCAGGGGAACAGCAGCGCTCCCGTCAAGGTCACCGCGGTCATCGACCCGCTCACCCTGACCGTCACCGACGACTCGGGACGTACCTGGACCCGGGTCTCCGACAACGGTTCGGTCGCCGTGTACCGGGCGGTGGCGTGATGCCCCGGGTCACCGTCCAGGTCCGTGACGCCGCCGGACACACCGCGACCGCCACCGCCAACTACGCGCTGAGCCAGCCGGTGCTCGGTGGCTACTACCTGTCCGGCGGGGCCGACCCGACCGCCGACATGGCCGGCGGCAACTTCCGCTCGCTCACCCAGTACCGCAGCTTCGCCGACGGCTACACCTTTCCCGGTTACAACCGGCCCTGGCTGGTCAACCTGGGCAAGGCCGGGGTGCAGATGAACATGGTCCTGGAACTGAAGCACTACGGCGCCCCGAACGCCGGGCCGCAGAGTTTCACCGTGGACGGCACCAGCTACACCGTGCCGGGGCCGTCGATGACCATCCAGCAGCGCCCCGGCACCACCTGGCCGAAGGCGTACGGGTACGGCCAGGTGCTCCGGGGCCAGTGCGACGGGTTGTTCCACCGCGCCCTGGCGCAGTACCGGACGCTAGGTTTCGGGGTGAACATCCAGCTCGCCTCGGAGTTGGACACGGACCACGAGTTCGGCACGACGGAGGACAGCAAGGCGTACACCTGGGCCGAGTCGGACGCGCGGGCGGTGCAGGCGATGAACTACATCCTCACCTGGTTCAAGGCGCGGACGCTGCCCGCCGGCACCACCTTCTCGATCGGGCTCGGTGGCTTCGACCGCGCCTGCTTCCAGCGCACCCATCCGGAGGCGCTGATGTCCCGGCTGGACTTCCTCCAGTGGAACGCCTACGCCACCAACGCCAACGACACCGCGCTGTCCCGGTTCCGCCGCACGAAGGACTGGGCGGTGGCGGACCTCGGCCCGGTCGCGTTGTCCCGGCCCGTGATCATCGCGGAGTGGGGAGTGCGGTCGGCTGAGATCCCGAACCAACCGGCCTGGATCGCCACCGTTCCGGCGGCCGTGGCCAAGCTCAACGCCGAGCGTGGGCCCCGGATCGTCCGGACCAACTACTTCAACTCCGGGTGGGGCACCCTGTCGCCGAAGGCGGCCGGGTTGGCCGCGCTGCGGACCGCGTACGCCACCCGGCCGTACGTCTGACCGCGCCGGGGTTCGGTGCCGGCTCGGTGTGGGGCTTCACCGCCGCGGCGGGTCAGCCCTCGCCGAGCCGGTCGGCGTACGTGTCGCGCAGCTCGGACCAGCCGAAGTCGAGGGCCTCGGCCCCCCGGATCGGGCCGACCGGGTCGCCGTCGAGCAGCCGGTCGGCCACGTCGAGGCAGAGGTGCCAGCCGGCCGCGACCATCGGCAGCACGCCCGGGTCGGCGACGGTGTGCCGCAGGGTGAGTCGGGTGCCGCTGTCCAGCGGGCTCAGCTCCCAGCGCAGCAGGTCGTCGCCCCAGATGTACTCGAGCAGGTGCGGCGGCTCGGCCAGACGGACCGTCGCCGAGGCCGGGATGGCGGTTTCGCCGTCGACCATGGTGAGCACGGCGGCGCCGGGAGAGCCGAGGTCCCGGTCGGCGAGGAAGGGCGCCCACTCGGCGAGCCGTGCCGGGTCGGTCAGCGCCGCCCAGACGGCGGCCGGCGGGTGCCGCAGATCGCGGACGAAGACCAGCGTGGCGACGCCGTCTGCGGGCTCGGCGCGCACCTCGCCGGGTGGGCTCGGGCGGAAGGCGTTGCGGTCCATTCACTGCTCCTGACTGTCGAGGTGTCGTTCCAGGGCGTCCAGGTGCCGGTTCCACAGCCGGCGGTACGGGTCCAGCCAACCGTCGACCGCCCGCAGCGGGCCCGGGTCGAGGCGGTAGATGCGTCGTCGAGCGGCGATCCGGCAGGAGACGAAGCCGGCCTCGCGGAGCACCCGCAGGTGCTTCGAGACGGCCGGCTGGCTGACCCCGAGGCTGTCCACCAGCTCGCCGACGCTGCGCTCCGCGTCGCGGAGCTGGTCGAGGATCCGGCGCCGGGTGGGCTCGGCGAGGACGGTGAAGGCGTCGACGGACACAGCTCCAATATGCCGCAGGGTTCATATGACTGTCAAAGCATATGACCAGGCCCCGCGGTATCAAAGCGGCAGCGGGTCCGGCTTCCTATGCTCGGAGCATGGAATTGCGGATCTTCACCGAACCCCAGCAGGGCGCCAGCTACGACCAGTTGCTCGCCGTGGCCCGCTGCGCCGAGGACGCCGGCTACGGTGCCTTCTTCCGGTCCGACCACTACCTGATGATGGGCGCGGTGAGCGGTGAGCCGGGCCCCACCGACGCCTGGACCACCCTTGCCGGCCTGGCCCGGGACACCAGCCGGATCCGGCTCGGCACCCTGATGACGGCCGCCACCTTCCGGCTGCCCGGTCCTTTGGCGATCACCGTGGCGCAGGTCGACCAGATGAGCGGCGGCCGGGTGGAGCTGGGCATCGGCACCGGCTGGTACGCCGACGAGCACACCGCGTACGGCATCCCGTTCCCCGCGCTGGGCGAGCGGTTCGACCGGCTGGAGGAGCAGCTCGAGATCATCACCGGGCTCTGGGCCACGCCGACGGGGCAGCGGTTCGACCACGCCGGCCGCTACTACCCGGTCAGTGACTCGCCCGCCATGCCGAAGCCGGTGCAGCAACCCCGCCCACCGATCCTGCTCGGCGGAATGGGCCCGAAGCGCACCCCCCGGTTGGCCGCCCGTTACGCCGACGAGTTCAACCTGCCGTTCGCCTCGACGGCCGACACGGCGGCGCAGTTCGACCGGGTCCGCGCGGCGTGCGCCGAGATCGGGCGGGACCCGGCCGAGCTGGTCTGGTCCAACGCCCTGGTGCTCTGCTGTGGCCGGGACGACGCCGAGGTGGCCCGCCGGGCCGCCGCTATCGGGCGCGACCCGGACGAGCTGCGGGCCAACGGCGTGGCCGGCACGCCCGCCGAGGTCCTCGACACCATCGGCCGGTACGCGGAGATCGGCAGTCAGCGGATCTACCTTCAGGTGCTGGACCTCAGCGACCTGGAGCACCTGGAACTGGTCGCCAGCGAGGTGATGGCGAAGCTCTGAGCCCGCTCAGGCCCCTCGGCGGGCCCCGCCGCCGGTCCCGACCATGCCCGGATCGCTCAGCACGGTGTCCAGCCGGCCGTCCCGATCGCTGTCCACATAGGTGACGTCCGCGACCCCGTCGCCGTTCAGGTCGACCTGGACGATGTCCGCGACGCCGTCGCCGTCGAGGTCGGTGGCGACCTCCACCGAACCGTCCAGATGGCGGGTCACGATCGACTGCGGCGCGACGCCGGGGACGCGCGGCGGCGGCCCGGGGGTCGGCACCGGCGTCGGTGCGGGCGCGGGTGCGGGTGTCGGGCGGGGCCCGGGCGTGGGCGCCGGATGGCTCGCCGACGAGGCGTCCGGCGGGGCGCTGGCCGGCTCGAACCCGCTGCCGGTCGGGTCCAGCTCCTCCTCGGAGGGGAACACGTCGCCCCGCAGGGCCGGATCACGGTAGCTGCTCATGGGCGTAGGGTTCCCCGACGATGGCGAGAACAACCGTGCCCGATCGTCCGGTGTCCGTGGCCCCCCGACTGTCGGACGATGCTGGGACCGACGCCACGGTCATGAACGGGGGTCCGAGCGTGGAACTGCGCCGGAGTCGGGGGGCACTGGTGCTCGCCCTGGTCTGCGTACTCGGTGGGGTGGTGTTGCTGGCCCTGCCCCGCGACGACGCCCTGCTACGGACGATCATCGCGGCGGGAGCCGTCGCGCTCGGCGTCGTGGCGCTGTTCAGCGCGTTGCGACCGTTCCGGTTCGGGATCGGCGCGGACGGGCTGACCATCCGGCGACCGGGCCTGCGCCGGTCGATCCCGTGGGCCGAGGTCGACACGCTGGTCCTGGACGAGCCACCCCGGCGCGACGGCCGCCCGGTGCCGCCGCGGCTGCTGCTGGTGCCCGTGCCGGGTGTGACGGTCGGGCCACGGGTGACCGCCCGCCATCCCGTCGACGGCCGGCCCGCCATCGAGTTGCTCGTCCTCGACCAGGTCCGGGAGCAACCGGAGCAGGTGTCCGCCGCGCTCACCACGTACGCCGGCGGCCGGTTCGTGGACCTGCCCGCGCTGCGCCGCGCCGCCTTCGCGGACCCCGACCTCCCCACCGGCCTGCGCGGCTACCGGATGGACCAGGTCGACCAGTTGATCCGCCGGGGCCAGGACGCCCTGGTGTCCGGCGACGCGCCGACCCGGCAGGCGGCCCGGGCGGAGATCGAACGATCCCGCGCCGCCGGCCTGCTGATCGCCCAGCGCGGCTACAGCCGGCTCCAGGCCGACACGGTGCTGGACGCTCTCGTCGCCGCGTTGGCCGACCACTCATCCACCGATCGGGAGACCGCACCGTGATCGCACCGGAACACGGCGGGGCGCCGGCCGCTCCGGCCGACGTACCGCGACGTAACTGGGCCGGCAACGTGCGCTACGCCGCGCGGGCGTTCCACCGGCCCACCGGCATGGACGAGCTGCGCCGGCTGGTCGCGGGCAGCTCCCGGATCCGGGCGGTGGGCACCGGGCACTCCTTCAACCGGTTCGGCGACACGGACGGCGACCTGGTCAGCCTGGCCGGGTTGCCCGCGGCGATCGACGTGGACGCCGAGCGCGCACGGGTCACCGTCACCGGCGCGCTGCGCTACGGCGACGTCACCCAGCGGCTGCACGCCCAGGGGTACGCGCTGCCCAACCTCGCCTCGCTGCCGCACATCTCGGTGGCCGGGGCGGTGGCCACCGCCACCCACGGCTCCGGTCAGACCCACGGCAACCTGGCCACCTCGGTCGCCGCCCTGGAGCTGGTCACCGCCGACGGCGACCTGCTGCGCGTCGACCGGGACACCGACGGGGACACGTTGGCCGGGATGGTGGTGGGCCTCGGCGCGCTCGGCCTGGTCACCCGGGTCACCCTGGACGTGGCGCCGACCTTCGAGCTGCGCCAGTACGTACGGCTCGACCTGCCCCGGGAGGCGCTGGACGAGGCGCTCGGCTCGGCGTACAGCGTCAGCGTGTTCACCGACTGGCGCGCGCCGCGACTGCGTGAGGTGTGGCGCAAGCAGCGAACGGACCAGCCGCCGCCCCCGGCGGACTGGCTCGGCACCACCGAGGCCGACGAGCCGCGCCATCCGGTGCTCGGGATGCCGGCGGAGAACTGCACCGAGCAGCTCGGTGTGGCGGGCCCGTGGCACGAGCGGCTGCCGCACTTCAAGCTCGGCTTCACCCCGAGCAGCGGCGACGAGCTCCAGTCCGAGTACCACCTGCCGCGCGCGGCGGCGGCCGAGGCTCTCGCCGCCCTGGACGACGTGGCGCACCTGATCGCCCCGGTGCTCCAGGTGTGCGAGCTGCGGACGGTGGCGGCCGACGAGCTGTGGCTCAGCCCGAACTACCACCGGGACAGCCTCGCCGTGCACTTCACCTGGATCGGCGATCCGGTGGCGGTGGCCCCCGTGCTGGCGGCGGTGGAGGAACGGCTGGCGCCCTTCGCGCCGCGTCCGCACTGGGGCAAGGTCTTCACGACCGATCCGGCCGCGCTCGCCGCCAGCTATCCCCGGTACGCGGACTTCGCCGCCCTGCTGGCCCGCTTGGACCCGACCGGCAAGTTCCGCACCGACGAACTGGACACCTACTTCCCCCGCTGACGCCCCGGCGCCTGCCCGGCGTGCTCAGCGGGGTGCGGCGGGGGTGGGTTGGTTGGTGCGCAGGGTGCCGCGTTGGACGGCGCGGCTGATGTCGCTGGGTGAGACGATGCCGACCAGCCGGCCGTCGGTGACCACGAGGGCCCGTCCGTCGGCGCACTCACTGAGGCGGGGGAGCAGGTCGTTGAGCTCCTCCCCAGGCTGTGCGAGGACCAGTTGGTCGGCCCGGCAGGCAACCTCGGCCAGCGTGGTCGACGCCCGCCGGTCGGCCGGTACGCCCCGCACCCGGTCCAGGGTGACCAGGCCGGTCGGCCGGCCGTCCTCGGTGAGCGGCAGCGCCGAATGCCGGTACGCGAACAGGTAGTGGTCGACGAAGTCGGCGACGGTCATCTCCGCCGAGGCGGTCTGCGGCTGCGGGGTCATGACCTCGCCGACCCGGATTCCGCGCAGCGCGCTGCCGGTGCGGGCCTGCCGTTCCTCCATGCCGGCGGCCCCGATCAGGAACCAGCCGATCAGCGCCAGCCAGAGCCCGCCGAAGCCCACCCCGGACAGGAACTGCCACAGCCCGAGACCGATGAGCAGCGCGCCGAGCACCCAGCCCGCACGCGCGGCGACCACCGACGCCCGGGTGCGGTCCCCGGTGGCCTTCCAGACGGCCGCGCGCAGCAGCCGCCCGCCGTCCAGCGGTGCGGCCGGCAGCACGTTGAAGACCGCCAGCAGCACGTTGATGCCGGCCAGCCAGGCCATCACCCCGAGCAGCAGGCCACCCTGCCCGGCCAGCGCGAGCAGCGCGGCGATGACGCCGAAGAAGGCCCCGAGCAGCAGGCTGACCAGCGGGCCGACGCCGGAGATCCGCAGCTCCGCACCCGGGTCGCGGGGCTCGCCCTTCAGCTCGGCCACCCCGCCGAACAGCCAGAGCGTGATGCCCCCGACCTCCAGCCCGTTGCGTTTGGCGACGATCGCGTGGGACACCTCGTGGGCCAGCAGACCGACGAAGAAGACCACCGCCGCGGCCAGACCGGCGAGGGTGTACGCCACCGGGGACCGGTCGGGGTAGGACCGGGGGAACTGGTTGGCGGCCAGCCCCCAGGCGATCAGCGCGAAGATGACCAGAACACTCCAGTTGACGCCGACCGGCACACCCGCGATCCGGCCAAGCCGGAAGCTCGCCCTCATCCCTGCCCGTTACCCCCGCTCGGCCCGCCCATGCGCCCGACAGGGCACCGACAGCGCGGAAGCTCAGCGGCGCGGAGTCTCGCTGGCGATGGTCGCCTCGCGGGGCAGCGCCGCCGCGCGCAGCGCCCAGTCCAGCGCGTAGTCGGCGATCGGCTCCCAGCCGTCCTGTCCGACCGTGAAGTGTGACCGGCCGGGGAACTCCTGGTACGCCGTGAGCGCCCGGGACTTCTGGTAGAGCGTGGCGTTGGAGCGGACCACCGACGGCGGCACCACGTGGTCGACCTCGCCGGCCATCAGCAGCAGCGGGGCGCGGTCGTCGCGTCCGGTGTCGACGCGGGCGGGTGAGCGCGGGTCGACGTTGGCGAACGCGCCTTCGAAGTACACCCGCCCCGCGCCGGGGACGGCGTAGCGCTGCCAGGCCCGGTCGGAGTCTTCACGGCTCATCGCGTTGCCGAACGTGTAGGCGAAGTCGTCCGGGGTGAACGGGACGGCCTTGTGCCGGTTCGCGGGGCTGCGCAGGATCGGGAAGCCGGAGCGCAGCTGACTCAGGGGCACCTTGAGCACACCCTTCACCTGCGCGGAGTGCACTCCCACCGCCGCCGCGCCGAGGCCCCGGTCGACCAGGATCTGGGTGATCAGGCCGCCGAACGAGTGCCCCATGATGATCGGCGGTCGGGGCAGCGTCCGGATGAGTCCGTCGTAGTGCTTGACGATCCCGGCGAGGCTCTGCTCGGCGATCGGGGCGGGGTCGTCGCGCAACCGCTCGACCTCCCGGTCCATCCCGGGCCAGGCGGGCGTGAGCACCCGCAGGCCCCGGGCGGCGTACCGCTGCGCCCACCCCTCCCAGCTGCGCGGGGTCATCCAGAGGCCGTGGATCAGCACGACCGTGTCGACCTGGCCCTGCGGCGTGGCACCCATCGCGTTCCCCCTGTCGCGGCGTCCGGCCCGGCGGTTACCCACTGCCGTGCGCGGAAATCCTCCGCCGTCCGGACCGGCGATAACGGCCGCCGCTGCCCGGGCTCGCCGTTCTGAGCCTGGTAGCGGCCTTCTGGGCGGTGCCGTCTTTCGGGACCGGCTGGGAGCCGGCGGGTCGGCGTGCGGTGGCGGACGTCCTGGTGACCGTGATGACTCAGAGGCATAGTTATGCCTCTGAGTCATCACGCTCGTCGCGGTGCCCGCTCGCGCGGGCGTCACGCCCCGTATCGGCCAGGCCCGCCGTGCTCACCGCGGCCGGGGGCGGCGTCAACAGCCGCCGGGACGGCCCCTGACAAATGTCACGGCCGGAACGTGACGACCGCTCCGGGTACCGGCCCCCGCGCCGCCGGAGCATGAGTGACATGACCAGTACGCACCCGGCCGTCGAACTCGACGGCCTCACCAAGACCTTCGGCGCCGTCACCGCGGTCGACGGGCTGAGCCTGCGGGTGCAGCCCGGCGAGGTGGTGGCGTTCCTCGGCCCCAACGGCGCGGGCAAGACCACCACCATCGACATGCTGCTCGGGCTGGCCCGCCCGGACGCGGGCACGGTCCGCCTCCTCGGCGGCACCCCGGACGACGCGGTGGCCCGGGGCCGGGTCGCCGCCGTGCTCCAGACCGGCGGGCTGCTCAAGGACCTCACCGTCGGTGAGACCGTCCAGATGACCGGACACTTCTACCGGCACACCCGCCCGACGGCCGAGGTGCTGGAGCGGGCCGGGATCGCCGACATCGCCGACCGGGTGGTCGGGCGCTGCTCCGGTGGCCAGCAGCAGCGGCTGCGCTTCGCGCTGGCCCTGCTGCCCGACCCGGACCTGATGGTGCTCGACGAGCCGACCACCGGCATGGACGTCGAGGGTCGACGGGACTTCTGGCAGGCGCTGCGCCGGGACGCCCGCGCCGGCCGGACCGTCATCTTCGCCACCCACTACCTGGACGAGGCGGACGCGTACGCCGACCGGATCGTGCTGGTCCGGCAGGGGCGGGTCGTCGCCGACGGCACCACCGCGGAGATCAAGAACCTGGCCGCCGGCCGCACCGTCCGGGCCACCCTGCCCGGCGCCGACCAGGCCGCGCTCGCCGCGCTGCCCGGCGTGGACGCCGTCGAGGTACGCGGCGACAGCGTGCTCGTGCGCACCGGCGACTCGGACGCGATCGCCCGACACCTGCTCACGCGGACCACGGCCCGGGACGTGGAGATCACCTCCCGCAACCTCGAGGACGCCTTCCTCGCCCTGACCACCGAGCACACCGGAGCCTGAGATGACCACCCTGCCGGCCACCCCCGCCGCCACCCGTACCGACCGGCCCGACGAACCGGACCGCCGGCTGCCCGCCCTCGGCGGGTTCGCCCCGGCCGTGCTGCGCATCGAGCTGCGCAGGGTGCTGCGCAACCGCCGTACGCTCGCGTTCACGCTGATCATGCCGGGTTTCTTCTTCCTCATCTTCGGCCTGCCGCAGGGCGGGCAGACGCTGGACAACGGCCGTCCGGTGACGGCGTACGTCATGATCAGCCTGGCCGTCTACGCGGCCATGGTGGCGACCACCAGCGCCGGCGGCGCGGTGGCCACCGAGCGGGCGCTGGGTTGGAGCCGGCAGCTGCGGCTCACCCCGCTGCGTCCGACCGCGTACGTGGCCACCAAGCTGATCACCGCGATGGCCCTCGGCCTGCTCGCGGTCGTCGTCGAGTTCCTCGTGGGCGCGGCCGCCGGCGTCCGCGTCCCGGCGTACGTCTGGCTGCTGGCCGGGCTCGCGGCCTGGCTCGGCTCGCTGGTCTTCGCCGCGTTCGGCCTCTTCGTCGGCTATCTGGTGCCGGCCGAGAACGTCATGCAGTTCATCGGCCCGATCCTGGCCGTGCTGGCCATGTTCGGCGGGCTCTTCGTCCCGCTCGAGGTGCTGCCGGACGTGCTCCAGCAGGTCGCGAAGTTCACCCCGGTGTACGGCGTGGGCGAACTGTCCCGCGCCCCGCTGACCGGTGCGGGCGTGAGCATGGCCGCGGTGGCCAACGTCGCCTTCTGGGCCCTGGTCTTCGGTGTCGGCGCGGCCCGGCTGTTCCGCCGGGACACCGCTCGGGTCTGACCGCCCCGACCGTTAGCGTGGACCCGATGGATCTTTCGACGGGGCAGGCCCGGCCGGTGAACCGCCACTGGCGGTTCACCGGCTGGCTGCTGGCCGCGGTATGGCTCTTCTTCCTCAACGTGCCGCTCGCCACGGCGCTGCACCAGCCACAGCCGTGGCGGCGGGTCGTCGGCGTGGCCGCGCTGATCGTCTTCGGCCTCGGGTACGTGCTGCTGTTCCAGTGGGCCCGCCGACTGCGCCAGTCGCTGCTGCCGATCCCGGTGCCCCGGGCGTGGACGGGGTTGCTGCTGCTGCTCGCGGTGGGTGTGGCCAGCATCCCGGGCACCGGCGGGGACTGGCTGGCCACCCTGGTCTACGTGGCCGCCGCGGCGGTGTTCCTGCTGCCGTTCCGGGAGGCGTTGGCCACCGTGGTGCTCTGCGCCGTGACCCCGGTCCTGGCGTCCCGGCTGGTGCCGGGTTGGGAGGCGGAGAGCACCATCGTCTTCGCGGTGCTGCTCGCCTCGTTCGCCATGTTCGGGGTGTCTCGGCTGGCTCAACGCAACAGTGAGCTCCAGGCCGCCCAGCAGGAGATCCACCGGCTCGCGGTCGCCGAGGAGCGGGCCCGAGCCGCCCGCGACCTGCACGACATCCTCGGGCACTCGCTGACCGTGGTGGCGATCAAGGCCGAGTTGGCGGGCCGGCTGATCGAGGTGGACCGGGACCGGGCCGCCGCCGAGATCGCCGACGTGGAGGGATTGGCCCGGGCGGCGCTGGCGGACGTGCGGCAGACGGTCGGGGCGTACCGCGAGGTGACCCTCGCCGGGGAACTGGCCGGCGCCCGCTCCGCGCTGGCCGCGGCGGGAATCGCGGCGGACCTGCCGGCCGACGTGCCGGCGCTGCCGGCCGAGCGGGACCGGTTGTTCGGGTGGGCGGTGCGGGAAGGGGTGACCAACGTGGTCCGACACAGCGGGGCACGGTGCTGCGCGATCCGGGTGCACCCGGACCGGGTCGAGGTGAGCGACGACGGCCGGGGTCCGTCCACCCCCGACGGCAGTGGGCACGGGCTCGTCGGCCTGCGGGAACGGGCGCGGCGGCTGGACGCCGCGGTCTCCGTGGGTCGTCGGGCGGACGGAAGCGGCTTCCTGCTGCGGGTGCACGCGCCTGTGGACGCCCGGTGAGCGGCTCCGCCGCCGGTCCGTCCGGGCCGATCCGGCTGCTGCTCGCCGATGACCAGGCGCTGGTCCGTGGCGCGCTGGCGGCGCTGCTGTCGCTGGAGCCGGATCTCACCGTGGTGGCCGAGGTCGGCCGGGGCGACGAGGTGGTGCCCGAGGCCCGCCGGACCGCTCCCGACGTGGCCCTGCTGGACGTGGAGATGCCCGGCCTGGACGGGATCGCCGCCGCCGCCGCGCTGCGGACCGCGCTGCCGACCTGCCGGGTGCTGGTGGTGACCACCTTCGGTCGACCCGGTTACCTGCGCCGGGCGATGGAGGCCGGTGCGAACGGCTTCGTGGTCAAGGACACGCCGGCACGGCAGCTCGCCGAGGCGGTCCGCCGGGTGCACGCCGGCCTGCGGGTGGTGGATCCGACACTGGCCGCGGAGACCCTGGCCACCGGGGCCAGCCCGTTGACCGAGCGGGAGACCGAGGTGCTCCGGGCGGCCCGGGGCGGTGGCGCGGTCGCCGACCTGGCGGGGGTGTTGCACCTGTCCGAGGGGACTGTGCGTAACCACCTCTCGGCGGCGATCGGCAAGACCGGCGCCCGCAACCGGGCCGAGGCGGTCCGCATCGCCGAGCAGAACGGCTGGCTGCTCGGCGGGTGACGGACGCCGCTCAGGCCGTCGGCGGCGGGGTGGGCAGTTGGTCGACCACCACCAGGCTGCTGCCGGGGCGGACCTCGGCGAGCAGTTCGCGCTGGCCGCTGCGGGTGATCCGGATGCAGCCGTTCGTGGTGTTCTCGCCCAGCTCGTCGTCGTTGTACCAGGTGTGCACGCCGATGTGCGCGCCGCGCAGACTGGCCGGCACCGCTGAGGGGTCGTCGGGCACCGAGCCGAGGGCGTAGATGTCCACCCCGCCGTAGACGTCCTGCGGCGGCGGGGTGCGACCCAGGATGAAGGTCCGCCCGAGTGGGGTCTCCTGCCCCGACTGGCCCAGGCTGGTCTGCCAGGAGCGCACCGCCTTGCCGGCCCGGTACCAGGTGAGCCGGTGCACCTTGCGCTCCACCACGATCTGGTCGCGCAGCGCCACGGTGTCGAACCCGCCGGACGGCAGCCAGGCGAGCCGCCGGTTGGCCGACGGGAGCAGGACGGCCGTCCAGCCGGCCCGCCGCTCGGCGATCGGCACGGTCAGCTCGACACCGGCGAGCGTCGGTTCGAGGAAGGCCAGAGGACGCCCGCCGGGTGCGTCGTACGCGGCGATCCGCCGGGTCGGGTGCACGCCCTCGGTCAGGGGTGTGGTGTCCATGGTGGCCGGGTCGGCGGGGAACCCCTTGGGAGCGGGGTCGTAGTCGACGACCGGTAGCCCGTCCGGGGCGGGAGCGGCCGGTGGCACCGACTCCTCGGGGCTCTGCTCGATGCTGCTCGGCGTCGGATCGGCCGCCGCCGCAACAGGTCGGTCGGTGGTCGCCGAGCGCGGGGTGAGGGCCTGGCCGACCAGCAGCGCGGCGATCAGCAGCGCGGCGACGGCGACGGCGGCGGCCACCCAGCCGCCCCGGCGACGGGACGGGGTCATTCGGTCAAACGGCACCAAAGCACTCTACGACGGGATGCGGTTCGGGGCCCCCGGTTCGGCGATTCCGGCCCGGGGGCCCCGGCGGCTCAGACGCGAGCGCCGATGTGGATGGCCACGGCGTCGTGCGCGGGCACGTTGGCGGCGAACCATCCGTTACCGTCCACCGTGATCACCGGGCCGCTGCACGTGCCGCCCGCGTACGTGCCGTGGATGACGTCGCAGTACCGGCCGGCGGGCAGCCCCGTGTAGTACGAGCGCCCGTTCACCGCGGAGTCCTCGTCGTTGACCGTGATGAAGCCCTTGCCGCTGCGGCTGAACGCGATGTGGTTGTTGCCGTTGTCGTACCAGTTGGCCACGCCGGCGCCCTCGGTGGCGTTGCGGAAGCCGACCATGTTGGCGATCACCGGCCAGCGGTGCTCGCACTCCCAGCCCGAGTAGCAGGTGGTGTTCAACGTCCTGTTCGCGCCGTCCGAGGGCGGGCCGGCGTCCCGGTTGCTGAAGGTGTAGCTGGACATGACGGTCGGCGAGCCGTACGGCCAGGCCAGCATGAAGGCGTTCGCAAGGGCGTAGATCCCGCGGTCCCGGTACGTGAGCACCCCGCCGGCGTCGCGCTGGGTGTCGTGGTTGTCCACGAACACCGAGGACGGCCCGCTGGGCAGGTGCCCCCAGCCCTCGCCGAAGTTGCGCAGGTACGCCAGCCGCTCCGAGCGGAACACCCGGGCGAGGTCCTTGCCGTAGCGGAACTCGTGCACGTCACCGTTGCCGGTGTACTCGGTCGGCTGGATCGGCTCACCGGCGCCGTGGATGACCTCCTGCACGATGTACGCGGAGCGGGAGAGCTTGCCCCTGATCGCGGCGATGTCGGCCGCCGGCATGTGCTTGCTGGCGTCCAGCCGGAACCCGTCCACGCCGAGGGAGAGCAGGTCGTTGAGGTACGCGGCGATCTTCGTACGGACGTAGTCCGATTCGGTCTTCAGGTCCGAGAGGTTGACCAGCTCGCAGTTCTGCACCTCGTACCGGTCGTTGTAGTTGGCGATGTCGTCGCCGCCGTTGCGGCCGCAGTGGTGGAAGTCCTGCGTCTGGTAGATGCCCGGGTAGTCGTAGTGCGAGTACGACGAGCCGGCCCACCCGGTGCCGCCGGCGTCCTGGCCGGACATGTGGTTGATGACCGCGTCGACGAGCACCTTGACCCCGGCCGCGTGGCAGGTGTTCACCATCGACTGGAACTGGGCCCGGGTGCCCTTGCGGGACTCGATCCGGTAGCTGACCGGCTGGTACGCCAGCCACCACTGGTTGCCCCGCACATGTTCCTGCGGGGGCGAGACCTGGACGTAGCCGTAGCCCTTCGGCCCGAGGGTGCTCTGGCACTCGCTGGCCACCGACGGCCAGTTCCACTCGAAGAGCTGGACGATGACCTTCTTGCCGCCGGACGGGGCGGCGACGGCCGGGGGAGCCGTCACGGTGCTGGGGACGAGCAGGCTGGCAATCAGGCCGAGGGCGAGGATCGCTGAGCCGCGTCGACGTCGGTGCATCGGGACTCCTGACGGGGG
>NZ_RCVJ01000128.1 GCF_003667505.1 Micromonospora sp. BL4
GGTCGAGACGGGTGGGGGTGCCGGCGAGTGCGGCGGCCAGGTCGTCCTCGCCGGTGAGCGCGGCGAGGACCAGCTCGGCGGTCTCAGCCGGTACGTCGTCAGCGGCGGCGAGTCGGTCGAAGATCAGCTCGATCAGCGGCGCCGTCGGCTGCGAGGGCTGGGTCATGGTCGTCTCCAGGCGTGTGGTGTCCGCGGGCCGACGACTCGTCGACCCGCCCGGGGTGAGCGGTGGAAGGAAGTGCTTCGTCTCAGCGGGCGGGGCGCCACTCGCCGCAGTTCTCCGAGCTAAAGGCGTAGTCGGAGGAGCGGATGGTCACCTGCACCCTGCGGGCGCTGTTGGTGAAGTAGTTGTCGATGGTGTCGCCGGACCTGTTCTGCCGTTCCCAGTAGCAGCCGTCGACGTCGGTGGTGACATACGTGCCGGGTTTGATCTCCTTACCGACGCGGAACGTTCCGGAGCCGAAGAGCCGGCCCTGGGCCGCCAGGTCCACGTCGACCTGCCCGCGCTTCACCGTTTCGCGCCACTTCTTCGCGTACGGGTAGGTGGGGCAGAGCTGGAGCGCGGCGTTGATCTCCGGGATCTGCTCGCTGCTGGCGGCGAAGTCCGCCTCCAGGTACGTGTCCTCGGGGTCGACGGCGGCACACATCTCGTACAGGGTCGTGATGTCCCCGTCCTCGTACTTGGACGTCTTCAAAGCGGCCTTCTCGGTGTCCGTCACCGGGTAGATCTCCGCCTGGGAGTCGCAGGACGTCGGCTTTGCCGCCCACACCTCACTGAAGTCTGGCCGTCCGTCCTTGCCCGGCTGCACCGTGAGCAGCGCGTTCCCGTCGTTGCCCGTGTCGCATTCCAGGCTGACCGGGGGCTGCTGCGGTGTGTTCATCGAATCGTCGGGATAGGTGTCGCTGGAGTCGGGGATACCGTCGCGGTCCCGATCGGGCGGCGGGGGCGGAGTCGGCGAGGCGCTGGGAGAGGCGGACCCGCTCGAGGTGGCGGTCGCCGGCGTGGCGGTGGGCCGCTGCTCGTCACCGCAGGCGGTGAGCGTGGTAGCCAGCAGGACAGTGGTGAGCAGGACGCCGAAGGCGCGGCGTGGGCGGATGGTCAGGGCCGAGGAAGGGAGTTTGTCGTACGGCTGGGAAGTGGCCATTGTCGTCTCCACAGGCAGGGAGGTCCGCGGCCCAGGGTCAGCCGGGCCGACGGGATGGGGGAGTCGGACGCTTTCGAGCTGATGACGTAGACGATTCAGTTGGAGCGGGTCAGGACCATCTGCAGGCCGCTGTCCGGGTGGTAGCTCCACGACGCGTGGATGTCAGCCCAGTCGCCGCTTTGCCGGCCGTCGAGGGCTCGGGTGGCCTCGACCTCGGCCTTCACCGAGTCGGGCATGTCGAGCGCCGACCAGTAGCACTCGAGCGTCGAGTAACTGAGGCCGCTGCTCTCCTTGCCGTCGCCGTGCAGGGTGAGCGTCTTTCCCTCATCCCCCAGTTCGGCCTCGCCGGTGGCGGCGCTTCCGCATTTCTCCTTCGCCGTAGCGAACGGCGACTTCGTCTCAGGCGGCCCGCCCTCCGTCGCGGTCGCCCGCATCGCCGCGAAGGCACCGACGCCGACCAGGAGAAGGAAAGCAGCGCCCGCCGCACTCGCCAACAGGAGACGGCGCCGGCCGTGCTTGTGCTCAGCTGCCACCTCCGTGGGGGCTTGCGGGCGGGATTCACTGTGGTCTGCCGGGACAGCAGGCAGAAGTGGCTGCTGGTCAGGCGGCGTCGGGGTGGTCGGGTCGGTCATGGCGAGACTCCTCGTGTGAACAGGTGGGCTGTGAACAGCCGGGGCGGATCGTCCAGACCCGCCCCGGTGCTACGGGGGAGTGGTCAGCCGAGGGAGACGTCGACGCCGCCGGAGAACGGCGAGTCGTGCAGCTCGAGCTTGGCGAGCTTGACGTTCTTCGGGATGTCGAAGACGACGACGCCGCTGACCTGGTTGCCGGGGTTGACGTCGTTGAGGAACGTCTCGGCGTTCTTGTTGGCGTAGATGGCGGCGCCGCCGTCGGCGGAGTACTCGGTGCCGTCGGCCGCGTACGCCTTCTGGCTGCTGCCGTCGAACATCTGCGCTTCCTTGCCGATGTTCTTCACGTTGACCGTGACCAGGCAGAACTGGCCCTGCGCCTTCTGGCCGAGCAGGTCACTGCCGACCTTGGCGACGCCGCACTTGGCGGACTTCACCGTGAACTCGAACTTGCCGTCGCGGGCCGCCTCGCCCACCTTCGCGGTCTTCGCCGGGGCGTCCTCGCCAATGCCGCTGCCGCCGGAGCTCGTGGACTTGTCGGCGGCGCCGGAGCCGCAGCCCAGGGCGATGAGGCCGGTGGCGATCAGAGCGAGAGTGGTGGTCTTGCGCATCGTTGTCCTCCTGATGTGAACGTTGCGGCGTCAATAAGAGCATCGTCCGAGAGCGGTGTCAACAGACAATCTCGTGCTTGACAGACGTGCGAGACTTTCGACGTGCAGGAGAACCCGACCATCACGGCAGCGGAGATCGCCCGGCTCGCCGGCGTCGGTCGAGCCGCAGTCAGCAACTGGCGCAAACGGCACCCCGACTTCCCCGCCCCGGTGGGCGGGACCACGGCGAGCCCCGAGTTCGACCTGATTCAGGTCGAGCAGTGGCTACGCACGCAGGGCAAGCTCCCCGAGCTCGCCACCGCCGACCGGCTCTGGCGACACCTCGCCGCGGCCAGCGACTCCCCACCTGCCGGGCTCGCGGCCGTCGGCGCGCTGCTGTTGGCCCGTCAGCGCGGCTCCCGAAGCGGCCACCCCGACGCACACGTCGCGCCGCTGCTGCCAGACGTCGACGCTCTCGCCGACGAACTGGGCGCGCAGGGTGCGTTCGACGAGCTGTGGCAGCGGTTCTCCGCACCAGGGCCCGGCCGCCCCTTCGCCACCCCCGATGACCTCGCCGACCTGATGATCGGACTCGCCAGCGTCGGCGGCGGCTCAGTGCTCGACCCGGCCGCCGGCTCCGGCGCCATCCTGCGAGCCGCCGTCCGCGCCGGCGGCACCTCCGTGTACGGGCAGGAACTCGACGAGGATCTGGCCCGGCTCGCCGGCCTGTGGCTGGCCCTGCACGACGTACCCGGAGAGGTGTGCCCCGGTGACTCACTGCGCGCGGACGCCTTCGCCGGTCGCGCCGTCGACGCCGTCGTCTGCCACCCACCGTTCGGCGCCACCAACTGGGGCGACGAGGAACTCGGCCACGATCCGCGCTGGATCGTCGGCACCACACCCCGCACCGAACCGGAGCTGGCGTGGGCGCAGCACGCCCTGGCGCACCTACGCGTGGGCGGGCACGCCGTGCTGCTGATGCCGCCCACGGTGGCCAGCCGGCGCGCCGGCAAACGGATCCGCAGCGAACTGCTGCGCCGAGGCCACCTGCGCGCCGTCATTGCGCTCCCGCCGGGGGTGGCGGCGCCGCACGGCGTACCGTTGCACCTGTGGGTGCTGCGGCGGGCCGCGGCCGACGCGCCGCCACCGGCGCGGGCGCTGCTGATCGACGCCGCCGGCGGCGACCTGTCCGACACCGCGCCGCGCGTGCTGGCCGCGTGGCGGGTCTTCGCCGCCGCCCCGGACGCCGACGTCGAAGAAGCCGGCTTCGCCCGCGCGGTCCCGGTCATCGAGCTTCTCGACGAGGACGTCGACCTCACCCCCGCGCGCCGGCAACCCGCCGTCGCGGGCGAGGCTTCAGGAGAGCATCTGGTACGCACCAGAGAACGGCTGGCCGCCATCGTCGGTGAGCTGCCCGCGCTGCTGCCGCAGGTCACACCCGCGCCCGACGGGCCGGACGGTCTCTTCCTCACGGTGGGGGAGTTGGCGAAGACCGGGGCGCTCCAACTGATCGGACCGGTCCGCGCCGGCACGTCCACACCCGCACCCGACGGGCAGCCGGTGCTCACCGTTCCGGACGTGCTCTCCGGGGTGGAGGCGTCCGGGCGGGTTGACGACCGGTTCGGTCAGGAGATTCCCCTGGCTGTGGGGGACGTGGTGGTGCCGATGATCGCGCGGCAGCTCATCCCGCGGGTGGTCACCGCCGACGGCGCGCTGTTGGGGCGCAACCTCTACCTGCTGCGACCCAATCCGGCGGCGCTGGATCCGTGGTTCCTGGCCGGTCAGCTGCGGACATCGGCGAACGAGAAACAGGCGTCGAGTCTCTCGGGAACCATGCGGTTTGACATTCGACGGGCGCAGGTGCGGCGGCTGTCGCTCGACGAGCAACGGGCACACGGGAACGCGTTCCGGCGCCTCGACGCCTTCGAGTCAGCGATCCGACAGGCCGCCTCGCTGGGCGCGGAGCTAGTCCAGCTCACCGCAGACGGTCTGGCCCGGGGAACTATCCGGCCGCAGAGCGGCCCGCATGTCGTCGGATAGTCGACGGCGGCGCAGCGCTTCGGTGACATACGCGGAAACCTGGCGGGCCGGGAGAGCATCCAACTGCTCGGCCACGTCATCAGGGACGGAGATCGTCACACGCCGACTCATGCTCGCGAACCTAGCGAGGCATGGAACCCGCCAGCAACGACCCTCTGACACTCGGTTGATCATCTCCACCAAGTGGAGGACCCCGACGATGCCGGCCAGCAGCAATACTCCTGACTTAAGGCAATCGAAAGGAACCTGGTGAGTACCAAGCACCAAGAGCTCGCGAACTTCATCTGGTCGGTGGCCGACCTGCTCCGCGGCGACTACAAGCAGTCCGAGTATGGCCGGGTGATCCTGCCGCTGACCGTGCTGCGGCGGCTCGACTGCGTGCTGGAGCCGACGAAGGATGCGGTGCTGACACGGCACAACCAGCTCAAGGACATGGGCGTGCAGAACATGGACCCGGTGCTGCGCAAGACCGCCGGCCTGTCGTTCTACAACACCAGCGAGATGTCCTTCCGGAAGCTCCTCGGCGACCAGGACCACGTCGCGCTCAACCTGCGCGCCTACATCGGCGGCTTCTCGCCCGGCGCAGTCGACGTGCTGGACAAGTACGGCTTCGACACCCAGATCAGCCGACTCGCCGAAGCCGGGCTGCTCTACCAGGTGGTCGCCAAGTTCGCCGACATCGACCTGCACCCGGACGTGGTCTCCAACCACCAGATGGGCTACGTCTTCGAGGAGCTCATCCGCCGCTTCTCCGAAATCAGCAACGAGACCGCCGGTGAGCACTTCACCCCGCGCGAGGTCATCAAGCTGATGGTCAACCTGCTGCTCGCCCCCGACGAGGACGACCTGGTCACCCCGGGCATCGTCCGCAAGGTCTACGACCCGGCCTGCGGCACCGGCGGCATGCTCAGCGAGGCTCAGGAGCACATTCAGGCGCACAATCCGCATGCCACCGTCGAGGTGTACGGGCAGGAGCTCAACGGCGAGACGTACGCGATCTGCCGCTCCGACATGATGCTCAAGGGCGGCGACCCGACGAAGATCGCCTACGGCAACTCGTTCAGCCAGGACGGCCACGAGGGCGAACGCTTCGACTACATGCTCGCCAACCCGCCGTTCGGTGTGGAGTGGAAGAAGGTCGAGGCGTTCATCAAGGCCGAGCACGCCCGCGGCCACGCCGGCCGGTTTGGTGCCGGCCTGCCTCGAATCAACGACGGCTCGCTGCTGTTCCTCCAGCACATGATCTCGAAGATGAAGCGCCCCGAGGACGGCGGCAGCCGCCAGGCGATCGTCTTCAACGGCTCGCCCCTCTTCACCGGCGCTGCCGGGTCGGGGGAGTCTGAGATCCGCCGCTGGATCCTCGAGAATGACCTGCTGGAGGGCATAGTCGCGCTGCCCGATCAGCTCTTCTACAACACCGGCATCTCCACCTACTTCTGGATCCTCACCAATCGAAAGGAGCCGGCCCGCCGGCACAAAGTGGTGCTGCTCGACGGCCGCGACTACTGGACCAAGATGCGCAAGAGCCTCGGCGACAAGCGCAAGATGCTCACCGACGAGCACATAGCTGAGCTGACCCGGGCGTACGTAGAGGCACTATCCATCGCGGACGACCCCGAGCACCCCCAGCACGCCAAGGTGAAGGTCTTCAAGACCACCGACTTTGGCTACCAGCGGATCACGGTGGAGCGCCCACTGCGGCTGCGCTTCGAGGTTACCGAGGAGACAGTCGCCCTGCTCGGCGAGGCAAAGGCGGTGCCCGGGTACGCCGAGCGAGAGTCGCTGTTGGCAGCAGCGAAGTCGCTGATTGGTACGTCATCTGCAACCCGGGTGGAGTTCGCGATGAAGTTGAATGGGTTGGGAAAGCTCCCGGCAACGGTGGAGAAGGCGGTATGGGAGGCATTCTCGATCAACGACACGGAGGGCGAGACGCAGACCGATCGCAAGGGTAGACCCATCCCGAACCCCGACCTGCGGGACAATGAGAATGTGCCCTTGGGTGAGGACGTCCACGAGTACCTGAAGCGCGAGGTGCTTTCGCACGTTCCCGACGCTTGGATCGACGAGACCAAGACCAAGGTCGGGTATGAGATCCCACTAACCCGGTACTTCTACGTGCACCGACCGCCTCGTCCGATCGCAGAAATTGACGCCGAAATCATGGCGCTGAACGGCGAAATCGAGGAGCTTCTTGGTCGGGTGGTTCGGCAGTGACAACGGTAGCGCCATGGCTGGCCGACTCACGATGGGCCACAGTTCCGATCAGGTTCGCGGCAAGGCTGGGCACCGGACATACCCCTAGTCGCGCCAAACCGGAATATTGGGAAAACTGCACCATCCCGTGGGTGACTCTCGCAGATGTTTGGCAGTTGCGTTCCGGCGCAACTGATTACCTCAACGAAACAAAGGAAAACATCAGCGAGGTGGGTCTAGCGAACTCGGCGGCTGTGGTTCATCCAGCGGGAACAGTTATTCTCTCTCGCACCGCATCGGTTGGCTTCTCTGCGATTATGAAGAAGGGCATGGCAACTAGCCAGGACTTCGCGACTTGGACCTGCAGTCCTCGGTTGCACCCGCGGTTTCTCCTGTATGTTCTGCGGGCTACCGCTCCGGACCTGCGACGTATCGCAGCAGGCTCGACGCATAAAACAGTCTACATGCCAGACATTGAACAGTTAAGGACTCCCCTTCCTCCGATCAACGTGCAGTCGGCATTGGTAGCATACCTCGATCGGGCTGTTGCGGGTCTCGATAGCCTCGCTGAGGCTCGGCGGCGCCAATCGGCATTGATCGAAAACCGACTTGAGTCAGTTTGGTCAACCCGGATCGACCAGCTCATGACTGCCTGCCGGCCAACGCCGCTGCGGCGAGTAACTACGGCGATGTGTGATGGCCCTTTCGGCAGTGCGTTGACTAGCAGTCACTATACCGATCAGGGGGCGCGGGTCATTCGCCTTGGCAATGTCGGCCGGGCAGAGTTCCTGCCTTCAGACGAGGCCTATATTGCAGAATCCTACTTCTTTCGTCTCCGTCGACACGAGGCGATGCCGGGTGATTTGGTGATTGCCGGTCTCGGTGACAAGAATCATCCCCTAGGGCGTGCATCGGTAGTGCCCGCAGGGCTCGGGCCAGCGATTGTTAAGGCAGACTGCTTCAGGGTCCGCCTAGATGAGAATAGAATCTCCCACGATTTCGCCGCTTGGGCCCTCAGTTCCGGTCCTGTCTCCCAACAGATATCGGCGCTGAGGCGCGGCTCCACTAGGTCGCGGATCAATCTAGAAGTCGTCCGAGATATTGAGCTGCCCATTCCCTCCTTGGCGGCGCAAGCCGATCTAGTCGAAGAGTTGTCCGAGTTGCGCCGAATTTGTAAGTCCGCTACTGCGGCGATTAGCGAGCAGATTGGCCTGATTGAAGAGCGGAAGCGATCGCTCATAGCTGCCGCCGTAACAGGTCACGCCACGGCGGACGATGCTGCTTACCTCAACTAGGTAATCCACGACGGGAACACCAGGGATGAGGGGAGAGAGGCAGTGACTGCGACCGGTGCCAGGGCTGGCAGTATTCCGCTCGCCGCATGGCAGGTGAGGAAGGCGCTGGAGAGAGAGTTCAGCGGCCTGATCGATATGACAGACCCGGCGGGGCAACGCGACGCAAGCGAGCAGATGTTCCGTACGCGTGCGGAAGCAGCCTTAGTAATTCGAAGTCTTACGGGCTGTGACAGCGTTGCGGCGGCTCGAAGCGTCGTGGACGGTTTCAATGACGAAGGAATCGATGCCGTAGCAACGGACGCTGATACCCGGCTCTGGTTGGTTCAGAGTAAGTGGAGTGATCACGGCGACAAAAGTATCTCCGTAGGTGAAGTAAACAGCCTCTTGGATGGGATGAGGTTGTTAACCAGGAGAGACTTCTCGAGTTTCAACCCAAGGCTACGAGCCTTCGAACCGCAAATTTTGCAAGTCTTGGAAAACCCACGACGGAAGATCGTTCTGGTTCTAGCGGTTATGGGTACCCAAGCGATATCTCGAGACGTAGCGCGACGGCTTGATGATGCCGTTAATGAGTTTAATCGCTACAACCAGGACGATCCTCTTCTTGACTATCGGGTGTTCCTCATGAAGGACCTCCGCCAGATTTTGAAGGAGGACCTTCGAGAGGCACCGATCAGGCTAGAGGTGGGTATGGGCAACTGGCACAAGTTGCCAGGGCATCTTGAAGCCTATCAGGGCGAAGTTGCCGTCGGGTCGGTGGCAAGCTGGAAGGACGAATACGGCGATCGCCTGTTCGAGCGCAATCTGCGGAAGCCTCTTGGGCAGACTGAGGTCAATCTTGGAATGGTGAACTCACTTCTTCGAGAGCCGGAAAACTTCGGTGTCTTGAATAATGGGATCACCATGCTTTGCGAGTCCGTTGAACCCCATCTCTGGAATCCGAGCGCGGCCGACAGCCCGGTTAACCTCAACGTGGTCGGTGCCAGCATTGTAAATGGGGCTCAGAGCGTCTCGGCTATCTCTGAGGCGGTACGTCAAGATCCGTTGGCTACCAAGCGAGGCTACGTCTCTGTTCGTGTAATTTCTCTCCGTGGCGCGCCGGAAGGATTTGGTGTCCGGATCACTCAGGCGACCAATAAGCAGAACCAGGTTGAACTGCGCGACTTCATTGCGCTTGATCCGATTCAGGCGGATATAGAAGACGATTTCCACCTGTCGTTGCCGCAGCGATATGTCGTAATGCGGGGGGAGGAAGTTCCTGATCCAAAGGACGGTTGCTCGGTTGCAGAGGCAGCGCTTGCGCTCGCCTGTGCGTATCCGGACCCAGATCTGGTCATACGAGCTATCGCAGACCCTGACCTGCTGTGGGAGCGTGGGTCTCAGGGTGCTTACGAGCTTCTATTCCACCGACGCCGCACGCCAAGTGCCTTCGAGATCTGGCGTCTTGTGCTACTGCTAAGGTCAATCAAGGCAGCCCTTTCGGATGGCCGAGGTAATCGGGCCGGAAGAGCGGAGTCGGTGGCGGAACAGGGTGAGTTGCTTGTCGCCCATTGCGTCCTTGAGAAGGTCGACATTTCGGGGATCCATAGGCCGGAGTTGGACCTTTCTGTTCCACTTGGGCAAATTGAACAGTTGACAGACACGGCTCTGAAGTGGCTGTTGCATCATATTGACGAAGAGTTTGGGCCCACCTCGTCTATTACTAACACTTTCGCGAGTGCCAAACGTTTACAGGTTCTTTCGCAAAAGGTTTCTGCAAGTTTGGTGGATGGTGTTCGGGCTCCGGATCTGTCGGCAAGTTATGCGCGAGTGCGTGCGCCTAGGCGGCCCAATTCTGTTCGTGTCTTGGTCGACGCCGGCCGAATTAAAGATGGGACGATTCTTAACTACATGGGGATCGCCAAATCGGAGCAGGATGCCATGGCGTCATGGCTGGCGGACGACCCTCGTAGAGGTCAAGCTTCCTGGTTGAACGATAGGGTTAGGCCGCTCTTATGGAGCGTCGATGGAAGGCAATACACGCCCACCGGTCTCGTCCAACGTATGTGGGATCTTGCGGCCTGGGAAGGTGGCCGGCCCAAATCGGTGCAAGGCACGGCCCGCTGGTTTGTATCACGGGATGAATCGCTGGCGGTGCTTGCCAAGGAAGTCTTGAAGAGGGAGGCCGATCTAGATTGAAGGCGCGGAAGGGCAGTGTTCACGGCCCTGAGGCATCCACGGAGCTTCTATTCGATGGTGTTTGCAGCGTTTCGGCTAAGCGTTCTGGATAGCTACCAACTTGGGCGGGCGGTCTGAGGATAATGAAGGTCGGCGGAGAGCGAATCTTTGAATCGGTCATCGAAAGTGATCTGGTGAGGTCGGGATGGAAAGTTGGTGTCGCAGGTCAGTTTGACCAGCAACTCGGTATAGACACCAGTGAGCTGTTTGCTTTCGTTGGCGGGACTCAGCCCGGCCAGTGGGTGAAGCTGTTGGCGTACCACGGCAACAACCCCGACGAGGCGCAGCAGCACTTCGCCCAGTACCTCGCGAAGCAGATCGACGAGCGCGGTCCTCTCGACGTCCTCCGACGAGGCGTCAAGGACAAGGGGGTGCTGATCCGGCTGGCCTACTTCAAGCCCGCCCACGCCATCACCGACGACGCGCTCAAGTTCTACCGCGCCAACCGCCTCACCGTCACCCGCCAGCTCGCCTACTCCACGAGCAACAACAACACCCTCGATTTGGTCCTCTTCGTCAACGGCATCCCCCTCGCCACCGCCGAGCTGAAGAACCCGCTCACCGGCCAGACTGTCGAGGACGCCAAGAAGCAGTACCGGGAGACTCGAGACCCGAAGGAACTGCTCTTCGCGCGGCGTACCCTCGTGCACTTCGCCGTCGATCCCGACCTGGTCTTCGTCACGACGAAGCTGGCCGGTGACAAGACCCGGTTCCTGCCCTTCAACACCGGATCCGACGGTCCGGGAGTGTCCGGCGGCGCTGGTAACCCGCCCGCCGGTGAAAGCGGCTACCGCAGCTCCTACCTGTGGGAGCAGATCTGGCACCCGGACACTTGGTTGGACCTGGTCCGGCGGTTCCTGCACACGGACAAGGAATCCAAGGCGCTGATCTTCCCGCGCTACCACCAGTGGCACGCGGTCACCCAGCTCGCCGACCATCCGGCCCGCAACGGCTCCGGCCACAACTACCTGGTCATGCACTCGGCCGGGTCGGGCAAGTCGAACACCATCGCGTGGCTGGCGCACCGGCTCTCCAGTCTGCACACCGCGCCGACCCTCGACCAGGATGCCCGAGCCAAGGGGCTGCGCCCCAACGAGCCGGTCTTCGACAAGGTCATCATCATCACCGACCGGGTGGTGCTCGACCGGCAGTTGCAGGACACCGTCTTCCAGTTCGAGCACGTGCCCGGCGTAGTGCAGCGGATCGACAAGGACTCTGCCCAACTAGCCGCCGCCCTCCAGGGCGAGACGGCCAAGGTCGTCATTACCACCATGCAGAAGTTCCCCTACATCCTCAACCAGGTGCAGGGGCTGCGCGGTAAGCGGTTCGCGGTCATCGTCGACGAGGCGCACTCGTCGCAGTCGGGTGACTCGGCCGCCGCGCTGAAGAAGGTGCTGCTGAAGCTCGGCAGCGACGATGTGGACGAGTCGGGTGACCTGCTCACCGCGTCGGCGCTGGCCCGGGGCCGGCACGAGACGCTGTCGTACTTCGCGTTCACCGCCACGCCGAAGCCGAAGACCCTGGAGCTGTTCGGCACGCCGCACCCGGTGACCGGCAACCCGCAGCCGTTCCACACGTACTCAATGCGGCAGGCCATCGATGAGGGCTTCATCCTCGATGTACTGCGAAATTACCTGACCTATAAGTCGTACTGGAAGCTGGCCAACGCCAACCCTGACGACCCGGAGGTTGACCCGAAGAAGGCCGGCGCCCAGCTCGCGCGCTTCGCCAGCCTGCACCCCACCATGCAGGCGCAGAAGGCCGAGATCATCGTCGAGCACTTCCGCAAGCACACCGCGTCGCGCCTGGGTAATCGCGCCAAGGCCATGGTGGTCACCGGATCCCGGGAGGCCGCGGTCCGCCTGCACGCTGCCATCAAGAAGTACGTCGAGATGCAGGGCTACGTCGGGTGCGACGCCTTGGTCGCCTTCTCCGGCGACCTGGAGGTCGACGGCGTCGAGCACACCGAGGCGCGGAGCAACGGCTTCAGCGAGGGCGAGCTCCCCGAACGGTTCGCCTACACCGCCGCCGACGACAAGCACGCTGGCACGCCCAAGGCCAAGCAGCCGACCGAATATCGGATCTTGGTCGTCGCCGAGAAGTACCAGACCGGCTTCGACCAGCCGCTGCTCACCACGATGTACGTCGACAAGCTGCTCAAGAACGTTGCCGCGGTGCAGACCCTGTCCCGGCTCAACCGCACCCATCCGCTCAAGGCGCAGGGTGACGTCTTCGTCCTCGACTTCGTCAACGAGGCCGGCGACATCGCCGAGCATTTCAAGCCGTACTTCGAAACCGCTGCCACCACCCCCACCGACCCCAACCTGCTCTACACCGCGCAGAACGCGGTGACGGGCTACCCGGTGTTGGTGGACTCGGAGATGCAGGCGTACGTTGATGCCCTGCTCGCCGCCGAGCAGAAGGCGACCAGCGACACCGCGCTTCAGCGAGCGCACGCCGCCCTCTACCGGTTCACCGAGCCGGCGGTCCAGCGTTTCAACGCCTTGGCCGCCGACGAACCGGAGGCCGCGGACACCTTCCGGTCCGCGCTGCGCGACTACACCCGGATGTACGCGTTCCTGAGCCAGGTCGTGCCGTACCACGACGACGATCTGGAACGCCTTTACCTGTACGGGCGGGCGCTGCTCAACCGGCTACCCCGCCGACAGGATCCGAGTGTCGACATTGGTGAGGTGGAGTTGACCCACCTGCGGGTCAGCAAGACTGGCGAGCATGACGCGTCGCTGTCGCCCGAAGGCGAGCAGATGCTGCCCGGCTTCCTCGGCGGGGCCGCAGGCCAGCAGCGCGACCTGGAGAAAGTAGTGTTGTCCGAGCTGATCGACGCGTTTAACGACCGGTTCGGCATTGGGCTGGGCGAGTCGGACAAGGTCTGGGTCGAGCAGCAGATCGTCGCCCTCGCCGAGGACGGCACCCTCGAAGCCGCCGCGATGGTCAACGACGAAAGCAACTTCGGCGTGGTCTGTGACAAGCGGATCGAGGACGTGATCCTGTCCCGCCACGACGACAACGGCAAGCTGATGCAGCGCTACCTGGACGACGAGAGCTTGCGCTCGCAGCTCAACCAGTTCGCACGCCGGCAGGCGTACCAGATGATCCGCAGCCGCAAGGGCATCGCCTAACCCCCACCCCTCGCCGAGAGGAGGACGGTTGTCTCCGTCCACCCCCGACTTCCACCTCTGGGTCGCTACCGACGACTCTCGGACGGTTGTCGCGCTCGCGCCACTGAAGATATCCGGTACGCCTCTCAAACATGAGTGGGGCAGCCTCACTCACCTGCAGGCGATACCAGCGGCTCAAAGCTCTTCCAAGTTGGGCCGCGTCATCGTGCTCTGCACCGGGGTGCTGATTGGCACCCTGTTGCTCTGTCTCAGCAGCGCGCCGGTGCTGGTGATCCTCATCCTGATGGCGATGGTGCTGGGATTCGGATTGGCGGCGATTCTCTCGAAGACGCCGCCACCCCATGTGGTCGCGCCGGACGAGACAGCGTTTCCGGAACTCCACCACTCGCTCAACAAGCGTGAAGAGCGTGAAGAATTCCTCGACCTGATGGGCCTGACTGAGCAAGCCGGCCGTGGGCTACCAGCCGTAGACGAAGCGATTGACCCGGCTGAGGGAGGAGAACTCCTCGCCCAGGTGTTGTGGGAAGCTGCCGACGTTCTCAGCCGTCGGCAGCAGCTTCGCCCTCAGGTCGGCCGCCAACAGAACCATCCGGCGAGGGCCGGTTCACCGAACAGCACTGCCAGCCGCTCTCTGGCGGAACAGCGGGAGAGGACGAGGGCGCTGTGGGAGCAGACCGAGGCGGAGCTGGCCCGGATCCAAACCGCACTCGAGCTTGCGGCCGTATCTGCCCATAACGCTGCCCACGATCCGAACGCGGTCGAGGCGGTTCGTGAGGCATACAACGAGCTGGCCGACATTTACGGCGAACGGTACTAGCTGGTTCAACCAGCGGATCACCGGCTGAGGAGCGGGGAGAGACGAATGCAGGCGCAGGAGCGGGTCGCCGAGCGGTACGAGCTGACGTACCCGCTCGGCCGCGGTGGCATGGGGGAAGTGTGGGCGGGCTTCGACGAGAAGCTCGATCGGCCGGTCGCCATCAAGTTCCTTCGTCAGCTCACTATCCCCGAGAACGAGCGTGAGACTGCGGTCGAGCGCTTCATGCGTGAGGCACGGGTCACCGCCCGACTCGACCACCCCGGGGTACCCAGCGTTCACGACGTCGGGTACCACGGCGAGGATATCTACATCGTCATGCAGCTCGTTTCGGGCATGGTCCTCGCCGATCTAATTGCCGAGCGCGGTTGGCTCTCGGTACCGTGGGCCGCCGCAATCGGCGCCCAGATCTGCTCGGTGCTCGCCACCGCGCACGCTGCCTCCCTTGTGCACCGCGACCTCAAGCCGCAGAACCTGATGGTCACCCCCGCCGGGTCGGTCAACGTGCTTGACTTCGGGGTGGCCGCGCTGCTCGGAGCGGACGTACCCCGGCTCACCGCCACCAGCCATACCCTCGGGACCCCCACCTACATGGCTCCCGAGCAGGCACTAAACAGCGCGGTCGGTCCCCGAGCAGACCTTTACGCGCTGGGCTGTGTTCTGTTCGAGGTACTGACGGGCAACCCGCCGTACCGTGCGGACAGTGCGCTCGGGCTGCTGCACCGCCACATGAACGATCCCGTCCCAGCGGTCACTGAACGCCGGGCCGGTGTGCCGGATAGCCTTGTGCAACTCGTGGAGCAACTGCTCGCCAAGGATCCGCAGGACCGGCCTGGTTCAGCCGCGGAAGTGTACGAAATCCTGGCGCCGTTCGGCGCGGTCGAACACGAGCTGGCGGGCGGCCTCGCGATCGCCGTTGCCGACGGTCAGCCGGTCGACCCGACCATGCCCTACCGCTATCCCTTCGGTCCGTTACCGCCTCGGTCACCGCTTGCACCGACGCGGGTCGACGTCGTTCGGCCACGCACCGCGCCGGAGGTCATCGAACCGCCGTCACTCGAAGAGCTGACCGAGGTCGAGGAACGAGCCTGGGCGCTGGCCGAGGAGGAGCGCTTCACTCAAGCTGCCGCCCTACTCGAAACGGCGCTCCGTCCGGTCCTGCGGGGCCACGGCGCGAAGCAGCCGCGGGTGCTAGAACTGCGACTCAACCTGGCCAACCTTCACGTCCTCGCCGGCGCTTTCCGGCAAGCGCTGCCAGAGTTCACCCGACTTGTCACCGACCTGGCCGAGCGTCCGGTCCCAGACCAGGAACTGATTTGGCATTGCCGACAACAGGCAGCTACATGCCAGGCCGAGCTCGGCGAGGCACCTGAGGCGTTGCAGGCATTGCGCGCTTTGTTGGCCGACCAGCAGCGCGCCGTAGGCGCCGATGCGCCAGAGCTCTTCGGCCTACGTCACCAGATCGCGCTGCTCACCGCTGGTGTCGGCGATACAGCGGAGGCCCGTCGAGAGCTTCAAGGCTTGCTCGTCGATGTTCGCCGCGTTCAAGGTTTGGATTCGCACGATGTGGCGGAGGTTGAGGCACTACTGACCCACCTCATGCGTCTTGGTGAAGGAGCGCGAGAGGATCACCAGAAGGAGAACGATGGCCATTCCTGATTTCCAGGCCTTCATGCGGCCGGTGCTCGATGCTCATGCCGACCAGAAGCCGCACGCCGTGACGGAGATCCGGGAAGCGGTGGTGAGTGCTCTCGCCATCACCGATGAGGACCGGAAGGTGCTGTTGCCGAGCGGGCGACAGCCTCGGTATGCCAACAGAATTGCCTGGGCAATCACCCATCTTGCGCAGGCGGGTCTCCTGCATAGGCCGACGAGGGGCGTCACGGAGATCACTGGTAGGGGGCAGGAAGTCCTATGGGCATACCCCGAACGCGTTGACATCAGGATCCTCAAAGGCTTCGCTGAGTACGTCGAGTTCCGTACCCGTGCGCGGGTGCGACCGTCGGGGACGTCCTCGGAGGAGCAGGCCGAGGACTCGAACGTCGAGACGTTGGCGCCTCGTGAGGCAATCGAGGAATTCATCGAGGCCGCCCACTCGGCGGTTGCGGCGGAACTACTCAGTCGAGTGATCAGCCAACCGCCGGAGTTCCTCGAACACCTTGTTCTGCGCCTTCTCGTCGCGATGGGTTACGGCGGCTTGGAGCGGATGACCGAGCACATGGGGGGACCAGGCGACGGCGGGCTGGACGGGTTGGTGCGGCTTGACCCGCTAGGTTTGGACGTCGTGTACGTGCAGGCGAAGCGCTACACCGACAAGCCCATCGGCCGCCCCGACATTCAGGCATTCGTCGGAGCGCTGCACGGTGTTCAAGCCAGCAGAGGCATCTTCATCACGACGAGCAGGTTCAGTGCCGATGCGAGAGATTACGCGGACCGGGTGAACGCTCGGCTCATCCTGATCGACGGCCCGGAGTTCGCCAGATTGATGATTGAGCACAGCTGTGGCGTCGTAACCGAAGAGACGTACATTCTGAAGCAGATCGACGAGAACTTCTTTGCGGAGGAATGATCGAATCGCTTCATGGCTACGCAGACAGCCCCTGTGGCCGCAGGGCAGCCCTCTTGCCGCTTGTTTCCTGCAATCTCAAATCAGCGCGAGAGTCATGGGCGTGGGTCGACCGTTCGCAACATGTTGACGAGACCGCCGATCGCCTGCAGTTGATCTGCAGTCAGCGGGTCCGTGGAGAAGTGCATAAGGTCGTTGCGAATGTGCCGCACAGCCTTGAGGGCATTAAGAAAAAGCTGCTGGTCTAGGCGCCACCTGAGTCGACGGAATTCGTCCTCCGGCTTGAGTAGGTGCTCGTACGCGCCGAGGGTCAGGTCCGCCGCGGAGTTCGTCTTGTTGGGCTTCATCGACGCCCCACGGATCTCGTCAAGCGTGAAGACCTCGTCGACTCGGCGTCGGAGTCGACGTTCGATCTCCTCGATCAGTGCCACCGGGCGGGCCATGGTTGCGAACTGTTGCGTCAGGTCGGCTGTTGTGACGATCCCCGTGATGGCTCCGTTGTCTTGGCCTCGAACCAGCACGTATCCGACGTTGTAGATTTCGCCAACCTCGGCCAGGAGGTCGGCGTCGTGATCGACGACGCGGACCGCGACCGTCGCGTCATGCAGTGTGGCCTCGCGGTTGGCGAGGTGTGCTTTGGCGATGGACTCCCAGCTGACAGCGCGCACCCCGCCGAACGCGTCGAACACGGCCAGTTGTGAGTAGTCGTGAGCGAGCATGTGCGTTATCGCCGCCGCGAGCGTGTCGTCCGCGTCCACGCTGAGTACCGGCCGGTTGGCCGACTCAAGATCACCTATGCGGAGCGACACCGGTGGAAGATCCTCGGCTGCCACCGCTTCGGCAGGCGCTGGGATCCGGGTCCTCTCAACCGGCCGGACGACATCCGGCTCCGGCTCCACACTCACCGGAACCAGCTCGATCGTGTTGTCGATCCAGCCTTCGGTAAAGGGAGGGCGGGTGGTGAGGCCCCGATCCGAGAGGTCCGCCTCGATTTCCGCCACCACACCTGCAGTTCGGCGGCCCGCGTTCCACATCCCCAGGAAGTCTCGGATGCTCAGGCGAGGGGCGGACGGTGCGCCCTCGTCGCCGGCCCGGTCGAGAAGCTCATCGCGGGTAGCGAAGGTGTTCTCGCCGGCCTCGCCAGGATCCCGGCCGGGATCGGTACCGTGCTCGGCTAGGTATGTGACCCGTCGTACCGCATCATGCCTGCGCAGTTCAAACACGGTCAACAGCGAGCCCATTGAGCTGTGCAGGTCAGGAAGGACGGCGCTACGCGGCACATCGGTGCGTAGCCAGGTTACGGGCCGGACGTGTCGGAATCCCAGGGGAGCCTCAGCACGATATTCGTATCCACCGGATACTCTGCCGATCGCAAGCTGCTCGCGTCGCCGTAGTGGGACGACCAACAGGTCGTCGTCCTTGATCCGGCTGAGAAAGCGCCAGAGCTGGCCGGTCCAGTTGGCTATGACGGCGCTGCTCCGGTCCGGGTAGGCATCCCGCACGAGCTCCCGCAGTTCGGCACGGGTCTCGATAGCCGAAAGGTCTCCGAGTTCGGGCCAACCCGCGATGGCCAGACCTTCGCGCAGCGCCGCGTCCTCACGTTCGCCATCCCGACCGGCTCGCACCATCCACGCCGCAGTCACAGTTGATCCCCGCCCGTCCTCGGCAACCCTGGGCAGAGATATTAGTCGGACACGACGCGAGGTGATGCCCCTGATTCACCGCGCGCCAGGCCAGCTCGTGCCTAAACCGCGGTGGCGATCGTCTGAATCGGGCTTCGCCTCAGCCTGCCTGATCTATCGCGGAGGAAAGCATTCTGCGCCAAGCGTCGTGCGAGAGAACCAGGGTTGGCCCGGTAGGATCCTTTGAATCGCGGACGGCGACGACGCCGGGGAGGTTAGTGGCGACCTCGACGCAGTTGCCGCCGTTGCCGCCGCTGCGGGTGCTCTTGCGCCAAACGGCGCCGGTCAGGTCAGTCATGTCGCATCTCCGCTATGACGCTCTTGATCATGTCCATCGATTGTGCCTCATCGAGAGCCAGCCGCTCCAGACCACGCCATACGTCGCGGTAGGCAGCCAGTTCGTCAGGCTTGTCGAGGTAGAGCGCGCCAGTCAACGATTCGCTGTACGCCACCGACGGCTCCGGCGCAGTTCTCCCGCCGTTGGTCGCCGGAAAGTCGAGGATCACGAACGAGCCCGCGACCGCGCCGGGGTGCGGTCCGGCGGCGAAGGGCAGCACCCGCACGGACGCGTTCGGCATCTCTCCGGCGCCCAGGAGGCGACCGAGCTGCTCGACCATGACGCCCCGGCTACCGACAGTCCGACGCAGCACCGCCTCCGAGAGCACGGCATTCAACCGGGGCGGCTGCGGCAGCCGCCGAGTCAGCAACCCTTGCCGTTGTAGCCGCACCTCCACCGACCGATCGCGATCCTCTTCACCGATAGACGGTTGGTCCAGCCGGGCGAGGCCGAGCGCATACTCCCGTGTCTGAAGCAGGCCAGGGATCAGTGTTTCCTCGTACTCCCGTAGGTGGGCGGCGGCGGATTCCAGCCCCACGTACAGCTCGAACCAGTTCGGCACCGCATCCCCGTACGCGTGCCACCAGCCCTTCGACTTCGTCTCCACGGCGAGCCCGCGCATCGCCTCGGTCATTTCCGGCGACACCCCGTACAGCTCGCACATCGCCTTGACGTCGAGCACCCGGACCGAGCCTTGGCCGCATTCGAGGCGCCAGATCTTCTGCCGGCTGTATTCGAGGGCTTCGGCGGCGGCGTCGAGCGTCACCCCGGCCTCGTTGCGGAACTGCCGTAGCAGCCGGCCGAGTTGCCGACGCGGCACGGTCGATCCGATGTCTTCGGGCATCCGCACACTCCCTGGTTCCATCACGCAACACTGCGTGACCCGCTCCTGCAACTCCTACGGGTTTCAACAAAGAAAGTCAATGCACAACGGCGAAATTGCGGTGTGGAACGTTGCTCTTTCACTGCGGACTGTCGCAGTCTGATCACAGCACGGCGGCCGGCCGGTCCCCCCGAGCGGCCGCCGTCCTTCCCCGAACACCCCTCGCCCCTCCGCATCAGGAAGGCAGGCAGACATGAACGCCAGAAACCAGCGACCAGGGCCGCCGAGCGGCGGTACGACGTATCGCTCCACCGCGGACACCGGTCTGTTGCCATGGCAGGTGCGCGAGCGCCGCTTCGCGCCGACCGGGCTCGGACGTCGCGGTCTGAACCCCGACGACGTGTATGCATTCCTCGACCGGGTTGCCGTCGACATGGCCGCCGTCTACGCCGCTCTCGCGGAGAGTCGTCGCGAGACCGCCCGGATCAAGGCCGGGCTGCGTCGCTGGCAGACCGATCAGGCCCGCGCCCGCAACGAGCGGGACCAGGCCTAATGAGCCAGCGGTACGTCATCCACCTGCCCGTCGTGGCCACCGATCTGCCCGCCGCGCAGCGCCTGGCCCGGGTCATCGGCCGGTGGATGGCGGTGCTGCCCATGGCGGACCCGGGGGAGACCACCGTCTCCGAAGAGGACCAGCAGTTCCTCCGCCACCGGGTCTTCTGCGACCTGCGGCTGCCTGGCGGCCGGCGCTGCCTCCTCCGCGACGGGCACGACGGCCCCTGCGCCCGCCGGCTGCGCAGATGACCGTTGCGTCTTAACGGACAGGCCACCTTCCGGGTGCGGAAGGTGGCCTGTGAGCGCGTCAGACGCGACGAACTACCGGTTGATCAGCCCGCTCGGCAGGAGGCGAGCACGCCGATCACGCCGACACCGGTCGGCTTGAGCGGCAGCCTGGTCGACGCTGCCGGGCAGCGGGGCACGGTGAGGTCGTAGACGCCCCGCCCGAAGGTCGCCGCGGTGAGCTGCCGGCTCGGCTCGTGGTAACGCAGGTACATCACGGCTGCCTGCGGCAGGTTGGTGCCGAGCGCCGCCCACTCGCCACCGTTCCATGCCGACATGAACACCCCGACGTCGGTGCCGACCAGCAGCAGGCCGTCGGCGGTCGGGACGACGAAGTTCACCGGCGCGTCCGGCAGGCCCCGGCCGATGTTGCTCCAGGTACGACCGCCGTCGCGGGTCATCATCACGTGCGACCGGTCGCTACCGGACCGGAAGGCGGAGAAGGTGGCGTAGGCGATGTTCTTGTCGGCGGGGTTCACCGCCACCCGGGTGACCCAGGTGCCGGGCAGTTGCCCCGGGTTGACCTGCTGCCAGTTCTGTCCGAGGTCGTCGGTCCACCACAGCCTGCCGTCGTCGGTGCCGACGTAGAGCTTGTTGCCGTCGGTGGGCGCGGCGGCGACGGTGGTGATCGTGCCCCACGGGTAGCCGTTCGGGTCGTTGGGTCCGCCGCCGGTGAGGTCGGGGCTGATCGGCGTCCAGGTGCGGCCGTTGTCCGTCGAGCGGTTGAGGATGTTCCCGGCGTAGTACATGACGTTCGGGTCGCTCGGGTCGAACTGCAGCGGGGTCAGCCAGTTGCGCCGCTCCGACGTCGTCTGGCCGATGCCGATGCTCTGGCGGGGGGTGCCGCCGGAGTTCTCCGACCGGTAGCAGGAGCCGTACTGGCTGCACCCGAACACGATGTTCGGGGCCTCCGGGTGGATGACCACCTGGAGGCCGTCACCGCAGCCGATGGCGTTCCACGGGCCACCGACACCGTTGTAGCCGCGGTTGCAGCCGTTGTCCTGCGCGCCACCGACCTTCAGCGCCTGATCGGTCTGCGCCACGTCCACCGTGTAGAACTGGGTGTAGGGCTCGTAGGTCGCCTTGACCCAGTCGCTCGCGCCGTTCGCCTCGGATCGGTAGAGGCCGCCGTCGTTGCCCAGGTAGACCCGCCCGGGCACCTTCGGGTCCCAGCGCATCGCGTGCTGGTCGGCGTGCACGCCGCTGACCGACGAGAAGCTCTGCGCGCCGTTGGTCGAGCGCATCAGGTTGACCCCGGTGAGGAAGACGTGGTCGGAGTTGCCGGGGTCGACGAAGAGCTTGCCGAACCACCAGCTGAACGTGGACTGGGATGCCTGACCGGCGGTGACCGGGGTCTGCGTCCAGCTGTCGCCGCCGTCGTCGGAGCGGTAGAAGGCGCGGAACGGGCCGAGTGCGGTGCCGACGTACGCGTACAGCCGCTGGGGGTTGTCCGGGGCGACCGCGATGCCCCAGCGGCCCTGGTCGGCGTCGGTGGGCAGGCCGTTGGTCATCCGCGACCAGGTGCGGCCGGCGTCGTCGGAGCGCCAGAGGCTGGAGCCGAGCCCGCCGTAGGTGCGCTGATGTGGTTCGCGCAGGTGGTCCCACATGGCCGCGTACATTCGGCGCGGGTTGCTCGGGTCGATGACGACCTCGGTGGCGCCGGTGGTGGCGTTCGGCGGCGTGAGCACCTGCTTCCAGCTGTTTCCACCGTTCTCCGAGAGGTAGACGCCGCGCTGGCCACCCGGTACGAAGAGGTTGCCGCTGGCGGCGGCGAAGATCCGGTCCTCGTTGCTCGGGTCGATGGCGAAGCGGCCGATGGCGTGGCTGTCCTTCAGGCCGACGTGCCGCCAGGTCCTGCCTCGGTCCTTCGAGCGGTAGATGCCGTCGCCGCCGAAGGTGATCGAGCCGCCACCCGGCTGGGCCTCGCCGGTGCCGGCGAAGAGGACGCCGTCGCTGGTCATCGCGACCGCGCCCATGCTCTGCGTCCCGTCGTCCGGCCAGGCCGTCTCGAACGTGGCGCCGGCGTCGTCGGACTTCCAGACGCCGCCGGAGGCGGCGGCGATGAAGATCTGGTCGGGGACCTGCGGGTCGACGGCGATGTCCACGACCCGGCCGCCGATGTTGCTGGGCCCGAAGAAGTTCCATTTCCGCTGCGCCAGGTGGCGGTAGAGGAGGCGGGTGCGCAGGTTGAGATCGTGGGCCTCGCCGCGAGCCTTCGTGTACTTGGTGACCGAGAGGTCCCGGCTGCCGTCGCTCATCCGCTGGGCGGTCATCCACTCGTCGGGGACTTCCATCGGACCGGTGGGCGAGTTGGTGGCCAGCGACTCCTGGACCGGTCGGGGTGCGGACGAGGCGGTCAGCGCCAGCGCGATGACCAGCCCCAGGCTCGTTGTCATCGCGAGGCCGCGATACCGTCGGACGAGCGTGAGTCTCATGCAGTCTCCCTGTCCACGCGCCGTGGCGACCGGAAAGTGGTCTACAGTGCGCACGCTAGACAGTGGAGTGACCGACGTCACCCAGCACGTGTTGCGAATCGACCTGTCTGATTAGGACAGCTGTCGAGAACGGCTTTGATCGTCAGTTGCTCTGGAACTCGGGTAGGCCGGCATCGTCCGAGTCCGGTCCGACCACCGCGGTCAGCGTCGTTCCGTCCGCGCAGAGCGCGGTGGCCCGCAGGTACGTCCGTCGTTCCTCCGCCCGCATCAGCACCTCGGCCTCGAACACCTCGTCCTCGGCGCGCAGCAGGTCGATGTCGCCACGGCCTTCGTAGTGGGCGCGGACGTCCAGCGGGGTCATCCGGATGGTGGCCGCGACCGTGGTCAGGGCGCCCTGCTCGACCACCGAGGTGACCCGCGCGCCGTCCGGCAGGAGCAGGCCGGTGACCTGGCTGTCCACCTCGGCGTCGGCGTCCAGTGGCACCCGGTCGCAGCTGGGCAGGTTCGCGAGCATGCCCGGCCCCCGGCCGGTGGGCTGCCCCGCGTCCGTGCCGCCGCAGGCGACAAGCAATGGAACCGTGACGACGACGGCGAACATCCGGAGTCTCACCGCAGCAGGATGTCACGCTCAGCGCAGCACCCGCCAGCGTCGCACCATCAGCAGCAGCGCGGTGATGATGACCGCGGTGACCACCATGAGGACGCTCGTGATCATGGCTCCGTAGGCGAAGCCGGAGAACTCGAAGACCTGGTCGAAGATGTAGACCGGCAGGTAGAGCGTGGCGTTGGCGGGCCGGCCGTCGGTGAGGACGTACGCCGGCACGAAGTTGACCTGCAGGGTGAGGATCGTGTCGCGGACGGCGAGCAGCAGCAGCACCGGCGCGAGCAGCGGCAGCGTGAGCCGGCGCAACTGGCCGAACGGGCCGCAGCCCTCCAGGGCCGCCGCCTCGTACAGCCGGCCGTCGAGCATCCGCCGGGCGGCGAGCACGACGATGAACCCCTCACCGATCGGGAACGCGAGCATCAGCGCCACCGCCAACCGCGCGGAGCCGGGCTCCGCGAGCCAGTTCATGCCCGGATGGCCGAAGAGCCCGAGCAGTTGGTTGAGCGGGCCGTAGAGCGGATTGAGCACCCACAGGAAGAGCACCGCCAGGGCCACGTCGGGTACGACCGTCGGCAGGTAGACCGCGACCCGGAACCAGCGGCCGCCAGGGCGGGGCGCCGCCAACAGCAACCCGAGCCCGATGGCGGCCAGCAGCCGCAGCGGTACGGCCAGCGCCAGGTGGATAGCGGAGGCCCGGATGCTGTCGGCGAGGAAACCGTCGGCGAGCAGGCGGCGCGCGTTGTCCAAGCCGACGAACCGTGGGTCCCGGGTCAGTCCGGTGTGGTCGGTGAACGCGTAGCCGACGTTGAGCAGGGCGGGCAGCGCGATCAGCAGCGCGACCGCCACCACGTACGGCGCGAGGAACGCCCACGCGGTCAGCGGCCGGCTGACCCGGCCGTTGCTCACCGGCGTCGCCCGGTGTCGGCGTCGAAGCGATGGATCCGGCCCGGATCGGCGCGCAGTCGCACCTGATCGCCCGGCCATACGCCGGGTCGGGGGTCGGTGCGGACGGTCAGCCGGGTGCCCTCGTCGCAGCGGGTCAGCAGGATGGCCTCGCTGCCGAGCGCCTCCACCGCCTCGACGGTCGCCGCCACCGGTCCGTCGGGGTCGAGGCTCAGATCCTCCGGGCGTACGCCGAGGGTCAGGTCGGTGCCGCCGCCCAGCACACCGCCGCCGCGTACCAGGTTCATCGGCGGGCTGCCCAGGAAGCCGGCCACGAAGGTGTCCGCGGGTTCGTCGTAGACCTGCTGCGGCGGGCCGATCTGGCGGACCCGACCGTGGTCGAGGACGACGACCCGGTCGCCGAGCGTCATCGCCTCGGCCTGGTCGTGGGTGACGTGGATGGTGGTGGTGCCCAGTTCGCGGTGCAGGGTGAGCAGGTCGGCGCGGGTGGCGAAGCGCAGCGGCGCGTCCAGGCTGGCCAGCGGCTCGTCGAGCAGATAGACGGTCGGCTCGCGCAGCAGCGCGCGGGCGAGGGCGATGCGCTGGCGCTGCCCGCCGGAGGTCTCGTCGGGGTAGCGGTCGAGCAGGTCCGCGATGCCGAGCCGGTCGGCCGCCGTCCGGGCCCGCTCCTCGGCCTCCGCGCGCCGGACGCGGCGGACCCGCAGCCCGAACAGGAGATTGCCGCGGACGGTGAGGTGGGGGTAGAGCGCGTAGTCCTGGAAGACCATCGCCACCGCGCGACGGTGCGGTGGCACCTGGGCCACGTCCTGCCCGTCGACGACGACCCGGCCACGGTCCGGCCGGTCCAGCCCGGCGATCAGCCGCAGGATCGTCGACTTGCCGGAGCCGGACGGGCCGACCAGGGTCACCATCTCGCCGGCGCGCACCGCCAGGTCGACGCCGTCGAGGGCGGCGACCTTCCCGTACGACTTGGTCAGCGATTCGAGTCGGATCACGCCCCGCTCAGCCACCGGCGCCCACCGGGAGCGCGAAGAGCGGCCGGAGCTTCTCCTCCAGCTGTCGCAGCCCCTCCTCGCGTCCGATCCGGCCGTAGAAGACCTCCTCGAGCAGGCCGCCGGCCTCGCGCTCGACCCGCGACCAGGTGCCGGTGCGCGGGGTGGCGCGCAGGTGCGGCTCGGCGTCGAGGTAGACCCGCGACGACCGAGGGGGCTTCTGCGGGTCGAGGAAGTCCGGGGAGTTGGCCACGTCGAGCCGGGACGGCACCGTGCGGCCCGACCCGGCGAGGATCCGCTGGCCCTGCCCGCCCATCGCGAACTCGATGAACCGCCAGGCCTGGTCGTGGTCGGGCAGGCCGGCGCTCATGCAGTAGGCGTCGCTGTGCAGGATCGACGCGGGTACGCCGCCCGGCGCGATCGGCAGCGGCGCCGCGTCCCAGGTGAAGCCGTCGATGGTGCGCAGCGTCGGCACGGCGACCCGGCTGTTGAGGTACATGCCGAGCGTGCCGCGCAGGAACCGGGCCTCACTCGACTCGCTCTGCTCCTCGGCGTCCGGCGGCACGACGTGGTGCTTCAGTTGCAGGTCGAGGAACCAGTCGACGGCGGCGCGGCTGGCCGGGTCGCCGGTGAGGGTCAGGGTGGTCGGCTTGTCCGGGTGGTCGACCAGCTCACCCCGGTTGGACCAGACGAACGGGGCGAGCCGCGGCAGGGACGGCTCCACGCCCACGCCGTACTTCCCGTCGCCGGTCAGGGCCCGGCCGGCGGCCAGGAAGTCGTCCCAGGTCCAGCCGGCCTTCGGCAGCGGCACGCCGGCCGCCGCGAACAGGTCGGCGTTGTAGTAGACGACCAGGGAGGACATGTTCTGCGGCAGGCAGGTCAGCGTCTTACCGTCGAACCGGAAGGCGTCCAGCGCCCGCGGGGAGAAGTCGCTCTCCTTCAGCGCCTCGCTGCGGTCAAGGTAACCCTGCGCCGGTTCGATCGCCTGCTGGGCGGCGAACTGGCCGTAACGGCGGTAGTTGAGCAGGAACACGTCCGGTGGCTGCCCGCCAGCGAACGAGGTGGTCAGGCGGGCCATCAGATCGTCCTGGGTGGCGACGGGGGAGAGGTTGACGGGCACGTCGGGGTGAGCCTGCTCGAAGGCGGCGACCAGGCTGCGGTAGCCGGCGATCTCCTCAGCGTCGCCGAAGAGCACGACCGTGATGCCTGGTCGGTCGGCCGCGCGGTCGCCGGCGCCGCAGCCGGCCGCGTAGCCGAGCAGCAGCGCGGCGGTGATCAGGGCAACCCATCGTCGAGCGCGGAACGTGCTCACCTACGACCTCCAGATCTCAGTGCCGCCAGCGGATCGTCATTGAGCAGGATTCGCTGAGCGAGCAGGAACACCACCACGCACGGCGCTGTCGCGACAACGCAGGCGGCCATCAGCAGCGGCCAGTCCGTCGGGTTCAGCAACCGCAGGAACTGCAGGCCGAGCGGGTAGGTGTAGCGGTCACCGCTCTGCAGGTAGAGCAGCGGGTCGATCAGGTTGGACCAGTGCAGCGTGAAGGCGAGCACGCCGACGGCCAGCGTCGCCGGGCGCACCTGCGGCAGCGCCACCCGGCGCCAGATCGTCAACCAACCGGCGCCCTCCAGCCGGGCCGCCCCGAGCTGGGTGTCCGGCACGCCGCCGAAGCTCCACGCGTAGAGCAGCACCAGGAAGGGGCTGCCGGCGAGCAGCGCCGGGGCCAGCAACGGAACGTACGTGTCGACCACGCCGGCCAGCCGGAACAACTCGAAGCGGGTGGCCCACACCGCGGTGACCGGCACCAGAAGCACCGCCAGCAGGCCCAGGACCGCCCGGCGGCGGGCCACCGGCGTCAACAGTCGCAGCCCGAAGCCGGTCAGTGAGGCGACGATGACGGTCAGCGGCACGGCGACCGCGACGACCAGCGCCGAGTTGGCCAGGTACCGGAACAGCGGGATCAGCTCAGGCAGCCGGGCGTACGCGGCCACGGTCGGTTCGGGTGGGAGTACCTCGAAGGTGCGGGGCGGGGGCAGGCCGGCAGGTCGCAGTGAGCCGACCACCATGAACCACAGTGGTGCGGCGAAGAGCGCCGCGAACGCCGCCGGCACCAGGAACCGCCCCATGAACCGCGGAATCACGGCTGGGCCCGAGAACCGCACATTCCGCCCTTCCCGTCGCCCGGCAACCGGTTGGCGCGCGCTCGTCTCCGATGCCGCCGAGGGCTCCGCCGCTGACCCTGGGTGACGGTCGGGTCGACCGGCGGAGGTGGTGCGGCGAACCTATGGCCGGGCGGCCGGCACGTCATCGGGCACCTGTTGGAATCACCCGCCGTCCCGTCCTACGCCTGTCGAGATGCGACAGACGTAGGACCGGACGGCGATCACCTCCCGCATCTGTCCGATGACCATCGGTAAATCGGTTTCTAGGGTGCGAAGCAACTGCCGCACCGCCCGCTCGTCGTCCTCGCCCGGGACGACCGGTCCACGGCCGGTGCCGGAGATGGGGAGGAGCGCCATGCGAACCACAAGGAGCTGGTGGCGAGCGTCGGTGGTGGTCGTTGCGGCCATCGCCGTCGGCCTGCCGGCGGCAACCGCGTCGGCGAACCCGACGGTGGACCGGGTCAGGCCGGTCATCCAGCACGGAGTCACCCAGCCGGTGTTCGGGTATGCCGACGCGATCCGCGAGCGGGTATTCGTCACCTCCGACGTCGACACCGACGGCGACGGCGCCCGCGACGTCGTGGCGATGGACATCATGCGCCCCAAGGCCAGCGATGCCGGCCTGCGGGTGCCGGTGGTCATGGATGCCAGCCCTTACTACTCCACGGTGTGTCGGGGCAACGAGAGCGAGTGCAAGGCGGACATCGACGGCGACGGCCTCAACGACAAGTGGCCGCTCTTCTACGACAACTACTTCGTCCCGCGCGGCTACGCGGTGGTCTTGCTCGACATGATCGGCACCAACAACTCGACCGGCTGTCCGGTCACCGGTGGTCGCGCCGACAACATCAGCGCGCCGACCGCGATCGACTGGCTCAACGGTCGTCGGGCCGGCACCAACGCGGCCGGCGAGCGGGTCGTCGCCGACTGGCACAACGGCAGGACCGGCATGATCGGCAAGTCGTACGACGGGACGCTGGCCAACGCGGCCGCCGCCAGCGGCGTGCGGGGGCTCACCACCATCGTGCCGATCTCGGCGATCTCCAGCTGGTACGACTACTCGCGCAGCAACGGCCTGGTCACCCGGGCGAACAACTACTCCGGCAGCCTCGCCAACACCGTCACCAACCCGGAGCGGCGGGAACACTGTGCGGCGGTGCGGACCCAGCTCGGTGTCGACGGCGACGACGTCACCGGCGACTACAACGCCTTCTGGGCCGAGCGAGACTACGTCCCGCATGCGGACCGGGTGCGGGCGAGTGTGTTCGTGGTCCACGGCATCAACGACAACAACGTCCGCGCGGACCACTTCAGTAAGTGGTGGGACGCGCTGGCCGAGGAGAACGTGCCGCGCAAGCTCTGGCTGACCGGCACCGGTCACATCGACCCGTTCGACTTCCGGCGGGGTGAGTGGGTGGACACCCTGCACCGGTGGTTCGACTTCTGGCTGCACGGGGTGAAGAACGGCATCATGGCCGAGCCGATGGCCGACATCGAGCGGACGCCGGACGTCTGGGAGACCTACCGCAGCTGGCCGGTCCCGGCCGTCCGGAGCACCCAGGTGTTCCTGCGCCCCGGGGACGAGGGGGCGGCCGGCGGGCTGTCGGTCCGCCCGCAGCCGGGTAAGGCGTCCCGGACGTTCCAGGACACCCCGTCGATGAGCCAGACCAACGCGATCCGGCACCCGTCGGACCCGGCGGCGAACACGGAGAACCGGTTGGTCTTCCTCTCCCAGCCGCTGCGCCGGCCACTGCACATCTCGGGCACCCCGATCGTCAAGATCAAAGCATCGGTGAACGGCGAGGACACCAACTTCGCCGGCCTGCTGGTGGACTACGGCACCCGGCCGCGGTTCAGCACCTCGGGCGACGGCATCCGGACCCTGACCACCGAGGACTGCTGGGGCGAATCGGCCACCTGGGGCGGACACGCCGAGGACGCCTGCTACCGACAGACCGAGAAGACCGTCGTCACCGATCCGCAGGAGCTGGTGACCAAGGGCATCCTGGACGGCCTCAACCTGAAGTCGCCGTCCGTGACGACGCCGCTGGTGCCGGGCAGGAAGAACTCCGTCGACGTGCCGCTGCTCCCCGAGGACTACGTCTTCGCGGCCGGCAACCAGGTCGGCGTCGTGCTGCTCGGCTCGTATTCCGGCTACAGCAGCCGGGCGAAGCAGAACCGGGCCGACATCACCGCCCACTTCGACCGCAGCCGGATCGAGCTACCGATCGTGGGTGGCCGGTCGGCGGCCGCCGCCGCAGGCCTGTAACGGGGGACCCGGTGGGCGGGGCGGCAGCCCTGCCCACCGGTGTCACTCCTGCGGCCGGTAGGCGCCGGTCAACCGGCCCAGCTTCAGCGCCAGGTGCAGACAGAGCCGCTCGTTTCCGTTCTTCAGGTCGGTGTCGGCCAACTCCTCGATCCGCTGCAGCCGGTAGTAGAGCGTGGTGCGGTGCAGGCGTAGCTGCTCGGCAGTGGCGTGCGCGTTCCCGGCCAGATCCAGATAGCGCTCCAGGGTCTGCAGCAACACCGGATTCGGCTGCTCCCTCAGCAACCGATCAAGCCCGGGGTGCACGTCGGCGATGTCCAGGTGCCGACCCTCCATCCGCGACAGCACGCGGTAGATGCCCAACCCCGCCCACGACACCACGGGGCCGAGCGCCGGCAACCGTACGCCCACCCGGGCCGACTGCAGCGCCTCCCCGTACGACGCGATCGCCTCGGTCAGCCGCGGCCGCGGCTGACCGACCCCGACCACGACGCGCTCCACCGAGCCGAGCCCGCGGGTCGCCTGCCGCAGGTTGTCGTCGAGCAGCTTCGCGACGACCTCGGGGGAAGGGCGCCCGGCGCCCCGCTCGCCGCAGAGCAGCAGCACCCCGTGGTCGTCGCGGACCAGGTGCAGCGCCTCCCGGGTGCCGATCCACCGCCGGGTGGTGACCAGCGCCTGCTCCAGCGCCAGCCGGGCAACCTCGTCGGGCAGTTCGCCGTGCGGCGGCACCAGCTGCGCGACAAGCGCGGTGGCCTGCCCGTCCCCGGCGATCAGGCCGGTCTCGCGCAGGGTCCGCAGCGACTGGTCCCGGCCGACGTCGCTGTCGGAGAGCAGGGTCCGCGCCGCCTCGGTCTCCCGTTGGGATGCCAGCTCACCGAGAAGGTTCTCCCGGTACAGCGCCAGCGACAGCTCGCTCATCAGGCCGGTGGCGGTGATGTCCGCGTCGGCCATCGTGCCGTCCGGGTCGATGAACCACACAAACCCCAGCAGCAGGTCCTGGTGACGGATCGGCACGCAGACCCGCGGCAGCAGGTCGAGCTCCCGCGACGCCTGCGTACGCACCGCCGTACGGGCGTCCATGATGCCGACGTCCCGGAACCACGCCATCACCTCCGGCGTGTTCTGCCGGCGCAGGATCGACGCCTTGCGCACGTCGTCCATCAACCCGGTGTGCTCGCTGTAGACCACCACCCGCTGACGGCGGTCCTCGATCAGCGCCGGACGGCCCGCGTACGCGGCGAGTGCGTCGACGAGGCGTTGCAGCTCCCCTTGCATGAGATCGTCCCGTCACCTCCTCACTGGGTCGTCACCGCAGCAGCACCCCGAGGGGCTGCCCGAGTCTCCCGGCGACCGGGTGGCCACCGCGCCACAGAACGATCATGCTGGGCGACGCGGACCTTCACAACCGTCTATCGAACGGTAGCCGGTGATTCCGGCCGTGGAGACCATCCCCGGCGCTGGTCCGGCCGGCGGTAGCCCGACCGCGCCTGGGCGGTGGCTGTGGTGGGCGGTATACCTGTGAGTCATAAATATGCCTGTGAGGTATCGCGCTCGTTGACGACCTCGCCCGGGCTCGCCTGGGGAGTGGCCTCTTCGGGGGTGATCGACTCGATATCAGGGATATTGCGGTGTCCGGGGCTTGCTGATGTCCCGATATCGGCGATACCGAGTCGATCAACCCGCAAACCGGCCCCATCCGACGCGGCACCGACCGCGAGCCTACGCCGGGCCGTGTGGCCGCCACCCACCGAGATCGGCCGTTGCCCGGACACAGGTGATTCGCCCGATGGGGATGAGGCAGGGTCACCCCCCGTCCCGGGAGGCTGTCGAGGTACCAGTTCGCTCGGCACCTGAGCGGTGAAATGTGCGATCGCGGCGCATCGAGGTCAGGGGCTCGCAACCGGCGGTTCGACGGCGATCGGGCCGGGGAGGAGAATCAGGTGGAATACGAGGATTTCATCAACGCAGTGGCCACGCGGGCGAAGGTGTCGACCGATCAGGCGGCGACACTCAGCCAGGCGACGTTGGAGACGTTGGCAGACCGGATCAGCGCCGGCCAGGCGGAGAACCTTGCCTACCAGCTTCCCGGAGGGCTGGACGACTGCCTGCGCAATCCGTTGCCGCGAAGTGCGGAACATGCCACGTCGTTCGGGCTCGACGAGTTCGTCCGGCGGGTGGCGGACCGCCCGGCCGTCGACCGTACGCTCGCCGCTGCCGGGGTCGGCGCGGTGCTCACCACGCTCCGTGAGGCTGTCTCCCGTGACCAATTCGAGGACGCGATGGCCCAGCTTCCGAAGGAATTCCAGCAGGTGATCGAACCGGTGGGTGCCGGTGGCGGGCAGCGCCGCGGGTAGCACGCACGCCGGGACGTACCCCGACTGGTCCGGAAGGAGAACTGGTGAACTACGCCGAGTTTCTCGAAGTGGTGGGGAAGCGGGCGGGCATGCCGGCGGCGGAGGCGGCGAAGATCGTCGGGGCCACGCTCACGACCTTGTCGGAAGGGGTCAGTGGCGGCGAGGCGCGGCACCTGGCCACCCAGGTCCCCGAGGAGTTGCGGGGGTACCTGCACAAGGACGTGGACTTCGCTGAACAGCTCGACCTCGTGAAGTTCCTCAATGAGGTAGGGGTCCGCGCGGGAACGGATGGCGACCGGACCGCTGAGGTTGCCCGCGCCGTGTTGACGACCCTGCGCGAGGCGGTGAGCGCGGAAGACCTTGAAAACCTGGAATCCGAGCTGCCGAAGGACTTCCGGCGGCTTTTCCGTCCGGTGGACCGCACCGTCGGGGCCTGAACCGAGCCCACGTCCTGGCCCGATCCGGGTACGGTGCGCGGGTGGAGGTTGGTTTCGCCCCGCCCGTCTCCGGCTCGTGGGCCACACCGGAGAACATGATCCATGTCGCCCGCCGCGCCGAGCAGCTCGGATACCACTCGCTCTGGACGTTCCAGCGGCTCCTGGCTCCCGCCGACCTCGGTTGGAGCGAGACCTACCACAGCGTTCAGGACCCGCTGACCACGCTGGCTTTCCTGGCGGCCCACACCTCGCGGATCCGGCTCGGCGTCGCGGTGCTCAACATGCCGTTCGTCTCTCCGGTGCTGCTGGCCAAGCAGACCGCGACCCTCGACATCCTCGCCGGCGGACGGCTCGACGTGGGTCTCGGCCTCGGCTGGGCGGACGAGGAGTATGAGGCGACGGGGGTGAGCAAGCATCGGCGGGGCCAGCGCGCCGAGGAGTTCCTCGCCGTGCTCCGCGCTCTCTGGCAGGACGACGTCGCCGAGCATCGCGGCGAGTTCTACCAGGTCCCGCCGACGCGCCTGGAGCCGAAACCGGTGCAGCGGCCACACCCGCCGATTCTGCTCGGAGGCGAGGCGCCCGCCGCGCTGCGCCGGGCCGGCCGGCTCGCCGACGGCTGGGTCAGTGGCAGCCAGGCGGATCTGACGGGCATCGGCGAGGCGGTCGCGACCGTCAAGGCCGCCGCTGCGGAGGCCGGCCGCGATCCCGGCTCACTGCGATTCGTCTGCCGCGGCGCGGTCCGCGTACGCCCGACGGGCCCGTCCGAGCGTGAGCCGCTCACCGGCACGCTCGAGCAGATCCGATCGGATTTCGGCAGACTTGCCGAGGCCGGCATCACCGAACTGTTCGTCGATCTCAACTTCGATCCGGAGATCGGCTCACCCCGCGTCGACGCGCAGGCGTCGCTGCGCCGGGCCGACGAGGTGCTCGACGCGCTCGCTCCGACCCGCTGATCGGGCGCTCATCCGGTCGGGTCGGCTGCCGCGTCCGCCGCGGACCACGCCGACCAGCCGGTCACCTGGATCGCGATCACCGGCCCGGCCGGTGGCCGCTGGACGTACTGCGGGTACTTGTCGGCCAGCGCCGCTCGGGCCGCGGCCTCCTCCACGCGGTCCTGCACCAGCCGGCCGTGCCCGTCCAGGCGGACCCACCACAGCCGTGACCAGTCCTCGTCGTACTCGTCGACCAGCAGGCATGCATGCCCCGTCGCCTGGATGTTCTCCAGCCGGCGTAGCCGCCGGTGGCGCTTGGGCTTCTCGTCCACCACGTGGTAGGCGACCTCGTCGAGCAGCACGAAGCACACAGGCACCAGGTGGGGACGCCCATCCGCTGCGACGGTGGCCAGCCGGGCCACCCTGGCCGACCGGACCCGATGCCGGATCTCGTCGGCGGGCACAGGCCCGACGGTAACAGCCGACAAAGGTCACGGTGACTCGTTGTGGCCAGCGTCGTCGAGCCGGTGGGTGTGCCGGCGCGGCACGCGGGTACGCCCTGCCGATCGAAACGCGGGGGAGGCGTGATGGCGAGCGAGGCGCCCGACTACTTCCAGCCCGAGGCTGGGATGGTGCTGACGCACCTGCTGATCGTGCGGGATGTGGACCGTTCCCGAGAGTTCTACCAGCGGGTGCTGGGAGCGACGGTGGTGCGGGAACGCCAGCCGGCGATCCTGCGTTTCCACAACAGCTACATCGTGATCAACGATGAGGGCGGTCCGACCGACGACAAGCCGGGTGTGCGGGCGCAGGCGCCGCCGGACTTGCGGACGCTCAGCAGCGCCATGAACATCCGGGTCACCGACGTCCGAGCCGTCTACGAACAGTGGCGGTCACGGGGTGGGGAGTTCCTGACCGAGCCCAAGGATCATGGCGTCGAGATCCGGTGCTACCTGCGCGACCCGGACGGCTACCTGATCGAGCTCGGCCAGGGCACCGGGATCCTCGCCGAGATGGGTCGGACAGCCACTTCCTGAGCCCGACGACAGGCGCCGCCGGCACCCCTTCCGAATCAGACCTGCGTGATGACGTTCTTGCCGTACGCGGTGAGGGTCTTCTCCTTGTCGTCATGCATGAGGTAGAGGGCGAAGTTGTGCACCCCGATCTCCTTGAGCTCCTGCAGCCGGTCGACATGGGCTGACTCGGGGCCGACGAGGCAGAACCGGTCGACGATCTCATCGGGCACGAAGTCGGTGGACGGATTGCCGGCGCGGCCGTGGTGGGCGTAGTCGTAGCCCGCGCGCCCCCTGATGTAGTCGGTGAGCGCCTTCGGCACGACCCCGGAGTCACCGTAGCGGGTGACGAGGTCGGCCACGTGGTTGCCGACCATGCCGCCGAACCAGCGCAGCTGATCCCGTTGGTGCGCGAGGTTGGTGCCCACGTAGGCCGGCGCGGCCACGCACATCGTGATCGAGTCGGGATCCCTGCCGGCGGCGCTGGCTGCGTCGCGTACCGAGCCGATCGTCCAGCGGGCGATGTCGGGATCGGCCGTCTGCAGGATGAAGCCGTCGGCCTGCTCGCCGACCAGCCGCAGCGCTTTCGGGCCGTAGGCGGCCATCCAGATCTCCAGCCGGCCGTCACGCACCCACGGAATGCGCACCGGCGTGCCGTGGTGTTCGACCTCGTTGCCCTCGGCCAGCCCTTTGATCACGTGCATCGCTTGTTTCAGCGTGGCCAGGCTCGCCGGCGGCTGGCCGATGACCCGCCGGGCCGAGTCGCCGCGGCCGATCCCGCACACCGTGCGGTTGCCGAACATGTCGTTGAGCGTGGCGAAGAGCGACGCGGTGACCGACCAGTCGCGGGTGCTCGGGTTGGTCACCATCGGCCCGACGATCAGGTGCTTGGTTGCGGCGAGGACCTGCGAGTAGATGACGAACGGCTCCTGCCACAGCACACAGGAGTCGAACGTCCACCCGTAGCGGAACCCGTTGTCCTCGGCGGCGGTGAGGCCCGCGACCACGTCGCGAGCCGGCGGGTCGGTCTGCAGTACGACACCGAAGTCCACGGCTCCTCCTTGTCAGACCAGGTACTGACTGAGATCGCGCTTCAGGAACCTGCCGTGCCCGACCGCGCCGTGGAAGGCGTTGCCGTCGACCACGACTCGACCACGGGACAGCACGGTGGAGACCTTTCCGGTCAGCTCCATGCCCTCGTACGCGGAATAGTCCACGTTCATGTGGTGGGTGCTGGCCGAGATGGTCTGCTGGGCCGTCGGGTCGTACACGGTGATGTCCGCGTCGGCGCCCGGCGCGATGACGCCCTTGCGCGGGTAGAGCCCGAACATCCTGGCGGGCGTGGTCGAGCTGATCTCCACCCAGCGCGGCAGGGTGATCTCGCCTTTCACGACGCCCTGGTAGAGCAGGTCCATCCGGTGCTCGACGCCGGGCATCCCGTTCGGGATCTTGGAGAAGTCTCCCCGGCCCAGCTCCTTCTGGTCCTTGAAGCAGAAGGGGCAGTGGTCGGTGGACACCAGCGACAGGTCGTTGGTGCGCAGGCCCCGCCACAACTCCGCCTGGTGCTCCTTGGGGCGCAGCGGGGGAGAGGCGACGTACTTCGCGCCCTCGAAGTCGGGCCTGGCCAGATCCTCCAACGACAGGAACAGGTACTGCGGGCAGGTCTCGGCGAACACGTTCTGCCCCGTGTCCCGCGCCTGGGTGACCGCGTCCAGGGCGTGCGCGGCGGAGAGGTGCACGATGTACAGCGGCGAGCCGGTGACCTTGGCCAGCGCGATCGCCCGCGAGGTCGCCTCGCCCTCCAGCTCGGGCGGCCGGGTCAGGCCGTGCTGCACCGGGTCCGTCTGGCCGTTGGCCAGCGCCTGGAAGACGAGCTGGTCGATGGCGATGCCGTTCTCCGCGTGCATCATGACCATCGACCCGGTGTCCCGGGCCTTCTGCATCGCCCGCAGGATCTCCCCGTCGGTGGCGTAGAAGACCCCCGGATAGGCCATGAACATCTTGAACGTGTTGACGCCCGCGTCGATGCAGGCCTCCATCTCCTTCAGAGACGTGTCGTTGACGTCCGAGATGATCATGTGGAACCCGTAGTCGATCGCGCAGTTGCCGTCGGCCTTGCTGTGCCACTTGTCCAGCGCGGACAACACGGATGTGCCCTTGCCCTGTACGGCGAAGTCGACGATGGTCGTCGTGCCGCCCCAGGCTGCCGCGATTGTCCCGGTCTCGAAATTGTCCGCCGAGAACGTGCCGCCGAACGGCATCTCCATGTGGGTGTGGCCGTCGATGCCGCCCGGCACGACGTACTTCCCGTTGGCGTCGATGACGCGCTCGGCACCGGACGCCCACTGTTCGGCCAGACCCGAGTCGGGCGCGGCGAGCGCCGCTATCCGCTCGCCCTCGACCAGCACGTCCGCCGGGTACGCCCCGGTGGCGTTGACGACCGTTCCGTTGCGGATGACGATGCTCACGGCTGCACCAGCGATTCGTACGTTTCGGGACGGCGGTCGCGGTAGAAGGCCCACAGGTCACGGACCTCGGCCAGCTTGTCCATGTCCAGGTCGCGGACGACGACCTCCTCCTCGGTGTCCGACGCCGCGTCGCCGACCAGTTGCCCGCGCGGGTCCACGAAGTACGACTGGCCGTAGAAGTCGTTGTCGCCCAACGGTTCCACGCCGATCCGGTTGATCGCGCCGACGTAGTATTCGTTGGCGACCGCGGCCGCGGGCTGCTCCAGCCGCCACAGGTACTGCGACAGGCCGCGGCTGGTCGCCGACGGGTTGAAAACGATCTTCGCGCCGGCCAGGCCGAGCGCGCGCCAGCCCTCTGGGAAGTGCCGCTCGTAGCAGATGTAGACGCCGATGCGTCCCACGGCGGTGTCGAACACCGGATAGCCGAGGTTCCCCGGCCGGAAGTAGAACTTCTCCCAGAACCCCTTCACCTGCGGAATGTGGTTCTTGCGGTGTTTGCCGAGGTAGGTGCCGTCGGCGTCGATCACCGCGGCGGTGTTGTAGTAGACCCCGGGCTGCTCCTGCTCGTACATCGGCACGATCAACACCACGCCGTGCTGCTCGGCGACCTCGCGCATCAGCGCGGTCGTCGGCCCGTCCGGGATGGCCTCGGTGTACGAGTAGTAGTCCGCGTCCTGGATCTGGCAGAAGTACGGACCGTAGAACAATTCCTGCAGGCAGACCACCTGCGCGCCCTGCGAGGCGGCGCTGCGGATCGCCTCGACCGCGTTGGCGATCATCGACTCCTTGTCGCCGGTCCACTTCTGCTGCACCAGCCCGGCTCGGATGATGGTGCTCATCTCTCCCCCTTAACGTGCGCGGTGCGCGGCATCGACAGCGCCAGGTAGACGAGGAACCCGGCGACCAGCCCGACCACCCAGCTGTAGTCGTAGAGCGGCTTGAGGAACGGAATGAGGCCGTCCTCCGGGAACGGCCCTTTGCCGGGTGCGGAATAGGCGCCACCCACCGCGAGGACCGCGCCGACGACGGTGGCGACGATGGCGGCCCAGTTCCACCCGCCGGAGAACCAGTACCTGCCCTCGGGGCGGTAGAGGGCCGGCAGTTGGAGGCTGATGCGGTGGCGGATCCAGTACCCGGCGATGAGTACGCCGGCGACCGCGCCGAGCAGGCCGCCGTAGAACCCGAGCCAGACGAAGATGTAGATGTTGGGGTCCTGCACCAGGCGCCACGGCTGGATCAGGATGCCGAGCACGCCGGTGATCAGGCCCCCGGTCCGGAAGCTCACCAGTCGGGGCGCGGCGTTGGAGAAGTCGTACGCCGGGCTGACGGTGTTCGCCGCGACGTTCACCGACAGCGTGGCGACCACGACGGTGAACAGGCCGAGCGCGACGACCAGCGGGTTCTCGAACTTGGCCGCGAGCTGGATGGGGTCCCAGATGGCCTCGCCGTAGATCACGGCCGTGCCCGAGGTGATCAGGATGGACAGGATGGCGAAGAACGACATCGTGGTCGGCAGGCCGAGGACCTGGCCGGTCACCTGCTGCCGCTGGCTGCCCCCGAACCGGGTGAAGTCGGGGATGTTCAGCGACAGCGTCGCCCAGAAGGCGATCATCCCCATCAGTGACGGCGCGAACAGCTTCCAGAAGTCGGCGCCCCAGCCCAGCTTCGACGGCTCGGACAGGATCGGGCCGAGCCCGCCTGCCTCCACCAGCACCCAGATCAGCAGGGCGACGGCGACCACGATGACGAACGGTGCGGCCCAGTTCTCGAAGCGCCGCAGGGTGTCCATGCCCCGCCAGATGATCGCCATCTCGATCGCCCAGAACACGAAGAACGACGCCCACAGCGTCCACGGGTAGTCCATCACCGTCGCCGCGTCGACCCACCAGGAGCCGAGCAGCTTGCCGGCGATCGCGTAGATCGCCTCGCCGCCGATCCAGGTCTGGATACCGAACCAGCCGCACGCGATGAAGGCGCGGAGCAGGGCCGGGAAATTCGCGCCGCGAACTCCATAGAAGGCGCGGGCGAAGACCGGGAACGGGATCCCGTACTTCGTGCCCGCGTGGCTGTTCAACAGCATCGGGATCAGGACGAGCAGATTGCCCAGCGTGATCGTGAGGAACGCCTGCACCCAGTTCATGCCGAGCTGGATGAGCCCGGCGGCGAGCAGGTAGGTGGGGATGTTGTGCGCCATGCCGATCCACAGCGCCGCGAAGTTGTACGTGGTCCAGGTGCGCTTCTCGATGGGAACCGGGGCGAGTTCCTCGTTGAAGTAACGGCTGTCGGCGATCGTCGAGAAGTCACGCAACTCGACTCGGCCGTCCGGATGGGTGATCTGTGTGCCCGGCTCGACCGCGGTGGTCTCGGTGGGGGGCAGGGGTTCAACGGCCATCGGTCACCTCCCTGTCACGCTGCCGCAACAGCGGCCGGCCAACCGGCGCGTGCTGCGAGTGGGGGCGGATCAGCACGATCTTTATCTCGGAATGGTGGGTGTCCCGGACCCGCCACGGGCAGCGGCAAAGTGTCCACGCTTGCCGTGATCGGGGCACACTCTGTCCACGGGCGTGCCCGTACGGAGCTGTCAATCCCCACGGTGGATGGATTCGGGCCTTCTGCCGGGCCCTCGACCCGTCACGCGTCGTCGAGTTCGTGCACCAGCAGCGCCACGTACAACGACAACATCGACTCCGGGTCCTCCAGCGACACCCCGAGCACCTGCGCGATCCGCGACAGCTGCTGGTAGTAGGCCGTACGGGACAGGTGCGCGGCGCCGGCCGCCGCCGACTTGTTCCCGCCCTGCTCGCAGAAGCAGCGCAGCAGCTCCACGAGCCGGCTGCCCTGGCTGTCGTCGCGCGCCAACAGGGGCCCGAGCTCCCGGTGAGCGAAAGCCCGGACACGCTCGTCCTCGCGCAGCAGGTGCAGCAGGCCACGCAGTCGCACGTCGTCCAGCCGGTGGTAGACCTGGGCGCCGGTGGACCGTAGCGCGGCACCGGCGACGTGTGCGGCCTCGCCAAGGCTGCGCCGCACATCGGACACCTGCGACACCGTCGTGCCGACGGCCACCACCACGGCACTGGCCGCCGAGCGGTGCACCTCTCTGGCCAACCGCCGCAGGATCGCATCGACCTCCGCCTGCGCCGGCAACGACAACAACGCCCGCACGCTGGTGTCGTCCACGACGCCCACCAACGCCGGCACACTCACCCGTCGCGCGGCCAACGCGGTGGCCTCCGCGAGGTCCCGCAACACCTCCTGCGTGGCCAGTGCGGGGGCGCGCGGCGTGATGCTCCCCGGTCGGATCGCCACCCCGACCAGTTTCCGCCGCTCCAGCGCAACGCCCAACGCGGCCGCCCGCGTGGTCAGATCAGCAGGAGGCAGCGCCTGGCCGAGCAGTTGCGCGAGCAACATCCGGTGTGTCTGCCGCTCCAGGCTCTCCCGATCCCGCGCCACGAGCCGGTGCACCGCCAGCGCCGACGCGGCCCGCTCCGCGACCACCACGTGCCGGTGCGGGGGAGGGGCCGGCGAGAGCAGGACCAGCCGTCCCCAGTCGGCGCCCTGCGCGCCGACCGCGGTGATCAACCAGCCGGCTTCCTCGTCGTAGGCGGTCCGTTGGGACACCGCCACGGACCGGGATCGCTGCCCCCAGTCGGTCAGCAGCTCGATCGGGTCCTGCCCGGCCGAGTCGTACGCGAGCACGTCGTGCCCCAGCGTCTCCAGGACGACCGGCAGCCCGGAGATCCTCGCGACCTCGCGCAACACCTCGGCTGGCTCCGCTCCGGCGACCGTGAGCGCGGTGAACGTCTCGTGCACCTGCTCAGCCGCCCGCAGCTCGGCGAGCTGCGCGTCCACGATCAACGCCACGACCGCCTCCGTGACGGACACGAACTGGGTCTCCCGCGCCAGCGTGATCAATGGAAGCCGGTGCCGTTCCGCAGCGGCCACCAGCGCGTCCGGCACGTGGTCGCTCCAGCGCCGGACCAACTCCACCACGAGCCCCGCCGCGCCGACCGCGGCCAGGTCGTCCACGTACGCCGTCAGTGCCGTCTCCTCGTCCGGCAGCGCGATGCCGGTGGTCAGCACGAGTTCGCCACCGCGCAGCAGGTGAGCGATGTCGGCGACCTCCGCCGCATGAACCCAGCGGACGGGCCGCTGCATGCCATCGGACCCCGCGACGACGCGTGGCCGGCCGCGCCGGATCACGGGCAGCGCCACCGCTTCTGCGACCGTCGGATACATGCCGCCTCCCCTGCGGGGTTGCACACAACGTAGCGCCATCGATGCCGACCCGTACAGGTTGTCGGTGGCGGTGAGCACCGAAGTCTCGGGACACTCGGCTGAGGTACGAGATACGGAGGACGCGATGGCGCATCGGGAGTTGCTGCATCGACACCGGTCCGTGCTGCCGAAGTGGTTGGCCCTCTACTACGAGGAGCCGATTGAGATCGCCAGCGCGCACGGTCGCCGGGTGACCGATCGCGAGGGCCGCACGTACCTCGATTTCTTCGGCGGCATTCTCACCAACTCGGTCGGCTACGACGTGGCCGAGATCAGCGACGCGGTCCGCTCGCAGCTCGACACCGGCGTGCTGCACTCCTCGACGCTGTACCTGATCGAGTCGCAGGTCGAGCTCGCCGAGAAGATCGCGCACCTGTCCGGGATCCCGGACGCGAAGGTGTTCTTCACGAACTCGGGCACGGAGGCCAACGAGACCGCGTTGATGCTCGCCACGCAGTACCGCCGCAGCGGGCAGGTGCTCGCGCTGCGCAACTCCTACCACGGGCGCGCGTTCGCCACCGTCGCGATCACCGGCATCCGTGGCTGGTCGGCCAGTGAGCTGAGCCCGATCACGGTGAGCTGGGTGCACGGTGGCTACCGGTACCGCAGCCCCTTCAAGGACCTGTCGGACGCCGATTACGTCAAGGCGTGCGTCGCCGACCTGCGCGAGGTGATCGAGACCGCGACCGCCGGCGACGTGGCGTGCATGATCGTCGAGCCGATCCAGGGCGTGGGCGGTTTCGCCTCCCCGCCCGACGGCCTGTTCCGCGAGTTCAAGAAGGTGCTCGACGAGTACGGCATCCTGCTCGTCTCCGATGAGGTCCAGACCGGTTGGGGGCGTACCGGCGAGCACTTCTGGGGCATCCAGGCGCACGACGTCGTGCCGGACGCGATGACCTTCGCCAAAGGACTCGGCAACGGTCTGGCGATCGGCGGTGTCGTCGCCCGCGCGGAACTCATGGACTGCCTGCGGGCCAACTCGATCTCCACCTTCGGTGGCAACCCGATCTCCACCGCGGGGGCCCTCGCCACCCTCAACTACCTCCTCGACCACGACCTCCAGGCGAACGCCGCGAAGCTGGGGAACCGCCTGATCCATGGCCTTCGCTCGGTCGCCGCGACGCATCCGGTGGTCGGCGACGTACGCGGAAAGGGTCTGATGCTCGCCCTCGAGTTCGTCGGCCCGGCCGGCGAACCCGATCCCGCGGCCGCGGCCGCCCTGCTGGAGGAGGCGCGCAGTCGCGGACTGCTGGTCGGCAAGGGCGGCCTGCACGGCAACGTGATCCGGCTGGCCCCGCCGATGACGCTCACCGAGGACGAGGCCGACGAGGCGCTGGGCATCCTCGCTGAGGCAATTGGGGCGGTGTCGGCATGAGGATCACGCACCGGATCGGCGGCAAGGCATGGACCGGCATCGCCCAGCGCACGGGTGACGTGTACGACCCCGCGACGGGTCAGGTCGGCGGGCAGGTCGATTTCGCCAGCGCCTCGGACGTCGACGAGGCAGTCACCGCCGCCCGCGAAGCCTTCTCCCGCTGGCGCCACGCCTCCCTCACCCAACGCGCGAACGTGATGTTCGCGTTCCGCGAACTGCTCAACGCCCGCAAGTCCGACCTCGCCGAGATCATCACCGCCGAGCACGGCAAGGTGCTCTCCGACGCGGCGGGCGAGATACAGCGTGCGCTGGAGGCGGTGGAGTTCGCCTGCGGCATCCCGCAGTTGCTCAAGGGCGGGTTCAGCGAGAACGCCTCGACCAAGGTGGACGTGTACTCGATCCAGCAGCCGCTCGGCGTGGTCGGGGTGATCTCCCCGTTCAACTTCCCCGCGATGGTGCCGCTGTGGTTCGTTCCCAACGCGATCGCCTGCGGCAACGCCGTGGTGCTGAAGCCGAGCGAGAAGGACCCCTCCGCGGCGAACTTCCTGGCGGAGCTCCTCGCCGAGGCCGGGCTACCGGATGGCGTGTTCAACGTCGTGCACGGCGACAAGGAGGCGGTCGACCGGATCCTCGAGCATCCGGAGGTCAAGGCGGTCTCGTTCGTCGGGTCGACGCCGATCGCCCGGTACGTCTACGAGACCGCAACGCGTAACGGCAAGCGGGTGCAGGCGCTCGGCGGCGCGAAGAACCACATGGTCGTACTGCCCGACGCCGACCTCGACCTCGCCGCGGACGCCGCCGTCTCGGCCGGTTTCGGCTCGGCCGGTGAGCGCTGCATGGCGATCTCCGTCGTCGTGGCGGTGGATCCGGTCGGCGACGAGCTGGTCGGCAAGATCAGCGAACGGATCGCCGGACTCCAGGTCGGCGACGGTCGCCGACCGGGCTGCGAGATGGGACCTCTGGTCACCGGGGCGCACCGCGACAGGGTGCGGTCATACCTGGACGCCGGCCGGTCCGCGGGCGCGAAGCTGGTGGTCGACGGACGCGGTCAATCGATCGACGGCGACGACGCCGGCTTCTGGCTCGGGCCGACGCTCTTCGACCACGTCGACGTGGACATGTCCATCTACACCGACGAGATCTTCGGTCCGGTGCTCTCGGTGGTGCGGGTCCCCAGCTACGACGCGGCGGTCGACCTGGTGAACGCCAACCCGTACGGGAACGGAACCGCCATCTTCACCAACGACGGCGGCGCCGCGCGGCGGTACCAGAATGAGATCGAGGTCGGCATGGTCGGCGTCAACGTGGCGATCCCGGTTCCGGTCTCCTACTACTCGTTCGGGGGTTGGAAGGACTCCCTGTTCGGTGACTCGCACGCGTACGGGCCGCACGGCGTGCACTTCTTCACCAGGGCCAAGGTGGTCACCAGCAGGTGGCTCGATCCGTCCCACGGCGGCGTGAACCTCGGCTTCCCACAGAACAGCTGAGCAGCTCCTCGCCGAATCACGTCGATCGGACAGCTCCGGGTGCGAGGTCTGTATGGCGGGAACCCAGCCAGGGGCAGCCACGTCGTAGGGGGCATGACGCGTAGCAGCGCCCACGTACCCCAGCCAACCGTCGCCACCGGCGTCCCTCGATTCATGACTCCAGCTCGCGTCCTGGGGCTGGCCCTGGTCGCCGGCCTGGCGCTGGTCACCGGCTGTACGGCGGAGCCGGCTCCCGTCCCGCCACGTGACCGGGATGTGCCGGCTGGCGGGTTTCGGCTCGTCGCGTTCGACTCCTGCCCGGAGGCGTTGCAGCAGCTGAAGACGGCGGCCAAGGCGTACGTCGGGCCCTGGGGGTTCGGGCCGAACGGGGACATCCGTACCTTCGCCGGCGCCGAACAGGCCGCCGGGCCTGCCACTGCGATGCGGACGGATGCGGCGCCCAAAGCTGCCGCCCCCGGCTACTCGGGCACCAACACCCACGAGGCCGGGGCCGATGAGCCGGACCTGGTCAAGACCGACGGCAAGCGGATCGTCACCGTGCAGCACGGCAAGCTGTACGTGGTCGACCCGGCCACCCGCCAGCTGACCGGGGAACTGAAACTGGCACCGGGTGCCGATGGATTCCGCGGGGGCGAAGACAGCCTGCTGCTGCACGGCGACCGGGCGCTGGTGCTGCTCGGCGACGGGTGGGCCGGGATGGGGAAACCGGCCATCCGCGGGGGAGACGCGCGCACCGCAGACGCCCCGACGCCGGACGGCATCATCGGCCCCCGGCTGATCATGGTCGACCTGTCCGACGCCCCGAAGATCATCGGCGAATACCGGATCGACGGCAATCTGGTGGACGCCCGCCAGGTGGGCAGCACTGTCCGGGTCGTGGTCCGCTCCGCGCCCCGGCTGGACTTCCCGCACCCGCAACGGGCCACCGAAGAGCAACGCACCGCCGCCAACCGCGAGATCATCGACAACGCCACCCTCGACGACTGGCTGCCCCGGTACGAGGTCACCTCCGGCGGGCGGACCAGCGCCGGACGGGTCGGCTGCGAACGGATCAGCCGGCCGGCCGCCTACTCCGGGACGTCGCTGGTGACCATGCTCAGCTTCAACCTCGGTGCGGCCACGCTCGGCGCCGGCGACCCGGTCAGCATGATCGCCGACGGCGACACCGTCTACAGCAACGGACCCCGGCTGTACGTCGCCAACGACCAGCGCTGGCGGGTGCTGCCGATGCTGAGGGCGCGGAACGTCGCACCCGATCCCAAAGACGAGACCACCGACATCTATCAGTTCGACATCTCGGGCGCCGGTGCCCCGCGGTACGTCGCCGACGCGTCCGTACCGGGCTGGCTCATCAACCAGTACGCCATGTCCGAGTGGGACGGGCATCTGAGAGTGGCCACCACCAGTGGCCGTACCTGGGGCGACAAGCCGAACTCGACGTCCAGCGTGCACGTCCTGCGCGCCGACGGCAGGACGCTGACCCACGTCGGCAAGGTCACCGGACTGGGCAAGGGGGAGCGGATCTACGCGGTACGGTTCGTCGGCGGCACCGGGTACGTGGTCACCTTCCGGCAGACCGACCCGCTCTACACCGTCGATCTGCGTGATCCGGGCGCGCCGAAGGTGACCGGCGAACTGAAGATCAACGGGTATTCGGCGTACCTGCACCCGGCCGGTGAAGGACGGCTGCTCGGTGTCGGGCAGGAGGCGTCCGCCCAGGGCCGCGTCCAGGGCACGCAGCTCTCGCTCTTCGACGTCTCCGATCCGACCAAGCCGACCCGGCTCGCCCAGTATCACGTCAAGCAGGGGCACTCCGAGGCGGAGTTCGACCCCCATGCGTTCCTCTACTGGCCGGCGGAACGCCTGGTCGTGGTCCCACTGACCGTCTACGGCAAGGGCCTGCCGAGCAACGTGGCTGTGGCCCTGCGAGCCGACGACGGCGGGTTCACCGAGGTCGGCACAATCGACCACACGCCGGGCACGGGGCGTCCCGAGGACCTGACGCCGATCCGTCGGTCACTGGTGATCGACGGAGTGCTCTGGACCGTCTCCGCCGGTGGCCTCAAGGCGACCAGCCTCTCCACCATGACGACCCTCGGCTGGCTGCGTACCGCGTGAACGGCGAGGTGGTGGGTGGGCGCGGCGGATCCCCGCCGCGCACCACCCTGGCGTCCGCATCGACTACGTGATCGGGCCCATCCGGATCAGGCGGCGGGTAACGTGAACGCCGTGGAGGATCTCGGCGCGAAGGTCTCGTACCTTGCGCTCGCCGTCGGCACCCGGGTCTACGACGTCGAATCGGCACCCGTCGGCGTGGTCGAGCACGTGCTCACCGACGAACGCTCCGACATCTTCCACGGCGTGATCGTGGCCCCGCCGAAGCCGTACCGTTCCCACCGCTTCGCCCACCGGGACCAGATCGCCGACCTGTACGAGCGGGGGGTCGTGCTGTCGGTGCCCGGCCCCGAGATGCACGAGCCGGGCGAGGACACGCCGGCCAGAGAGGTCGAGGCCGCGGGTAACGACCCGGTGCAGGTGGGCCTCCGCCGCGCCTGGGAGTGGCTGAGCCGACCCCGCTGAACCTGCCGGGTCGATCTGGCATCGCCTGCTGCCCGGCGAGTTGAACGGTCACCGGACGGGCCCGCCGCACGGCCAGGTCTCAGGCCGATCGGGCGGCGTCGGTGATGTGCGCGATCACGGCCGAGTAGTCCCGATCGCCAAGGCCCGCCTCCTGGGCTGACGCGACCCACTGCCGCGCGGCGGCCGCGACCGGCAGGTCGACGCCGACCGACTCGGCGGCCGACACGACCAGATCGGCGTCCTTGAGGGCGAGTGACAGCGCGAACCGGAGCGGGAACTGACCGGACTCGACCGCTGGTCGTCGCCGATCCGCCTGCGAGCCGACGGGAGTCGCGGACAACACCTCGAACGCCGTGTCCCGCGGCAGTCCAAGCCCGTCCGCGAGAGCCAGCGCCTCACCGAGAACAGCGAGGACCCCGAACAGGGTCGAATTGGCGACCAGTTTGGCCGCAGCGCCGGCACCGAGCGGTCCGACATGCATGGGCGAGCCAAGCGCGCCCAACACCGGCATCCACCGTTGGGCGAGCTGCTCCGGCCCTCCGACGAAGATCCGCAGCGAACCCGACTCGGCCTCCGAGACGCTGCCCAGCACCGGCGCGTCGAGCAGGCCAACGCCCTCCGGCAGCATCGCGGCCAACCGTCGCACCGCGGGCGGCCCGACCGTCGACATCTCAGCGAGCGTCGTCGACGCGTCAGCGCCGGCAAGGATGCCCTGCGGGCCCTCGACCACCTCTTGCAGCGCGGCCGGGTCGGCCAGCATCGTGATGACCAGTTCAGCCCGGCGGGCAGCCTCTGCCGGACTGTCGGCGGCGACCGCGCCACGCGCCACAAGATCGCTGGCCCTCTGCGGTGTGCGGTTCCAGACGACGAGGTCATGGCCGACATCGAGCAGCCGGCCCGCCATCCGGCTACCCATCCCACCCAGACCGATCACAGCGACCGTGGCCATGGCGCCATCCTGCCAATTTCGCTCGAGCAATGCCGCACAAAGCGCCAGCTTGTTCACATCGATCATCAGGTCCTTGGCCCTGAGGCGTCGCAGCCCGGCCGAGGTAAGAGACTGCCCCGACCGGACGCAGGCTGCCGGGCGCTACGGGTGTACCCCGTATCTGACCCCGACTATGCAAGATCGTTCGGCGCGACGAAACCGGCGGTGTAGGTAGCTTCCACCAACTCCTGAAGATGGCGGATGACATCGGTCTTGTGCTCGGTGTCGGGCAGTTGCCGCTCCCCAGCCGCAACCAGGCCCTCCCGCCAGTGGTTGACAACCTCTTGCTTGGCCGCGGCCGGCAGGTCGTCGATCCACAAAGATCCGAGATTGTTGTCGACGATCTCCTGCAGGTGGGCCGCAGCCTGCCTATCCGAGATACGGGCGATCAGGAACTCCAGCGTCCAGTCGAACAAGCCTCCCGTCGCGGTCCAATCGACCCCGGGTTTCAAAACGATCAGGCCAGCCATCATTTCCCCACGATGAAGACTCGCGGACCGAGGGCTCCGGTCCGCTATGAAGGGTTCGATCCGAGCGACCGTTCCGGCGACTGTTGGCTGAGGGCGCCGTCGTCGGCCAACAGGCTGAAGCCGTGCCCGTCGAGCGCGTTGGCTAGCTCGTCGAGTCACGTCCTACCTCGGTCGCGCAGTGCCGCCTACAACTCAGGTCCGGGATGGGGTCCGGGCGCGGTGGCGGTAGTTCAGCTGGCGAATAACATCCTCGCGGGGAACTCGCCGCTGGACCGCCACGCGTTGACGATCTTTGCCGTGATCGCGCTGGCGGCCGAGTTGAAGTCTCCGTCACCGACGCGTGCTTCAAGCGTCCTGGGATCGATCGTGAGGATCCGGTCGAACCTGTCCTCGAATCCGAACTCATACCGGACCTCACCCTGGGTGGCGTCAATCCGCCTTGCGGCCACCATCATGCCCATCGCGCTAACCCCCGAAGTTTGAGTAGTCCTCATAGGTCGGCCCGGGAATCAGTTCCTCCCAGTTGGACACACGGTTGGCCGCGAGATGCGCTTCCCGGTAATCCGCCTGCGGATGCGCCCCGTAGTACCGTGATTCCGCCAATTCGTGCTCCAGGAGAGCATAGTCCTCAGGCAACGGATCGCCCCGACGCAGGCGCAGCCATGCTTCAGCCATGGGAGCGCTTGGGTCGTAACGTTGACGGATGATCCCGCCCGCGTAGTCATCCATTGGATGTTCCTCGAAGAAGATGTGTTGACGGATTCGCTCGATCTCCTCGCGGGGGAAGCCTGAGGAACCATCGAGACGAGGGGCGCCCGCAAGCTGACCAGCAATCGCATCGGTGTCGTCATGCTGCCGGATTGCGTCGTACGCCTCTCCCGCCCATCGTTCCTGCCGATCGTAGTCGCCGATGTTGTGAGGCCGGCTGGTGTGGCCCCCGTGCATGTCGAGCCCGTCCGATCCGGTGCCGGGCGGACGACCACTGCTCCCGTCTTGAAGCCGCCGTAGAGCCTGCTTGAGCCGCTCAATGAGTTCGCCGAGTCGGCGGATCTCCGGGATGAGCCGGCGGAGGCTGTTGAGCAGTGCACGGAGCAGCTTCGCGATTCGTGCCCCCCATGACGCCACCGTCGTGACGACCTGCTCCACCACCAGCGGTGTGGCGAGCCCGCCGGTGATGACCAGTTCGCCCGCGTACACGATGAGGCGGGAGACGCAGGTGGCGATGGCGTCGCGGACCAGTAGTCGGACGGCGGCGACGAGACCGGCGGCGCCCTCGGTGATCGCGGCCAGGGTGTCGGCGCCCTGGGCGAGCCCGGTGATGGCCTGGTTCTGCTGCGCGGCCCAAGCCCGGTACGCGGGACCTGCGGTGCCGCCCCAACCGGCGACGTCAGCGCGGACGGCGGCGGCCATTCCGGTGGCCTCCTCGCGCAGCGAGGCCGCGACGTTACGCCAGGTCTGGGCGTGGGCGACGATCTCTGCCGGGTTGCCGGCGAGCCAGTCCAGAGCCTCGCTGAGCGGCTTGACGTGCTCGATGAGCCAGGCGATGCCGTACTGGAGTAGCGCGCCGACCGGGTCGGAGACGAAGGCGAGAGCGTCGAGGCCGGCACTGACCACGCCGAGGCTGCCGTCGATCCAACTGCCGTTACGAACGCCCTGGGCGATGAGCTCGATGTCTTCGCAGATCCAGATGCCGGCACAAGGGCTGGGTGAGGAGGCGGAGGCTGTGGCGACCAGTGGATTGGTCGTCACCGCTGGCGCCCAGCCTGACGCAACACCTGCTCGGCGCGGGCGTCGGACGCCCGGTAGTGGTCCGTGCTCGTGCGCAGCCTCCCGGCGGTGTCGTGTACCGAACCGGCGGCGGTGCCGATGCCGTCGACCAGGGTGCGCTGGAGCCCGTCCAACAGGATGGGCATGATCGCGCAGAGCTGCCCGTACGCGTCGGCGCTCAACCGGACGTGCTGGCCGGCCTGGCGGGCGGTATCGAGGCGGTCGGCGTTGCGGTCGATGTGTGCGGCGTGGGAGGTCAGGTCGTCCGGGTCCACGTGGATGCTGTCACCGCTGGGCATCTGGCACGCTCTCGTCCGAGCCGAACCGACGCTGGTAGGAGTCGATCAGCGCTCGTCCGGTCGGGTCGTCGTCGCCGAGCGCTTCGGCGGTCGCCTCGGTGAGCTGACTCAGCAGGTCGACGTGCGCGGCCCTGGTGGTTTCCATGATCTGACGGGCGGTGTGGGTCGCAGAATGCTGCCGGATCCGCTCGTCCAGCCGCAGGTCGGTCAGCAGGCCGGATGCGTCGACGGTCACCTCGACGGTCCGGTCGGGGGTGGTGGCGGTGCCGGTCAGTGCCTGAAGCCGTGCCGACAGAGCCGTCGCCCGGGCCGCTCGCTCGGCTAGGGACGACTCCCACTCATCGAGCCGGCGCCCCGCCGCCTCCAACGCAGCGTCGTCCGCCCACATGTCGGCCCTCCCCAGGGACATCGGCGGTCATCACCACCGAAACCGACGCCACGTTACCAACCGATGGCCCTCCGTGTCGGCCCGGCTCTTCGAAGCCGAGCCGCAGCGCAGTTGTTGTGCCGCCGCTGGGCGGCCTCGCGACCCGTGACCAGTGCGGTGGCCGGCCACCCCCAGAACTGAGCGGACCACACCCGCGTGTGGGGCGCCGCGCTCTGCCGGAGAAGATGTGGTCATGACCAATCCCGCCCTGCCCAAGCGTGTCGTCGTCACCGGGGCCACCGGCAAGCTCGGTCGCGCCGTGGTCACCCACCTGCGCGCCATCGGCGTCGACGTCCTGGCCGTCGACCGCGCCGCCGGACGCGACCCCCGCGACGTCGGAGGCGAGTTCCTCCTGGTCGACCTCACCGACTACGGGCAGGTGGTGGAGGCGTTCACCGGCGGCGCCGACGAGCACCCCGGCGGGATCGACGCCATCGTGCACCTGGCGGCGGTACCGGCCCCCGGGCTGCACAGCAACGCGACCACCTTCGCGAACAACTCGGCCGCCACGTACAACGTGTTCGCGGCGGCTCGGGCGGCAGGGATCAAGCGGGTGGTGTGGGCGTCGAGCGAGACGGTGCTGGGGCTGCCGTTCGACACCCCGCCGCCGTACGCGCCGGTCGACGAGGAGTACGCGCCGCGCCCGGAGTCGACGTACTCGCTGAACAAGGCTCTTGAGGAGGAGATGGCGCGGCACTTCTGCCGGTGGGATCCGGAGCTGGTGATGGTGGGTCTGCGGTTCTCCAACGTGATGGACGTCGAGGACTACGTGCCGTTCCCGTCGTTCGACGCGGATCCGCGGCTGCGCCGGTGGAACCTGTGGGGCTACATCGATGCCCGCGACGGTGCCCAGGCGGTCGAGCGGGCACTCGTCCACGACCAGCCGGGCGCCGAGGTCTTCATCATCGCCAACGCCGACACGGTGATGAGCAGGTCCAGCGCCAGCCTGATGGCGGAGGTCTACCCGGGTGTCGAGATCCGCAAGGACCTCGGTGAGCACGAGACGCTGCTCAGCACCGACAAGGCACGCCGGGTGCTGGGCTTCGAGCCCCAGCACTCCTGGCGGGACCATGTGGACCTGTTGTAGTTCCGGTCAGCGGGCGGCCTGGTAGGCGCGGCCGACGGCGGTCGCTTCGCTGCCGGTGCGGAAGAGGCCGGTCTGGTCCTTGTCCGTGGCGGGCAGGCCGAACCAGGCGTACCGGTGCAGCCAGGACAGCCCGCGCAGCATCCGGGTCGCCGCGGTGAGGAACGCGGCCTGCTGGGCCTGGCTGGGGAAGCGGACCCCGTTGGAGAAGTCGATCAGGGCGAACTCGGTGAGCCAGATCGGCAGCTTGTAGCGGTCGTGGACGGCCTGGAGGTACGACTTGAGCTGGTTGACCGCGTTGGCGGTGGTGAAGTCGCCGCCGTACCAGTGCAGGGCGATGAAGTCGACCCGGTAGCCGCGTTCCTTCGCGCCGGTCATGAAGCGGTCGAGCCATTCGCCCGGTCGGTCCCCGCCCCACGCGACGGCGGGGCTGCCCAGCGGGAGGCCGGTCGACTCCAGTTGCGGCCACAGGTCCAGCGCCTGCTCCACGCTCATGTTCGCCTGACCGCCCATGTCCGGCTCGTTGAAGCCGAGCAGGTAGCGCCCGTTCTTCCTGGCCTGTTGCAGGTTGCTCGGGGTGACGCTCTTCGCACCCCAGATCATCGGGACGAACTCGCTGCCCTTCGGGCTGGTGACTCCCGGGTGGCCCACGTTCCAGGTGTAGTACCAGCTCGCCGTGGAGTTGGCCAATGCCGCGCTGACGCCGTTGAACGTCCAGACGCCGACGCCCTTCTTCTTCGAGGTCACCGCGGGTGCCGGTGCGGCCGGGCGGGCGGTCGTCGGCTTCGGCTTCGGGGTCGCCGCCGAGGGT
>NZ_RCVJ01000139.1 GCF_003667505.1 Micromonospora sp. BL4
CGTCAGATGTGTATAAGAGTCAGTTCCCCCCGTTTTCCCGTGCGATGCACCCCCCTTGTGTGTCGTATGCACCCCTGATGCAGAGGAGCACGCCATCATGCGTACCGATCTGATCCGCAAGACCGCTCTGACCGCCGCTGGCCTCGCGTTCACCGGCGGCGCCATCGCCGGCCCCGTCACCGCCGCGTACGCGGCCTCGGATGCCAAGCCGGCCAAGACCCAGACCGACCGCAAGCCGTCGGGTGAGCGTCAGCTGGGTGTGCGGTACGAGGCGCAGCCGAACTTCTACTACTGCGGCCCCGCCGCCACCCGTAACGCCCTGTCCGTGCAGGGCAAGGACATCAGCGTGGACGCCATGGCCAAGGAGATGGGCACCACCGAGGCCGGCACCAACTCCATCAACGACATCACCCCGGTGCTGAACAAGGAGACCGGCAAGAACGACGCCTACCACAGCGTGGAGATCTCCAGCCCCAGCGCTGACGGCAAGCAGACCGACAAGCTGCGCGCCGACATCGTCAAGACCGTGGACGACGGTCGGGCTGTGGTCGCGAACATCGCCGGCACCACCACCGATGTTGACGGCGGCGTGCACTCCTTCGAGGGCGGGCACTACATCAGCGTGGTCGGGTACCGCGACGGCGGGAACGTGGTGAAGATCGCCGACTCGGCCGATCCGGACACCGCCTCCTACGAGGTCACCGTCGAGCACCTCGCCGACTGGATCGCCACCCGCGGCTACGCCACCAGCTGACACACACCAACAGGCACGATCGACAAGGGCCGGACCCCCAGGGGTCCGGCCCTTTCGTCATGCCCGGATCAGGATTCGTGGCCCGCGCGCACCGGCTCGGCGTCCGGCGTCGGTTCGGCCGCCTCGAACCGGTGGGCCCGGCGGCGTAGCCACCAGGTGCTGGCCAGGCCGGCGAGCACCGCGAGGGCCAGCCCGGCCCAGGAGATGTCCTTGAGCCAGTGCTCGGCCGCCCGGCCCACGGTGAACAGCAGGTAGGTGGTGCCGAACGCCCAGACCAGCCCGCCGGCCGCGTTGGCCAGCAGGAACCGCCGGTACGGCACGTGCAGCGCCCCGGCGAGCGGGCCGGCCAGGATCCGTAGCAGTGCCACGAACCGACCGAAGAAGACCGCCCAGACGCCGTACCGGGCGAAGCTCTGTTCCGCCCGGGCGAGCTGTGGGGGGCCGAGATGTCGGGGGAAGCGCCGGCCCAGTCGGGCCAGCAGCGGTCGGCCACCTCGGCGGCCCACCGCGTACCCGATGGAATCTCCGATGATCGCGCCGGTGGCGGCGGCGGTGGCCACCCACTCCGGTTCGACGACGCCGGTGGCGGCGAGCAGGGCGGAGCTGACCAGGACGATCTCGCCGGGTAGTGGGACGCCCATGCTCTCCACGCCGATCACTCCGGCGACGAGCAGGTAGACCGCGATCGGCGGCAGCGACACGAGCCAGTGCTGAACGTCGAACACCGTCGACCCCTTCCCCGTCCGGCCTCGAACCCTACCTGCGGCTGGTCGGGTCGACCGGCCCGTGCGGCCGAGCCCACGCCCCGTGACGCGTCCTAGGAGGCTAGGGATGAGATGGAGCGCGCGGGTCGGTGCCGGGTTGCGCAACTAGCAAGACGGACGTACGGTTTTGTTGAGAGCGGAATCGGCGGTAAGTGTCACCTAACCTCGGCGGCACCCTGGCCGGTGCGACACACTGCTCAGGACTACTCACGGTCGCTGGTGTGAAGGAGTACGACGTGGCGAGCCTCGACACCTTCGGTGCGAAGACCCAGCTACGCGTCGGAGACGCGAGCTACGAGATTTTCCGGATCGACAAGGTGGACGGCCACGCCCGGCTGCCGTACAGCCTGAAGATCCTGCTGGAGAACCTGCTGCGGACCGAGGACGGCGCGAACATCACCGCCGACCACATCCGCCAGCTCGGAGGGTGGGACTCCACCGCCGCCCCGAGCGTGGAAATCCAGTTCACCCCGGCGCGGGTGCTGATGCAGGACTTCACCGGCGTGCCCTGCGTGGTCGACCTGGCCACCATGCGCGAGGCGGTGCGCGACCTGGGCGGCGACGCCACCAAGGTCAACCCCCTCGCCCCGGCCGAGCTGGTCATCGACCACTCTGTCATCGCCGACCTGTTCGGCCGCGAGGACGCGTTCGAGCGCAACGTCGAGCTGGAGTACGAGCGCAACAAGGAGCGTTACCAGTTCCTGCGCTGGGGCCAGACCGCGTTCAACGAGTTCAAGGTCGTCCCGCCGGGCACCGGCATCGTGCACCAGGTGAACATCGAGTACCTGGCCCGCACCATCATGGAGCGCAACGGCCAGGCGTACCCGGACACGGTGGTCGGCACCGACTCGCACACCACGATGGTCAACGGCCTGGGCGTGCTGGGCTGGGGCGTCGGCGGCATCGAGGCCGAGGCCGCGATGCTCGGCCAGCCGGTCAGCATGCTGATCCCCCGCGTGGTGGGCTTCAAGCTGCACGGCGAGATGCCGGCCGGCACCACCGCCACCGACCTGGTGCTGACCATCACCGAGATGCTGCGCAAGCACGGCGTGGTCGGCAAGTTCGTCGAGTTCTACGGCCCCGGCGTGAGCGCCGTGCCGCTGGCCAACCGGGCCACCATCGGCAACATGTCCCCCGAGTACGGCTCCACCGTGGCGATCTTCCCGATCGACGGCGAGACGGTCCGCTACCTGAAGCTGACCGGTCGCGACGAGCAGCAGGTCGCGCTCGTCGAGGCGTACGCCAAGGAGCAGGGTCTCTGGCACGACCCGGACGCGGAGCCGGAGTACTCCGAGCGCCTCGAACTCGACCTGAGCACCATCGAGCCGTCGCTGGCCGGCCCGAAGCGCCCGCAGGACCGGGTGCCGCTGGGCAGCGCCAAGACGCTGTTTCGCTCGGCGCTCACCGACTACGTGGCCGACGACGAGGCCGGCGAGCGCGACCTGAAGCCGGGCGTGCCCCGCGAGCAGCTGCCGATCGGCGCCAACGGCCCGGCCGACGAGGCCAGCGCCGAGTCCTTCCCGGCCAGCGACCCGCCGGCCAACGAGTTCAGCGACCCGGCCGACGAGCCGCGCGACCTGGAGACCGCGGCGGTCGGCTCCGGCGGTCGGGCCACCGACCCGATCCGGGTCACCGGCGCCGACGGCGTCGAGTACGAGTTGGACCACGGCGCCGTGGTGATCGCCGCGATCACCTCCTGCACCAACACCTCCAACCCGCAGGTGATGATCGGCGCCGCGCTGCTGGCGCGCAACGCCGTGGAGAAGGGCCTGACCCGCAAGCCGTGGGTCAAGACCACCCTGGCGCCCGGCTCCAAGGTCGTCATGGACTACTACGAGCGGGCGGGCCTCACTCCGTACCTGGACAAGCTCGGCTTCAACCTGGTCGGGTACGGCTGCACCACCTGCATCGGCAACTCCGGCCCGCTGCCCGAGGAGGTGTCGGCGGCGGTCAACGAGAAGGACCTCGCCGTCGTCTCGGTGCTCTCCGGCAACCGCAACTTCGAGGGCCGGATCAACCCGGACGTCAAGATGAACTACCTCGCGTCCCCGCCGCTGGTGGTCGCGTACGCGCTCGCCGGCACGATGGACATCGACCTGGCCAACGAGCCGATCGGCGAGGACAGCGAGGGCAACCCCGTCTTCCTGCGCGAGATCTGGCCGAACAGCGCCGAGATCCAGGACGTCATCGCCCAGGCGATCGGCGCCACCGGGTTCAGCGCCGCGTACGCCGACGTCTTCGCCGGCGACGAGCGCTGGCAGTCGCTGCCCACCCCCACCGGCGACACCTTCGCCTGGGCGAACGACTCCACCTACGTGCGCAAGCCCCCGTACTTCGAGGGCATGCAGCAGGAGCCGAGCCCGGTGACCGACATCGCCGACGCCCGGGTGCTGGCCAAGCTGGGCGACTCGGTGACCACCGACCACATCTCGCCGGCCGGTTCGATCAAGCCGGACTCCCCGGCAGGTCAGTACCTCGCCGAGCACGGCGTGCCGCGGCACGAGTTCAACTCGTACGGCTCCCGCCGGGGCAACCACGAGGTGATGATCCGGGGCACCTTCGCCAACATCCGGCTGCGCAACCAGCTGGTCCCCGGGGTGGAGGGCGGCTTCACCGTCAACCACCTCACCGGCGAGCAGACCTCGATCTACGACGCCTCGATGGCCTACCAGGAGGCCGGCATCCCGCTGGTCATCCTGGCCGGCAAGGAGTACGGCTCGGGCTCGTCGCGGGACTGGGCGGCCAAGGGCACCATGCTGCTGGGCGTCCGGGCGGTCATCGCCGAGTCGTACGAGCGGATCCACCGCTCCAACCTGATCGGCATGGGTGTGCTGCCGCTGCAGTTCCCGGTGGACACCACCGCCGAGTCGCTCGGCCTCACCGGCACCGAGACGTTCACCTTCACCGGGGTGACCGCGCTCAACGACGGCGAGACCGCGCGCACGGTGACGGTCACCACCGACACCGGTGTCGAGTTCGACGCGGTGGTCCGGATCGACACCCCGGGCGAGGCGGAGTACTACCGGCACGGCGGCATCCTGCAGTACGTGCTGCGCCGCATGATCGCCAGCTGACGTACCGACGTCACCAGGGCCCCTGACCGCCGCGAGCGGTCAGGGGCCCTGCCGCGTTCCGGCATGCCGGGCTACGGGTCGAGTTCCGCGGCCCGGCTCAACAGGGCGCTCCGCTCGGCGGCGGAGCCCACCGCCTCGGCGGCCCGCCGGAACAGGGCGGCGGCGCGCAGCCGGTCGCCCTGTCGGGCCACCAGGTCGGCCTCGACCGCCACGGCGTGCGGGTAGCCGTCCAGCCCGCCGCCGGTGCGGGCCGCGTCGAGCAGCGCCAACCCGGCGGCCGGACCGTACGCGTAGCCGTGCGCGACCGCGCGGTTGAGCGCCACCACCGGCGAGGGTCGGAGGTCGCTCAGCGCGTCGTAGGCCCGTGCGATCGCCGGCCAGTCGGTGGCCTCGGCGGACGCGGCGGTGGCGTGGCAGGCCGCGATCCGGGCCTGCCACGCGTACGGCCCGTCGTCGCGTGCCCGGGCCAGCGCGGCGAGCCCTTCGGCGATCGCGCTGTGGTCCCACCGGCGGCGGTCCTGCCGGTCGAGCGTGAGGAGCGCACCGGCGGCGTCGCGACGGGCGTCCCGGCGGGAGTGCTGGAACAGGAACAGCGCCAGCAGGGCGGCGACCTCGGACTGCTCCGGCATCAGCCGGTCGAGCAGCCGGGCCAGCCGGACCGCCTCGTCGGCGAAGGCGGGTTCGCCGTCGGCGACGTAGCCCCGGGTGAAGAGCAGGTACAGCACGGCGAGCACGCCGGGCAGCCGTTCGGCCAGCGCCGGCCCGCTCGGCACCCGGTACGGGATGCCCGCCTGCGCGATCCTGGTCCGGGCCCGGGTCAGCCGTCGGGTCATCGTCGACTCGCTGACCAGGAGGAGCCGGGCGATGGCGGCGGTCGGCACCCCGCAGACGGTGCGCAGCGTCAACGCCACCCGGGCCTCGATCGCGAGCGCCGGGTGGCAGCACGTGAAGATCAGCCGCAGCCGGTCGTCCACCACGTCCTCCCCCATCGCGGGCCCGGGCTCAGCGTCAACCGGCGTGAGCACCGCCAGGTCGTGCAGCTTGCGGCGTTCCACGGCGGCCCGGCGCAGCACGTCGATCGCCCGGTTGCGGGCCACCGTCATCAGCCAGCCGCCCGGGTTGGCCGGCACACCGTCGCCGGGCCAGCGCTCCAGCGCGACGGCCAGCGCCTCCTGGGCGCAGTCCTCGGCCAACGCCCAGTCCCCGGTCACCCGGATCAGGGTCGCGACGATCCGTGGGTACGCCTCGGCGCCGGCGGCCGCGACGGCCTCCGCCGCCTCGGCCGCCGGCGTGCCGGTCACCCGGCCGGCGCGTCCGTGTCGCGCACCGTCCGGCGTTTCGGTACGGGCCACCCGGTCAGCCGGGCAGGCCCGCGAACGGGCGCAGTTCCAGTCGTCCGTGCCGGGCCATCGGGTGGGCACGCGCCACCTCGATCGCCTCGTCGAGGTCGGCGCAGTCGAGCAGGTCGAAACCCACGATCACCTCCGTGGTCTCGGCGAACGGCCCGTCGGAGACGAGCAGCTCACCGCCGCGCACGCGAACCGTGGTGGCCGCGGTGGTGGGCGCCAACGCGTCGCCCTGGAGGCGGCGGCCACGCGCGTCGTTCTCGGCCACCCACGCGTGGATGTCGGGTACGTCGCTCGGGTCGGTGTCCGGTTCGGTGTCGGTGCAGACGAACATCATGTACTTCATCTGGTCGCTCCCTGGTGTGTCCGGGTATCGCCAGCATGACGATCGGCCGCGGCCGTTCCGGACACCGGGTGCCGGAATTATTTCTTCGGACCTCGTCAGTTCGAGCCGGCGGCGCGGCGTCGGGCCTCCCGGGTTTTCATGGCGTGCTCCATCAGCGTGACGAGCACCTCCTTGCTCGACTCGCGCTGACGGGCGTCGCAGAGCAGCACCGGCACCCCCGGGTCCAGGTTCAGCGCGGTCTGCACCTCGTCGAGCCGGTACTGCCGGGAGCCCTCGAAGCAGTTCACCGCGACCACGAACGGGGTGCCCCGGCCCTCGAAGTAGTCGATCGACGGGAAGCAGTCGGCCAGTCTCCGGGTGTCGGCCAGCACCACCGCGCCGATCGCGCCCAGCGCCAGCTCGTCCCAGACGAACCAGAACCGGTCCTGCCCCGGGGTGCCGAACAGGTAGAGCACCAGGTCGTCACTGATGGTGATCCGGCCGAAGTCCATCGCCACGGTGGTGGTGGTCTTCTCCTCCACACCGGACAGGTCGTCGATGCCGACCCCGGACTCGGTCAGCACCTCCTCCGTGCGCAACGGCCGGGTCTCGCTCACCGCGCCGACCATCGTGGTCTTGCCCACGCCGAAGCCACCGGCGACCAGGATCTTGATCGCGGTGGGCAGTGGGGTCGCTCCCGCCGGCCGGTCAGAGTGCCCGTAGTCCATTGATTACCGCCTCGAAGATGCTGTTGTCGGGAAGACCGGCCGTGGTCTGTGGTTCGCGGACCTGCACCAGGTTGCGGGCCGCCAGGTCGCCGAGGAGCACCCGGATGGTGCCCACCGGCAGGTCGAGATGGGCGGCGATCTCGGCGACGGACTGTATTCGTTGGCACAGTCCGACGATCGCCAGGTGCTCCGGACCGATGCCGATCTCCGGTGTGACGTCGGCTCGGGTCGCGGTGACCAGGGAGATCAGGTCGAACGTGCCGGTGACCGGGCGGGCCCGCCCGCGCGTCATCGCGTACGGGCGGACCACCGGACCCGCATGGTCATCCACCCACTGATGGTCCGCGGATTCTCCCTGCACCGTCATGGCCGCTACTTCTCGCCGGCCGGCTGGTCGGCGCCGCGGGATGGGGAGGCGACGTACTTGCCGACCCGGGTGACCAGCATCGCCATCTCGTAGGCGATCAGGCCGACATCGGCGTCCTCACTGGCGAGCACCGCCAGGCAGGCGTTGCGCCCGGCCGCGGTGACGAACAGGAACGACGACTGCATCTCGATGATGGTCTGCTGCACCTGCCCGCCACCGAAGCGCTTGCCGGCGCCCCGGGCCAGGCTCTGGATGCCGGCCGCCATCGCCGCGAGGTGCTCGCCGTCGTCCCGGCTCAGCCCCTGCGAGGAGGCCATCAACAGCCCGTCGGTGGAGAGCGCGACCGCATGCTCGGCCTGCTTCACCCGGCCCACAAGATCATCCAGCAACCACGTCAGGTCGGCACTCGAAGCCGTCTTCTGGGCCACTCGTCGTCCTCTTCTCCCCCGGCTGTTGTCGCCGTACTCGTCTGGGGCTGACCATCACGCCGCACGGAAACCCGCGTCACCGGCGCCCGGTCAGGTAGTTCGCGGGTCCTCGTCGGTCGGCTCGGGCGTCGCCGGCGGGGCGCCGGACGGGCCGCCGAGCAGTCGTGCCGCGTCGGTCCGACCTCGCCGCGTACCGCTCTGGTAGGAGCTCATCATTCGGCGCACCTGCTCGGGCGGACGCGCCGCGTCCTCCTCGTCGGTCTCGGTGGCCGCCGGGTCGTCGCGCAGCTCGGGCACGATGCTCGCCTGCCGGATCCGCACCGGCAGGCCGGAGTCCGTCCGGTCCGCCTCGGCCCGGGCGGGCATCGGCCCGCCGTCCGCGCCCGGTTCGTCGGCGCGGTCCGTCGGTCCGACGCGGTCGACCGAGGGCAGGCCGGTGGGCACCGTCGGGCCCTCCAGGGCCGGCTGGCCCAGGGCGCGCCGGGCCCGGCTGGGCAGCTCCGACGACCCGGTGCCCGGCGTCGTCCGCTGGCGGGTCGGCAGGGCGGCGTCCACATCGGTCCCGTCGGTCTGCGCCGTCGGGCTGGTCGTCCCGCTCGCCACCGGCGCGCCGGCCGGGACCGCCCCCGGGGCGGCCGGGGTCACCGGTTCCGGTGCGTCCGGCGCCGTCGTGCCGGCCGTCGCCGGTGGTGCGGCCAGCGCGAGGGTGGCCGGGCGATCGCTGGCGGCGAGGGCGGCGGTCGACGACGACGGCAGCGGGATGGCCGGCGACCCGGCCCGCATCGCGCCGGAGTCCTCCGGGGACGCGCCGTTCTCGGTGACCAGCTCCAGCGGGATCAGCACGACAGCGGTGGTGCCGCCGTACGCCGACTCCTTGAGCCGGACCCGCACGCCGTGCCGCTCGGTCAGCCGGCTCACCACGTAGAGGCCGAGGCGGGCGGCGTTGGCGAGGTTCAGCTCGGACCGGTCGACGATCCGGTGGTTCGCCGCGGCCAGGTCCTCCTCGCTCATGCCGAGGCCCCGGTCCTCGATCTCGATGGCGAACCCGTGGCCCACCAGCTGGCCACGAACCTCCACCGTGGTGTGCGGCGGGGAGAACGACAGGCCGTTCTCGATCAGCTCGGCGAGCAGGTGGATGATGTCGCCGACCGCGCGGCCGGCCAGCGAGACCGGCCCGAGCGGCAGCACGTTGACCCGGGTGTAGTCCTCCACCTCGGCCACCGCGCCGCGCACCACGTCGACCATCGGCACGTTGCGGCGCCAGGCCCGCCCCGGGGTGGAGCCGGAGAGCACGATCAGGTTTTCCGCGTTGCGCCGCATCCGGGTCGCCAGGTGGTCGACCCGGAACAGGTCCTCCAGCTCCTCCGCGTCCTGTTCGCGCCGCTCCATCGCGTCCAGCAGGGTGAGCTGGCGGTGCACCAGCGCCTGGGTACGCCGGGCCAGGCTGAGGAAGACCTCGCGGACGTTGCGGCGCAGGTCGGCCTGCTCGACGGCGGTACGCAGGGCGGTCTCCTGGACCGCGTTGAACGCCTTGCCGACCTGGCCGATCTCGTCGGTGCCGAACTCCAGCGGCGGCGCCTCGGTGGCCACGTCGACCTCCTCGCCGTGGCCGAGTCGCTCCACCACCCGCGGCAGCCGCTCGTCGGCGAGCTGCCAGGCGGCCTGACGCAACCGCTCGAGCTGGCGCAGCAGGGTACGCGCCGTGGTGATCGAGATGACGACGGACGCGATGACGGCGAGCAGACCCAGGCCGGTGGCGAGCACCAGCCGGACGACGACCATCACGGCGACGCCGGTGGCCCGGTCGACGATGCCCTCGCCACCCGCGGCGACCGCCTCGTTGACCTCGGCCAGCGCGGGCTCGACGGTGCCGCGCCACTGCTCGGCGCTGACCGGCAGCTGGGTCGCCGGCCGGCCCTCGCGGATGATGCCGTCCTGCACGGCGCGCAGCCGGGTGAACGCCTCGCCCTCGACGAGCTGCTGGTAACGGCGCTGATCGGCGTCGCCGAGCCGGGCCCGGGTCTCCTCACCGAGGAACCGCTCGGCGCCGACCAGGCTGACGTAGCGGGCGTACTCCGGCCCGCTCATCCGGCCGTTGCCGAAGAGGCCGCTGAGCAGCGCGTCCTCCTGGGAGATCAGCTCCTTCATCCGGTTGAGCTGGATCAGGGCGGCCGCTTCGGCGGCGATCTCCTTGTCGTCCAGGCTGCCCGTCACGTCGTAGACCTGGAAGATCGACTCGATGGCGCCGGTGTAGGCGGTGGCTGCGGCGACCCGGTCGATCCTGCGGCCCAGCACCTCCACCCGGGTCTGTTCGAGTGCGCCGACCTCGGCGATCGTGGCGTCCAGCTGGGCGTCGAGCGCCGAGCTGCCGGCCACGTCGACCTGCCAGTTGCGGACCGAGCTGGCGAAGTCGTCCGCCAGCTGCGCGGTCTTGCGCTGCTCGGCCTCCAGCGCCGCCCGTTGCTCGGCACCGGGGTTGCTCAGGTACGCCTGGGTCAACCGCCGCTCCAGCTGGAGCTCCTGGAGCAGCGGCTCGCTCGGCGTGTAGACCTTGCTGTTGAGCAACTGGACACCGAGCAGGTTGAAGCCGTCCCGCAGGGTGACCCATGCCGCGAACATCCAGAGCGCGACCAGGGACAGCAGCAGGGCGACAACCTTGGTGCGAATACTCGTACCGCGAGAACGCATTGAACCGTCCCAGGCTGGGCGTTGACTCAGCTCATCAACGGGTGATCATGGAGGGCGATGTCCCACCGCAGCGGGGCATACGGGGCTGAGGCTCTGCGTACGCTAGCAGTGTCCACACAACCCCTCAAGTTGTTGTTTTTGTTGCCTGGTAACCGCAATCCGCCACCGAACGGTCGACACCCGGGGTGCGGGCGGCGGCCAGTCGGCAGGCGGCGAGCACTGCCGAGCGGACGATGGCGGTAGGGCAGTACAGCTCCTTGCCGTACCACAGTGGAGGGTGTTCCCGACCAGCCGATTCGTGCAGGTAGGCGTGCCCCCGGGCCACGGCGTCGTCGACCCTCGGTCCCGCCGTCGGCGCCGCGAAGAGGATCTGCAGGGCGTACGCGGTCTCCTCGGCGGTGCCGGCCCACCGCCCCCAAGAGCCGTCGGCGCGCTGGCTGTCCAGCACCCAGAGGGCGGCCCGGTCCACCGCCTCGGCCGCCGCCGCGCCCCGGCCGAACTCGGCCAGCGCCAGCACACAGCAGGCGGTGGCGTAGTACGGCGAGGCGTGCCACCGGTCCTGCCAGCCGCCGTCGGCGCGCTGGTGCCCGGGCAGCACGACGCTGAGCCGTTCGACCGCCCGGTGGTACCGCCCGTCGGCATCCGGTTGCCGTGCCACGTGCTGGCCGAAGGCGTCCAGCACGTGCGCGTTGGTGGTGACCGAGAAGCCGTCCTCGCCCGGCCAGGTGCAGAAGCCGTCCGTCGTCTCGTACGCCCACAGACTGCCCGGGTCGGCGGGGCGACCGAGTCGAGCCAGCGCGTCCAACGCCACCGAGGTGGTGTCGGCGTCGGTCGGCAGCCCGTCGCCGGTGGCGATGCCCTCGGTGCCGGTGGCCCCGGCCAGGCTCTTGAGCAGGGCGCTCGGCGGGTTGACCGCGATGCCGGCGCGGCGCAGCCCGCTGAGCACCCAGGCCCGTTCGAAGACGGTGATCGGCGCCGGGCAGGGCACCGGGCCACCGCCGTCGCGGATGAGGTCCCGCAGGAAGTCGTGCGCGGTCGGCCCGGCTTCCGGGCCGGCCGTGGTCAGCCAGGCCGCGGTGGCGGCGGGCGAGGCGCCCACGGCGGTCAGGGTGGGCCCGGCGTCGGCCGGCGCCGCGTCCAACACCTCGTAGAAGTGGGCCAGCTTCGGCGGCAGCGCCGCTCCGGCGGCCACCGCCGCCCGCACCGCGCGCAGCCGACCGGGTTCGAGCCCGGCGGGCAGCCCCAGCGGCGGTCGGGGCAGCAGGTCCGCGGTCTCCCGGCCCAGTCCGGCCAGCCGGTTGTTGATCGAGTCGACCAGCGCCGGGACGATGAGGTCCAGCGCCGGGGTGTCCGGCAGCTCCCGGGCGTCGATGGCGAGCAGCGTGCCGGTGAGCGCCCGCAGCCCGCGGGCCACCGGGGCGAGCAGCTCCGTCCCGGCAGGGCTCTCGGCCAGCGCGGCGAGCAGCGCATCGGTGGCGCTCAGCGTGGGCGCCAGGGCGTACCCCTCGGGCGGGCCCCACGCGCCATCCGGGCGCTGGCGGCGCAGCAGGAACCCGATCCGCTGGCGGTGGCCGGTCAGCCACGGGGCGTCGGCGACCAGCCGACCGGTCTCGTACACCGATGGCGCGACCTGCCCCCACGGCCGCAGCACCAGGCCGGCGATCAGCTCGCGGGCGGAGTCGGTGGCCGGGTCGCCGCCGGTGACCGGCCCGGCCAGGACCCGGAACGCGCCGTCACTCATCACGCACCCCCCAGAAGTCCGACACCTGGTAGAAGCCGCCGGTGAAGGAGATCTGCCGGTGCAGGTAGTCCGCCTCGCGCGGGCAGCGTTCGGCGAGGGCGGCCAGCTCCGCGCGGGAAGCGGCCGTCAGCTCGGCCAGCCGGGTCTGCACCTGCGCCGGGTCGGCGACCAGCAGCGCGTTCAGGTCGCCCCACTCGGCGTCCCGGCCGTGCGTGGCCAGGTCGTTCACCAGCCGCAGTACGCGCTGCACGCCGCGCCCGGCGGCCAGCAGGTCGCTCAGCTGGGCGAGCGTCTCGTCGTCGCCGGTGGCGATCCAGTGGGTGACGTTGACGAAGGAACAGGCGAGGTTGTCGGCGTTGTCCAGGTAGCCGTCCAGGTCCGGCAGGCGCTGTCCGGTGGACGGGTCGGCGGGAAGCTTCTTCCAGTCCCACTCCCGGGCCACCGCGGCGAGCATCCGGGCCAGCTCGTCGCGCCAGATCGGCCGCAGCTCGGCGAAGGCCGGCACGGCGGCCAGCTCGTCGCGCAGGTCGGCCAGCAGCCGCGCCAGGTGCCGCCCGGGCGGCGGCGCGCCACCGTCGGCCACCGCCAGGCAGTCGGTCACCACCTCGCGGACGTCGTCGGCGGACCGGGCGAGGTAGTCGACCTGCCAGTCGGCCGCGAAGACCCAGAGCAGGGTACGGGTGGTGATCCGCAGCTCGGCGGCGGTGTGCCAGGGCGCGGTGAACGCGATCGCGGTGGCCACCGAACTGAGCAGCGCCGGGTCGAACGGCGCGGCGTCGAACAGCTCCGGGTGGGCGGCGGTGACGTCCTGCAGGTCGCGTACGCCGCGTACGGCCAGAGCGCACACCCGACCCTGCTCGGCGACGACGTCGCGACCGGTCTGCACCGGCCCCGTCACGGTACGACCGGGCGCTCGACCGGGGTGAGGATCAGCTCGGCCCGCTGCTTGGGTTGCAGGGAGGCGCCCATCCGGGGTGTCAGGTCGACCGGGTGGCGCAGCTGGAAGCGGTAGCGACTCAGCACCGTGCTGACGATGAGCTGCGCCTCCAGCAGGAACAGGTACTGCCCGAGGCACTGGTGCGGGCCACCGCCGAACGGGAAGTAGGAGTAGCGGTAGGGCCGCCGGGGCCGCTCCGGCGCGAAACGCTCGGGGTCGAAGAGGTCCGGGTCGTCCCAGAAGGTCGACATCCGCTGGGTGACGTACGGGCTGACCAGCACGGTGCCGCCGGCCTTGATCCGTACGCCGCCCAGCACGTCGTCGCCGACCGCGGTCCGCGGGATCATCCAACCGGCCGGGTAGAGCCGCAGCATCTCGTCCAGCACCATCCGCCCGTACCGCAGCTCGGGCAGGTGCTCACGGCCGACCCGGCCGCCGCCGACCACCCGCTCGATCTCGTCGGTCATCCGCTCGGCCACGTCGGGCCGGGAGGACAGCACCGGCCAGAGCCAGGAGAGCAGGGCGATGGTGGTCTCGGTTGCGGTGGAGAACATCGCCACCACGTCGCCGCGGATGGCGTACTCGTCGGGTTGGCGGCCGTCCGCGCGGGGCCGGCACAGGGTGGAGATGATGTCGTCGCCGTCGGTGGGCCGGGCCCGGGCCTCCCGGATGATCGGCAGCACCACCTCGTCGATGGTCCGCACCGCCTCACGGAAGGGCCGGTCGCCGGGCATCGGCACCGCGTACGGCACGAAGGGCACCAGCAGGCGCGGGAGCATCGCGGTGGTGACGGTGTCCAGCGCGGCGCTGATCCGCAGCGCGTCCGGCACCGAGATCCGGTCGGCGAAGAGCACCCGCATGGTCGTACGCAGCACGATGCGGGTCAGCTCGGCGCCGCCGTCGATCGGGCGGCCCTCCCGCACCGGCTCCAGCCATTCGTCGACCGCCTCGTTGATGGCGTCGGCCATCTTGTCGACCAGCGTCTCGGCCCGTTTGGCGGTGAACAGCGGTTGCAGCGCGCCCCGGCTGGATTCCCAGACCTCCCCCTCGGCGACCAGGATGGCGTCGCCGACGATCCGGCGGACCGGCCGCCAGAGCAGGCCGTCCCCGTCGCGGGTGTAGTTGGCAACGTTGTCCCTCAGCACCCGTTGCAGGTGCTCCGGGTGGCTGACCAGGTAGGGGCGGAACGAGCCGAGGTTCAGCCGGACGACCTCGCCGCCGGCGGCGTCCGCGAAGCCGACCAGCGCGCCGAGCGGGTCGCGGACCAGCGCGGGCAGGACGCGACGGAGCGGTATCGTCCGGGGCTCGGTGCTGACGGGGGCGGGGCCGGCATCGGACACCTGCGACATGGAACCACGACTCCTCGGCGTCCCACCGACCGCAGCGGTCCACTTCGGTCGGTCGGAACTGTGGAACTTTCACCTTCTGGGCGACGGAAGCATCTCACCAAAACCAGGGCACCTCTAGACTTGCGCTCGGTGGAATTTCCACGCTCATGGTGCGTTCCCCTCGCGGGCGCAGCTCAGCCGGTGTCCGGAATGGAGAGTCAGGAGCATCACCCGCGCCGGCGCTGGCGGGGCTCGTACTCTCGTCGATCGCCAGGTCGGCGGCGAGCCGCCAGAGTCGGGGACGCCGGCACAGCGGCCGGCCCGCGACCGTGACCGGGAACGCACCGGTCCCCCCGAATCCGGGCGATGCCGGGCACCCTGTGCCAGGCTCTGTGGCATGGACGACAAGACCATCCTGAACCGGATCTCTGAACTGGTCGACGAGGAACACAAGCTGCGTGCGGCGGCTCAGGCCCACGAGTCGGGCACCGAGGGCGAGGCCAGCGAGCGGCTGCGTGACCTGGAGGAGTCCCTCGACCAGTGCTGGGATCTGCTGCGCCGCCGGCGGGCCGCCCGGCAGACCCACGGCGACCCGGATTCCCAGGGCGAACGCCCCAAGCCCGAGGTGGAGCGCTACCTGCAGTGACCGGCGGGTCGGGCGGCCGGTGCGGCCGCCCGACCCCTTCCGGTCAGCGCAGTCCCGCCTCGCGCAGCAGCTCCCCGGTCAGCGTGCCGGGGTCGACCTGCTCAGCGGCCAGCCCCCGGGCCACGAACCAGGCGCCGACCACGCGTACGTCGCGGGCCAGGAACTCGGGCCCCTGCGGGTTCGCCACCACGTCGACCACCTGCGGCAGGTCGATCACGATCAGCCGACCGCGGTGCACGAGCAGGTTGTACGGCGACAGGTCGCCGTGCGCGTAGCCGGCCCGGGCCAGCACCCGCAGCGCCTCCACCAGCTGGTCCCACAGGTCGCGCAGCTCGGTCGGACCGGGCCGCAGCTGGGCCAGCCGGGGCGCGGCCTCCCCCGATTCGGCGTCGCCGACGAACTCCAGCATCAACTCGGTGCCCCGTAGCTGCACCGGGTAGGGCACGGCGATCCGGTCGTGCCCGGCGCCGAGTTCCCAGAGCCGGCTCAGGGCGGCGAACTCCGCCGCGGCCCACTGCCCGGCGATCATCTGCCGACCGAAGGCCGTCCGGCCGGCCATCGCCCGGTTCTCGCGGGACCGGCGCACCCGCCGGCCCTCCAGGTAGCCGGCGTCCCGGTGGAACAGCCGGTGCTCGGCGTCCCGGTAACGCTTGACCGCCAGCAGGCAGGACCGGTCCGTGCCGGGCACCGCGCGGCGGACCAGGTGCACGTCCGCCTCTTTGCCGGTCTTCAGCACACCCAGCTCGGTGTCCTTGGCGGCCAGCTCGGTGACCAGCCAGTCCGGGTACGGCTCCGGGCCGTGCACGGCGTCGTCCCAGGACGACCAGCGGTCGCCGGTGTCCGGGTCAGGTTCGCTGTCCGGGTCGGCGGGCGGCTCGGTGTGCCGCCCGCGCTTCAGAAACTGCGGCTCGTCGTCGTCGAAGCGACCTCTGCCGCGGGGCCGGCGCTCAAGCGCCGGAAGGTCGTGATCACGCACTGTGGTGAGGTTCCCTTGGTCGAGGCTGATGAAGGCAGCTGGAAGCGACCTGCGAAGACGGCCATGACCGACCCCCTCTCCTCGACCGGGCGCGTACCCGGGGTGCACGATGCGCTGACCATGCTCGCCGTCGTCCCGGCAGCCGGTCAACCGAATTATCGAAACGTCCGCCGCGAGCGGCGGCGACGCGTGCCGTCAGCCGCCGAGCACGGTGGCGACCGCGGCGATCAGCCCGTCCACCGATCGGCTCGGCGCGAACCGGGTGTCCGACCAGGTACGCCCCCGGTGCAGCCAGACGCTGGGCAGCCCGACCGCGGCAGCGCCGCCGATGTCCGCCTCCGGGCTGTCGCCGACCACCCAGGCGCCGCGCAGCGGCATCCGGACCCGCTGCGCGGCGAGCGCGAAGATCCGCGGGTTCGGCTTGCTGACCCCGGCCTCCTCGGAGATCACCCAGTCGGCGACGTAGCGGTCCAGGCCGGTCTGGCGGATCTTGGCGTCCTCCACGCGTACCGTGCCGTTGCAGACCACCACCGGCACCCAGCCGGCGTCGTCGGCGATCCGCAGGGCGCAGGCGATCAGCGGATCGAGCCGGGTCTGCGCGACCACCCCGTCGTGCAGCTCCTCCACCAGGTCGATCGAGGGTATGCGCAGCTCGTAGCGGTCCCGGATGGCGTCGGCCAGGTCCCAGCGGTCGGTCAGCCCGTCGGCGTCGATCGAGATCAGCCAGTCGATGTCGGTGGGGGGCGCGCCGATGCCGTCCAGGAAGCGCTCACCCCAGCGGCGGAACGGCCCGGCCCGGTCCAGCAGGGTGTTGTCCAGGTCCAGCAGGAGCAGTGGCACTCGGGCACCCTACGGGACCGACGTGTCCGCCAACAGGTCCGGCGGGTGTCGACCTGACGGGGTGCTCAACCGGACATCGACACCCGCTGGCCACCCTGGTCCGGCAGTCGATCGGCGAGCATCGAATGGGCCGTGCGGGTGGCGGCGAGCACGGCCGGGTCCAGCGTCGCCACCAGCACCGCGGTGCCCTCGTCGGCGCCCCGGGCCAGCACCCGCCCCTGCGGGTCGTAAATCGCCGCGCCGCCGTTGAAGCGCCACGGGTCGACGCCTCCGACCGCGTTGGCGAAGACCACGAACATGGTGTTGTCCAGGGCGCGCGCGGCGTAGTACAGGTCCCGGCGATGCTCGGAGCCGGCCAGGTAGCCGCTGGGGCACAGGTAACCGTGCGCCCCGTCGAGCGCGGCGGCGCGGCCGTGCTCCGGAAAGCAGCCGTCGTAGCAGATGCCCAGCCCGAGCCGCCAGTCGTCGACGAGCAGCGTGGCACCCCGCCCACCGGGGCTGAACAGGTCCCGTTCGGTGCCCCACAGCTGCTGCTTGTCGTATCCGACGCGGACCGCGCCGGCCCGGTCGACCACCAGTGCGGCGATGGTCCGCCGGCCGTCCGGGTGCCGGGCCGCGGCGCCGACCACCACGGTGACGCCGGCCTCGCGCGCTGCCGCGCGCAGCGGATCGAGCCGGGGGTCGGCGACGGCCCCGGCCGGGTCGGCCGTGACGTCGGTGCCGGTCGGGTCGGCGGCGAGGGTCGGTGGGTGGTACGCGCAGAGGTACAGCTCCGGCAGGACGGCCACCCGGGCGCCCTGCCCACCGGCCCGGCGGACCAGGTCGGCGGCGGCGACCGCGTTGCCGGCGACGTCGCCGGGCGTCGGCGTCGCCTGGACGGTGGCCACGGTGAGCGGGGCGGCGGGGGTGCGGGGCGCAGTCACGGGGCGATGGTAGCGGTGCCGGCTCGGGTGATATACCAAGCCGTACGTACGGTTTGCGTGACGCGGGGTGACCTGCGACGATCGACGCGTGCCCAGAGTAAGCCAGGACCAGCTCGACGCGCGCCGTCAGGAGATCCTCGCCGCCGCGCGGTCTTGTTTCGCCCGGCACGGCTACGAGGGGGCGACCGTACGCCGCCTCGAGGAGGCCACCAGGCTCTCCCGGGGTGCCATCTTCCACCACTTCCGGGACAAGGACTCACTCTTTCTCGCCGTCGCCGAGGACGACGCCGCCGCGATGGTCGAGACGGTGGCCCGCAACGGCCTGGTGCAGGTGATGCGGGACCTGTTGGCCGGCGCCGTCTCCCCCGATACCACCGGCTGGCTCGGCAGCCAGCTGGAGGTCTCCCGCCGGCTGCGTACCGACCCGGCGTTCGCCCGGCGCTGGGCGGAACGGTCCGCGGCGATCGCCGAGGCGACCCGGGACCGGCTGGCCCGCCAGCGCGACGCCGGGGTGCTGCGCGAGGACGTGCCGATCGACGTGCTCGCCCAGTTCCTGGAGCTGGCCTACGACGGCCTGGTGCTGCACCTGGCGATGGGCCGGCCGGCCGGCGACCTGGGCCCCGTTCTCGACCTGGTCGAGGAGGCGGTCCGCCGCCGCTGACCGCTCCGGCCGCCACGGAGCGTCCTACCCGGACGCCGGGCCGACGACCGTGGCATCGCTGCTCCACAATGAGGCCGCCGAACCCTCCGGCGACAGGAGCAGCCGATGAACGTCCACGCCGCGTCGGGCGACACCTGGGGCATCCCCGGCCCGACCTTCCTCCGGCTCTACCTCGCGGCGGCCGCCGTGCTGGTCGCGCTCTCGGTGTGGCACCGGCTCCGCCGGCCCGCCAGCGCCTCGGACGCCGTGTCGGGGCCACTCGATCCGCAACAGGCCGCATACCTCAACGGCGGTCCCCGCCTCGCCGTGCACGCCGCGGTCGGCGGCCTGCGCGGTGCCGGTGCGATCGGCGTCGGACCGGACCGTCGCCTGCTGACCACCGGCCCCGCGCCGACCGGGCTCACCCCGTTGGACCAGGCGGTGCACTGGGCCGCCCATCAGCGCGCCCGAGCCGGCGAGCTGCCTCAGGACCAACGGGTCCGCACCGCGCTCGACCAGCTCCGCGCCGGGCTCGAGCAGCGTGGACTGCTGCTGAGCCACCAGCGCCGGACCGCCGCCCGGCACTGGGCCCTGGGCCTCGTCGGCCTGCTGGCCATCGGCGGGTACCGGTTCTTCACCGGGCTCTCCAACGGACGCCCGGTGGGCTACCTGATGCTCGCCATGTTCGCGGTGCTGGCGGCGGTGCTGGTGCTGTGGCGGGTGCCCGACCGTACCCGGGCCGGTCGCGCCGCACTGCGCGACCTGCGCCGCCAGCACACCCACCTGGCGCCCGCCTCGTCCCCCGCGTTCGCCACCTACGGCGCGGCCGGCGCGGCGATGGGCGTGGCCCTGTACGGCACGGCGTCGCTCTGGGCCCTGGACCCGGGCTTCGCCGAGCAGGCCGAGATCCAGCGCCAGGCGGCGTCCGGCAGCGGGTGGTCGTCGGGCGGCACGTCGGGTGACGGCGGCGGCAGCTCGTGCAGTGGTGGCAGCTCGTGCGGCGGAGGCGGCGGCTGCGGCGGCGGTGGTGGGTGCGGCGGATGACCGGCCCGTACGGCGTCGGCATCGGCTGGCGCCCGGAGATCGCCGGCTTCGTGGCCGAGCTGCCCGGCCTGCGCTTCGTCGAGGTGGTGGCCGAGTCGGTGCCCGCGACCGGGCCGCTCCCGCCGGGCCTGGCACAGCTGCGCGAGCGCGCGCTGACCGTCGTACCGCACGGGGTGCGGCTCTCCCTCGGCGGCGCCGAGCCGGTTGACCCGGCCCGGGTCGCCCACCTGGCCGCGGTGGCGCAGCGGGTCGACGCCCCGCTGGTCAGCGAGCACATCGCCTTCGTCCGGGCCGGTGGTCTGGAGGCCGGGCACCTGCTGCCGCTGCCGCGCAGCCGGGAGGCGGTCGACGCGGTCTGCGCCAACGTGGCGCGGGCCCAGGCCGACCTGCCGGTGCCGATCGCGCTGGAACCGATCGCCGCGCTGGTGGACTGGCCCGACGACGAGCTGGACGAGGCGGACTTCCTCACCGAGATCCTGGACCGGACCGGGGCGCTGCTGCTGTTGGACGTGGCGAACGTGCACGCCAACGCCCGCAACCGGGGCACCGACCCGCTGGCGTTGCTGGACCGGCTGCCCCTGGAGCGGGTCGGGTACGTGCACGTGGCCGGCGGCGCGGAACGCGGCGGTTTCTACCACGACACGCACACCGACCCGGTGCCGCCGGCGGTGCTGGAGCTGGTCGGCGCGCTCTGCGCCCGGCGGCGACCGCCGGCGCTGCTGCTGGAGCGCGACGGCGACTACCCGCCCGCGGCCGAGCTCCGCGCCGAGCTGGACGCTCTCGCCGCAGCCGCGAACTTCCCGGCCGTGACGTGACCGGCGCGCCACCACCGGCCGGCAACGGGCCGCGGGCCGCCGTCGACCGCGCCGGCGACCCGACCACGGGCCGGCTCGCCCAACGGCAGGCGGAGCTGGTCGCGGCGTTGGTAGCCGGGGGACCGCCGCCGGCCGGGTTCGCACCGGGGCCGCTGGCCGCCACCCGGGCGGCCCTGCTGCGTAAGCGAGCCGGCGAGGTGGCCCGGCACTGGCCGCTGCTCGCCGCCGGCCTCGGCGCGGGCTGGCCGTCGACCTTCGCCGACTGGGCCGCCAACCGCCCCACCGTCGGATCGCTGCGCGACGGCTGGGACCTGGCCCGGGCCCTGCGCGAGCGGGGCGCACTGCCCCCGGCGGGCGCCGAGGAGCTGGTTGCCCGGGAGGTGGTCCTGCGCTACGACGGGCGCTCCACGCCGCGTCCGCGTCGGCTGCCGGCGGTCGCCCGCGCCGGCGGCGCCGTCGCGGCGCAGATCGCCGGCAGGGTACGCCTGCTGCGCCCCGCCCCGCGTCCACCGGCGGCGCTGCCCGCTGGTGGCGACGGCGTACCGGATGCGGCAGGATCGGCGGCATGGATCTCGGACTGACCGACCGGGTGTACGTGCTCACCGGCGCCTCCCGCGGCCTCGGTTACGCGACGGCGCAGTGCCTGGTGGCCGACGGGGCCCGGGTGGTGCTCTCGGCCCGGGACGCCGACGCGGTGGCCGCCGCCGCCGAGCGGCTGGGCGGCCCGGAGCGGGCGCTCGGCCTGGCCGCGGACCTCGCCGACCCGGAGACGCCCGGGCAGCTCGTCGAGGCGGCCCGACAGCATTTCGGTCGACTCGACGGCGCACTGGTCTCGGTCGGCGGCCCGCCCGCGGGCAACGCCGCCGTGATCAGCGACGAGCAGTGGCGGCAGTCCTTCGAGACGGTCTTCCTGGGCACCGTCCGCGCGGTACGCACGGTCGCTGACGCGCTGCCCGAGGGCGGCGCGATCGGGCTGGTGCTCTCCACCTCGGCCCGCGGCCCGGTGCCCGGCCTGGGCATCTCCAACGGCCTGCGGCCCGGCCTGGTGGGGGTCGCCAAGGACATCGCCGACGACTACGGCCCGCGCGGCGTGCGAATCGTCGGCCTGCTGCCCGGCCGGATCCTCACCGACCGCAACCGGCAGTTGTTCGCCGCCACCGGCGACCCGGAGCGGGCCCGCGCCGAGGCGGAGGCCACCATCCCGCTGCGGCGCATCGGGGACCCGGCCGAGTTCGGTCGCGTGGCCGCGTTCGTGCTCTCCCCCGCCGCGAGCTACCTGACCGGCGTCACCGTGCCGGTCGACGGTGGCGCGCTGCGCGGGCTGTGACGCCCAACCCGGTCCGGCGGGCCACCGACGCCGCCGGGCACCCCCGGCCGACCCGGGCGGAGCTGGCCGCCGCCGCGGACCGGACCATCCCCGACGTTCTCGCGCCGGGGTTGGCGGTGCTCTTCGTCGGCATCAACCCCGGCCTGTGGTCGGCCGCGACCGGTTGGCACTTCGCCCGGCCGGGCAACAGGTTCTGGCCCGCGCTGCACCGGGGAGGATTCACCCCCCGGCTGCTGCACCCGAGCGAGCAGGACGAGCTGCCCACCCTCGGCCTCGGCATCACCAACATGGCCGCCCGGGCCAGCGCCCGCGCCGACGAACTGAGCACCGAGGAACTCTACGAGGGCGCCGCGATCCTGACCGACAAGGTGGCCCGGCACCGGCCGGGCTGGGTGGCGGTGGTGGGTGTGACGGCGTACCGGATCGGTTTCGGCCGGCCCAGGGCCGCCTTCGGGCCGCAGCCGGAGTCGCTGGCCGGGGCGCGGCTGTGGGTGCTGCCCAACCCGAGCGGGCTGAACGCGCACTTCACGCCGGCGACCCTGGGCGCCGCGTTCGCCGAGCTGCGCCTGGCGACCGGTCTGCCGGACCGCTCGGCGACCTGAACGCCGCCGTCGCCTCTCGGCGAACCAAAGGCTGCACTGGCGCCGGACTTCCACGTCGGACAGGACGACCCACAGCACCGGGGGGACCGACCAGCGGCCTTGCCTCGCACTGTGATCGACCGGTGTCGTTCCACTGCGAACGGGGAACGAACACCACATGGCCGACGATCAGAGGCCCGATCTGGAGGAGCTGCTCGCCTCGCAGCTGTGGCCCGCGGTGCTCGTCCCGATCGGTGTGCTCGCCGCGCTGGTCGGCGCCGGCATCTGGCTGGCGCCCGCCTTTCCGTTCGTGCCGGTCGCTCTTCTGCTCGCCACGGTGCTGGTGGCGTGGTGGCAGCGGGGCGACGCCGTGTTGGCCGACCACACCGGACTGCTGGTCCGACATCGCGGCCGCGTCACCCGCCGCTACCGATGGGAGGAGATCCGCGAAGCCGGGTTGACCCGGCCCGGCTTCGGGCAGATCGCCCTGGCCGTCTATCCCGATGGCGGGCCGTGGGACGTGCCCGGCCCCAACAGCGCGGTCCTGGTGGGTCGCATCTGGAATTTGCGCAAGCCGGACCAGGAGACCCGGGACCGGGTCAACGCGCTCCTGCGGTCCCGGGGCGTCCACGTCGTCGACTCACCACACCCACCATTCGGTGCCTGACCCTCCCACCGGCGGCCTGCGAACTGCCCGTGTCTCCAACGGAGCACTCGTGGCCGCTCCGCGCTGGAAGGTGAGCCAGATGACCAACCGGGTCAGTTGGCGGCTGCGGGCGGCAGCGCCTCGTCGGCGACGTAGGTGCCCAGCGGCATGATCACCGGCTCGGGGCCGGTCGCGTCCACGTACGGGGTGGGCGAGTCGGCGACCGCGAACTGGGTCCGGTACAGCTCGGCGTAAAGCCCGCCGACCGCCACCAACTCCTCGTGCCGCCCACGCTCGACGACCCGCCCACCGTCCAGGACCAGGATCTGGTCGGCGTCGCGGACGGTCGAGAGCCGGTGCGCGATCACCAGGGCGGTACGCCCCACCAGAGCCACCGACAGCGCCCGCTGCACCGCCGCCTCGCTCTCCGAATCCAGGTGCGCCGTCGCCTCGTCGAGGATCACGATCGACGGGGCCTTGAGCAGCAGCCGGGCGATGGCGATGCGCTGTTTCTCGCCGCCGGAGAACCGGTAGCCGCGCTCCCCCACGGTGGTGTCCAGCCCGTCGGGCAGCGACCGGACCAGGTCGGCGACCTGGGCGCCCGCCAGGGCGGCCCAGATCTCGTCGTCGGTGGCGTCCGGCTTGGCGTAGCGCAGGTTCTCGGCGATCGTCTCGTGGAACAGGTGCGAATCCTGGGTGACGACGCCGATCTCGTCGCGCAGGGAGGCGAGCGTCGCGTCGCGCACGTCCACCCCGCCGACCAGCACCTGCCCGTCGGTGACGTCGTAGATCCGGGAGATCAGCATGGACAGCGTCGACTTGCCGGCGCCGGACGGGCCGACCAGGGCGACCATCTGCCCCGGCTCGACGCTGAACGAGACGCCCTTGAGCACCGGCTCGTTGACGGTGCGGTCGAGCGTGGCGACCTCCTCCAGCGAGGCGAGGGAGATCTCGGCGGCGCTCGGGTAGCGGAACCGCACGTCGCGGAAGTCGACTCGGCCGGCGCCCCGGGGCACCGGCACCGCGTTGGGCTTCTCCACGATGCCCGGCTTCAGGTCGAGCACCTCGAAGACGCGGTCGAACGAGACGAGTGCGCTCATCACGTCCACCCGGACGTTGGAGAGCGCGGTGAGCGGCCCGTACAGGCGGGTGAGCAGCAGCGCGAGGGTCACGACGGTGCCCGCGCTGACACCGCCGGTCACCGCGAGCCAGCCGCCGAGACCGTAGGTGAGCGCCTGGGCCAGCGAGGCGACCAGCAGCATCGCCACGAAGAACGTCCGCGAGTACATGGCGGACTGGATGCCGATGTCGCGCACCCGCTCGGCTCGACCGGCGAACCGGCGGGCTTCGATCTCGGGCTGACCGAAGAGCTTCACCAGCAGCGCGCCGGCCACCCCGAACCGCTCGGTCATGGTCGCGTTCATCTTGGCGTCGAGGTTGTACGCCTCGCGGGTGATGTCGGCCAGCCGCCGGCCGACCCGGCGGGCCGGAATGATGAAGATCGGCAGCAGCACCAGCGAGAGCGCGGTGATCTGCCAGGAGAGGGTGAACATCACCGCGGCGGTGAGCACCAGCTGGATGACGTTGCTGACCACCCCGGAGAGGGTGGAGGTGAACGCCCGCTGGGCTCCGAGGACGTCGTTGTTGAGCCGGCTGACCAGTGCGCCGGTCTGGGTGCGGGTGAAGAACTGCAACGGCATCCGCTGCACGTGGTCGTAGACCCGGGTGCGCAGGTTGAGGATGATGCCCTCGCCGATCCGGGCGGAATACCACCGCTGCGCCAGCGAGAGCAGCGCGTCGGCGACCGCGAGCCCGGCGATGAACAGGGCCAGCTTGACCACCAGCCGGCCGGCCTCGGTGCCGCCCCGGTTGATCGCGTTGATCACGTCGCCGGCGAGCACGGGGGTGGCCACGCCGATGATGGCGGCCAGGACCACGGTGGCCAGGAAGACCACGATGTCGCGTCGGTAGGGCTGGGCGAAGGCGACGATCCGCCGGGCCACCCCGTGCTTCAGCCGGTGGGTGGAGACCTCGTCCCGGTTACGCATCGACCGGAGCATGCTCCAGCCCGCCATGCCACCGCCGGACATCGGGTTGGACACCACTCACCTCCGGGTCGTCGGGCGGACCGAGTCGTCAGGTCAATTCTCCCGACGACTGTGACAACCTCGGTCGTAACCCGGATCTTCCCGAACGGTCCTTACTATTCTCCCTGGCCGGCGAGGTCACGCAGCCGCCGGGTCTGTGCCTCCCGTTCGGCGCGCTGCTGGTCGGCGTGCGACCGCCCGGCCGCACCGGCGATCAGAGCCTTGATCTCCACCACCGCGTCCCGTGCGCCGGCGAGCAGCCCGGCGGTCAGGTCACGGACGGCGTCGTCCAGCTCGGTGGGAGGCACGACCAGCGTGGCGAGCCCGATCCGGTCCGCCTCGGCCGCGTCCAGCCGCCGGCCGGTCGCGCAGATCTCCAGCGCCCGGGCATAGCCGACCAGCTCGACGAGGCGCTTCGTGCCGGCCAGGTCGGGCACCAGGCCGAGGGTCACCTCGGCCATCGACAGGTTCGCGTCGGCGGTCAGGACGCGCAGGTCGCAGGCCAGAGCGAGCTGGAACCCGGCGCCGATCGCGTGACCCTGCACGGCCGCGACCGAGATGACGTCGGGCCGGTGCAGCCAGGTGAACCCGGCCTGGAACTCGGCGATGCGGTCGGCACACTCCTGCTCGGGCAGCGTGGCCAGCTCGGCGAAGGAGCCCGGCCCGGACGCGCCGGCCACGGCGAGGTCGAGACCGGCGGAGAACGCGCGCCCCTCGCCCCGGACCACAACCACCCGCACATCGCCGGGCAGGTCGCGGGAGAAGTCGCTCATCGCGCGCCACATCGCGGGCGTCTGCGCATTGAGCACGTCGGGCCGGCACAACGTCACCGTGGCGACCGGCCCGTCGCAGGTCAGCCGGACCCCGGTCGTCTCGGCGGTCACCGGACCGCCCGGGGAACGGCGCTGGTGGACGACGCTGAGGGTCGGGTCACGCCTTCTTGCGGCGCCGGGCACCGCCGCGCTGACGCAGCTGCACCCCGGACTCGGTGAGCACTCGGTGGATGAACCCGTAGGAACGGCCGGTCGAGGCCGCCAGCGCGCGGATGCTTTCCCCCGAGGTGTACCGCTTTACCAGGTCCTTGGCGAGCGTCTGACGCTCGGCTCCGACGATCCGGCGACCCTTCTCAGTGCTGGTGGCTGTGCCAGTGGCTGCCATGCTGTGTCCTCACGTCCCAGACTGTGCGGTTCGGATACGGTCCCACCTATTAGACCGTCTCGAACGATCATGCGCCAGATATCAACTCTTCGCCAACCGACACGCTATGCAATGTCAGCTTCCCGATAGAGTGATCCTGGCGATCGGTCCCGCCGCGCCGTCCGGGCGTACCACCATCGCCGTGCGACAGTGCCCGCCGACGACCCGTACCCTGCGGTCGTGATCGACCTGCTGGGCACCGCGGCCGGGGCGGCCGTGGTCTTCGCCGCCACCGACATCGACGACATCGTCCTCCTGACGCTGTTCTTCGTCAGCGCCCGCCGCACCGGCCGCCCGCGGGCCCGGCAGATCGTCGCCGGACAATATCTGGGCATCGGGACACTGGCACTGGCCAGCGCGGTGGTCGCCGCGGGTCTGCTGGTGGTGCCCGACCCGTGGACCGGGCTGCTCGGTCTGCTGCCGATCGCGCTCGGGATCCGCGCCCTCGTGCGGCGCGACGACGACGAGGCGCCCGCCGTGGTGGCCTCCACGCTCGGCGTGGCCGGGGTGACGATCGCGAACGGCGCGGACAACGTGGCCGTCTACGTACCCGTGTTCCGCGCCCTCGGCCCGGCCGACAGCGCGGTCTTCCTGCTGGTCTTCGTGCTGCTCATCGCGCTGTGGTGCGCCGCCGGGGCCTGGCTGGGCGGGCACCCCCGGGTGGTGCGCCTGGTGGAGCGCGCCGGCCACTGGCTGGTGCCGGCGATCTTCGTCGGCATCGGGGTGGTGATCCTGGTCAGCTCCGGCGTGCTCGGCCGGCTGGTCGACCTGCTCGGCTGAGGGCGGCCGGGCGGGGCGGCCCCGCCCGACACGCGACCGGTCAGGCCAGCTCGACCAACTCGAGCAGGTCGTCGCTCCAGGCGTCCTCGTCGCCGTCCGGCAGCAGGATCGCCCGGTCCGGCTTGAGCGCCAGGACCGCGCCCGGGTCGTGGGTGACCAGCACGATCGCGCCCGGGTAGTTGGCGATCGCGTCGAGCACCTGCTCCCGGCTGACCGGGTCGAGGTTGTTCGTCGGCTCGTCGAGCAGCAGCACATTGGCGCCGGAACAGACCAGGGTGGACAGGGCCAGCCGGGTCTTCTCGCCGCCGGACAGCACCCCGGCCGGCTTGTTCACGTCGTCGCCGGAGAAGAGGAACGCGCCGAGAATCTTGCGCAGGTCCGTGTCGGACTGCTCGACGGCGGCGGCGCGCATGTTCTCCAGCACCGTCCGCTCCACGTCCAGCGTCTCGTGCTCCTGGGCGTAGTAACCCAGCCGCAGGCCGTGCCCGGCGTGCACCTCGCCGGTGTCCGGCGCCAGCAGGCCGCCGAGCATCCGCAGCAGCGTCGTCTTGCCGGCGCCGTTGAGCCCCAGGATGGCCACCCGGGAGCCGCGGTCCACCGCCACGTTGACGTCGGTGAAGATCTCCAGCGACCCGTACGACTTGGACAGGCCGGTCGCGGTGAGCGGGGTCTTGCCGCACGGCGCCGGGCTGGGGAAGCGGACCTTGGCGACCCGGTCGGCGACCCGCACCTCCTCCAGGCCGGAAATCAGCTTCTCGGCCCGGCGGGCCATGTTCTGCGCGGCGACGGTCTTGGTGGCCTTGGCCCGCATCTTGTCGGCCTGCGCCATCAGGGCGCCGGCCTTCTTCTCGGCGTTGGCCCGCTCCCGGCGACGGCGGCGCTCGTCGGTCTCGCGCGCCTCCAGGTACGCCTTCCAGCCCAGGTTGTACACGTCGACCACGGACCGCGTGGCGTCGAGGAACCAGACCTTGTTGACCACCGACTCCAGCAGCGCGCCGTCGTGGGAGATCACGATCAGGCCGCCCTTGTGGTTGGCCAGGAAGCCCCGCAGCCAGGTGATCGAGTCGGCGTCGAGGTGGTTGGTCGGCTCGTCGAGGAGCAGGATGCCGCCGCCGTTCTCGCCGGCGTCCCGGAACAGGATCCGGGCCAGCTCGATACGCCGTCGCTGCCCGCCGGAGAGGGTGCCGATGGACTGCGCGAGCGCGCGGTCCGGCAGGCCCAGGTTGGCGCAGATCCGCGCGGCCTCGGCCTCGGCGGCGTACCCGCCCAGGGCGGCGAACTGGTCCTCCAGCGCGCCGTAGCGGCGGACCAGCTTCTCGTCGGCGTCCTCGGCGAGCTTGGCCTCGATCTCCTGCATCTGGGACATCAGCACGTCCAGGCCGCGCGCGGAGAGGACCCGGTCGCGACCGGTCACCTCCAGGTCGCCGGTACGCGGGTCCTGCGGCAGGTAGCCGATGGCGCTGCGCTGGTCGATCTGCCCGGCGTACGGCTGACCCTCGCCGGCGAGCACCTTCAGCGTGGTGGTCTTCCCGGCGCCGTTGCGGCCCACCAGGCCGATCCGGTCACCGGGCTGCACACGCAGGGTGGTGTCGGACAGCAGGATCCGGGAGCCGGCACGCAGTTCCAGGCCGGTGGCAGTGATCATCTGTTCGGGGCTCGCTCTCGGGGTCTGGAAGGCTGACTCGGGGCACGCGAAACCGCCGGCGGGCTCGGTGGCCCGACGGCGCGGGGCGGTTCAGCCTTCGCAGCGCAGCACCCAACCAGTGTACCGGGCGTCGCTGGAGGGCCCGTCCGGATTACCGATCAAGATCATCGGGTACCGAAAGCGCTGTCCGGACCCCGTCCGGCATTTTGAGGACAGAACGACATTCACACGACATTCACCGGCATACGGCGATCGGGGTCAGCATGGAACTCAACGAGCGGGCCGAGCTCGACACCTCCCAGGTCAACGACCGGGGCCGGGGCGGTGGAGGGGGCGGTGGCCTCGGCATTCCACTTCCCGGCGGCGGTGGTCGCGGCGGACTGATCGGCATCGTGGTGGCCGTGCTGGTCGCGCTGCTCGGCGGTGGGTTCGGCCTGAACGCGATGACCAACGGCGACGAGGGCGGGCAGGCCGGCGGCACCGACCTGGAGCAGCTCTGCTCGCGCGACAACCCCCAGCGCTTCGACGACCTGCGCTGCCGCAACCTGGCCTACGTCAACAGCATCCAGGGCTACTGGCAGGAGGCGTACCCGGAGCTGGGCAACGGGAAGTACGAGCCGACCGACACCAACTACTTCCAGGCCGCCGTGAACACCGGCTGCGGGCAGGCCGACTCGGGCGTCGGCCCGTTCTACTGCCCCGCCGACCGGCAGGTCTACATCGACCTCAGCTTCTACGAGGAGTTGGCCTCCCGGTTCGGCGCCAAGGGCGAGTTCGCCCAGCCCTACGTGCTCGCCCACGAGTACGGACACCACATCCAGAACCTGCTCGGCACCAACGAGAAGGCCAGCCAGGGCGACCAGAGCGGCCCCCGCTCCGCGTCCGTCCGGCTGGAGTTGCAGGCCGACTGCTACGCCGGCGCCTGGGCCAAGCACGCCACCGAGACCAAGGACAAGACCGGCCAGGAACCGCTGTTCAAGTCGATCACCCAGACCGACATCAGCGAGGCGCTGAAGGCCGCCGAGGCGATCGGCGACGACAGCATCCAGGAACGCTCCGGCGGGCAGGTCAACCCGGACTCGTTCACCCACGGCACCTCAGCGCAGCGCCAGCGCTGGTTCCAGCAGGGCTACGACCAGGGCAACCCGAAGACCTGCGACACCTTCGGCACCGACCAGCTCTGAGACTGGCCCCGGTCGCCGTCCCCGTCGATCATGAAGTTGTGGTGCCCGGTATGGGCGGACGAGCAACCTTCGTCCACCACCACAACTCCATGATCGACACGGGAGGGGCAGCACGGCGGAACGCCAGGAACGCCGGTTCCTCCGAGCGGGCAAGGTCAGTCGGGTGCCGGGTCGCGCAGCCGGATCCGTACCGCACGAGCCGCAGCCACCGCGGCGACGAGCACCGCGTGCCGAGGCTCGGGCACGTCGAGCAGCCGCTCGGCGCGCAGGGGCACGAGCGGGGCCAACCGCCGATCGGCCAGCACCGTGTCCACCGCCTTGCGGTCACCACCGCAGACCATCGCCGTCAGCGCCGCCGCCTCCGGCAACAGCAGGCGTACGGCCAGGTCCGCCGCATCACCCAGCGCCGCCTTGGCCTGGTTGTCGCGCCGCCGGGCGAACCGGTGCTGGGACCATCCACCAGCGGCGGTGCGCCCCTGCACGTACCGGGTGTCCACCTTGGAGACGACAAGGTCGGCGCCCTCGGCCACGCCGACGGCCACCGCGCCCTTGCGGGCCAGCAGCAGGCCGATCCGGCGGGGCGCCACGGCAGCGGCCACGAACCCGGGGACGTCACCGCTGGCCGGCGCGCCGGGTGGGGCGTACAGCTCGGCGGTGGCCCCGTCCGGGGCGGTGAGCAGCAGGCCGTACTCCCGCTCGGTGGTGGCGTGCGGGCCGTGCCGGTCGGCGAAGCCCTCGACCCAGCGCCCGACGCGGGCCGGGTCGACCTCCACCCACCGGCCTCCCCCGGCTGCGGGTCGACTGGTCACCGCCCGACCGTACGGCACGACAGCGCAGATCGGGCGGTCGGGCGCGGCGCTCAGCCCGGCAGCAGCGCGGCCACCGCCAGCGCGGCGATCAGCGCGCTGGAGACCAGGCCGGTGACCAGGCGCCCGCGCGGGCTGCTCAGTGCCCGACCGACCACGGTGCCACCGCCGGCGATGACCAGCTGCCAACTCGCCGACGCCAGGAACACGCCCGCCACGAAGAGCGCCGCCGCGCCCGGGTCCGCGTCGGCGGTGTCCCGACGACCGAGCACCAGCGCGGTGAAGTACAGCACCGTCGCCGGGTTCAGCAGGGTCAGCCCGAGCAACGCCGCGTAGGCCCGCCCGGGCGTGCTCAGACCACGCCCGACGGGTGCCGCCGGCGTCTGCCGCGAGCGGTGGGCGGACCAGGTCCGCCACAGACCGTGCCCGGCGAGACCGAGCAGGACCACGGCGGCGACCACCCGCAGCGGCCCGGCGACCGGCCCGACGATCCCGGCCAGGCCGGCGCCACCGAGCGCGGCGACCGCCGCGTACAGGCCGTCGGCCGTCGCCACCGCGAGCGCCGCGGCCGCGCCGACCCGAAACGAGGTACGCGCACTCAGGCCCAGAATCAGGATCGCGATCGCGCCGACGGGGATGGCGACGCCGTAACCGGCCACCAGACCGGCCAGGAACGCCCCGCTCACGGACGTCGGTGCCGGGTCGAGGCTCGTCCCCGGACCGGCCGCTGTCGACGCACGGCAGTGGCCGCACGGACAGGGACCTGCATCGGGTACGCCTCAATCACACGCGCATCCTGCGCGCCGAAGCCACGCCGGCGCCACCGCATTTCCCAGCCCCGCGCCCGCACGCCCCCGCGTCCCGCGCCGTGCGCCCCGCGCCGTGCACCCCGCGCCAAGATCCGCACAACATCGCCGAAGTTGTTGCCTCCGGGGAGCGGAAGGCCCCAACGTCCCCGATGTTGTGCGGATCTTGGGGCGCGTCGGCGCGTCGGCGCAGCGGGCCCGTCGCAGGTACGAACGATGCGCATGATCGCGCTCGATCCAGGAAGTAGTCCCCATCCGTCGGGCGGTGAGGACTCTTTCCAGGATCGAGCACGATCATGGGTCCGCGACGCGGCGCTCCACAGCACGACGCGACGCGACGCGACGCGACGCTCCACAGGGCGGCACGACGCGGCACGGCGCGGCACGACACGGCACGATGCGGTGCGGTGCGGTGCGGCGCGGCGCGGTGCGGCGCGGCGCGGTGCGGCGCGGCGCGGTGCGGCGCGGTGCCAGCGCAGGCGTGGAGGTGCGGTGGGCTAGGACGGGGGCGCGTCGAGGACCTTGGTCAGGCGGCGCCAGACGTGCGAGCGCCAGCCGCCGTCGAGCAGGGCGTAGGTGCGCTGTTGGAGCGGGTCGTCCGGGTCGAAGCCGGAGTGTTCGAGGAAGAGCCGGGTGCCCCGGCCCTCGGCGAGGAGGGTCCAGGTCACCACCGTGTCCAGCGATCCGCCGCGCCAGGACCAACGCAGCAGGCGCTGGGGGTCGAGGTCGAGCACCTCGCAGCGCACGATGCCGTCGAACCCGGGGCGCGGGTCGGTGCGGAACGTGAACCGGTGGCCGACGACGGGCACGAAGTCGGTCTGCATCAGCCAGCGCGCGATGAGATCAGGATCGGTCAGCGCCCGCCAGACCTTTGCTGGTGGATGGGGCAGGAACTGATCCACCCGGATGGTGCCGCGCTCACTCATCGTCGAGCTCGTCCAGCACGTCGCGCAGCGCGCCGAGGCGACCGCGCCAGTACGCCTCGTACGGGCTGAGCCAGTCGGCGACCTCGCGTAGTGGCTCCGGCCGCAGTGCGTACAGCCGTTGCCGGCCGACTGGCCGCTCGGTCACGAGGCCGGCTTCCTTGAGCACCTTGAGGTGCTCGGACAGGCTCGGCCGACGCATGTCGAAGTGGTCCGCGAGCCGCTGCACCGGCTGCTGGCCGCCGTCGCGCAGCAGCCGCAGCAGCTCCCGGCGGGTCGGGTTGGCGAGCGCCGCGAAGACGTCCGACTCAGACACGGGTGGCCTGCAGGACGATGCCGTTGCCGTCCGGGTCGTCGAAGGTGGCGTAGCGGCCCCAGGGGGCGGACCGGACGCCCCCGTCGGCGAAGTCCACCCCCCGCTCCCGGAGCCGGGCGACGTCCGCGTCCAGGTCGTCGGTCTCCAGCACCAGGCCCTTGAGCGACCCGGGCGGCATGGTCGGGAACCAGGTGACCAGGGTCAGGGCGGTGGCGGCACCCGGCGGTGCGACCTGCACCCAGCGCCCGCCGTCGGGGCCCATCGGGTTGTCCCAGATCAGGTCGAACCCGAGCACGTCGACGTAGAAGTCCCGGGCCCGGTCCTGGTCGGCGACGGGCACGGAGAGCAGTTGCACGTGGGTCACGGTCATGCCGACCACAATAGGTAGGAGTTTTCCTACCGGTCAAGCGGAGACCCTACTTGAGCTGGCCCGCGGTCAGCCCGGTCTGCACCTGTCGCTGGAAGCCCACGTACACGGCGAGCACCGGCAGCACGGCGATGCTCAGCCCGGCGAAGAGCCGGGCGTAGTCGCCGGCGTAGCCCTGACTGACCGACAGGGCGAACAGCCCCTGGGCGAGCACCCACTTGGACTCGTCGCCCTGCATCAACACCTGCGGTAACAGGAACTGGTTCCAGTGGCTGAGGAAGTTGAAGAGCGCCACACTGATCAGTCCCGGACGCGCCATCGGCAGCATCACCCGGAAGAACAACCGGAAGTGACCGCAGCCGTCGACCATCGCGGCCTCGGCCACCGAGGTCGGCAGCGTCCGGAAGAACGCGGTCAGGAAGAACACCGTGAACGGCAGCGAGTAGGCCGCGTACACCAGGATCAGGCCGGTCCAGGTGCCGAAGAGACCGGCGTTGCGGACCACGAAGAAGAGCGGCACCAGGGCGAGGAACACCGGGAACATCAGCCCGCCGACGAAGAGGTAGTAGACGAACTGCCGGCCACGGAACTCGTACCGGGCGAAGACGTACGCGGCGGTGGCGCCCATCAGCATGGTGAGGCTGACCGAGCCGGCCACCACGACCAGGCTGTTGAGGAAGTACCGGCCGATGTGCGCGCCGGTCCAGGCCCGCGCCCAGTTGTCCCAGTGCAACGCCCCGGGCAGCCCCCACGGGTCGGCCAGGATCTCGCCGTTGGTCTTGAACGAGCTGATGAACATCCACAGCAGCGGCAGAACGGTGAGCAGGCCCCAGATCAGCAGGAACCCGTGCGAGAAGACGTTGGCCACGCCGAGTTCGCGGCGGATCGGGCGGTCCCGGCCGGCGGCGGACGTCGGAGCGGTGGCGGTGGTGGCGGGCTTGTCCAGTGTGGTCACGAGTACTCGATCCGATCGCGCCGGCCGACCCGCAGCGACAGCGCCGCCACCGAGAGGGTCAGGAAGAACATCACCACGCCGATGGCCGAGGCGTAGCCGAACTTGGTTTCGCTGCCGAAGGCGGTGTCGTACATCCGTACGCCGATCACGTCGGTGGAGAAGTTCGGCCCGCCGTTGGTCATCAACTGCACGAGGATGAACCCGTCCAGGGCGAAGATGGCCAGGTAGACCCAGGCGACCTGGACGGTGTCCCAGAGCAGCGGCAGCGTGACCCGGCGTAGCGTGGTGAACCGGGACGCGCCGTCGAGCAGCACCGCCTCGTAGATCTCCTTGGGAACGGCCGACATGGCCGCGCCGAACAGCACCACGTAGAAACCGACGTTGCTCCAGACCATCACGGCCAGCACGCACCAGAAGGCGGTCGCCGGGTCGCCGAGCCAGGTCGGCGCGGGGAGGCCGAGGGCGTGCAGCCCACTGGTGAGCAGCCCCTGGTTGGGGTGGTAGACCTCCTTCCAGAGCAGCGCGATGATCACCACGGAGAGCACCTGCGGGAAGAAGTACACCGTGCGGTAGAGCGCACCGCCGCGTACCCCGGTCACACCGGCGCGGCCCTTGCGCCCACCCATGGCGAGCATGGTGGCGAAGAAGAGCCCGAGCACGATGGTCAGCACCGGCACCAGCGCCAGCAGAATCGCGTTGTTCTGCAACGCGTTCCAGACGTACCCGTCGTTCCACAGGGTCTTGAAGTTCGCCAGGCCGACCGAGTTGGCGTCGGCCGAGTAGCCGAGCCAGTCGGTGGTGGAGATCTGGAACGCCTGGAGGTACGGCGACACGACGAAGACGATGTACAGCAGCACCGGCGGCACCAGGAAGGTGACGATCAGCGGCCACTTGCCATGTCTCACGATGAGGACCTACTTCCCGTGGTGCGGCCGGTGGGGGCCGTCCGCCCCCACCGGCCGGGGCGTCACGCTGCCCGCTTGAACTTCTTGATCGAGCTGTCCTGGGCGATCGAGTCGGCGCCCTTCTGGCACTGGTCGAGGAAGTCCGCCGGGCCGATCCGGCCGCTGAAGAACTCGCCGCACGCGGCGTCGACGAGGTTGCGCTCCAGCTTGCGGTAGAAGTTGTTGTAGACCCAGTTGAAGCCGTTGGCGCCGGACGCGTCCAGTGCCTTGACCACGGTGCTCAGCCCGTACGGCAGCTCGACGCCCTCGGTGGCGCCGGCCACCACGGTGAGGCTGGCGACCTTCTTCGTGAAGTCCTGGGCGCCCTTCTTGGACAGCATGGTCCGGAAGTACTCCAGGCCGCCGGCGACGTTGCGGGCCTTGGCCGGCACCATGAACGGCTCGCCGGCGGTGCCCCGGATCGCCTCGAACGGCAGCTTGTCGCCGCTGCCCAGGCTCGGCGTCGGCGCGATGGTCATGTTGAAGCCGGCCGGGGTGACGTCCTTCTGCTCGCTCTCCAGCCAGGAGCCGCAGGAGATGAACGCGGCCTTGCCCTGGCACCAGGCCGTCTGCGACTGCTTGTGGTCGAGGCCGGGCGAGCCCTCCAGGATGTACTTGTCCTTGACGATCTGGTGCCAGGCGTCGGCAGCGGCCTTCATCGCGTCGGACTTCCAGGCGTTCGGCTCCAGGTTGTCGAGGGCGGTGGCCACCGACGGGCCGCCGAACTTGATCGCGGTGGAGATCAGCGGCCAGCTCATGTAGCGCGGGTGGATGCCGGCGTACGTCCAGGGGGCGATGCCGGCGGCCTTGATCTGCTTGCAGAGCGCGATGTGGTCGTCCCAGGTCTTGGCGTACTCCCACTTGCGATCCGTGAACAGCTTGCTGGAGTGCCAGATGCCGTACGCGGTGTAGGTGTAGTTCATCACCAGGAACTTGCCGTCGTACGAGCCGATCTCGACCGCGCCGGGCAGCAGGGTGTCCTTGACCGTCTTGCCGGGGACGTCGAGGCTCGGGGCGGCGAGCAGCTCGCCGAGGTCGGCGAGGGCGTTCTGGCTGACCAGGCCGTTGAAGTCGATCTGGCCGGTGCCGGAGTTGTTGACCACGTCCGGCGGGGTGCCGTCGACGAAGCGCGGCTGGAGGGTCTTGCTGATCTCCTGGGTGACGGAGTGCTTGATCGTCGCCTTCGGGTACCGCTCGGTGTACATGGTCTCGTGGGCCTTGGCGTACTCATCGCCGAACCCACCGCCGAAGATCACCACCTCGAGCGGAGCGTCCTCCTTCACGCCGAGCGGGTTCTGCTCGCTCTTGGTGCCCTTGTAGGCGTTGGCGTCGCTCTTGTCGTCGCCGCCGCCGGTGGCGCAGCCCGTCAGCAGGCCGGCGGCGGGGGTGGCCAGCAGGCCGGCGGCGGCGCTGCGCCGCAGGATGTCACGCCTGTTCATGATGTCTCCTCGGGTCGGGTCGGGCGGGCGCCGGTGATGGGGGTGGCGTCCGTCGCATCGAGGCGCTGGGGGGGATGTGTTGCTTGTCTTCATTTGACACGAAGTCGTTGAAGAATTTCTACGGCAGCGACGCCCGGACTTCAACCCCCGGCAGCCGAACCGTTATCACCACCGGCCAACACCGGGTCGCATACCCTGAGGCGATGCGCCGCCTGCGCCAGCTCGCGGAGCGCACCCCGCCCAGCCGGGAGCGGTACATCGACCTGCTCCGCGCCCTGGCCATCACCATGGTCGTCCTCGGACACTGGGGCGTCACGGTGATCGAACGGGACGCCTCCGGTCGGCCCACCGGGCACTCCGCGCTCGGCGACCTGCCCTGGGCGTACCCGCTGACCTGGGTGGCCCAGGTGATGCCGGTCTTCTTCCTCGTCGGCGGCTACGCCAACGCGGCCTCGCTGACCCGGCTGCGGGCCCGCGACGGCGACGCCGCCGGCTGGCTGCTCGACCGCAGCGCCCGGCTGGTGCGCCCCACCAGCGTGCTGGTGCTGGTGCTCTGCGCCGCGGCGGCGGTGGCCCGGCTGCTCGACGCCGACCCGACCCGGATCCGAGAGGTGGTCTGGTTCGCCACCATCCCGCTCTGGTTCCTGGTCGCCTACCTGGCGGTGGTCGCGCTCACCCCACCGATGTACGCGCTGCACCGCCGCTTCGGCCTCGCCGTCCCGCTGGTGCTCGTCGCCCTGGTCGGCGTCGGCGACCTGGCCCGGCTGACCGGGCGGGAAGAGCTGGCGTACGGCAACTACCTGTTCGGCTGGCTGGCCGTGCACCAGCTCGGCTTCGCCTGGCACGACGCCCGCGCCGCCCCGCCCGGCGTGGCCGGAGCCGCCGGCCCGTCGGCGCCCGGCCATCCGGGGGTACGCCGACGCCGGCTGCCCACCTCCCGCCGGGCCGGCGTGGTGTTCCTGGCCGGCGGGCTGGCCGCGCTGCTCCTGCTCACCGTGCTCGGCCCCTGGCCGGTGTCCATGCTGCACGTGCCCGGCGAGCGGCTGGACAACGCCGCGCCGCCCAGCCTCGCGCTGCTGGCCGTCGCCGCCACCCAGCTCGGCCTGATCCTGCTGCTACGCGGCCCGGCGGAGCGCCTGCTGCGCCGCACCGGCCCGTGGCAGCTCGTGATCGGGGTCAACCTGGTGGTGCTGACCGTCTTCCTCTGGCACCTGAGCGCCGCCGTCCTGCTGGTCGGCCTGCTCGACGCGACCGGGACGCTGCCCACCCCGGCGGTCGGCTCGGCGGCCTGGTGGGCGTGGCGGCTGCCCTGGCTGCTGCTGCTCGCGGTGGTCCTGGCGATCCTGGTCGCCATCTTCGGGCCGGTGGAGGCCCGCAGCAGCCGGCACCGCACCGCGCGCCGGGCCGGCGGCGGCACCACGACCCGGACGGCGCTGACCGTGGCCGGCTACGCCGCCGTGGTGGCCGCGCTGCTGATCAACAGCGCGACCCCGGCGCGAACCCCGGAACCGCTCGGCACGCCCGTCCCGGCGCTGCTGGCGTACCTGGCCGGGGCGGGCGTGCTGCGGCTGCTCAGGTCTGGGTGGGGAACCCGAGGTTGACGCCGCCGTGGCGCGGGTCCAGCCACCGGCTGGTGACCACCTTGCCTTGGGTGAAGAACCGCACCCCGTCCTCGCCGTGCGCGTGCAGGTCGCCGAAGAGCGAGGACTTCCAGCCGCCGAACGAGTGGTACGCCATCGGCACCGGGATCGGCACGTTGATCCCGACCATGCCCACCTCCACCTCGTGCTGGTAGCGCCGGGCCGCACCACCGTCGTTGGTGAAGATCGCCGTGCCGTTGCCGTACGGGCTGGCGTTGACCAGCTCCACCGCCTCGTCGTACGAGCCGACCCGGACCACGCTCAACACCGGCCCGAAGATCTCGTCCGTGTAGATCGACATCTGCGGGGTCACCCGGTCGAACAGCGTCGGGCCCAGCCAGAAGCCGTCCGGGTCGCCGTCCGGCGTCACGTCCCGCCCGTCCACCACCGGCACCGCGCCGGCGGCCACCCCGGCGTCCACGTAGGCGCGCACCTTCGCGGCGTGCGCGGCGGTGACCAGCGGGCCCATGTCGCAGCCGCGCCGGCCGTCGCCGGTACGCAGCCCGGCCAGCCGCGCGGCGATCCGCTCGACCAGCGCGTCCGCCACCGGCTCCACCGCCACCAGCACCGAGATGGCCATGCACCGCTCCCCCGCCGACCCGAACCCGGCGTTGACCGTCGCGTCGGCGGCCAGGTCCAGGTCGGCGTCGGGGAGCACCACCATGTGGTTCTTCGCCCCGCCGAGCGCCTGCACCCGCTTGCCGGCGGCGGTGCCGCGCTGGTAGACGTACCGGGCGATCGGGGTGGAGCCGACGAACGACACCGACCGCACCTCCGGGTGGTCCAGCAGCGCGTCGACCGCCTCCTTGTCGCCGTTGACCACGTTCAGCACCCCGTCGGGCAGGCCCGCCTCGGCGAACCACTCGGCCAGCAGCAGCGCCGCGCTCGGGTCCTTCTCACTCGGCTTGAGCACCACCGCGTTGCCGCACGCCACCGCGACCGGCACGAACCACAGCGGCACCATCACCGGGAAGTTGAACGGGGAGATCACCGCGACCACCCCGAGCGGCTGCCGGATCGTGTACGAGTCGACCTCGGTGGAGACGTTCTCGCTGAACGCGCCGCGCAGCGCCGAGGGCAGGCCGCAGGCGTACTCGATCACCTCCAGACCGCGCTGCACCTCCCCGGCGGCGTCGGCGAGCACCTTGCCGTGCTCGGCGGTGATCACCTCGGCGAGCCGGTCGCGGCGCGCGTGCACCAGCTCGCGGAACGCGAACAGCACCGCCGACCGCTTCGCCAGCGACGCGTCCCGCCACGACCGGGCGGCGAGCACGGCGGCCCGCACCGCGACGTCGACGTCCGCGGTCGAGGCCAGCTCCACCTCGGCGGTACGCCGACCGGTCGCCGGGTCGAACACGTCGCCACGCCGCTCGGACGTGCCGCCGACCCGCTTGCCGTCGATGAAGTGCCCGATGCTCATGCCGCCACCTCCGCCGCCGAGCGGATCGCGTCGACGAGGATCGCCAGACCCTCGCGGGCCTCCTCCTCGGTCAGCGTCAACGGTGGACCCATCCGCAGCACGTTGCCGTACAGGCCGCCCTTGCCCGCGAGCAGCCCGCCGTCGCGGCACGCCTCGAAGACGCGGTTCGTCAGCGCCGGATCGGGCTCGCTGGTGCCCGGCCGGACGAACTCGACGCCGAGCATCAGCCCCTTCCCGCGTACCTCGGCGACGCAGTCGAGACCGCCCACGGCGGACCGCAGGCCGTCGGCGAGGATCGCGCCGACCCGGGCCGCGTTCGCCTGGAGGTCGTGTGCGATCAGGTAGTCGAGCACCGCGTTGCCGGCCGCCGTGGAAATGGGGTTGCCGCCGAACGTGGAGAAGCTGATGGCCGGCACCGACTCCAGCACCTCGGCGCGCCCGACCACCCCGGCGAGGGCGAACCCGTTGCCGATCCCCTTGGCGAAGGTGAGCAGGTCCGGGGTGACGCCGTGCGCCTGGTAGCCCCAGAAGTGCTCCCCGGTACGCCCCCAGCCGGTCTGCACCTCGTCGGCGATGAACAGGATGCCGTGCTCGTCGAGGACCTTCTTCCAGCCCGCGAAGAGCCCGTCCGGCGGGTGCACGAAACCACCGACGCCCTGAATCGGCTCGGCGATCAACGCCGCCACGTCGCCGGCGGTCTGGGTGGCCAGCACCTCGCGCAGGTCGTCCACCGCCGCGTCGACCTGCTCCTCGGCGCTCAGCCGGGCCAGCAGACCACGCACCCGGTCGCCGGAGTGCAGCCAGGCCACCTGGAGGGGGTTGAGCCCGCTGGCCGACCAGTTGCGGTTGCCGGTGACGCCCATCGCCGCGTACGACCGGCCGTGGTAGCTGTTGCGCACGGCCAGGATCTGGTGCGAGCGACGGTGGTTGGTGGCGACCAGCAGGGCGGCCTCGTTCGCCTCGGTGCCGGAGTTGGTGAAGAACACCCGCGCGTCCGGGATGCCGGAGCGCTGCGCGATCTTCTCGGCCAGCTCCACCTGCTGGCGGATCAGGTAGAGCGTCGAGGTGTGCGCGATGCCGGTGGCGAGCTGACGCTCGACCGCCTCCCGGATCTCCGGAATGTCGTAGCCGATCATGTTGGTCAGCACGCCGCCGAAGAAGTCCAGGTAGCTGCGGCCCTGGGCGTCGGTGACCCGGCGGCCCGAGCCGGACACCAGCTCGATCGGCTCGGCGTAGTACAGCGGCATCCAGGACGGGAGCACGGCCCGGTGCCGGGCCAGCAGGTCGTCGGTCATCGTGGCAACCCTTCAGCGGCGTTCGTGGATACCGCACGCTCCCACCGGCGGCCGGTGTGGACAACTGCCACTGTGTAGCGCAGCGCGCACCCGTCCCTGACAGTGCGTCAGCCGGCCGCGGTGGCGCTCCTGCGGCTACGGATCACGCCGACCCGCGTGGCCGCGTGCAGCGCCCCGGCCACCAGCGCGAAGGCCACCCAGCCGGCGGCCAGGGCGGCGACCGGCGGGCCGTCCTGCCACCGGTGGTACGCCGCCAGGAAAGCGACCAGCGCCAGGCTGTTGCGGGCGAAGTGCCGGGTGAACGCCACCAGGTCGCGGCGGCTCTCCACGGCCACCAGCACCCCGGAGTACGGAAACGTCACCACCATCGCGCGCAGCAGCTCGCCGAGCAGCCCGGTGAGCGTCGCGCCGAGCAGGATCACCAGCAGCTTGACCGGCGCCGGCAGTCGTCGCCCCGAATGCGCCCCGGTGACGGGCGCGGCGGGCTCGGGAGCGGGGTGGCGTCGGCGCAGCAGCAGCATCGCCAACGCCCAGAGCGCGACGGTGCCCACCAACGCCGGCGCGAACGGCACCGGCACGGCGAGCAGGCCCGCGCTGAACGCCACGTACCCGGCGATCCCGGCGGCGTCGGCGAGCAGGATCGGCCAGCGCAGCCGGTGGTGGGTGACCGCCACGACGACGAAGAACAGGTTGAGGCCGAGCACCCCGAGCAGTTGCGCGCCCTCCACCCGGTGCCCGGTGCTCACCAGGGCCAGCGACATCGGCAGCGGGAGACTGTAGACGAACGCCCGCAGGCGCACCGACCGGATCAGGCTCACCGCCCACACCACCGCCGTCACCAGCAGCACTGCGCTCACGGTCATCGGCGGGCCCGCCCTCCGGTCGCGGTCAGTCCAGGAAGGTCGCGGCCTCGACGCAGGCCTCGAAGACGTCGGTGAGCCGGGCCAGGTCGGCGGCGTTGACCGAGTACTGGTTCTCGGTGATCTCACCGTGCGCGCTCATCACGCCCTCCCAGCACGCGGCGCCGTCCCACAGGGTCAGGTTGACGTGCCGGGAGGCCTCGACCACGCCCCACGGCAGCAGCCCCACCCGCACCCCGGCACGGCGCTGCGCCCGCACCAGCTCGTCCAGCTCGTCGGTCACCCCGGCGTGCAGGAAGACCCGGGTGATCCGTACGCCCCGGGCCAGCGCCTCGACGTTGGCCGCCCAGTAGTGCCGCCCGATGTCGCCACGCCACCAGCTCAACTCGCCGCTGGCCCTCGGCATCACGTTGGTCACCGCGTCCAGCCGCCGTACGCACTCGCGGGTCGCGCCGAGCAGGTCCTGGAAGTCGTCGCCCGGCCGGATGATCCGCCCGGCGCGCAACTGCTCGGTCTGCGCCCGGAACCGTTCGAAGCGGCGTCGGGCCTCCTCGGCGACCCGGGTGCCCGGATGACGCTCGACCGCCTCCCGGGTGCCGGTGACCACCTCGGGCACCGCGTGCACCAGCCAGGACGGCCCCTCCAGCATCGTCCGCAGGTGGAAGCGGCGCTCGGCGCGGGCCAGCGAATCCACCAGCAGCGAGATGGTGGTGCCCATCAGCCCGGCGAGCAGCGATTCGACCCCGGTCGCCGCGTTCGTCAGGTCCAACGTGACGGAGAGCGAGATCGACAGCAGGATGCCGACCAGGGCGACCGGGTCGGTGTGCGCCAGCAGCCGGACGAACCCGCCGGGCGGTCCGACCCGACGGGGTCGGTGGAGCAAATCGGTCATCGAGGTACCTCCCGGGCGCCGACTGCCGCCAGGGTACGACGGGACGGCAAGAACGCCGTTCCGCCGGCCCGGTACGATCCGGCGGTGCCTGAGCTGCCCGTACCGCTGCCCATCCGGGTGTCGGGCGACCCGGCCGCCGGCATCGCCGGGTGGATCTGCGGGGAACCGATTCGCCGGCTGGTCGACCGCTTCGGCGGCAACTGGCCGGACGGCGACCTCGCCGACGTGCTCCGCTTCCTGGACGAGTTCTCCGCCCGACACTGGGACTTCCGGGGCGGCCGCGAGCGGCCCGACGCCCGGGAGCCGGACCTCGACCCCGCCACCGTCGAGCTGGTGCTCCAGGCGGCGGCGGCCCTCGGCCTGATCCGGCCGGTGGCGCCGGCCCGACCGGCGTACGCCCACCTGGTGGTTCTCGGCGGCCTGGCGCACGCCTGCGTGCGCCGGGTCGGGTACGCCGCGCACCTGCTGCGGGCCGGCGTGCCGGTGCGCGGCGAGGTCGCCGTGCTGGGCAGCTTCCGACCGCTGTCCGACTGGGAACGCCGGACGCTGGCCGACGCGGGCCTGCCCGCCGACGACACCGAGGTCGACGTGCTCGACACGGCCGTCCGGCGGGTGTTCGGGGTGGCCGCCCCCGCGGAGCAGGACGGTGTCGACACCGGGCACCCGCACCACTCCTGGTCGTCGCGGACCTATCGGCCGGAGGGCCTGCCGCCGGTGCGGGTGCTCGCCGCGCCGTCCAGCGAACCGCACCGGCGGCGCGCGCACACCGCCGACACGCAGCGATTCTGGGCCGGGCACGTCCAGCTCGCCCCGGGCGACGAGGTGCTGATGGTCACCGCGCCGATCTACGTGCCGTTCCAGCACTGCGACGCGCTACGCACCCTGGCCGTGCCGTACGGCTGCGGCATCGACACCGTCGGGGTGGACCCGGCGCTGGCCGACCTGGCCGTGCTGCCCGAGCAGACGCTCACGCCGGGGCGCTACCTCCAGGAGATCCGCTCGGCGATCCGCTCGATGCGCGCCCTGCACACCGCCCTGACGCACCCGGCGTGACACCGGCGCCGTGGCTCCTCAGGCGAAGATCAGCAGCGGGTCGGTCTCCGCGCGAACGCCGATGAAGCAGGCCGCCGAGGTACGGCAGCCCGCCCGCACCTCGCGGACGCCGTGCATCCGGCCCGCCTCGAACATCACCAGATCGCCCTTGCCGGGCAGCACGGTGTCCAACGGTGGGCCGACCCGCTCCGGCTCGATCCCGTAGTCGAACGGGTCGGCCTTGAGCGCCACGAACTCCTCCTCGGACAGCGTCCCCCAGAAGTCGATCTCGCCACCCGCGCCGGGCTCCGGCACCTCCAGGTAGATGTTCACCCCCAACCGCCGGTGCAGCCGGTACGCGTCGAGCAGCGGGATCTGCCGACGGTCGATGTGCGGGCGGCCCCGACCACCGGGCGTCATCCGACGCAGCACACCGGGCAGCATCATGCGACCGTCGTGCCGCCCGACCGTCGCCCCGTACGGCCACATCTCGTCCAGGTCGAGCCGGATCAGGTCGGTGGGTGACTGCTGCTCGGCGAACACGTCGTGGCGGATCAGCCGGGTCGTGTCGGCGGCGGTGTCCAGGTAGCGCTGGACGCTGTCGCCGCCGTTCGCCACCTCGCCCATCGACGTGCCGACACTGGTGAACTCCTTGGTGAGCAGGAAGTTCGCCTCGTCGACGGCGCGGACCACCCGGGGCAGCGCGGCGTCGCACTGCTCCGGCGGGTAGTACTCGCGGTGCCAGATCACGTCGATCTCACCGGACGCCAACTCCCGCAGCGACTCGGCGGTCAGTCGGTCCCGGCGACGCAGTTGATCGCTCACATCAGCTCCTCGTCAGGCTGGCTGCGGAACCGGAGCGGGACCTCGACGTCCCGTCCGTCACTCGCCACGAAGCTTCCTGAGGTCGGTCTCGGCCCGGACCGTGTCGGCGTGGTCGTCGCCGAGGATCCGCCGCCGGTCCTTGACCACCCCGGACAGCACCTTCTCCGCCTCGGCGGTGGCGCCGGTGGCGATGAGACACTCCGCCAGGGTGTGCCGGGCGGCGATCATCGCGACGTGCTGGACCTGCCGCTTGGCGCTGTCCGTCGAGAGGATCTCGCGGAGGTCGGCGAGGGCCTCCTCCACCTCACCCTCGCGCAGCCGGCACAGGTCCAGGGTGTGCCGGACCGTCAGGGTCTCGAAGTGGTCCGGTGCCCAGTGCCGCAGGCGGATCTCCAGGATCTCGGCCAGCTCGGCGTGCGCGTCGGCGTACCGTCCCTGGTAGACGATCGCGCGGGCCAGGCTGTGCCGCGCGGTCATGGTGTCCCGGTCCTCGGGGCCGCGCACCCGGTATTCGGCCTGGACGATGTCGCGCAGCTCGTCCTCGGCGTCGTGCCACCGGCCCTGTTCCAGGATGGTCCGGGCCAGCTTGTGCCGGCTGGCCAAGGTGTTGCGGTGCTCCCGGCCGAGCAGCGCCTCCCGGGCCGGGATGATGGCGCGCAGCTCGGTCTCGGCCCAGCTCAGATGCCCCTGCTCCAGCGCCGCCCGGCACCGTTCGTGGCGGAGGCTGAGCGCCGGCCGGCCGTTCAGGTCGACGCCGATGCGGCGGCACCCCGCCAGGCAGAGGTCCAGGAAGATCTCCGCCTGCCCGGGCAGGCCCACGGCCAGGATGTAGCGGGCGATCAGCCGGGCCAGATCGAGTGCGACGTCCAGCAGGTCGGGCCGGGTCCGGGGCAGGTCGCCGCTGTCGAGGAAATCCAACACCGCGCCCATCGTGGGTGGTGCCAGCAGGTGCCAACTCGCCCACTTGTCCGGCTCGTCGGGGTCGAACTCCTCCTCGCGAGGGCGGTCCGGGTCGCGCAGCCGAAGCGCGTCCAGCAGGTCGAGCACCAGCTCGTGGTACTCCGCCCGAGCGGCCACCACGTCGGGTAGGTCCCGGATCAGCTCGCGTACCAACGGATGCAGGGTGACCACGTGGGCGACCGGGGACTGGGCCGGCAGTGACTCGATCACCCCGAGGTCGACCAGCGCGAAGTCCGCCAACGAACGCAGGACCTCGCGCAGCCGGTCCTCCCCGATCTCGCCGATCAGCGGCGACGCCGACAGCCGGATCGGGTCGAGCAGCACGGCGTAGGGAATCGGCGCGTCACCGAGACACGCCAGCAGGCGGAGCACCGGCCGGGCCTGGTCGAGCCCGCGCCCGGCGAGCAGGTCCAGCGACATCTCCCAGGACTGCACCACCGGACGGACAGCCATGTCGAAGCCGCTGGAGCCGTTGCGCCGGATGCCGGTGCCGGTGCGCCGGTCCAGTGCCTCCCGGTAGTCGTCGTAGGTGCGGATCGAGGACCGGGTGGTGCCGACCGGGATGCGGTTGGCCTCGGCCAGGTAGGTGCCGGCGCCGCGCAGCGCCAGCGGGTGCCCCTTGAGCCGGGCGGCGAGCCCGGTCGCCTGGGCCAGGCTGCCGGGGGCGGTGCCGGCGAGGTCGACGAGCACCTGCGCGCCGTCCTCCGGCGACAGCTCGTCCACCAGGTACATCGTGGACCACTCGCCCCACGTGTCCCGCCGGCCGTCCCGGGTGGTGACCAGGACCAGCCCGTTGGCCGTACGCGGCTGGCGGAGCCAGCCCGTGCCGTCGGCGACCTGCCCGTCGGCGGGGGCCAGCAGAGTCGGTTCGTCGGCGTTGTCGAAGATCAGCAACCAGGGCCGGTGCGAGTTGTTCAACAGGTCCCAGACCAGCTCCACCGGGCTGCGGGCCTTGCCGGCCCAGGCGAGGTCGAGCTGGTTCTCCGGAGCCTGGAGCTGGCCCGCGACCTCGCGCATCCCGGCGCTGACCCGCGCCGAGTCCTTCGCCGAGATCCACCAGACCAGCCAGCCACGTTCCTCGAGCTGGCGGGCCACCTCCTGAGCGGTGAGGCTCTTGCCGCAGCCGCCCAGCCCCCAGAGGATCTGCGTGGCCTCCTCCGGGGCACGCACGGTGCCGCCGGGCGGCTCGGCGGCACGCAGGATCGTCTCGACCAGCTCGTCGCGGCCACGCAGCGGCAGCCGGTTGCGGCGAGGCGGAATGATCGAGAACCCGGTGCCCTGTGCCGGCGCGGTCATCGGCCCGGCTCCGTGCGGCCCGTCTCCCTTCGGCGCGTCTCCGGGCTGCCGCGCTCCGGACGGCCCGTCAGGAGACGGGCTGGCCGGGTCCGGCCGGGCCGGTGAAGGGTGGGGCGACGGTGGGTCATCTGGCCTCCCGGAGGGGCGTGACGGCAGGCTCCACGATGGTCGGTCCACGCCGAGGGGGTGGCGGCCGACCGCGTGATCCGTGACCCCAACACTACCCGCTGAAGCGCACACCAACACTCCGCGCAGCCGCACCAGGATGAAAGATGCAGTCCCGTCGGCGGGACGGCCGGTGGGCGCCGCTGAACGGTGGAGCCGAGGGCGGACTGGGGTACCGCGACTACCGTGGACGCATGTCGACTGTGGAGACTCTGGCGTTCATTCCGGTCGGATGGGGCGTCGACTGGGGATCCGTCCCAGACTGGTTCGGCGGCCTCGGCACCGTCGGCACGCTGCTCTTCGGCGTGCTCAGCCTGCGCCGTGAGTTGCGGGCCCGGCGCCGCGAGGACCGGGCCGCGCTGGCCCGACAGGCGCGGCTCCTCTCCAGCACCACCCGCACCGAGGGCAAGGGCGTCCTGCGCGTACGGGTCGCCAACGACAGCGACGGGCCGGTCTTCGACCTGGCCGCCACGCCGGTGGTGCACACCGGCGACCCGGGCCCCGGCGGCCGTCGAGTGCCGGTGGCCACGGTGACCGGCCCCGTCGACCGGCTCGACGGCGGGGCCGCCGCGGAGCTGTTCATCAACGTCGACCGCAGCGTCGACCTCAGCGGGTACGCATCGGCGACGGTGCAGCTGTGCTTCACCGACCAGCAGGGCAACCGGTGGCGGCGGGAGGGGACCGGCCAACCGCAGCCCGACCTCGGTGACGAGGCGGTGCCGGCCCGCCGTTCCTGGCTGCGCCGGCGTCCGTCACGATCCCGCTGAACCGTTCCCGCCAATCCGAGGGTCGCTCCGGGGGTCAGCCGGCGGTGTCGCGAACAGCCTCGGCGAAGACCTCGGAGCGGTGCTCGAAGTTGCGGAACCGGCCGTAGCTCGGCGCGGCCGGGGACAGCAGCACCACCCCACCGGCCGGGGTCAGCTCCCGCGACAGCCGCACCGCGTCCACCAGATCGTCGACCAGCTCGGCACGCACCTTGGGCAGGCCGGCGAGCGCCTCGACGATGCGGGCGCCGCTGTCCGGAATGCCGATCACGGTCAGCTCCCGCTCCGCCAGGTGCTCGGCCAGCGGCGAGTAGTCCAGCCCCCGGTCGTTGCCGCCGACGATCACGGTCAACGGCCGCCCCTCGTACGCGTCGATGGCGTGCATGGCCGCGTACGGGCTGGTGGCGAGGGTGTCGTCGACGAAGGTCAGCCCGGACGGGTCGGTGATCTCGGTGAGCCGGTGGGCCAGCCCCTGGAACTCGGCGACCGCCACGGCCAGGTGGTCCTTGCCGGCCACCACGTCGACGCCCAGCGCGTCGAGCACGGCGAGCGCGACGCAGAGGTTGCCCTCGTTGTGCCGGCCGACCAGCGGCAGCACGGCACGCGGGAAGAGCGGCTGGTCACCGAGGTGGAACCAGGGCGTGCCGTCGGCGCCGGTGGCGACGTTGGTGGTGTCGGGCCGACCCGCGCGGACCGCCGGGAGGGCCCCCAGCTCGGCGGCGAGCCGGGGGTCGGCGCCGTTCACCACGATCGTCTGCGGGTCGTGGGCGAGCAGGTTGAGCTTGTCCCGGTAGTACTCCCGCTCCCCGCCGTGCGCGTCCAGGTGCTCCGGGAAGAGCGCGGTGACCACCGCCACCCGGGGCGAGTCGGTGAGGTCGCTGCACTGGTAGCTGGACAGCTCCAGCACGTACAGCTCCGCCTCCGGCAGGTCGAGGGTGGGCACCCCGATGTTGCCGCCGAAGACGTTCGGCCGGCCCATCGCGGTGAGCAGGTGGCTGATCAGGCTGGAGGTGGTGCTCTTGCCCTTGCTGCCGGTGACCCCGACGGTGCGCGCGGCGTGGTCGGCCATCCACAGCGCGGTGCCCTGGGTGACCAGAACGCCGCGTCGGCGCAGCTCCACCAGCCACGGGTGGGTCTGCGGCACACCGGGCGAGCGGACCACCACGTCGGCGGCGGCCAGCCGCTCGAAACCCGCCTCGCCGGTGACCAGCGGAGCCGCCTCGGCCAGCGGGCCGTCCCAGGGCAGCGAGAGGAAGTTCGCGCTGTCGTCGACGGCGACCATCCCGGCCGGGCCGTGCGCGGCGATCGCGGTCACAGCTGCCCGGCCCTCCCGGCCGGTGCCCCAGACGGCGACGGTACGTCCGCGCAGGTCAGACAGGCGCACTGGGCTCTCCTCGGGGGTCGCGGCGGCGGCAGGGCGGGCCCGGTCCGGACACGGCCGGACGAACCAGGGCCTAGTATGGCGTGTGCCCAACGAGCAGCTCCGGCGGATGGACGCCTTCACCTTCCCGTCCTACTCGATCGACTTCGCCACCGGCGAGGTGTTGTTCGACTACGCCCTGACCGGCCCGGGCGGTGAGCAGCGGTTCACCGAGGTGATCACCCTTCCGCTGCCGGCGGAACCGCCCTCGGACGAGACGGTGGCGACCCTCGGCCGGGTGCTGGAGGTGCTGCACCTCGTCGCCGGGGTCAGCTACTACAAGGCCGCCGCGCCGCCCCGCCTCGTGCTGCCGGCGCCGCTGGGCGCGGCCACCGTCGACTACGTCACCGCCGTCTACACCAAGGGCCTCGCCGAGTACGCGTACCGCAACCAGCTGCCGCACGTGCTGGAGCTGCGCCCGGAGGTGCCGACCGGTGCGGTGACGCCGGCCCGGGTGTACGACGACTCCGACCGCCGTCCGCTCTCCGCGGTCGGCGGCGGCAAGGACTCGATCGTCAGCCTGGAGGCGCTGCGCCGGGCCGAGCTGGACCCGGTGCCGTTCTCGGTCAACCCGAACCACGTGATCATCTCGGTCAACGAGGCGTCCGGGCTGATCCCCCTCGCTGCCCGGCGGCGGATCGACCCGGTGCTGTTCGACCTGAACGCGGCCGGCGCGCTGAACGGCCACATCCCGGTCACCGCGATCAACTCGCTGATCGCGGTGGCGACCGCGGTGCTGCACGGGCTGGGCCCGGTGGTGATGTCCAACGAGCGCTCGGCGTCCGACCCGAACCTGGTCTGGAACGGTCACGAGATCAACCACCAGTGGTCCAAGGGCGTCGAGGCCGAGGGGCTGCTGCGCGGCGCGCTGGCCGAGCACGCCGGCCTCACCGAGCCGTACTTCTCGCTGCTGCGCTCCCTGTCCGAGCTGCACATCGCCCGGCTGTTCGCCGAGTTCACCCGGTACGACGACGTGGTGACCAGCTGCAACCAGGCGTTCAAGCTGCGCGACGCGAGCGAGCGCTGGTGCCGCGACTGCCCGAAGTGCCGGTTCGTCTTCCTGGCCATGGCGCCGTTCATGGCCCGGGAGCGGGTCACCCACATCTTCGGCGGCGACCTGCTCGCCGACCCGGAGCAGATCCCCGGCTACCGGGAACTGCTCGGCGTGGACGGGCACAAGCCGTTCGAGTGCGTGGGCGAGGTCGAGGAGTCGGTGGTGGCCCTCGGCCTGCTCGCCGAACAGGACCAGTGGCGCGACGCCCCGGTGATCCGCGCCCTGGTGGACGCCGTCCCCGCCACAGCCTGGTCGGCGGTGGCCAGCTCCGACGTCTTCACCCCCGGCGGCCCCAACCACATCC
>NZ_RCVJ01000077.1 GCF_003667505.1 Micromonospora sp. BL4
ACCCGGTCCCGCCCCCACCAGCGCGGGCGGGTGGCGCTGGTGGGGGCGGGACCGGGTGACCCGGAGCTGATCACGGTGAAGGGCTGGCGGCTGCTCACCGAGGCGGACGTGGTGGTCGCCGACCGGCTGGTGCCCGGGCTGCTCCTGGACGAGCTACGCCCCGACGTCGAGTTGGTGGACGCCTCGAAGATCCCCTACGGCCCGTCCCGTGCGCAGGAGGAGATCAACCGGATCCTGGTGGATCGGGCCCGGTCCGGCGCTCTGGTGGTTCGGCTCAAGGGCGGTGACCCGTACGTCTTCGGCCGGGGCGGCGAGGAGCTTTTGGCGTGCGCGGCGGCCGGTGTGCCGGTGACCGTCGTCCCCGGGGTGACCAGCTCGATCGCCGCGCCGGCCGCGGCCGGAATCCCGGTCACCCACCGCGCGGTGGCGCACGAGTTCACCGTGGTCTCCGGGCACGTCGCCCCCGACTCGCCGGTCTCGCTGGTGCGCTGGGACGCGCTCGCCGGCCTGCGCGGCACGCTGGTGATCCTGATGGGGCTGAAGAACCTCGCCGCGATCACGGCCACCCTGATCGCGCACGGGCGCTCGCCGCAGACACCGGCTGCCGTGGTGCAGGAGGGCACGACGGGCGCCCAGCGGACGCTGCGGTCCACCCTCGGCGCGGTGGCCGCCGACGTGCTCGCGGCCGACGTGCGCCCGCCCGCCGTCGTGGTGGTGGGCGACGTGGTGGGCGCCCTCGACGGCTGAGGAACTGGGCGCACTCCTGCCGATTCGCGGAGTTGAGAGTTGACCGACTCGAGTGATCGTTGGCAGTTCAGGAGGGCATTTGCCGCCGTGTCGAGTCGCTGACCTGCCAACGATCACTGAGAAACGCAAGATGGCGGGACCGGAGCGCACGCGCTCCGGCCCCTTCGACGTACCAGCGATCGACTACTGCTTGAGCATGTTGTCCAGCAGCAGGGCGCACCGGATCAGGCCGAGGTGGCTGTACGCCTGCGGGTGGTTGCCCAGCCCGCGCTCGGCGAGCGGGTCGTACTGCTCGGGGAGCAGCCCGGTCGGGCCGGCGGTGAGCACCATCTGCGCGAACAGCTCCTCGGCGTCGGTGCGGCGGCCGGTGCGCAGGTACGCCTCGATCAGCCACGCCGTGCAGATGTGGAAGCCGCCCTCGCGGCCGGGCAGGCCGTCGTCCCAGTGGTACCGGTAGACGACCGGGCCGCTGCGCAGGTCCGCCTCGATCCGCAGCACCGTGGACAGGAAGCGCGGGTCGTCGCCCGGAAGCAGGCCGGAGAGGCCGATCCAGAGCGACGAGGCGTCCATGTCCTCGTCGCCGTACGCGACGCTGTACGCCTCGACGTCCTCGTGCCAGCCGTGCTCCAGCACGTTGTCGGCGATCCGGTCGCGCAGCTCCTTCCAGTCGGCCCGGTCCTCGCCGCCGTGCTGGCGCATCACGTGCAGCGCCCGGTCGACGGTCATCCAGCACATCACCTTGGAGAAGACGTGGTGCCGGGGTGGGAGCCGGGCTTCCCAGATGCCGTGGTCGGGCTCGTGCCAGCGGCGGCGGACCGCCTCGACCATGTTGTCCAGGACCCGCCACTCGTCGTCGCGGACCGAGCCGCGAGCGTCGGCGACGGCCGCGATCAGGTCGGCGATCGGGCCGAAGACGTCCAGCTGGAGCTGGTGGTTGGCGAGGTTGCCGACCCGGACCGGACGGGAGCCGGCGTACCCGGGCAGGGTGTCGATGACCGCCTCGGCGCCGAGCTCGTAGCCGTCGATGGTGTAGAGCGGGTGCAGCCGCTCCGGGTGCCCGCCGGTGCGCTCGATACAGCCGTCCACCCAGCGCAGCAGCGCCTCGGCCTCCTCGATGGAACCGAGGTCGACCAGGGCGCGGGCGGTCAGCGCCGCGTCGCGGAGCCAGCAGTAGCGGTAGTCCCAGTTGCGGACGCCGCCCAGCTCCTCCGGGAGCGAGGTGGTCGCCGCGGCCAGGATCGAACCGGTGGCCTCGTGGCACAAGCCGCGCAGGGTGAGCGCGCTGCGGGCGACCAGGTCGCGGGCGGTGGACGGCAGCCGCAGCGAGGCGACCCAGTCCTTCCACGGCTGCTCGGCCGCGGCCTGCCGGTCGTGGATCGGCACCCGGTGGTGCTCCAGGCTGTGCGTGCCGAAGCGCAACTCCAGCACGACCTGCCCGCCGGCGGCGGAGAGGTCGACGACCGCCTTGGCGGTCTCGTAGCCCCCGTCGTTGCTGACCTGCCACTCCACCCCGGGGGAGTAGAGCGCGAACGGTTCGTTGGAGCCGAGCACCAGCAGGCCGTCGCCGAGCGGCTGCAACTGCACGGCGACCTGACCGAACTCGGGCCGCGGCGCGAACTCCAGCCGGACGCGGCCGCTGCCGGTGAGCACCCGGACGAGGGTCGAGTCGCCGGTCACCACCGCCGGGCCGTCCGGGGTGGTCTCCCGGGCCGGCTTGTCCAGCCAGTCGGTGACGGTGAGCCCGGACCACCGGGTCTCCACCGTCATGGTGCCGGAGCGGTAGCGCTGGCCCAGGGGGATGCCGCCGCGCTCCGGGACGATGCTGAAGTGGCCGGCCGGGCTGCCACCGACCAGGTCGGCGAAGATCGCCGCCGAGTCCGGCTTGGGGTGGCACAGCCAGCTGACCTTGGCGTCGGGCGTGAGCAGCGCGACGGTGCGGCCGTTGGCGAGCATGGAGTGCCGCTCGATCGGCACCGCCCGCTCGCCGAACAGCCAGTGGCGGCGGGTCTCCAGCAGCAGCCCGAGCGCGCGGGCCGCCTCCAACGGCTCGGCCACCCGGTAGCCGGCCTGGGTGTCCCCGGGACCGATCTTGATGCCGAGGTCCGGACCGTGCAGGTTGCCGAACGCGTTCTCGTCGGTCACGTCGTCGCCGATGAAGAGCACCGCGCTGGCCGCGAGCTGGGTGCGCAACTGGTCGACGGCGGTGCCCTTGTGGGTGGCCACCACGGAGAGCTCGATGACCTCCTTGCCCTGGGTGACCGTCACGTCGTCGAACCTGGCCGGACCGTTGCGGACCGCCTCGATGGCCGCCGCGGCGACCTGCGGGTCGACCCCCCGGGTGTGCACCGCGACGCTGGCCGGCTTGCGTTCCAGCCGGATGCCCGGGTGTTCGGCGGCGATCTCGCGCAGCGCGTCCCGGACCCGGTTACGGACCGCGACCAGCTCGGGGGAGAGCCGCTCGACGAAGCCGATGTCGAACTCGGAGCCGTGGCTGCCGACGAGGTGCACCTCGCTGGGCAGCCGGGAGAGCGCGGCCAGGTCGCGCAGCGCCCGGCCGGAGACCACCGCCACGGTGGTCTGCGGCAGCGCGGCGAGCGCGCGGATCGCGGCCACCGACTCGGGCAGCGGTACGGCCGTGCTCGGGTCCTCCACGATCGGCGCCAGTGTGCCGTCGTAGTCGCAGGCGATCAGAAGCTGGGGGACCCGGGCGATCCGGCCGATGGCGGCGCGCAGCTCGGGGTCCATCACCTCGGTGGAGATCACCGCTCCGTCGTTGACGGACGTGTTCACGCGGCCTCCGCCTCGGAGACTCCAAGCTCGGAGAGGAAAGACTTGGCCCAGTGCCCCACGTCGTGGGTACGCAGGTGGCGTTGCATTGTCCGCATTCGGCGGCGTGCCTCGGTTTTCTCCACGTGCACGGCCCGGAGGAGGGCGTCCTTGACCGCGTCCGGGTCGTGCGGGTTACACAAAAAGGCCTGGCGCAGCTCGGTGGCAGCGCCGGCGAATTCACTGAGCACGAGCGCGCCACCCTGGTCGGCGCGCGATGCGACGTACTCCTTGGCCACCAGATTCATTCCGTCTCGCAGCGGGGTCACCATCATCACGTCGGCAGCAACGTACATCGCGGCCAGTTCACTGCGACTGTACGACTGATGCAGATAGTGCACCGCCGGCACGCCGACCCTGCCGAATTCGCCATTGATCCGACCAACCTCGCGCTCCACCTTGACCCGAAGCGCCTGGTAGTGCTCGACGCGTTCCCGGCTCGGCGTGGCCACCTGCACCATGACCGCGTCCGGGACTGTCAACTTTCCGTCAGCCAGCAGCTCGCGGAAGGCCTTCAGGCGCAACTCGATGCCCTTGGTGTAATCCAGCCGGTCCACGCCCAGGATTATCGTCTTCGGGTCGCCCAGCTCGGCGCGAATCTGCTTGGCCCGGGCCTGCACCGCCGGGTCGGCGGCCATCCGTTCCATCTCCTGGGTGTCGATCGAGATGGGGAAGGCGCCCGCCTTCACCTGCCGACCGTCGACCTGGATCATCTGCCCCTCGTAGCGGAGCCCCAGCAGGTGCCGGGCCAGCCGGACGAAGTTCTGCGCCGCCAGCCGCTGCTGGAAGCCGACCAGGTCGGCGCCGAGCAGGCCGCGCAGGATCTCGGTGCGGAACGGCATCTGCATGAACAGCTCGATCGGCGGGAACGGGATGTGCAGGAAGAAGCCGATCCGCAGGTCCGGCCGCAGCTCGCGGAGCATCGCCGGGACGAGCTGGAGCTGGTAGTCCTGCACCCACACCGTCGCGCCCTCGGCCGCGACGTCCGCCGCGGCCTCCGCGAAGCGCGCGTTGACCAGGCGGTACGCCTCGCGCCAACGGCGCTTGTAGGCCGGCGTCTCCACCGCGTCGTGATAGAGCGGCCAGATCGTCGCGTTGGACTGGCCCTCGTAGTAGCGCTCCAACTCCTCGGCGCTCAACGGGACCGGGTGCAGCCTGATGCCCTCCAGGTCGAACGGCTCGGGGGCGGCGCCGGTGCCGCCGGCCCAGCCGACCCAGGTGCCCTGGTGCTCGGCGAGGACGGGATGCAGCGCGGTGACCAGCCCGCCCGGGCTGCGTCGCCACTGCCGTCCCTCGGGTGTGCTCACCTCGTCGACCGGCAGGCGGTTCGCCACTACGACAAAGGAGCTACGGACGGTCACGATCGGCCACCTCCGGGTGCTGACGGGTCCACCGCGATGAGCGTACTGAGCGTAGCTGCGGCCTCTGTTCCCCCGTGCCGGAGTTCCGTACCCACCCCGCAGGGGCTGAATCGGAACCGTGATCTTGTTGACAGGGTGGTGCGGTGAGCGGCACGACGTACTCCTGGGGCGGGGTGATGTGGGCGAAGCGGGCCGTACCTGTCAGGATTGACGATGGCGTGCGCGCGGCCGGCTCCCGGTCGGCGGCGGCGGGCGGAGGTCGCAGCCCGCGCCGCGCCGCCCATCATGCGACAGCAACCGACGGAGGTAGCCCGCACCGTGGCCCAGTACATCTACGTCCTGGAAAAGGCGCGCAAGGCGCACGGCGACAAGGTCGTGCTCGACAACGTGACGTTGAGCTTCCTGCCGGGGGCCAAGATCGGTGTGCTCGGCCCGAACGGCGCCGGTAAGTCCAGCCTCCTCAAGATCATGGCAGGCTTGGACAAGCCGAGCAACGGCGAGGCCCGGCTCATGCCCGGCTACACCGTCGGGATGCTCGCGCAGGAGCCCCCGCTCAACGACGCCAAGACCGTGCTCGGCAACGTCGAGGAGGCGGTCGCCGAGACCAAGGCCAAGCTGGAGCGGTTCAACAAGATCGCCGAGCAGATGGCGACCGACTACTCCGACGAGCTGATGGAGGAGATGGGCAAGCTCCAGGAGGAGCTGGACCACCTCGACGCCTGGGACGTCGACTCCAAGCTCGAACTGGCCATGGACGCCCTGCGCTGCCCGCCGCCGGACGCCGACGTGACCCAGCTCTCCGGTGGTGAGCGCCGCCGCGTCGCGCTCTGCAAGCTGCTGCTGGAGGCGCCCGACCTGCTGCTGCTCGACGAGCCCACGAACCACCTGGACGCGGAGAGCGTCTCCTGGCTGGAGCAGCACCTGGCCAAGTACGCCGGCACCGTCATGGCGATCACGCACGACCGGTACTTCCTCGACAACGTGGCCAACTGGATCCTGGAGCTGGACCGCGGTCGCACCTACCCGTACGAGGGCAACTACTCCACGTACCTGGAGAAGAAGGCCGCCCGGCTGGCCGTCGAGGGTCGCCGCGACGCCAAGATGAAGAAGCGCCTCACCGAGGAGCTGGAGTGGGTCCGCTCCAACGCCAAGGCCCGGCAGACCAAGTCCAAGGCACGCCTGGACCGGTACGACGAGATGGCCACCGAGGCGGAGAAGACCCGGAAACTCGACTTCGAGGAGATCCAGATCCCGCCGGGCCCGCGCCTGGGCAGCACGGTCATCGAGGCGCACAGTCTCAGCAAGGGCTTCGGCGACCGGCTGCTGATCGACAACCTGTCGTTCTCGCTGCCCCGCAACGGCATCGTCGGCATCATCGGCCCGAACGGTGTCGGCAAGACCACGCTCTTCAAGACCATCGTCGGGTTGGAGGAGCCGACCAGCGGCGACGTCCGGGTCGGTCCCACCGTCTCGCTGTCGTACGTCGACCAGAACCGGCAGGGCCTCGACGGCGACAAGACCGTCTGGGAGGTCGTCTCCGACGGGCTGGACTACCTGATGGTCGGCAAGGTCGAGATGCCGTCGCGGGCGTACATCGCCGCATTCGGTTTCAAGGGACCGGACCAGCAGAAGCCGACCAAGGTGCTCTCCGGTGGTGAGCGCAACCGGCTCAACCTGGCGCTGACGCTCAAGATCGGCGGCAACGTCATCCTGCTCGACGAGCCGACGAACGACCTGGACGTGGAGACGCTCTCCAGCCTGGAGAACGCGCTGCTGGAGTTCCCCGGCTGCGCCGTGGTCATCTCCCACGACCGGATGTTCCTGGACCGGGTCGCCACGCACATCCTGGCCTGGGAGGGCGACGACCAGAACCCGGCGAACTGGTTCTGGTTCGAGGGCAACTTCGAGGCGTACGAGAAGAACAAGATCGACCGCCTCGGCGCGGAGGCCGCCCGGCCGCACCGGGTGACCTACCGCAAGCTGACCCGCGACTGACCGGCCGCGACGGTGTCTGACCGGTTCGTCTATCACTGCACACTGCGCTGGTCCGACCTGGACGCGTACGGCCACGTCAACAACTCGCGCTTCCTCACCCTGTACGAGGAGGCGCGGGTGGCGTTGATGTTCGCCGGTGGCCGGGCCTGGGGGGTCGGCTCGTTCGCCGACGGGGTGGTGATCCGTCGGCACGAGGTCGACTACCTGCGCCCGGTCGACTACGCGCTGGGTCGGGCCACCGCGGAGGCCGCGCCCACCGTCCGGATCGAGCTGTGGGTGGAGGAAATCCGGGCCTCCCGGTTCACCGTCGCCTACGAGCTGTACGACGGTGAGGTGCTGGCCAGCCGGGCCCGCTCGGTGCTGGTGCCGTTCGACCTGACCCGCCAGGTGCCCCGCCGGATCACGGCCGAGGAGCGCGAGTTCCTGCTCACCTACGCCCCGCAGGTTGGCACGGCGTGACGCGGCCGGGCACGGCGGGACCGGAACACGAGGCGGCGCCCGGGCACGGCCTCACCGGGGTGGCCGACGCGGGCGCCTTCCTGGCCCGGCTGGTCCGGCTGGATCCGGTCGCGCCGGTCCGGCTGCGGCCGGCCGGCGCCGCCGGTCGGGTCGCCCTCTGGGCGCGGCTGCCGTGGCAGGTGCTGGTGGTCCGGACGGTGGACGGTGGTCCGGGCGACGGCGCGTCCACGGACGTCACGGTGGCGGCTCCGGAGCTGCTGGCCGAGCTGGAACGCGGGGGCTCGGCTCTGCCGGCACGCCGGGACGCGCAGTGGCGGTGGCCGCTGCCACCGGCGCGCAGCCGGCCGGTGGAGGCGCTGCCCGCCGCCGAGCTGCGGCGGATCGCGGGCGCGGCGGCCGGCACCCTGCGGTCCGCGAGCGAGCACGGCGTGGCCGGCCGCGCGGTCGGCCAGCGGGCGCTCCGCGACGCGCTGCTCGACCACGTGGCCGTGCTGGTCACGCCGGACGACCCGCCCGGCCCGCCGGTCGAGGTGCCGCAGCGACTGGTGCAGGGGCTGATCCGGATGGGCTTCCTGGGCCCCGCTGACGGCCCGGCGGGCGCTCCTGCGGAGGCCGCCGTCCAGGTGCGGGTGGCCGGCCGTTGGGTCGGCCTGGTGGGACCATACGGAGCGGCCTGGTTGCAGAAGGCCACGGATCTCGCCGTGACGCCCCTGGCGACTCGTCCGAACGGATGACCCCTGGTCATTCTTCTGGGCCCAGGCGGTCGTTGGGGGGGTGCTTCAACCCGGCTGTCCGGGTACCGTCCATCCTCGGATCCAACGCACCGTAGGCGGCTGGATCCGCTGGGGAGTGAGGTGCGCGAGCGATGCCGTGGTGGTCATGGCGCCCGGGTCCCGCCGAGGGCGGCGAGCCGGAAACCCGAAGCGGGGTCACAGTGGAGAGCGCGGTCCGTGTCGGACCGCCCAGCCCTCGCCAGCCGGGGGACGACTGCCCGGGCAACGAGCGGCCCGTGCTGACCGAGATGCCGGCCACCGTCGAGCCGGTGAGCCTGCGCCGGGTGTGTGACGCACTCGATCTGCTCGACGTGCGATACCTGGCCGACGGCGACGGCAACCTGCTGGCCATGTGGGAGCGGCACGCCGTGCTGGTCACCCTCGAGGGGCCGGAGGACGAGATCCTGGTGATGCGGGCCCGTCCGCACGCCACGGTGCCGCCGGACTGGGCCGACCGGGCCTACCGGGTGGTCAACGAGTGGAACCACACCCGTCGGTTCTGCAAGGCGTACATCGGTGACCCGACCGAGCGCGGGCAGCTGCCGATCTACGCCGAGCTTCAGGTGCCGCTCGCTGCCGGCACCCACGACGCGCTGCTGGTGGAGATGCTCGACTGCGGCGCCGCCGTGGCCACCAGCTTCGTGGACTGGCTGCACGACGAGGGCGCGCTGCTCTGAGGCCGCCGCCGGGCGGGTGCCGGTGCGGGCCCGTCAGGCGCCGTCGGCCGCGTCCTCCATGGCGTTGACCATGAAGTACGCGGCCCGCTCCAGGTAGTCCCAGAGAGCGCCGGCGACCTGCGGCTCCAGGTCGAGCCGGTCCACGGCGCGGCGCATGTGCCGCAGCCAGGCGTCCCGCTCGGCCAGACCGATGCGGAACGGGGCGTGCCGCATCCGCAGCCGTGGGTGCCCCCGCTGGGCGGAGTACGTGTTCGGGCCGCCCCAGTACTGCATCAGGAACAGGGTCAGCCGGTCCGCCGCCGGGCCCAGGTCCTCCTCCGGGTACATGGGCCGCAGCAGGGGATCGGTGGCGACGCCGGCGTAGAACTCGTCCACCAGCTTGCGGAAGGTGGGTTCACCGCCGACCGCCTCGAAGAGGGTTGTCGACGCACCGGGACGGTCGGATTCGCCTGCGGGGTTCACCGTTCCATCCTGCCAGGTGTGGCCGGGGCCAGCCCGACCCGGACGCCGTGCGTCGGGTCACGCCGGCCCGCTCCTGTCGGCGCGGCAGGGGCCGGCTCAGGTGACCGCGTGCCGGCGGCGGCCGTCACCGGTGCGCGGCTCGGGGCCCGCCGCCGTGCCGTCGGCGGTCGGGCCGTCCAGGCTCGGCTCGCTGCCCGGTGACTCGGCGTTGGCGGCGGTCGCCGCCGCGATCGCCCGGTCCACCGTCTGCTTCTCCGGCCAGCGCAGCGCGGCCACCGTCATCAGCAGCACCCCGGCCGCGCTCCACACGCCGACCACCAGCGGGATGTCGAACCGCTCGGCGAGCAACCCGGTGACCAGCACCGCCACACCCTGGATGACCTGCACACCGGTGGCCATCACGCCGAACGCGCGGGCCCGGAAGGCGGCGGGCAGCGCCTGGACGAACAGCCCGTTGGCCATCGGCATCATGCCGGCGACCGCGAAGCCACAGAGCGCCGCGAGCAGCGCCACCACCAGCGGCGGCGGGTCGAACAGCGCCGGCACGAGCACCAGTGGGGCGAACACGGCCAGCGGCCGCATCAGTGCCAGCCGACGGGCCGGGCCGAACAGTCGGCTCACCAGCAACCCGCCGAGGATGAAACCGACCGGATTGGCCACCATGATCACCGCCTGTGCCACGCCGGCGTCCAGGTCGCCGCCGGCATCCTTGTTGGCCCAGGCCGCCGCCAGCCCCTCCGGAACGATCGAGAAGAGCATCGCGCTGAACACCAGCACCGCGATGGCCCGCAGCACCGGTGTGCCGAAGACGATCTGGAATCCCTGAGCGGTCTCGCGGAGCAGGTGGCTACGGTGCGCGGTGGTCATCAGTGGGGCCCGGTCGCGAACGCCCAGGCGGACGATCAGCGCCGAGATGGCGAAGGTCAACGCGTTGATCAGCAGCGCGAGGGCCGGGTCGATCGCGGCGACCGCGGCGCCGATCAGGTAGCCGACGACCTGGGCGGCCTGTCCGACGCTGCTGTTCAGCGACAATCCGAGCACCAGCCGGTCGCCGGCGAGGATCTGCGGTACCAGTGCGGACTTCGCCGCCTGGCTCGGCGGGTTGGCCAGCGTGGCGGCGAAGATCAGCATCAGCACTGCCGGGACCGGCAGGTTCGGGATGGCGATGAGCAGCATCAGCGCCATCCGGATCACGTCACACGTCACCATCACCCGCCGGTACGGGTACCGCTCGGCGAGCGCGGCGAGCAGAGGGCCACCGAGCAGCCAGGGCAGGTAGCTGACCGCGAAGGCGGCGGCGGAGAGCGCGACGGACTCGGTCTGTTGATAGACGAGCAGGGTGACGGCGGCCTTCGCGACGTAGTCACCGACCCAGGAGAGGGCGCCGGCCGTGAAGACGGCCCGGAACTCGCGTTGGTCGAACACCTCGCGGAAAGTGGCTGGGCCTTCCACGGAAGGTCGCTCGTCGGGCACCGTCGCCTCCATCGGCCCCCGGGGTGACCGCTCGTGGCAGCCCGGCCGGGAACACTCGTCAGATCTACGGATCAGCGAGGATGTGATCACGCTCCGGCGGGAACGCGTGCTCCGGATTCTGCCCGATCGTCTGACAACTAGCTAGCGCGAACGGATCGTTCGTCGCATCCCCGACTGAACGAACGGACGATACCTGAGGGGCCGGGTGGCCCGCGACCCCTGGATTCGCGGACAGTGCCCGCCGGGTCAGGTCGCGCCGCCCTGACCAGTCTCGCCGTCGGCCAGCGGCCGGACCGGTAGACCGGGATAAATGCGCGAGGAGGCGATCTGTGCGGTGATCCCCGAGTTCTCCAGCGCCTCCGCCAGCCGTCGGCGCAGCTCCCGTCCGACCGCGAACTGCCCGTCGGCGGTCGTCTTCACCACGGTCCGGATCACCGCGCCGTCCACCGTCATCTGTTCGACGCCCAGCACCTCCGGCGCCTCCACGATCTCCGGCGACAGCTCCGGGTCCACCGCCACCGACGCGGCGGCGGTCCGCAGCACGGCGGTCGCCTCCTCGGTGCCGCTGAAGCCGATCGGAAGGTCCACCACGACCAGGGCCCACCCCTGGCTCTTGTTGCCCACCCGGATGATCTCGCCGTTGCGGATGTACCAGAGGACACCGCGGCCGTCGCGCACGGTGGTGACCCGCAGCCCGACCGACTCGACCACGCCGGTCGCCTCGCCCAGGTCGACGGTGTCACCCACGCCGTACTGGTCCTCGATCAGCATGAACAACCCGGCGATCAGGTCCTTGACGAGGCTCTGCGCGCCGAAGCCCAGCGCGACGCCGGCGATCCCGGCGCTGGCCAGCAGCGGAGCCAGGTCGAAGCTGAACTCGCGCAGGATCATCAGCAGCGCGATGCCGAAGACGAACGCGGTGGTCAGACTGCGCAGCACCGAACCGATCGCCTCGGCCCGCTGTCGACGCCGCTCCGGCACGAACTCGGTGGGATCGGCCGCGGCGGTGGGCACCCGTTCGCGCAGTGGCCGCAGCATCGTCGGCACCGCACCGTCGGTGGTGGTCCGGACCAGCCGGTCGATCGTCCGGTGCAACGCCCAGCGGGCGAACATCGCCAGCGCCACGATCAGCAGCACCCGCAGCGGCTTGAGCAGGATCCAGTAGCTGCCCTCGGCGAACCAGGCCGAGTGGGTCATCCGGTACAGGAATTCGCAGGAGGAACTGCCCTGGCAGTTCACCGACGGTGCGGTGGACAGGGCAAGGGGCGTCACGCTGGCGGCACTCACCCTGTCTTCGTACCGCAAGGGGTCGGCAGGCCCGCCGCCGACCCACCGGCTGCCGCTCAGCGGTCGGGTGACGGGCGGGCAACGAGCCGGATCCGGCGGATCCCCGGCACTGCCAGACTGATCAGCAGCACGCCCATGCCGGCCCAGATCCCGAACGCGAAGGACGTGGAGTGCCGCTCGGCCAGCATCCCGAGACCGGGGCGGGCCACGGCGATACCGACGCCACCGACACAGGCGATAACCCCGAATACCGTGGCGCGTACCGCTCGTGGGGTGACCTCGTTGGTGAAGACCTCCAGCACGGTCAGGCCGAGGGTGTATCCGAATCCCATCATCGGCAGGAAGAGGAACGGGCCGAGCCGGTCCACCTGGTTGGTCGCCACCAGCGCGGCAAGGATGAGGAGGAACGCGGCGCTCAGCGCCTTCGCGCGGTGCGGCGTGCGGACGTATCCGGCGACCAGCCCACCGAGCGCCGAGGCGGCCGCGAACACCCCGTACATCCAGCCGGTGACCTGCGCGGACAGGCCCAGATGCAGCGCGAGTGGCTGGAAGAGGATGCGGGCACTCCAGCCGAACAGCAGCAGCAGCGCCCCCAACTGAACGGCCTGGCGTACCCGGGGGTCGGCTGCCGCGCCCCGGATGTCCGCCAGCACCGAGGCGAGCGTGGCGACCACCCGTGAGCCGGCGATCTCCGGCAGCGTGTACGCGAGCAGCAACGCGACCGCGGCCAGTGCGGCGGTGACGGCGAACGGGAGCCGGTGGTCCACGTCGTACAGGTAGCCCGCGGCCAGCAACGAGACGAGCACGGAAATGTTGCCGGCCGCCCGTACCAGCCCGAACGCCCTGGCCGGGTTGATGTCGAGAGCGTCCTGGGCGCACAGCTCGTACAGGTAGGTGCTGGCGGCGCCGGACGACAGCGCCCACAGCACACCCCAGAGCACCCACGCTCCGAACAGCACCTGCACCGAGCGGATCTGCGTGATGACGGTGAAGGTCAGCACCGTCGTACCGGCCAACGTCAGATAGGTGAGCCGCCGCCCGATCCGGTCGGCGACCAGCCCCACCGGGAACTCGCAGATCACCGAGACGATCCGGAACGCTCCGTCGGCGAGCACCGCCGTTGTCAGCGGGAAGCCCAGGTCGAGCAGGTAGATCAGCCAGATGGGAAACCAGAACTGCACTTCGAGCAGGAACTGGGTGATCGCCAGCGTCCGGATCGGGCGACTGCGCAGGGCTGTTCGCATCAGGTCCGGTCGCGACGGAAGAACAAATACATGATCACCAGCAGCAGCGACACCATGCCGGACGTGATCAGAATGGCGTCCGCCGGCTGCCCGGCGATCCACCCCATGATGGACGAGCGTCCCAGGTCGTAGACCGCCATTCCGGGGTCGCTGGTCATCGAGCGCCCGAACTCGGTCACCGCGAGCGCCGTGCCCAGGATCGACGTCACACCGATACCCAGCAGGATGAGGTCGGTGAACATCGCCGAACGAGTCGTGCGCCGTGCGGCCAGTTCGGCCAGGCGTCGGTCGCAGACCTCGATCTTGAAACGGACCGGCTGCGCCAGGAGGCTCTCGTAGTCCCAGAACTCGAGGATGGCGTCCATCTCCGCCCGTACCGCGCGCTTGAGGTACTTCGACAGGTCCTGCCGCTCCATGATGATCAGCTCGGCGCGCTGGCTCAGCCCCAGCAGGTTCCCCTTGAGCTGCTCCAGTTCCCAGCGGGAACCCGCCGCCGCCGAATCCGCGAGGATCTTCGACAGTCGGCTGTCGATCCGGTCGAGCGCGCCGTAGAACACCTGCGCGTAGCGCAGGGCGTCCCACTGGTCGCGGAACGGGTCACCGGGCAGCATCCGGCCGCCCACCCCGGTGCGGTCCAGGAAGAGGTAGTTCAGCCAGCGGACCAGGTGTTCCAGGTCGCCGTCGAGCAGCCGGTCCGCCGGGCTACGGACGTCGTCGGCGATCACCACGTCTTTGATCCAGTGTCGCGTCACCGCATCGGCTCCCGGCTCGGCCGGGTCGAGTATGAGGCTGCGGGTGACCCAGAGCGGTTCGCCGAACTCCGCCGTCAACGGGTCGTCTTCAGGGGTGGCAGGGACCAGGATCCGGTCGTCCCGGTCGGCCGTGCGCAGCAGACGCAGCAGCGGGTCCAGGTACTGCGCGACGACCTCCCGCGCCACCCGCTCACCCATCGCCACCGCTCGGGCCTGGAGTTCGTCGAGCCGGTTCGCCAGGCCATCGGTGTGCTCGCCGGGCCGTGGATCAACGTCCGTCAGTATCTCCAGCAACATCAGGCCGTGGTCGTAGAGCCGAAAGCTGATCTCGATGACCCCGGCCTGCGGGTCGCTGGTGACGCCGCTGAACTCACCTGGCAGGTGCTCGGGGTACAGCGCGCCGGTGAGGACGTGCATCGTGCGCTCGATGGCATGATCATCGATGGTGCGGTAGAGGTTCAAGGAACGTGTGGCCCGCGTGTGCTCCAGCACGACGGACGGGGGACGCCAGGGTTGACCCGCCACCGGGCCCGGGGCCAGGGCCCTGAGCAGCTCGTCCACCGCCGGCTGCTGTTCGGCCCAGAACCGCGCGTACCCGTGCGGATCGCGTAGCGACGCACCCGGCACGGCGTAGTAGTCCACCGTCACCGGGGCCAGGATCCGTAACTGGATCATCATGCCCCCGGATCGAGCAGCAGGGCTCGGGCATCGACGTGCAGCACCCGGCCCTGCGCGGGACCGTTGGTGATCTTCACCTTGACGAGGACCTGGGCCGGCGGCGGGCCTGCGGTTTCGACGAACGCCTCGGGCCAGGCCAGCACCTGCGCCCTGGTGCCCTTCGGGGCGAGCAGAACCCGCTTGCCTCCCTGGTCGAGGAGTTCCACCAGGCCTGACGCGGCGACCGGCGTCAGGGTCACCTCGCGGGACGCGGACGGTTCGAGTTCGGCGACGATGTCCTCGTACTCCTGGCTCTGACGCATCTTCGTGAGCATCGCGTTGAGCTTCGCCATCACCGAGGCGGCCTCGTCGGTGTCCGCCATCATGAAGTGCAGGCCCTGCACCGAATGCACCAGCGGGCTGTCGCCCTGGAGGTGACCGAAGTCCCCGGCGTCACCGGCGAAGGACGGGTCGGCGAGCACCGCCTGCCCGGAGAGCAGCCCTTCGGCGAGCAGGTCGATCCGGCCGTCGGCGAGCGCCCGGAAGCCCTCCAGGGTCGATCCGAACTCCACGAATTCGGGAACGGCGGACTCCAGTTCGTCCCAGTAGTCGTACCCGGCTATCCCGCCCACCCGTAACGCACCGAGGTCGCCGGCGGACGAGATCTTCGGCTCGCCGCTGCGGCGGTTGTAGAACAGCACGTACTCGAAGTCGATGAGCGGGTCGGACAGGAGGAACTTGTTACGCCGTGGCTCGCTGCCCACCAGCGGGAACGCCCCGATGGAGGCACCGGAGGAGACCTTCTCCTCGGCCAGGGCCCAGGACGTGTACCTGACCTCGGGGGAGTATCCCGACCGGCTGAGCAACTCGACGACCAACTGCGTCACCGGCCCGCCGTCGGGCAGATCGGGACCCACGAACGGCGCCCACGCGCCGCTGGAGACCAGCACGGCCCGGGACGGTGCGGTGGGGGAGTTGCGGAGTCCGACGGCCACGATCCCCGTGGCCGCGACCACCGCCCCCAACAGGACCAGCGCCGGCGCCCAGCTCCGAAGCGGCTTCAGCCGGACGGACAGTCGGCGTGAGTTCGGGGTCACGACCGGCGATCCTATCGGGACCGATCAACTCGGCCGTCGACGAGCGTTATGCCTCAGAGGCATGTTTACGCCTCACAGGTATCGCGCTCACAACACCGACCGGCCCCCATATCGGTGGGGCTGGCGCCGCCCATCGCAGACCGAACGGGCCGCGATTCCACCGGTGGGGGTGATCCGCTTACCAGAAGCAAGATTAGTACGTGCAATCCGGGGTCCGATCAGGGACTATTGGCGCAACGGACGTCGGTGATCGGACCGGCGTCGACCGTGTGGGTCGTCGTGCCCCAACTCCGGTCGGCGGCGGCGCCCAGCAGCCGCTGAACCGGGAGGGTGAGCGCGATGCCTGACATACGACCCACGGTGGGCTCTGGCGCGTTGGTCCTCAACGCCACCTACGAGCCGCTGTGTGTCGTGTCGGTGCGTCGAGCCGCCATTCTCGTCCTCTCCGCCAAGGCGGTCTGCGTGGCCGACGGTGACGGCATTCTGCACAGCGCCCGGGACGCGCTCCCGGTGCCGTCGGTCGTCCGGTTGACCCGCTTCGTCCGGGTCCCCTACCGCACTCACGTCGGGCTGTCCCGCCGAGCGATCTTCGCCCGGGACGGGTGGCGGTGCGCCTACTGCCGAGGCCCGGCGGAGACCATCGACCACGTCTTTCCGCGCAGCCGGGGCGGCCGGCACGCATGGGAGAACGTGGTCGCCGCGTGCGCGCGGTGCAACCACACCAAAGGTGACAAGACCCCGGCGGAGCTGGGCTGGCGGCTGCACGCCCTGCCGGCCGCGCCGAAAGGCACCGCCTGGCGGGTGCTCGGGCACCGCGCTCCCGACCCGCGCTGGGCCGACTGGCTCGACCTGCGTGAGCCCGAAGCCGCCGCCTGACCGAGGCCCCGGCCTCAACCGGAACGAGCCTTGACCAGCGAAGCGAACACCACCACGTTGTCCGAGTAGCCGGTCTCGCCCCCGACCCAGCGACCGCCGCACGTGATCAGCCGCAGGCTCGGACGGCTGAAGTCGCCGTACACCTCGTCGACCGGCAGCCTCCCCTTGTCGAAGCGCTCCACCGAATCGACCTCGAAGACGGCCACGCTGCCGTCGGAGCGGGTGACCTCGACCTGATCGCCGGACCGCAACTCCCGGAGTTGGTGGAAGACCGCGGGTCCGGTGGTGGTGTCCACGTGCCCGACGATCACCGCGGGGCCGTACTGGCCGGGTGTGGGGCCCTGGTCGTACCAGCCGGCCTCCTGGGCGCGGGCCGTGTCCGGGACGGCGATGGTGCCGTCCGGGGCGATGCCCACGTTGTGCACGGGCGCCTGCAGATCGAGCGTGCGGATGGCGAGACCCGTCGGGCGGCTGGCCGGCAGTACCGGAAACTTCTTCGGCGGCGGCCGCAGGCCGGCGCTGAGCCGGTCGGGCAGCATGCTGATTCCGGTCACCTGCTCAACGCCGAGCATCGCCACGATCAGCACCATGAGCGCGGCGACGGCCAGCATCGGCACTCCCGGACCGGTGCCCAGCCGCCGCCGGGCCAGCGGCGACCCGGCCGGGCGGCGTGGTGGCAGCGGACGGGCGGCCGGATCGGTGGTGGCGACGCTGGCCGTTCCCGCGTGCCCCGCGACCCTGCGGAGCCGGCCGGAGGCGCGGGCCAACAGCCGGCCGGAGGCGCGCAGCGTCGCCCTCGCCCGGAAGCGGGCACCACGGTCCGGCCGCGCACGCGCGGTTCTGCGGCTCATGGCTGATCCGGCTCAGGAGCCGGCCCCGGTCCGGCGCCGACCCCCGGCCATGCCGAGTGCGACCGCGGTGGCCACCAGCGCGACCCCGCCGAGCACCAGCAGCGATCCGGTGCCGCGACCGCCGGCCGTGCCGCCGCCCCCGGTCGCCGGTCCCTTGCTGGGTGAGGCCATGTTCAGCACGGTCAGCATGGTCGAGGCCGTCTGGCCGTTCTGGCAGCGCAGGTCGACCGGGTAGTCGCCGGGCTGCTTGTTGCCCGGGACGGTGACCTCGCCGGTCAGGAAGCCCTTGTCCGGTCTGAGCATCACGTGCCCGAACGCGTCGGAGTGCACGTTGGCCTGCTCGTTGTTGTTGTTGTCGCAGCTCGCCCGGATATTGACCCGCTCGCCGGCCTGGACGCTGTTCGGTGTCACCTCGATGAAGGTGTTCTCACCAGCGCGTGCCGGCGTGACCGACATCAGGACGAATGCCCCGATCAGCCCGACCAGTGTCAGGGCTGCCGAGAACGCGCGGTTGATCGTGCGAAGACCCTGCATGATTTCCCCCTCCCGGCGACGACCGCCGGAACCCTCCCCTGGGCACCGCGCTGAATTCCCGCTGGCCCGGGGGCAAACCCGCAGGCGAGCAGGGCGCAGGGGTCAGCGGCGGCGGGAGGTGGTGCCGTCGGACGGGAGCGGGGTGATCGGCTGCCAGTCCAGGGGAGAGGACAGGACCATCGTGCTCGACGGCTGACCGTACGGGGCGAGTCGGTCGATGACCGCCTCGAACTCGCCGATCGAACCGGCCGCCACCTTGAGCATGCTGCACGCGTCCCCGGTGATCCGGTGGATCTCCAGGATCTCCGGCCAGCCGGCCACGGCCGGGTCGTGCAGGATGCATCGCGCGCCGTAGCAGGACATCCGGATGAGGGCGACCACGGTGCGGCCGGCCCGGGTCAGGTCGACGTGGGCGTGGTAGCCGGTGATCACCCCAGCCTCCTCCAGCCGGCGGACCCGCTCGGCGACCGCTGGTGGGGACAGGTGCACCCGCCGGGACAGCTCGCTGAAGGAGAGCCGGGCGTCGGCCTGCAACTCGCGCACCAGCGCCCAGTCCATGTCGTCCACGCTCAGACCTTACTTTCGTGAACCGAATTCGCCTAGCTGCCTTCGTTTCGGTAGCTGCGCAGGGCGAGAGCCGTTGATCCGGCATTCCATCCGCCGATCTGACCGCGGGATCATGACGTCGTCCAGTCCGGGGGAGGGAGACGAACGGTGGATCAGACGGAGCGGCGGGCGCCGAACCGTGTCGCCACGGTGCGACCGGTGACCCCGCGACAGCGGGCCGCCCGCGCCGCACGAAACGGCGGAGAGCCGACGTTGGAGTTCGCCGAGCTGGTGCCGTACGACGCGTACGTGCAGGCGAGCGCCCTGCACCAGTTGCAGCGCCCGCTCAGCGCCGACCCGGGCGAGATGTCCTTCCTGGTGGTCAGCCAGATCATGGAGCTGTACTTCGGCCTGACCTGCCACGAGCTGCGGGAGACCCAGCGACTGCTGCGCGCCGACCGGGTCTGGGACGCGTTGGCCCCGTTGCGCCGCGCCACGCTGCACCTGGAAGGGCTGAACGCCGCCTGGCAGGGCCTGCGTTGGATGACACCGGCCGACTTCAACCGGTTCCGCAACCTGCTGGGCGAGGGCTCCGGCTTCCAGTCGGCCATGTACCGGCAGCTGGAGTTCCTGCTCGGGCTGCGCGACCCGGCGCTGATCCGGCCGTTCCGCCGGCAGACCGAGGTGTACGCCGAGCTCAGCGCCGCCCTGGCCAGCCCGAGCCTCTGGGACGACGTGCTCGCGCTGCTCGCCCGGCGCGGCTTCGACCTCCCCGCCGAGCTGCTCGACCGGGACGTGGCGGTCGAGCACGAGCCGCAGCCGTCGGTCGAGGCGGCCTGGGTACGCATCTACTCCGACGCCGGCCCGGACAACCACCTGCGGCTGCTCGGCGAGGCGTTGAGCGGTGTCGCCGAGGAGTTCGGCGACTGGCGGTGGAACCACGTCAAGGCGGTGCAGCGGACAATGGGCGCCAAGGTCGGCAGCGGCGGATCCGCCGGACTGGCGTGGTTGCAGCGCAGCATGTCCCGGGTGGTCTTCCCGGAGCTGTGGTCGGCCCGTACCGCGATGTGACCGGAGAGCGAGACACCCCTGTGCACACCCCAGAAACCGAGCCACTGGCCTCCGCCGCCGGCGAAGCGGAGCCACTGGGCTCCGCCGCCGGCGAAGCGGAGCCACTGGGCTCCGCCGCCGGCGAAGCGGAGGCGCACCGCCTCGACGAGGCCGACCCGGGCCACCGCCACCTGTTCCACGTGCCGCCGGCGGACGGCGGCAGCCACCCCGAGTCGGCGTACCTCGCCGGTAACTCGCTCGGCCTGCAACCCCGGGCCACCCGCGACGAACTCCTCGCCGACCTGGACGCCTGGCAGCGGCTCGGCGTCGAGGGGCACCTGGAGGCGGAGCGGGCCTGGCTGCCGTACCACGAGCTGTTGACGGCGCCGGCGGCCCGACTGGTCGGCGCCCGACCCGCGGAGGCCGTGGTGATGAACTCGCTCACCGTCAACCTGCACCTGTTGATGGTCAGCTTCTACCGCCCGGCCGGCGCCCGCACCCGCATCGTCATCGAGGACGCCGCGTTTCCCTCGGACAGCTACGCGGTGCGCAGCCAGGCCCGGTTCCACGGCCTGGACCCGGACGACACCGTGGTCCGGCTGCGCCCGCGCCCCGGCGAGGACGCCCTGCGCACCGAGGACGTGACCGGATACCTGGCCGCCGAGGGCGACCGGGTGGCGCTGGTGCTGCTCGGCGGGGTCAACTACCTGACCGGCGAGCTGTTGGACATCCCGGCGATCACGGCCGCCGGCCGGGCGGCCGGCGCGGTGGTCGGGTGGGACCTGGCGCACGCGGTCGGCAACGTGCCGCTGGCCCTGCACGACTGGGACGTCGACTTCGCGGCCTGGTGCTCCTACAAGTACCTGAACTCGGGGCCGGGTGCGCTGGCCGGCGTCTTCGTGCACGAGCGGCACCTCGGCGACCCCGACCTGCCCCGCTTCGAGGGTTGGTGGAGCACCGCGGCGGCCACCCGGTTCGAGATGACCCCGGTGTCCCGGCCACCAGCCACTGTGGAGGCCTGGCAGATCTCCAACCCGCCCATCTTCGCGATGGGCCCGGTACGCACCTCGCTGGAGCTGTTCGACGCCGTCGGCATGCCGGCGTTGCGCGCGCGCAGCCTGCGGCTCACCGGCTGGCTGGAGCGCCTGCTCGACGAGGTCACCGCCGACCGGCCGCTGCGCGTCATCACCCCGCGCGACCCGGCCCGGCGGGGTGCCCAGCTCTCGGTGCGGATCGGCTCCGGCAGCGCCGCCGAGCTGACCAAGCGCCTGCGGCACGAACACGGCGTGATCGCGGACGCCCGGGAGCCGGACGTCGTCCGGTTCGCCCCGGTGCCGCTCTACTCCACGTACCACGACTGTTGGCGGGCCGCCGCCGCGCTCGCCGCGACGGTCGGCCAGGTGTCCTCATGACCTCCCGGCGCGACGAGATCGCGATCATCGGCGCCGGGCTGGCCGGTTGCCTGGCCGCCTGCTTCCTGGCCCGGCGCGGCTACCCGGTGGCGCTCTACGAGCGCCGGCCGGACCCGCGTGCGGGCACGGCGGAGCGGGGTCGCTCCATCAACCTGGCGCTCTCCGAGCGCGGGCTGGACGCGCTGCGCCGGATCGGCCTCGCCGAGCAGGTGATGACCGACGCGCTGCCGATGCGCGGCCGGATGATCCACCCGGTCGAGGGGGAGCCGCAGTTCCAGTCGTACAGCGCGGCCGGTGACCGGGCGATCAACTCGATCAGCCGGGGCGCGCTGAACAACGCCCTGCTGGACGCTGCGGCCGCGCTGCCCGGCGTGCGGATCGTCTTCGACCACCGGCTGGTCGGGCTCGACCCGACCGACGGTGGCCTGACCTTCGACACCCCGCAGGGCCCGGTCACCGCCAAGGCGTCGGTGGTGCTGGGCGCCGACGGCGCGGGCTCCGCGGTACGCGGGCAACTGCTGGCACACGGGCTGCTGAGCGAGAGCGTGGATTTCCTCGACTACGGCTACAAGGAGCTGACCCTGCCGCCGCTGGGCGGGGATTTCGCGTTGGACCCGGACGCGCTGCACATCTGGCCGCGCGGCACCTCGATGATGATCGCGCTGCCCAACCCGGACCGCTCGTTCACCTGCACGCTGTTCTGGCCCAACGAGGGCGCCGGCAGCTTCGCCTCGCTGGACAGCCCGGCGGCCGTCGAACGGCACTTCGCCCAGCACTACCCGGACGTGATTCCGCTGGCGCCGCACCTGGTGGACGACTACCAGCACAACCCGGTGGGCGTGCTCGGCACGGTCCGCTGCACACCCTGGCAGGTGAACGGCACCGTCGGCCTGCTCGGCGACGCGGCGCACGCCATCGTGCCGTTCTACGGCCAGGGCGCCAACTGCGCCTTCGAGGACGTGGTGGAGCTGGACCGCTGTCTCGACGAGTGCGCCGACGAGTGGGCCACGGCGCTGCCACTGTTCCAGCGACGGCGGCAGGAGAACGCCGAGGCCATCGCGAAGATGGCGTTGACCAACTTCGTGGAGATGCGGGACAAGGTCGCCTCCCCGGTCTTCCAGCTCGGCCGCCGGGTGGAGCACGCACTGGAACGGGCGCTGCCCGGCCGGTACGTTTCCCAGTACGAACTGGTGTCCTTCTCCACCACCCCGTACGCCGAGGTCCGCCGCCGGGTCCGCCGGCAGCACCGGGCGCTCGGCGTGCTCGCCGGTGGCGCCGCGCTGCTGCTGGTCGGCGCGATCGGCGCAGCGCTCAGCCGAGGGAGGCGCGCATGACCGGCAACTGGGATCTGCGGCTGATGGCCGGCCGGGCGCCGGCCGGGCCGCCACGGCTGCGCAACTTCGTCGCCGGCGAGTTCGTCGACGGTGGGCCGACGTTCACCAAGGTCAGCCCGGTCACCGGTGAGCCGGTGTTCGAGGTGGCCGAGGCGTCGAGGTCCACGGTGGACGACGCGGTCGCCGCCGCCCGGGCGGCGCTGCGCGGGCCGTGGGGCCGGATGGGCGAGCGGGAACGCGCCGAGGTGCTGCGCCGGGTCGCCGACGAGCTGGAACGCCGCTTCGACGACCTGGTCACCGCCGAGGTCGCCGACACCGGCAAGTCCATCGCGCAGGCCCGCACGCTGGACATCCCCCGGGGCGCGGCCAACTTCCGGGCGTTCGCGGAGATCGTGGCGACCGCGCCGACCGAGTCGTTCACCACGGTCACCCCGACCGGCGGCCGGGCGCTCAACTACGCGGTCCGCAAGCCGGTCGGCGTGGTCGCGGTGATCGTGCCGTGGAACCTGCCGCTGCTGCTGCTCACCTGGAAGGTGGCCCCCGCGCTGGCCTGCGGCAACGCCGTGATCGTGAAGCCCAGCGAGGAGACGCCGGCCTCGGCGACGGTGCTCGCCGAGGTGATGGCCGCCGCCGGCGTGCCGGACGGCGTGTTCAACCTGGTGCACGGGTTCGGGCCCGACTCGGCCGGCGAGTTCCTCACCCGGCACCCCGGGGTGGACGCGATCACCTTCACCGGCGAGTCGGCGACCGGTGGCGCGATCATGCGGGCCGCCGCCGACGGGGTGAAGGCGGTGAGCTTCGAGCTGGGCGGCAAGAACGCCGGGCTGGTCTTCGCCGACGCCGACCTGGACGCCGCGGTGGCCGGCTCGGTGCGTTCCAGCTTCACCAACGGCGGGCAGGTCTGCCTCTGCACCGAGCGCATCTACGTCCAGCGTCCGATCTTCGAGGAGTTCACCGCCCGGCTGGCGAAGCGGGCCGGCGAGCTGGCGTACGGCTGGCCGACCGACGAGGCCACCGCCACCATGCCGCTGATCTCCCACCAGCACCGGGCCAAGGTGCTCGGCCACTACGAGCTGGCCCGCGCCGAGGGCGCCGAGGTGCTCACCGGCGGCGGCACGCCCACCTTCGGCGACGCCCGTGACGGCGGGTCGTACGTGCAGCCGACGGTGCTCACCGGGCTCGGCGCGGACGCCCGCACCAACCGTGAGGAGATCTTCGGCCCGGTGGTGCACGTCGCGCCGTTCGACACCGAGGACGAGGCGTACGCCCTCGCCAACGGCACCGAGTACGGCCTGGCGGCGACGGTGTGGACCCGGGACGTGGGCCGGGCGCACCAGGCGGGTCTCCGGCTGGACGCGGGCATCGTCTGGGTCAACACCTGGTTCCTGCGCGACCTGCGCACCCCGTTCGGCGGGGTGAAGGCGTCCGGCATCGGCCGCGAGGGTGGCGTGCACTCGTTGAACTTCTACTCCGAACTCACCAACGTCTGCGTGGACCTGTCGTGAGCCGTCGCAGCGAGGAGCGGGCATGAAAGCTGACATCGAGGCCGCGAACCGGGAGCTGGCCGAGGCCCGCACCACCGGCAAGCCGTGCCCACCGCTGCGCGGCCGGCTGCTGGCCGAGGGCGACGTCGAGTCGGCGTACCGCGTGCAGCAGCTCCAGTCGCGGGCCTGGCAGGGCCAGGGTGAGCGCCGGGTCGGCGCGAAGATCGGGCTGACCTCCCGGGCGGTGCAGGAGAGCTTCGGGGTCTTCCAGCCGGACTTCGGCATGCTGACCGACGCGATGGCCGTCGCCGACGGTGCCGAGGTGGCCATCGACCGGCTGCTCCAGCCGCGGGTCGAGGCGGAGATCGCGTTCGTGCTCGGCAAGGACCTGCCCGACCCGCGGATCACCACGGCCGACCTGGTCCGCGCCGTCGACCACGTGCTGCCGGCGATCGAGATCGTCGACTCGCGGATCGCCGCCTGGGACATCTCCATCGTGGACACCGTCGCCGACAACGCCTCCAGCGGACTCTTCGTGCTCGGCACCAGCCCGCGCCGGATCGCCGACGTCGACCTGCGGCTCTGCGGAATGGTGCTGGAGCACGCCGGCGAGCCGGTCTCGGTCGGCGCCGGCGCGGCCTGCCTGGGCAACCCGCTGCACGCCCTGCACTGGCTGGCCGGCACCCTCGCGCACGCCGGTGACCCGTTGCGGGCCGGGGACGTGGTGCTCTCCGGGGCGCTCGGCCCGATGGTGCCGGTCACCCCGGGCGCCGCGTACGAGGCACGGATCTCCGGGCTGGGCTCGGTGCGGACCATCTTCAGCGACAGGGGCGGCGAGTGACCACTGACGTGGCGGTGCTGGGATCAGGGAACATCGGCACCGACCTGATGATCAAGGTGTTGCGGCTCAGCACCGAGCTGCGGATGGTGGCGATGGCCGGCATCGACCCGGCCTCCGACGGCCTGGCCCGGGCCCGCCGGCTCGGCGTGGCCACCACCGCCGACGGCGTGGACGGGCTGGTCGCGATGCCGGAGTTCGCCGACGTCGAGCTGGTCTTCGACGCCACGTCGGCCGGCGCGCACCGGCGCCACGACGAGGTGCTGCGCGCGCACGGCCGCACCGTGGTCGACCTGACCCCGGCCGCGCTCGGCCCGTACGTGGTGCCACCGGTCAACCTGGACGAGCACCTGCACGAGCCGAACGTGAACATGGTGACCTGCGGCGGGCAGGCGACCGTGCCGATCGTCGCGGCGGTACGCCGGGTCACCCCGGTGGCGTACGGCGAGATCGTCGCGTCGATCGCGTCGAGGTCGGCGGGGCCGGGCACCCGAGCCAACATCGACGAGTTCACCGAGACCACGGCCCGGGCCATCGAGGTGGTCGGCGGCGCCGAACGGGGCAAGGCGATCATCGTGCTGAACCCGGCGGACCCGCCGCTGCTGATGCGCGACACCGTCTACTGCCTCTGCCCGGACGTCCACGCCGACACCGCCGCCATCGCCGCCTCCGTGGCGGACATGGTGGCGACCGTGCAGGAGTACGTGCCCGGGTACCGCCTCAAGCAGGACGTGCAGTTCGACCGGGTCGAGGCGTACGTGCCGACGCTCGGACGTCAGCTCACCGCCCTGCAGGTGTCGGTCTTCCTGGAGGTCTCCGGGGCCGGGCACTACCTGCCGGCGTACGCCGGAAACCTGGACATCATGACCTCCGCCGCGCTGCGCACCGCGGAGCGGCTGGTCGCGCTGCGCTCGTCGGAGGTGACCGCACGATGACGGACCTGTACATCCAGGACGTGACGCTGCGCGACGGCATGCACGCCATCGCCCACCGGTACACGGTCGAGCAGGTGCGCGCCATCGCCGCCGCGCTGGACGCCGCCGGGGTGGCCGCGATCGAGGTGGCGCACGGCGACGGGCTCGCCGGCTCCAGCGTCAACTACGGCCACGGCGCGGCCAGCGACGCAGAGTGGATCTCGGCGGCCGCCGAGGTGCTGACCACGGCGAAGCTGACGACCCTGCTGCTGCCGGGCATCGGCACCATCGCCGACCTGAAGGCGGCGAAGGCGCTCGGGGTGACGAGCGTCCGCATCGCCACCCACTGCACCGAGGCCGACATCTCCGCCCAGCACATCTCCTGGGCGCGGGAGAACGGTATGGACGTGGCCGGGTTCCTGATGATGTCGCACATGAACGACCCGGCCGGGTTGGCCGGGCAGGCCAAGCTGATGGAGTCGTACGGGGCGCACTGCGTCTACGTCACCGACTCCGGGGGCCGGCTGCTGATGTCCGACGTGGCGCAGCGCGTCGACGCGTACCGGCAGGTGCTGGAGCCGGAGACGCAGATCGGCATCCACGCCCACCACAACCTGTCCCTCGGGGTGGCCAACAGCGTGCTCGCCGTCGAACACGGCCGGGTCACCGGGTCCGCCCCGGCCGATGCCGACGCGGCACACGGCCGGACGGTGCGGGTGGACGCCTCCCTGGCCGGGATGGGCGCCGGCGCCGGCAACGCGCCGATGGAGGTCTTCGTCGCGGTCGCCGAGCTGCACGGCTGGAAGCACGGCTGCGACGTGTTCGCGCTGATGGACGCCGCCGACGACCTGGTCCGCCCGTTGCAGGACCGGCCGGTCCAGGTGGACCGGGAGACGCTCTCCCTGGGGTACGCCGGGGTCTACTCCAGCTTCCTGCGGCACGCCGAACGGGCGTCGGCGAAGTACGGCGTCGACGTCCGGTCGATCCTGGTCGAGCTGGGTCGGCGCCGGATGGTCGGCGGCCAGGAGGACATGATCGTGGACGTGGCGCTGGACCTCGCCGGCAAGGAGCAGTCATGATCGGACCGGACATCGCGGGGATCGCCGAGAAGTTGGGCGCCGCCGCGGACACCGCCACCGCGATTCCGCAGCTCGCCGCCGAGGTGGGGCTGGACGTGCCGACCGCGTACGGGGTGCAGGCCGCGCTGGTGCAGCGCCGGTTGGACCGGGGCGAACGGCTGGTCGGGTTGAAGATGGGCCTGACCAGCCGGGCGAAGATGGCCCAGGTCGGCGTGGACGAGGTGATCTGGGGGCGGCTCACCGACACGATGCGGGTGCCCGACGGCGGCGCCGTCGACCCGACCGCGTACATCCACCCCCGGGTCGAGCCGGAGGTGGCGTTCCTGCTGGACCGGCTGCCCGAGCCGGGCGAGCCGGTCGGCGACTTCGCCTCGGCGGTCCGCGCGGTCGCCCCGGCCATCGAGCTGATCGACTCCCGGTACGCCGACTTCCGCTTCTCCCTCCCGGACGTGATCGCCGACAACACCTCGGCCGCCGCGTTCGTCATCGGGCCGTGGGCGCCGGTGCCGGCCGGGCTGGACAACCTCGGCGTGCTGCTGGAGGTCGACGGCCGGGTCGTCCAGGTCGGCTCGACGGCAGCGATCCTCGGCGATCCGCGCCGGGCGCTCGACGAGGGCATCCGGCTGGCCGGCCGGCACGGCGTACGGCTGGAGTCCGGGTGGGTCTTCCTGGCCGGCGCCGCCACGGCGGCTGTCCCGCTTCGTCCCGGCGCCCACGTCCGTGCGGTCGTGGAGAAGCTCGGCACGGCGTCGCTGCGGGCCTCCGCGTGACCGCGCGGGTCGTGGCCGGCAAGGCCACACCGCGGGGGGCGTTTCCGCACGTCAAGGTCGCGGGCGGCTTCGTCTTCGTCTCCGGTACGTCGTCGCGGCGCCCGGACAACTCGTTCGCCGGTGTCGAGGTGGACGAGTTCGGGACCACGAACCTCGACATCCGGGTGCAGACGCGGGCGGTCATCGAGAACGTCCGGGATCTGCTGCGTTCGGTCGGCGCCGACCTGGCCGACCTCGTCCAGGTGACGTCGTACCTGGTCAACATGAACGACTTCGGTGGTTACAACGAGGTGTGGGCCGAGTTCTTCGACGCGTCGGGGCCGACCCGCACGACGGTGGCGGTGCACCAGTTGCCGCACCCGCACCTGCTCATCGAGATTCAGGCCGTGGCCCTTCTTCCCTCGGGAGGTCAGTCGTGAGTGAGATCGCCGAGCCGTTCAGTTTTCCGGGTTGGATCGCGGAGAACCAGCACCTGTTGAAGCCGCCGGTCGGCAACAAGGAGATGTTCCCCGGCGGGGACGACTTCATCGTGATGGTGGTGGGCGGGCCCAACCAGCGCACCGACTTCCACGTGGACCCGTACGAGGAGTTCTTCTACCAGGTCAAGGGCAACATGCACATCAACCTGATGACCCCGGAGGGACCGCGTACGGTGCACGTGCGCGAGGGTCAGATGTGGATGCTGCCGCGGAACACCCCGCACTCGCCGCAGCGGCCGGAGGCCGGCTCGATCGGTGTCGTGGTCGAGCGGGTCCGCGAGGAGGGCACGCTGGAGACGTTCCAGTGGTACTGCCCGGAGTGCGGGCACAAGGTGCACGAGGTGGAGTTGCAGGTCCGGGACATCGCCGCCGACCTGCCGCCGGTGTTCCAGGCGTTCTACGCCGACGAGGCCGCGCGCACCTGCGCCAACTGCGACACCCTGCACCCGGGCAAGGGCTGATGCCCGCACGCGTGGTCGATGTGCACACGCACGTCGTACCGAAGGGATGGCCGGACCTCGGCGCCGCGTGCGGTGGGTCCGGCTGGCCGTGGCTGCGGGTCGACTCCGAGCGGGCCGCGATGATCATGGTGGGGGATTCGGAGTTCCGGTCGGTCGGCGCCGAGTGTTGGGACGCGGCGAGCCGACTGGCCGACATGGACGCGGACGGCGTGCACGTGCAGGTCGTGTCGCCGACCCCGGTCTTCTTCAGCTACGACCGCCCCGCCGACCAGGCGGTGAAGGTGGCCCGGATCTTCAACGACCTGACCCTGGAGGTCACCGCGGGCGGCGGCGACCGGCTGGTGCCGTTCTGCCAGGTGCCGTTGCAGGACGCGGACGCCGCCTGCGCCGAACTGGACCGCTGCCTGGCCGCCGGGCACGTCGGCGTGGAGATCGGCAACCACGTCGGTGACCGGGACCTCGACGACGCCGGCGTGGTCACCTTCCTCCAGCACTGCGCCGAGGTGGGCGCGCCGGTCTTCGTCCATCCGTGGGACATGCCGGGCGGCCCCCGGCTGGACCGGTGGATGGCCCGCTGGCTCACCGGGATGCCCGCCGAGACGCACCTGTCGGTGCTGGCCATGATCCTGGGCGGCGTCTTCGACCGGGTGCCGGAGACGTTACGGATCTGCTTCGCGCACGGCGGCGGCAGCTTCCCGTTCTGGCTGGGCCGCGCCGACAACGCCTGGCACCGCCGCGGCGACCTGGTCCGTGGCGCGTCGGCGGCTCCGCCCAGCAGCTACGTCGACCGGTTCAGCGTCGACTCGGTGGTCTTCGCGCCGCCCGCGCTGCGCCTGCTGGTCGACACCATGGGGGAGGACCGGGTGCTGGTCGGCAGCGACTACCCGTACCCCCTGGGTGAGCGGCCGGCCGGCGCGGTGGTCCGCGCGGCCGACTTCCTCACCGACGACCAGCGCGACAAGCTCCTCTCCACCAACGCCCTGCGCTTCCTGCACGGCTGACGCGGTCGGTGCAGGAGCAGATCGTGGACACTTCCCGTCCTCCGCGAACGGAAAGTGTCCAAGATCTACGTGTCGGCGGGCCGCGCGCCGGGGTGGGAGTCTGATTGGCCCGTCTCCGGTCGTCGGCGCGTGTCGAGTGCACCGAGGGCTGACGGGCGGCAGGATGACGGGATGGCCGAGCCGCACGACCTGACCGCGTTGGAGCAGGCCGCCGCCCTGGCGCGCGGCGAGCTGTCCAGCGGGGACCTGGTCGAGCACTACCTGCGCCGGGTGGCGGCGATCGGCGACACCGTGGGCGCGTTCGTCACGCTCACTCCGGAACTGGCCCGGGAGGCCGCCCACGCGGCCGACGCCGTGCCCGCCGAGGGACGTGGCCCACTGCACGGCGTACCGACCGCGATCAAGGACTTGACTCTCACCGCAGGGGTCCGCACCACCTTCGGGTCGGCCGCCTTCGTCGACTTCGTACCGCCGGTCGACGCCGACGTGGTCCGGTTCATCAAGGCCGCCGGTCTGGTGAGCCTGGGTAAGACGACGTGCTCCGAGCTGGGCTGTTCGCTCTACTCGGAGGGCCGGGTCGCGCCACCGGCGCGCAATCCGTGGCAGCTCGCGTACACCGCCGGCGGGTCCAGCGGCGGCGCGGCGGCGGCGGTGGCGGCCGGGCTGGTCCCGGTCGCCCAGGGCTCCGACGGCGGCGGCTCGCTGCGCATCCCGGCGTCGCTCTGCGGCCTGGTCGGCTACAAGCCCAGCCGTGGCCTGGTCTCCGGCGGGCCGCTCGGCTCCGGCGCGTTCGGCCTGCCCACCAGCGGGCCGCTCGGCCGCACCGTCACGGACGTCGCCGCGCTGCTCGACGTCATGGCCGTGCCGGTGCCCGGTGAGCCCTACCTGCCGCCGGCCGCGCCGTCCGGGGGCTACCTGGCCGCCGCCCGCCGGGCCGAGCCCGGCCGACTGCGGATCGGCCGGTTCACCACCCCGATGCTCGCCGACGAACCGGTGCACCCCGACTGCGTGGCCGCCGTGGACCGGGCGACCGCGCTGCTCACCGCCGCCGGCCACGAGGTGGTCGAGGTGCCCGCGCCGCTCGGGCCGGAGGCGTGGCCGCTGTTCGAAATCATCTGGTACGTGCTGGCGCTGGCCCCGGTGCCGCCGCAGCGGGAGTCGGAGCTGCTGCCGCTGACCCGGCTGCTGCGGGCCCGGGGCGCCGAGGTCTCCGCCGGCACCCTGGCCGCCACCCTCGGCGAGTTGCAGGCCCAGGTCCGCCTGGGCGCCCGCCGCACCGCCAACTGTGACCTGCTGCTCTGCCCCACCCTGGCCGCGCCGCAGGCACCCGTCGGCTGGTTCACAGCGGACGGTGACCCGGCGGCCGATTTCGACCGGCAACGCCGCTTCTCGCCCTACTGCGCCATCTTCAACGTCACCGGCGATCCCTCGGTGTCCCTGCCGCTGGGCACGACCACCGACGGTCTGCCCGTCGGGGTGCTGCTCACCGGCCGGTACGGCGACGACGCGCGGCTCATCGCGGCCGCTGCGCAACTGGAAAACTTGAGTGACGGATGGGATCGGCACCCCGCAATCTGGCGGGCCGTCGACTCCGCTAACGTGAATGGCGACGGAGTCGACCGGTCGTCATCATGATCGTTCACCCGACCCGGTTGTTCGAGGTCCTTCTTCCGCCTGGGGGCGTTGGGATTGTCTGTTACCGAGACATTGCTGGTCTTCGTCGGCATCCCGGCGGCGGCGGTGCTGGTGATCGCCGGCCTGGCGTACGCCGGCAGTCGCGGCGCTGGTAGCGCCGGCGGTGGTGGTGGTGGCTCCAAGCGCTACCGGCCGGGCCGGCCCTTCGACTTCACTCCGGTCTGGTTCCTGGGCCGCCCGGAGCAGCTGGCCGACTCGGCCGGCACCGCGCTGGCGGCGGGCGCGCAGGCGCCGGCGCTGACCAGCCACAAGCTTGAGCAGGCCAGCGTCGAGGCGCCGGCCGGTGGAACCGGAGGCGCAAGTGACCGTTGGTGAGGAGCAGACCGGGACGGCGAATCCGCCCGAGGTGCTGGACGGGCCGTTCACGACCCGCCAGTTGCTGCGCATCGACGAGGCGCTGCGCCTGGCCGACCAGGGCACCGGCCTGGTCTTCTCGGTCTTCGTCGGCGGTCTCGACGAGCCGGTCCGGGAGCACGCCCAGCGGCTGCACCGCCAGCTCGCCAACCCCGACCGGTCGGTGCTGATCGCGGTGTCGCCCAACCAGCGGCAGTTGGAGGTCGTCACCGGGCGGCACGCCCGCAAGCGCATCCCCGACACGTACGCCAAGCTGGCCGCGCTCTCCATGGTCGGGGCGTTCAGCGGGGGCGACCTGGCCGGCGGCATCATCAACGGCCTCGACCAGCTCGCCAGCCACGCCGGCAAGGGCTGAGCGCAACTCGTACGACGAAGCCCGGCCCGCTGACCAGCGGGCCGGGCTTCGGTCTGTGCGGGGGCTGGCGAGGGTCGGCGCGGGCTTCCACCCACGCCGACCCCTCTGTCGTACGTGATCAGGCGATCTGGGCGTCCTTCGCGCGGGCCTTGAGCGCCCGCATGACGCCGTCGCGGCCCTCGGCGACGAGCCGGCGCAGCGGGCCGGGGTGCCCGTCGCCGGCCAGCCACGCGTCGGTGGCCGCCACCGTGTCGTCCTCCACCAGGTAGGTCGGGTACGCCAGCTGGGCGAACTCCTGCGCCGGCTCGCTGTCCCGGGTGGCCCACACCTGGCCGACCGCCGCGAAGTACCGCTCCCGGTACGGGGCGACCAGCTCCACCTGCGCCGGGTGGGCGAAACCCTGCAACAGCGCCCGGTGCCGCCAGTTGGGCAGCGCGTCGGGGCCGGTCAGCAGCGCCCACACGGCGGCCTTGTTCTCCGCGGTCGGCACCAGCGCGTGCGCGTACGCGGCCTCCCGCTCGCCGCTGGCGGTGCGGTCACCGGCCAGCTCCGCCTCGATCTCGGCCGCGCCGGCCGCACCGTTGGCCACCAGCGCGCCGAGCACCGTCCACCGCAGCTCGGTGTCGACGGTCAGCCCGGCCGGCACGCCGGAGCCGTCCAGCCAACCGCGCAGGGTCGCCAGGTCCTCCTCGGAGCGGGCCGCCGAGGCGTACGCCCGGGCCCAGGCCAGCTGGAAGCCGCTGCCCGACTCGGCCGCCGCGAGCGCGTCCCGCGCCGTGCGGGCCAGCTCGGCCCAGCCGGTCGGCGCCCACGCGGGGTCGGCGTACAGGGTGAGCGTGGTGGTCGCCTGCCGCAGGGTGGCGGTGACCAGGTTGATGTCGGTCTCGGCGGGCAGCCCGCTGACCACCAGCGCCACGTAGTCGCGGGCCGCCAGCTCGGCGTCCCGGGTCATGTCCCACGCCGCGGTCCAGCACAGGGCCCGGGCCAGCGACGACTCGAAGCCGCCGATGTGCTGCACCACCGCGGCCATCGACCGGTCGTCGAGGCGCAGCTTGGTGTAGCTCAGGTCGTCGTCGTTGAGCAGCAGCACGTCGGCCGCGCGGACGCCGCGCAGCTCGGCGAGGTCGGTCCGCTCGCCGGTCACGTCCACCTCGTGCCGCTCGCGGCGGACCAGCCGCCCGTCGGTCAGGTCGTACAGGCCCACGCCGATGCGGTGCGTCCGCAGCGTCGGGTACGCGGCCGGCGCCTCCTGCCGGATGACGACCTGCTGGTACGTGCCGTCCGCGCCGATGGTCACCTCCGGCCGCAGCGTGTTGACCTGCGCGGTCTCCAGCCACTGCGCGGCGAACTTGCGCAGCTCCCGGCCGGAGGCCGCCTCCAGCTCGGTGAGCAGGTCGTCGAAGGTGGCGTTGCCCCAGGCGTGCTTGCCGAAGTATGCCCGCAGCCCGGCCACGAACGGCTCCTCACCCACGTACGCGACGAGCTGCTTGAGCACGCTCGCGCCCTTGGCGTAGGTGATGCCGTCGAAGTTGACCTCCACGGCTTCCATGTCCGGCATCTCGGTGTAGACCGGGTGGGTGGAGGAGAGCTGGTCCTGCCGGTAGCCCCAGTTCTTCCGGATGGACAGGAACGTCGTCCACGCCTCGGTGAACCGGGTGGCGTTGGTGTTGCACCAGTGGCTGGCCCACTCGGCGAACGACTCGTTCAGCCACAGGTCGTTCCACCAGCGCATGGTGACCAGGTCGCCGAACCACATGTGGGCCATCTCGTGCAGGATCGTGTTGGCGCGCTGCTCGTACTCGAAATCGGTGACCTGGGAGCGGAACAGGTAGTGCGACTCGGCGTGCGTCACGCAGCCGAAGTTCTCCATCGCGCCGGCGTTGAAGTCGGGCACCCAGAGCTGGTCGTACTTCGGCAGCGGGTAGCGCACCCCGAACTTCTCGTGGAAGAAGTCGAAGCCCTGCTTGGTGATCAGGAACAGGTCGTCCGAGTCGAGGTACGGCGCCATCGACGCCCGGCAGAACGCGCCCAGGTCGATGCCGTCGTGGGTGTCGCGCACCTCGTGGTACGGCCCGGCGCAGAGCGCCGTGATGTACGTGCTCATCCGGGGCGACTCGGTGAAGTGGAGGGTCTTGAGCCCCTCACCCGCCGGCTCCTCACTCTGCACCGGCATGTTGGACACCACCCGCCAGTGCGCCGGCACGGTGGCGTGCCAGGTGTACACGCTCTTCAGGTCCGGCTGGTCGAAGCAGGCGAAGACCCGCTGCGCGTCGGCCGTCTCGAACTGGCTGTAGAGGTACGTCTCGCCGTCCACCGGGTCGACCGTGCGGTGCAGACCCTGACCGCTGTTGGAGTAGCCGAAGTCGGCCTCGACCACCAGGGTGTTCTCGCTGTCCAGCCCGGACAGGGTCAGGCCCTTCTCGGCCGACCAGTCGGACAGGTCGACCGGAGCGCCGTTCAACGTGGCGGAACGCACCGCATCGGCGGCCACCTCGATGAAGGTGCTCGCGCCCGGCTCGGCGCAACGGAATCGGACCTCGGTCGTCGACCGGAACGTGCGGCCGTCGGCCGCCAGCACGGCGGTCGACAGGTCCAGGCTGATGTCGTACCCCGTCACGTCGAGCAGGCGGGCCCGCTCGGTCGCCTCCACCTGCGTCAGGTTGCGCACTCCCGGCACTGTTCGTCTCCATCCCACATCTCGCCGTACGCCCGGCGGCGCCCGTCTGCCGACCGCCCGTGGCGGCCGGTCCGGAACCGAGTCTTCCACGTACCGGTAGCCGGCGGTGGCCGAGGTCACGCTCTGATTCGGGTGCCGGCCGGCGCGGGCCGGGGTGAAGATTCGTGGAGACGCCGGATCGCCGGCGCCACCTGTCGCGAAGGGACCTCACCGTGACCGAACGTGTCGCTGTGGACATGTGGTTCGACCCGGCCTGCCCGTGGGCGTGGATCACCTCGCGCTGGCTGCTCGAGGTCGAGAAGGTCCGTGACGTGGACATCCGCTTCCACGTGATGAGCCTGGCCGTGCTCAACGAGGGCCGGGACGAGCTGCCCGAGGAGTACAAGTCGTTCCTGAGCACCGCCTGGGGCCCGGTGCGGCTCTGCATCGCCGCCGAGCAGCGGTACGGCGGTGACGTCCTCCGCAAGCTCTACACCGCACTCGGCACCCGGATCCACCTCGGCAAGGAGGAGCGGGGTCGGGAGCTCTACGTCGCCGCGCTGGCCGACGCCGACCTGGACCCGGCGCTGGTCGAGGCCGCGGACAGCACCGAGTACGACGAGGCGCTGCGGGCCAGCCACGAGGCCGGTATGCGGCCGGTCGGGCAGGACGTGGGCACCCCGGTGATCCACGCGCCCGGCCCGGACGGCGGTCAGGTGGCGTTCTTCGGCCCGGTGATCACGCCGGCGCCGAAGGGGGAGGCTGCCGGCCGGCTCTGGGACGGCGTACTGCTGGTCGCCGGCACGCCGGGCTTCTACGAGCTCAAGCGCACCCGTGAGCAGGGCCCGATCTTCGACTGATCCACGACCACCACGCGCCCCCGTTCGGACACCGTCGGCTGCCCGGGCGGGGGCGTGTCGCGTCGGACGCCGGGTGCGCTCCCCGGGGGCCGGGAACGGTCACGGCGTCACCGGTGGGCGGGCGGCCTCGTTTCCCTCGGTGTCCGCCGCAGCGACCCGCAGGGCCGCACCCCGCAGCTCGTGGAGGCAATCCCGATGGCCAAGCACCGTGCGTCCGGTGACGATCAGCTGACCCGGCAGGGGGTGATCGAGACTCCCGGCGCGGCCTACTGGTCGGTCGACGACTCCCGCTGGCCGGTGGTCCGTCCCGACCTTCCCGCCCACCTGGTGGACCTGCTCGCCCCGCCCATCGTGGTCGGCGTGGCACGGGTCCCGGTCACCTCCCGCCTGACCCCGCCCGCCGACATCGCGGCGGCCGATCTTCCGGCGCCGCTCGCGGTACCCGCGCCGGCCGTCCAGCCGGCTCCCGTACCGCCCGCGCCGGCCGTCCCGTCGTTGGTCGCGCCGGCCGTGCAGCCGCCGATCGCGCCGGTCGAGCCGGTCGCGCCGGTCGCGCCGGTCGAGCCCGCGCCGCCTCCGCCGGCGCCCGCCGCCCCGCGTCCGGTACCGACGCCGCCGCTGAACCCGCGACCCGTCCCGGCGCCGCCGCACGAGCCGCGTCCCGTGCCGGGGCCGCCCGCGGCGCCCCGCCGCAACGCGACCACCGGGCCCGCCGCGACCGGCCGTCGGGGCAACGGCGGGTCGGCCGTCGCCGGCCGGCACCGCCGGGGCACGTCCGGCCGCGCCGGCTGACCGCGCCCGGCCCGGTGCTTTCATCTGGTGGACGCCGTGCGGGTCCCCGCTGTCCGCGGCGCCGTCGCCGGTAGCGTCAGCGGACATGACGGTCGTACATCCGATCGCCCGGGCCTGGATCACCACCGGCGGCACCGGCGCGCAGAACTACGACGAGTTCGCCGACGACGCGGAGATCACCGCGATCATCGAGGCGAACCCGCACAGTGCCCTCGGCATCGAGATGCCGCACCGGGCGCCGGAGAGCCGGGGGAAGTCGTTCCTCGACGCGCTGCCGGACGCGGTGGCCCGGCTCGCCGAGGCGAAGGCCGACGGCAGCTACACCCCCGCCGAGCAGGTGGTGGTGCTCTACCGGATCAGCGCGCCGGACGACGAGCCGGCGTACGGCCTGTTCGCGATGGTGGACACCGACCAGATCTCCACCCGGGCCGACGAGCCCGGCCTGGTCATCCGCAACGAGGACGTCTTCATCGCCAAGGTGCGTGAGCGGGTGGCGTTGGCCGACGCGCTCGGTCACCTGCTCTCGCCCGTACTCCTGCTCCAGACGGGGCGCGGCGACGAACTGCACGCCGCGCTCGCGGCGGCGACCGAGACGGCCGGCGCGCCCGCCGCCGCGGACACCGACCAGGCGGGGCGCACGCACGCCATCTGGCTGCTCGGCCCCGGCCCGGAGCAGGACGAGCTGACCGGCCTCGCCGGTGGCGGGGACCTGGTCGTCGCCGACGGCAACCACCGGAGCCTGGCCGCCCAGACCGGCGGGCTGCCGCGCTTCCTGGCCGTGGTCACCACGCCCGCCTCGGTGGCCATCCAGCCGTACAACCGGCTGGTCAGCGAGCTGACCACCACGCCGGACGAGCTGCTGGACCGGCTGCGCGCGGCGGGCGCCGAGATCGAGCCGCTCGACGGCCCGGTCGAGGTCCCGGAGGCCGGCGGCACCGTCCACCTCCGGCTGCCCGGCCAGGGGTACGCGGTGCGCCTGCCCGGCAACGCCGACGGTCGCCTGGAGAACCTGGACCACGCCCTTGTCGAGCGGCTGCTGCTGCGCGACGCGCTGGGCCTGGACCCGGGCGACAAGCGGATCACCTACGTCGGTGGTGACTACCCGGCGCGCTGGCTCACCGGGGAGGTCGACGCCGGGCGGGCCGAGCTGGCGATCCTGATCGCGCCGGTGACCGTCGCGGACTTCGTGGCGGTGAACCTGGCCCGCGAGAAGATGCCACGAAAGAGCACCTGGTTCACCCCGAAGGCACGTGGCGGTCTGGTGGTCGCCGAACTGCCCCGCTGAGCTGCCGGTCGCACGGCCGTGTGACGAACCCGGCTCGGGGACGCCGCCCCTGCGGCGTCCCCGACGACGGCCTGACAGACTGCCCCGTATGCGCGTCTACCTGGGATCCGATCACGCCGGTTTCGAGTTGAAGGTGCACCTGGCCAACCATCTGGCCAAGCAGGGGTACGACGTGGTCGACGTCGGCCCGCACAGCTACGACCCGGACGACGACTACCCGACGTTCTGCCTGCACACGGGGGACCGGGTGGTGGCCGACGAGACCAGCCTCGGCGTGGTCATCGGCGGGTCCGGCAACGGTGAGCAGATCGCCGCGAACAAGGTCGCCGGGGTGCGCGCCGCACTGGCCTGGAACGTCGAGACCGCGCAGCTGTCCCGCCAGCACAACGACGCGAACGTCGTCGCGGTCGGCGCCCGCCAGCACACCCTGGACGAGGCCACCGCCATCGTCGAGGCGTTCCTGAACACCCCGTTCTCCGGTAACGAGCGGCACGCCCGCCGGATCGCCCAGGTGGCCGCGTACGAGCAGACCCGGCAACTGCCCGACCTGCCCTGATCCGGCTGGGCGGTCAGCGCGGCGAGCGGGGCAGCTCCTCGCGGGGCACCCAGTTGCGCCGGACGACCACCACCCGGGCCTCCGCCTCGGCCAGGTCGTCGTCGGTGGGCCGGGCCCCGTCCCGCGCGCGCAGCGCGGCGCTGAGCCCCACCTGCGACGAGCCGGAGCCGACCAGCCCGCGCAGACCGCGCTCACCGTCGCGCTCGTCGTTGGCCGGGCCGCGACGGCGGGGCGGTGGGTCGGTGCCGTCGTGCACGCCCGCGGTGCTGGCCGTCGGCCCGTCGGCCCCCTGCCCGGCCGGCTCGGAGTCGGGGTGGTGGCGCAGCCGCCGTCGTCGTCGGTCCGGGTCGCCCATCAGCCGACCGTACCTCGTCCGGTGTGGGATTCGGCACCGTCGTCCCGGGCCGCGTCGGACGGGCTCAGCGACCGATTTGCCGGGTGGCTACCCTCGGATTCAGGCGGCGGTGGTGTCGCCGGTCAGGGGGAGGACGAGATGGCAGACCAGACGCAGCCGTGGGCGGAGCGGACCGTGGAGGTGCCACCGCAGGCCGGCGTCGGGGTGCCGCCGCAGCGGGACGGTTTCCGCCGGGGCGTGGCGCCGGTGGGTGAGCCGCGTACCCCACGGACCGAGCCGTTCCCGACCGTCGAGCACGCCCCGACCGGCACCGGCTGGCCGGGCGGAACGGAGCCGCGCCGCCCGCTGAGCTGGCGTCTGGCGCAGCTGCGTCGCGGCGGCGAGTGGAGCGCCGCGGCCGGGCTCTTCGCCTTCGTGTGCTGGGGGATCTGGGCGCTCTCCGGTCAGGGCGACCTGACCGGCCCGCTGCTGGTGCTGGTGCTCAGCCTGCTGGTGGCGATCGGTCTGTTCGCGCTGGCCCGGCTGGTCGGCAGGGTGGTGCTGGAGCGCCAGCTCGGGCGGGTTCGGCGCAGCGCGCGGGGGGCGCACCTGGCGACCGCGGTGTTCCTCGCCGGCCTTGGCGTGGCGTGGCTCCAGCAGACCGAGTGGGTCGTCTCGGCCTGGAACTGGATCACTTCGAACTGATCCGGGCACGCCCGGGCGGGCCGGCGCGAACGCCGCCCGCCCGCGCGTCCGGTCGCGGCACCCCGCGACGCCGGTCGTCTCCCCACCAGGCAGGGCCGCTGCTTACCCGGCCGGCCACGGTTCATCCGTGGCCGGCCGATCCGACTGACGTGACGGCGGGACCCGCTCGACCCGACCGTGCGGCGGTCAGTGGGTGCCGCCGTGCCCCTCGGCGTCGGCACGCGGCGAGGCGACCCGGGCGGCCGGATCCTCGACGCCGGGCTCGCCGCCGTCCGGGGCGACCATCCCGTCGTAGTTGTAGACCGGTCGGCCGTCGTCGTGCTGCTTGGTGGTCTTGATGTAGCGGTGCATCATGCCGTCGATCTCCACCTCGACGAGGGCGTCGCCGCCGGTGTCGTGGGTGCTGCCGTCGCGGGGGCCGCCGGTCAGGTGTGCGGTGCTGTTCGTGTCCATGTACAAGCCCCTACCCGGTGGCCACCGACCGGAAACGGGCGAAATGTCTCCGTCGCCCACGGGTGAGAGGCCTCGGGCGGTCGCCCGTCCGGTGCCGGCCGGGCCGGAAGCGTTGTCCCCGGCTGGCGGTCGGCCCGGCTGGCGGTCGGCCCGGCTGGCGGTCGGCCCGGCTGGCGGTGCCGCGCCCGTGACCCGGGCGCGGCACCGCCGGACGGTCATCCGGCGTCGGACTGGGCGGCCGCGTAGTCCCGCGCCACCCGGACCATCTCGACCAGGCCACCGGCGTACTCCTGGGACTCGCCGTGTGCCTCGTCGAACGGCGGCTGGAAGCCGACGCCCTCCCACTCGCCGGTGGTCGCGTTCCACCGGTCGTTGCCGACCTCGAAGTCCCAGGCGAAGATGCCCAGCTCGTAGTAGAGCTGGTCGGCGGAGTTGCCGGCGGCCGAGTAAAGCACGTCGGCGACGGGACCGGTCTGCGACGGCCAGGTGACCGTGCCCCGCTCCTGCGCGATGGCGCCGACGATGCGCCGCGCGCTGTCCAGGAACATCTTCGACTCGTCGATCGACGGCCGGGGCAGGGTGATCCGCCCGTCGGCCTTGTACGCCCCCGGCGGCCACATGAAGTACCCGCCGTAGGAGTGCACGTTCATCGCGAACTTGATGTTCGGGTGGGCCTCGGCGAGCGCGATGACGTTGCGGCTCTCCGCCTCGGACAGCTCCGCGGTGCCCGCGTAGTTGCCCGACAGGCAGTTGGCGCTGGCGCCCACGTACCCGTCGAAGTAGGACCCGACGGTGTAGTTCCGGTTCAGGTCGACGCCCCAAGAGGTGCGGTTGCGCGGGTCCCGGGCCGGCCCGGTGCAGTGGTTGACCAGGTTCTTGCGCTGGAAGTTGTAGTCGTTGAACGAGTAGTTCGCGCCATCCGGGTTCACCGTCGGAATGACGAACACGTCGACCTGCTCCAGCAGCTCGCGGGTGGCCGGATCGGTGCGGGCGTTGGCCAACATCCGCTCGGCGAACTCCAGCGTGACCAGCGGCGTCGCCCACTCGCGGGCGTGCTCCTGGGAGTACGCCAGCACCCCGATCCGGGAGCCGTCCCGGTGCACGCCGAGGCGCAGCGCCTGGACCGTCCACGGCTTCGCCGGCACCTCGGTGCCCTGGAGCCCGTCGTCGAGCCGGGCCGGGCCGGCGACGGGCATCGGCAGGCCGGCCGAGCCGTCCTCGACGGTGGCCCGGAACCGGTTCGGTTGGCGGGCGTTGATCGCCGCCGCGACATCGTCGGTGGTGCTCACCGTCTTGCCGGCGGTGTCGGTGGCGAGCGAGATCGTGAGGACGCGGTCGCGGTAGGCGACGGTCAGCGGCCGGTTCCGCCGGCCCGGGTCGACCGTCCGCACCTGCACACCGTTCATGCCCTGGTCACCGAAGCGGACCGACTCGACCACCACGGCGGCCACCGCCGGGTCGCCCAGGTACGCGACCGCGTTGCGCCGGTACCCCTGGGTGCGGTTCGGCAGGTCGATGACGTCGACCAGGTCCCGGTACTGCCGGGCCAGCCGCTTGATCCGCGCCTGGATGTCCACCGGCGTCAGGTACGCGTCGATGAAGTCCTTCTGGTATCCGGCCGGCAGCGGCGGCGGGGTGGCGTTCGGCCAGAGGGCCGGCGTGACCGCCCGGCTGACGCCGCCGAGGCTGGAGGTGGCGGTCAGCTGGACCGGTCGGTTCGGCACCGGCTGGGGAAGCGCGTAGTGGTACTGGTACTCGCCGGAGTCCTCGAACCGGGACAGCGGGAAGGACCCGGTGGCACCGTCGGCCGTCCGCCAGCTGACGGTGATCTCCACGTCCGGGTCGTCGGTGGCGGTGGTGGCCACCTGGGCCTGCAGGAACGTCTGCCCGCTCGTGGTCCACCAGTACGCCTGCTGCACCTGGAGGGTGTCCACGGCCGCGGCGGCGGCCGTGGACCGTTTCCCTGCGGCGGGAGCGCGCAGCCCGGCGGCGGTGCGGGCCTGAGCCGCGCGGACGCTCTCGACGTAGTGCCGCTCGCCGTCCCCGGCCCGCTGCACGATCTGCACGGCGGTCGCGCCCTGCGCGGTCAGGTCGGCGAGTTGGGTGCCGGTCAGCACCAGGTCGGCGAGGATCCGCCCGTCCCGGGCCCGGGGTCGGTTGGCCAGATCGGCGCCGGTCGCGACCAGACGGTCGAGCTGAGCCTGATCGCGTAGCTGCATCCGGACCAGGGCGGTCTCGGAGGCGCTCAGGGTGATCGGTGCGGCCGGAGCGGCGGGTGCCGCTGTGCCCGGACCGGGATGGGACAGCACCGCGCTGACCAGGATCGCTGTGGTGGCGGCAGCTGTCCACCGTCGTCGGACGATCATGTGCCCTCCTGACGGACGTCAATGGGTCTGGTGCTTACACCAGTCCATAGATCGACAGCTGTCAAGAGATGATCGGTAAGTGCCGGATACGGGTGCCGCTCCGGACCGCTGAGGACGAGGATGTCGCCTGTCGCCTGTTGCCTCGTTGATCTACCAGCACGCCACCAGCGAACGGGACCGCGGAATCGCCTCGGCTATGGATCGGCGGACCGCCCGGCAGGCCGCCGCAAGGACGGCCGGCGCAGCTGTCAGCGGCAACCAGTAGTCTGCTCGCCCATCGACCGCGGCTGCGGCTTCGGCTTCGGCTTCGAAGAATGGTGATAGGCGTGACTCCACTACCGGTAGATCTCCAGCTGAACGTGGACGGATCGGCTGGCGACCTGAGTGAGGTGGCGTACGAGTGGCTGGAGGGGTTGTCGGCGCGGTTGCTGCCCGACGAGCGGCACGAGCTTGCACCCCTCCCCGCCCGTGTTACGAAGGGACCGGGGGAGCCGGGTTCCCTCTTCGGCGTGCTGGCGATATCGCGCGGGGGGATCACCGCACCTGCGAAGACGGCCGAGCGTAACTGCTCCGCTTCTGGGCTCGCCTGGCTGAGAAAGGAACTAGGCGACCTTCCGGAGATGGCGATCCTTGAAATCGGCGTCTTCGACGAGATGGGGCACCGGGGCAAGCGGCTTCTGTCGCTCGTTGTTCGCCGCCATCCGGTCTCGCCTCAATGGCTTCGGCTGTCGGTGCTGGAAAGTGACGAGCGGCTCGACGGATCGGCCGAGAGCCTTAGGTTGCAGCAGGAGTGGCTAAAGACGCTTCGCGCTTACGCGGAGAAGTGGGATCCGGGGTTCGGCCACATCTCCTATGGCCACGGACCCGGCGCGACAACGCTGGAGGACCGCCTGCCGGCCCGGAACTACCCTCCGGAGCAGCGTGAGCCCAGGCACACGGTTAACGAGTGCCGGCGGTACCTGCGGGGATACTCGTGGTTGACGATCGCCCCGAAGGAGTTGGCGGCGCAGCTCGGCGGCCAGATGGCGATGACGGAGACAGGTGCATTCCGCCGGGTGGACGTCGTGGCCGGTGGCGCACTGTGGCTTCAGGCCACGGAGCGGTTCGAGGAGTTTCACGACGATGCCGTGACGCGCGTCTTCGACGCCCTCGCCCCGGTGCTGCGGCCGGGCCTGCCCGTCGAGATCCCCCGGTATCCGGGCAAGCCCCCTCATCTGCTGGTCTTCGAGGACGCGGCCGAACGTGTCGGGAAGCGGTAGGGCGCTCGTAGTGGTGAGCGCCGGAGCGAGGCGTAGTGGCCCACGGATGGCCCGCAAGATCAGAGCGGGCGAATGGCCGACGGGCCCAGGGTTGGGACGCAGCCTCTGACGTGGGACCGAGACCGTTGGAGCGGGCGACGGGAATCGAACCCGCACCGTCAGTTTGGAAGACTGAAGCTCTACCATTGAGCTACGCCCGCGCGCACCCCGCCACAGCGGGACGCAGCCGACAGCGTACCCAATCTCCGTGTCGCCCGCGCAGCCGCCACCACCGGACGCCGCCGCGCGTGGCGCCGCCCGTGCGCCGCGTCACCGCCGCGCCGCCCGCGCCAAGATCCGCGCGGGCCGCGCCAAGATCCGCGCAACTTCAGGGATGTAGTGGCCTCAGCGCGCCGGGAGGCAACACTTTCCCCGAAGTTGCGCGGATCTTGCGTCCGGCGCGGCCCTCCCGGGCCACGCCGGCCGCGGGCCGGGCCGTAGCGGGGGAGCGGAGGGGGGTTTTGGGGAATGTGTCCGTGAGAGGTGGCCCCGACACGTCCGGAGTGCGCCGACGGCATAGACTGCACGTCGCCACGGGGTGTGGCGCAGCTTGGTAGCGCACTCGCTTTGGGAGCGAGGGGCCGTGGGTTCAAATCCCGCCACCCCGACTGTCGTCCGCGGCCGGGCCGCCCCGGGTGCCGCCGAGTTTTCCGCGCGGTCCCCGGGCGCTGCCGGAGCGTCAGGCCGGCTCACCTACACTCGATGGGCTGAATCACGCCCAGACTCAACTGAGATCCGTCAAGGAGTACGCCTGTGAAGAGCACCGTCGAGACTCTGAGCCCGACGCGCGTGCGGCTCGCCATCGAGGTGCCGTTCGTCGAGCTCGAGCCGAGCCTCAAGAAGGCGTACCGGGAGATCGGTTCGCAGGTCCAGGTTCCCGGCTTCCGCCGGGGCAAGGTGCCGACCGCGGTGATCGACCAGCGGGTGGGCAGGGGCACCGTCCTCAACGAGGCGGTCCAGGACGCCATCCCGGACAACATCCTCGCCGCGGTACGCGAGCACGACCTGAAGACGCTGGGGCGTCCCGAGGTCGAGATCACCGAGTTCAACGACGGTGACTCGCTGAACTTCACCGCCGAGATGGACGTCCGTCCCGAGATCACCCTGCCCGACGCGTCGACCATCGAGGTGACCGTCGACGAGCTGCAGATCGACGAGAGCGAGATCGACGAGCAGGTGAAGAACCTGCGCGAGCGGTTCGCCACCCTCAAGACCGTCGAGCGGGCCGCCGCCGAGGGCGACTACGTCCAGATCGACCTGAACGCGACCGTCGACGGCGAGGACGTGCCGGGCGGCCAGGCGAGCAACATCTCCCACGAGGTGGGCAGCAAGCAGCTCCTGCCGGGTCTCGACGAGGCCGTGGTCGGTCTCGCCGCCGGCGAGAGCACCACCTTCACCACCCAGCTGGTCGGCGGAGACTTCGCCGGCCGGGACGCCGAGGTGGCGGTGACCGTGCGCACGGTCAAGGAGAAGGAGCTGCCGGAGCTGAACGACGAGTTCGCCCAGATGGCGAGCGAGTTCGACACGATTGAGGAGCTCCGCGGCGACCTGCGGGGGCGGGTCACCCAGGGCAAGCAGGTCGAGCAGATCTACGCGGCTCGGGACAAGGCCCTGGCGCAGCTGGTCGAGGCCGCCGAGGTGCCGGCGCCGGAGGGCGTCGTCCGCGAGGAGGTGGCCAGCCGCAAGCAGGCGATGGTCGACCAGCTGGAGCGGATCGGCGCCTCCATGGAGGAGTACCTCGCCGCCGAGGAGAAGACCGAGGAGCAGATCGACGCCGAGCTGACCGAGGCGGCGACCGAGGGTGTCAAGGTGCAGCTGCTGCTGGACACCCTGGCCGACGCCGAGGACGTGCAGGTCTCCGACGACGAGTTCGGCCACGAGATCGTGCACCGCGCGCAGCGGGCCGGGATGGCCCCGCAGCAGTACTACGACCAGCTGGTGCGCTCCGGCGCGGCCGGCGCGGTCTTCGGTGACGTGCGGCGGGGCAAGGCGCTCGCGGCCGTCATGGAGCGGATCACGATCAAGGACTCGGCCGGCAACGAGGTCACCCTCGACGCCCTGCGCGCCGCCAACGAGGCGGAGCACAACCACGACCACTGATCGTCGGGTGCGGCCGCCGTCCGCCGCTGTGCGGTGGACGGCGGCCACATCCTTTTCCGGGGTACGCACGGCGACCAAGGTCGTCAGGTACGCCCGGAAGCCCGCGCCGCGGGTACGCCCGACGCAGCTGCGCTGAGAGCGAACAGTGCCCCGACCGGGACTCTGCCGCGCCGGACAGCGGTTAGTGTCGGGAAAGACGGTACGGAGAGCGAAGGGCTGCCATGACCGACATGCACATCCCCAAGAAGTCGCTCCGGGCGATTGACGCGCGCGGTGGCGACTCCATTGGCAACCTCGACGACTCGGTCTACAACCGGTTGCTCAAGGAGCGCATCATCTTCCTGGGCAGTGAGGTGACCGACCAGGTCGCCAACCGCATCTGCGCGCAGCTGCTGCTGCTCGCCGCGGAGGACCCGGACCGCGACATCAACCTGTGGATCAACTCGCCGGGTGGCTCGGTCTACTCCGGCATGGCGATCTACGACACCATGCAGTTCATCGACAACGACGTGTCGACCGTGGCGATGGGCATGGCTGCCTCGATGGGTCAGCTGCTGCTCTGCGCGGGCACCAAGGGCAAGCGTTACGCCCTCCCGCACGCCCGGATCATGATGCACCAGCCGTCCGGTGGTCTGGGCGGTACGGCGTCCGACATCGCCATCCAGGCGGAGCAGATGCTCTACACGAAGCGGATGTTCCAGGAGCGGGTCGCGCACCACACCGGCCAGAGCCAGTCGCAGATCGAGGCGGACTCGGACCGGGACCGTTGGTTCACCGCCCAGGAGGCCATGGACTACGGCTTCATCGACAAGGTGATCATCGGAGCCGCTCAGGTTCCGGATGGCGCCGGGACCCTGAGCTGAGGAGCTGACGATGACCGATCTGAGCCTGCCGCCCCAGTTCGCGGCCGTGCACAACCGTTACGTGCTGCCGTCGTTCGTCGAGCGCACGTCGTACGGGGTCAAGGAGTCGAACCCGTACAACAAGCTCTTCGAGGACCGGATCATCTTCCTCGGCGTCCAGGTGGACGACGCGTCGGCCAACGACGTGATGGCCCAGCTGCTGACGCTCGAGGGCACCGATCCGGACCGCGACATCATCATGTACATCAACTCGCCGGGTGGCTCGTTCACCGCGATGACGGCGATCTACGACACCATGCAGTACGTCCGTCCGGACATCTCGACGGTTTGCCTCGGGCAGGCGGCGAGCGCGGCGGCGGTGCTGCTCTCGGCGGGCACTCCGGGTAAGCGGATGGCGCTGCCGAACTCGCGGATCATCATCCACCAGCCGGCCACCGAGGGCGGCTACGGGCAGGGCTCGGACATCGAGATCCAGGCCCGGGAGATCCTGCGGATGCGGACGCAGCTGGAGGACATGCTGTCCCGCCACTGCAACCGGCCGATCGAGCAGGTTCGCAAGGACATCGACCGTGACAAGATCATGACGGCCGAGGAGTCCAAGGAGTACGGGCTGGTCGACACGATCCTGACCAGCCGCAAGAAGGGTCTGCTGGCGGCCAACGCCGCCAGCTGAGCACTACCGGGTCAGAGGTTGGCCGGGCGTCCGTTCCCGGCCGACCTCTGACACACCCGTTTTGGGGGTCGGAGAATGCCCCGCCAGCGGGTAACGTCGGGTCCGTACCGCTTCGCCGGTTGGGCCGGCGGGGTGAACGGAGCCGGACGGCGCGCAGCGTCCGCAGGGTCAGGGCCGGGTCTCCGGCCGATGAGTGCAGGGAGAACGTAGGTGGCACGGATCGGTGACGGCGGCGACCTACTGAAATGCTCCTTCTGCGGCAAGTCGCAGAAGCAGGTCAAGAAGCTCATCGCGGGCCCCGGGGTCTACATCTGCGACGAGTGCATCGATCTCTGCAACGAGATCATCGAAGAGGAGCTGGCCGAGTCCGGCGAGGTGAAGTGGGAAGAGCTTCCCAAGCCGATGGAGATCTGCCAGTTCCTCGACAACTACGTGGTCGGGCAGGATCAGGCCAAGAAGGCGCTCGCCGTAGCGGTCTACAACCACTACAAGCGGATCCAGGCCGAGGCGGCCGGCGCGCCGGGCTCCGGCACTGACGCCGTCGAGCTGGCCAAGTCCAACATCCTGCTGCTCGGTCCGACCGGGTGCGGCAAGACCCACCTGGCGCAGACCCTCGCCCGGATGTTGAACGTCCCGTTCGCGATCGCCGACGCCACCGCGCTGACCGAGGCGGGTTACGTCGGCGAGGACGTGGAGAACATCCTCCTCAAGCTGATCCAGGCCGCCGACTACGACATCAAGCGCGCCGAGACCGGCATCATCTACATCGACGAGGTCGACAAGATCGCCCGCAAGTCGGAGAATCCGTCGATCACGCGGGACGTCTCCGGCGAGGGCGTGCAGCAGGCCCTGCTCAAGATGCTCGAGGGCACGGTGGCCAACGTGCCGCCGCAGGGCGGGCGCAAGCACCCGCACCAGGAGTTCATCCAGATCGACACCACCAACGTGCTGTTCATCTGCGGTGGCGCCTTCGCCGGTCTCGACCAGATCATCGAGTCCCGCACCGGGCAGGGTGGCACCGGCTTCGGTGCCCGCCTCCGGTCGGTGTCCGACCGGTCGACCGATGACATCTTCAGCCAGGTCATGCCGGAAGACATGCTCAAGTTCGGGCTGATCCCCGAGTTCGTGGGCCGGCTGCCGGTGATCACCAACGTGCGCAGCCTGGACCGGAGCGCCCTGGTACGGATCCTCACCGAGCCGCGCAACGCGCTGGTCCGGCAGTACCAGCGCCTCTTCGAGCTGGACGGGGTCGAGCTGGAGTTCGACGAGCCGGCGCTGGAGGCGATCGCCGACCAGGCCATGCTTCGGGGCACCGGCGCCCGTGGCCTGCGTGCCATCATCGAGGAGGTCCTGCTCTCCGCGATGTACGAGGTGCCCAGCAACCCCGACGCCGCCCGGGTGCTGATCACCCGCGAGGTGGTCCTGGAGAACGTCAACCCCACCATCGTGCCGCGCGAGTTCACCGGCCGTCGGGCCCGGCGGGACCGCGAGGAGAAGTCGGCCTGATCGTCCTCGTCGCGCCGGCCGCTCAGTTCTGACGCGGCCGGCGCGGTCGCGTTCGCCGGTCCCGCGGGGGCGCTCGGCAGGTGGCCGGGTGGCCGCCGAACGGCGAGCATCTGAGGCTGCCCGTGCGGTCCTTTCGGCCGTACCCTTGGGCTCATGCGCGTCGCCGTCTGCCAGCTGAACGCCCGGGACGACCGTAAGGCCAACCTGGCGGCCGCGGAGGTCCTGCTGGAACGCGCCGCCGTCGGCGGCGCGGATCTCGCCGTCCTGCCGGAGTACGTCGACTACCTCGGTCCCGCCGCCGGGTTGCCCGAGCCGGAGCCGGTGGACGGCGAGGTGGGCAGCTTCTTCGCCGGGATCGCCCGGCGACTCGGCATCTGGCTGGTGGCCGGGTCGTTCCATGAGGCCGGCCCCGACCCGGAGCACACCTGGAACACGTCGCTGGTCTTCGACCGGTCCGGCAGCCTGGCCGCGAGCTACCGCAAGATTCACCTGTACGACGTGGAGATCCCCGGTCGGGTCTCCTACCTGGAGTCGGCGAGCGTCGCGGCTGGCGTCCAGCCGGTGGTGGTCGACGTCGAGGGGCTCCGGGTGGGCCTGTCGATCTGTTACGACCTGCGCTTCCCGGAGCTGTACCGGCGCCTGGCCACCGAGGGGGGCGCCCAGCTGCTCGTGGTCCCGGCGGCGTTCATGCTGCACACCGGCCGGGACCATTGGGAGGTTCTGCTGCGGGCGCGGGCGATCGAGAACCAGTGCTTCGTCGCGGCCGCCGGTCAGACCGGCGACCACGAGCCCGGCCGCACCTGTTTCGGACGCAGCATGGTGGTCGACCCGTGGGGGACGATCCTGACCCAGGTGCCGGACGGGCCGGGGGTGTCCGTCGTCGACCTGGACCTCGACCGGCTCGCCCAGATCCGGGCGGAGCTGCCCAGCCTGGCCAACCGCCGGCTCTGAGCCCTCACCCCTGAAGCAGCACGCCGAGCACCGTGAAGCCGGCGATGACCGCGGCGGTCACCAGCAGGGCGGTGGTCATCCGGGATCGGCCCCGCCGGGCCAGCCGTCCCACCGAGAGCACCAGGACGACCAGCACGACGGCGCCGATCACCAACTGCCAGAACGGCAGGAGGAGGCCGAGCAGCGCCTCCTCGGCGTGCACCGTGACGCCGAGCCTGGGCTCATCCATGCCTGACACTCTGGCACGCCGGCGCGTCTCGCGTCGCGGGCTACGCGGGCCCGCTGCCATCCCGTTCGACCGAACCAGTGATGAACCCTGATTTGCCTTCTCGGGGCCGTCCGCGTAACTTTCTCTCTGCACGGGGGAGGCCGGACAAACCGGCCGAGAACGGGCGCCAGGCTCGTGGCGGGAACGCCGAGCGAGACTGAGGATCGGGCGGTGCGGACCACCCCGGACACGGGGTTGCGGAAGCGAAGCCGACCGGGTAGAGTTCTGAAGCCGGCAGGAGCCGGGCGGAGAGCCGCGAAGCGGTGATCGGCCGGTCTGCGGCTTCCCACGACAGTAACGACCGCCGGGTACGGCGTGCGTCATCGTGGATCAGGACGAACCAAGTTGATCACCTCGGACACGAGGTTGACAACGAAAGTTCGACCAAGTAGGTTTGAGCGGTTGCCCCGAAACGGGGCCCCACTGGGTGGGGCTTTTGATCGGTGTGTGGTTGTTCTTTGAGAACTCAACAGGGTGCTTGATAAGCCAGTGCCAATTATGATTTATACCCCGGACTGGTCGGGCTTTATGTCTGGCTGGTTGGGATTCCTTT
>NZ_RCVJ01000147.1 GCF_003667505.1 Micromonospora sp. BL4
GCCGCCGCGGGGCGGGTCCAGCAGGCGGGGGTGCGGGTCGGGGTGGTCCAGCCGGGTCCACGGGTACTTCAGCATCGCCGCGCGGACCGCGGCGGTCAGGTCCAGCCCGGTGGTGGCCGCGCCCCGGATCTCGGTGCTGGTGACGATCCGGTACGACTGGGCGTTGCCCTCGAAGCCGTCGCTGAGGCCGAGGCGCTGCCGGGCCAGCCGGTCCAGCACCCGCTCCCCCAGGTGCCCGAACGGCGGGTGGCCCAGGTCGTGGGCGAGCGCCGCGGCCTCCACGACGTCCGGGTCGCAGCCGCCGAGCTTGTCCAGCACGTCACGCCACCGCTCGTCGGCCGTCAGCCGCTCGGCGATCGCCCGGGCCACCTGGGCGACCTTCAGGCTGTGGGTGAGCCGGTTGTGCACCAGCAGGCCGGAGCCGACCGGGCTGATCACCTGGGTGACGCCTCCGAGCCGGGCGAAGAACGGCGAGCCGACGATCCGGTCCCGGTCGGCGCGGAACGGGTTGGCCGTGAGGTCGCCGAGGGCCCGGGCGCTGCCGCCGAAGAGCCGCCGGGCGCGCGGCTCCGCAGCTGTTTCCATGATCGCCACGCTAGCGCAGGCGCGGCGGGGCCGCCGCCGGGTCACCCCGGCCGGGCGCGGCGACAACGGCCGGGACCGCCCGGCACAATGCAGGCGGTACCCGCTCTTTGAAGGCGGATCGAGTCGAAGGCGGATCGAGATCGTGACCCAGTCTGTTCATCAGCGGATCGCCGACGAGCTCGGCGTGGCCGAGCGTCAGGTGCGGGCGGCCGTGGAGCTGCTCGACGGCGGCGCCACCGTGCCGTTCATCGCCCGCTACCGCAAGGAGGCCACCGGCCTGCTCGACGACACCCAGCTGCGCACCCTGGAGGAGCGGCTGCGCTACCTGCGCGAGCTGGACGAGCGGCGGGCCGCGGTCCTGGAGTCGATCCGCGGCCAGGGCAAGCTGGACGAGGCCCTGGAAGCGCAGATCATGGCCGCCGACTCGAAGTCCCGGCTGGAGGACATCTACCTGCCGTACAAGCCGAAGCGGCGGACCCGGGCGCAGATCGCCCGCGAGGCCGGGCTGGCGCCGTTGGCCGAGACGCTGCTGGCCGACCCCACCCAGGACCCGCGGGCCACCGCCGCCGGGTTCGTCGACGCGGAGAAGGGCGTCGCCGACGCCGCCGCCGCGCTGGAGGGCGCGCGGGCGATCCTGATCGAGACCTTCGCGGAGGACGCCGACCTGATCGGCACGCTGCGCGAGCAGATGTGGTCGCGGGGCCGGCTGGTGTCCCGGGTACGCGAGGGGCAGGAGACGGCCGGCGCCAAGTTCGCCGACTACTTCGACTTCTCCGAGCCGTACCCGAAGCTGCCCTCGCACCGGATCCTGGCCATGTTCCGGGGCGAGAAGGAGGGCGTGCTCGACCTGACCATGGAGCCGGAGGAGGCCGGCGAGGCGGACGCCGCGCCGACCGGCCCGAGCCGGTACGAGGCGGTGATCGCCGGCCGGTTCGGTGTGTCCGACGCCGGCCGCCCGGCCGACCGCTGGCTCGCCGACACGGTCCGCTGGGCGTGGCGCACCCGGATCCTCATCCACCTCGGCGCGGACCTGCGGATGCGGCTGTGGCAGGCCGCCGAGGAGGAGGCGGTACGCGTCTTCGCCATGAACCTGCGGGACCTGCTGCTCGCCGCGCCCGCCGGCACCCGCCCAACGATGGGGCTGGACCCGGGCCTGCGTACCGGCGTCAAGGTGGCCGTGGTGGACGCCACCGGCAAGGTGGTCGCCACCGACACCATCTACCCGCACGAGCCGCGCCGGCAGTGGGACGCGTCGATCGAGACCCTCGCCCGGCTGGCCGGCGCGCACGGCGTCGAGCTGGTGGCGATCGGCAACGGCACCGCCTCCCGGGAGACCGACAAGCTGGCCGGTGACCTGATCAAGAGGCACCCGCAGCTCAACCTGACGAAGGTGGTGGTCTCCGAGGCCGGCGCGTCGGTCTACTCGGCCTCCGCGTACGCCTCCCAGGAGCTGCCCGGGATGGACGTGTCGCTGCGCGGCGCGGTGTCCATCGCCCGCCGGCTCCAGGACCCGCTCGCCGAGCTGGTCAAGATCGACCCACGGTCGATCGGGGTGGGCCAGTACCAGCACGACCTGTCCGAGGTGAAGCTGTCCCGGTCGCTGGACGCGGTCGTGGAGGACTGCGTCAACGCGGTCGGGGTGGACGTCAACACCGCCTCCGCGCCACTGCTGACCCGGGTCTCCGGCATCGGCGCGGGGCTGGCCGAGAACATCGTGCTGCACCGCGACGCCAACGGGCCGTTCCGGTCGCGTACCGAGCTGAAGAAGGTGGCCCGGCTCGGGCCCAAGGCGTTCGAGCAGTGCGCCGGCTTCCTGCGCATCCCCGACGGTGACGACCCGTTGGACTCCTCCAGCGTGCACCCCGAGGCGTACCCGGTGGTGCGCCGGATCCTCTCCAGCACCGGCCAGGACCTGCGCTCGGTGATCGGTAAGAGTGGGATCCTGCGCGGGCTGCGGGCGACCGACTTCGTCGACGACCGGTTCGGCCTGCCCACCGTCACCGACATCCTCGCCGAGCTGGAGAAGCCGGGGCGCGACCCTCGGCCGGAGTTCCGCACCGCCACCTTCGTGGAGGGCGTGGAGAAGATCGGCGACCTGACGCCTGGGATGGTGCTGGAGGGCGTGGTCACCAACGTGGCCGCGTTCGGCGCGTTCGTGGACGTCGGGGTGCACCAGGACGGCCTCGTGCACGTCTCGGCCATGTCCCGGACCTTCGTGAAGGACCCCCGCGAGGTGGTCAAGTCCGGCGACGTGGTCAAGGTCCGGGTGCTCGACGTTGACGTACCCCGCAAGCGGATCTCGCTGACCCTACGCCTCGACGACGAGCCGGGCGCAGCGCCCGACGGCGCACGGGACGGGCAGGGTGCCCGCCCCGGCCGGACCGGTCAGGACGGACGAGGCGGCCCGGCCCAGCGCGGTTCGCAGGGCGGACGCGGGGGCCCCGAGCAGCGCGGTTCGCAGGGCGGACGCGGCGGCCCCGACCAGCGCGGTTCGCAGGGCGGACGCGGCGGCCCCGACCAGCGCGGTTCCCAGGGCGGACGCGGCGGCCCCGACCAGCGCGGTTCCCAGGGCGGACGCGGCGGCCCCGACCAGCGCGGTTCGCAGGCCGGACGCGGCGGTCAGCAGCGGCAGGGGCGGGGCGGCGGCGCGCCCGCGCCGGCCAACGACGCGATGGCCGAGGCGCTGCGCCGCGCTGGACTGGCCTGACCAACCAGGCGCGGCGACACGCCCACCGCGACGCCGTCCGGGATGCCCGCCAGGTTTAGGCGGCCATCCCGGACGGCAGACACCGTGCCACCCGCGGTGACCGCCCGGCCATTCCCTCACCCGAATGCTGTCGAGCTGCCCCATGAGACAGGCCCGCCAGGGGCCCGACGTGCAGATCTTGGACAGTTTCCGTCAGGTCGGAACGGAAACTGTCCAAGATCTGCGGTCGCTCGCAGCGCGCTTGAAGATCTGGGGCAGGTCAGGACGGGCTTCGGGACCTGGGCGGCCAGCGAACGAGGTCAGGTGGAGATCGGGCCCGCGTTGGGGTGAGGCCGCCGCCCGCGGTCAGGCGGCTGAGGGTCGGGCCGCCACAGGCGGGGATCGCCTGGAGAGGGGCCAGCCCGAATTGAAAGCGCCGGGACACGAGCGTCTGAGGCGGGAGCGCGGGGCGCGGGCGCGCGACGCGGGCGCGGAAATCGGATCGCCTGGCAGTGGGGTTCGGGGTGATGATCTCGTGGTGAGGATGCATACCGACCAGGTCGACGTCACCGCGGACGTGGTCGCCGCGTTGGTGGCCGAGCAGTTTCCCGAGTGGCGGGCCCTTCCGGTCCGCCCGCTCCCGTCGTCCGGCACGGTGAACGCCCTCTTCCGGCTCGGCCCGGAGGTCGTCCTGCGGTTCCCACTGCAGCCCACCGCGGACCCCGAGTTGCGTGCCGAGCTGCGGCAGGAGCAGGAGTACGCGCGGCTGCTCGCCGCGCACCTGCCGATCGCGGTGCCCGAACCGCTCGGCCTCGGCGAGTCGGGCGAGGGGTATCCCGGGCCGTGGACGGCGTACCGCTGGATCCCCGGCGAGCCGGCGCGGCCCGACCGGATCGACGACCTGGACGCCTTCGCCCGCGACCTGGCCGGCGTCGTCGCCGCGCTGCACGGCGTCGACACCGGCGGTCGCGCGTGGCCCGGGTTCGGCCGAGGCGGTCCGTTGGCCGCCCAGGACGCCGGCGTGCGGTCGTCCCTCGCCGACAGCACCCAGCTGACCGACACCGCCCGGCTCGCGGCCGTGTGGGACCGCTGCCGGGAGGCTCCCCGGCGCGACGATCGCGACGTGTGGATCCACGCTGACCTGATGCCGGGCAACCTGCTGGTTCGCGGCGGCCGGCTGGCCGCGGTCATCGACCTCGGCACGGTCGGCGTCGGCGATCCGGCGGTGGACCTGATGCCCGCGTGGAACCTGCTCGACGCCGGGTCGCGGGAGACGTACCGGCGGGCGCTCGGCGTGGACGACGCCAGGTGGGAGCGGGGGCGCGGCTGGGCCCTGATGCAGGCGATCAACGCGCTGCCGTACTACGTCGAGACCAACCCGGTGATGGCCGACATCGCCCGGCACACCCTGCGGGCCGTACTCGACTGAGCCGCGACGCGCTCGCGGGCGTACCGTCGGCGTCGTGAGTGAGCGGGACGGCCGGGAGTGGCGGGAGCGGCAGCGACAGGCGGTGCGGGCGCACGCCGACGCGGACGCGCGGCGGCGGGCCGCCGAGCAGGCCGAGGCGGCCAAGCTGGTGGCCTGGTTCGTGGCCGAGGCGACCCGGCGAGGGCTGCCCACCACCCGGCTGGTCGCCCGGGGCTACGACGGGCGCGGCCGCTACCGGACCCGGCTGACCGGCTGGTACGTCGACCGGGCCGAAACCCGGGCGGTGGACGTGGCCGGCCGGTTCCACCTGCTGACGGTGCCGGGCGGCGTGCGGGCGCGGCTGTTCGGCGTCGATCCGCAACCCAGCCCGGCGCCGTTGATCGTCGGGGCGGGGGGCCGCGACGGCGAGTCGATCCCGTTGCGAACGTTGCTCAACCGGCTGCTGGACGACGGGACCGGCGGGCCAGGTTCCACCACCACAGCTGCTGCACCGCGAGGGTGAGCAGCCCGGCCAGGACGATCGCGCAGAGGTTGATCACCAGCTGAAGGGCTGACCCGGCCGCCTCGTCCCACACCCCGTAGGCGGCGGCGACCGCAACGTTCGCCGCGGCCGGCACCGCGGTCATCAAGATCAGGCTGCCCAACTTCGCGGGCAGATTCGGCAGCGTACGCACACCGAATGCAGGTAAAGGTCGTTTGTCCATAGGAGCGACCTCCTACAATTGATTTATCCCCTTATGACCGGTTCAATCCGAAGGCTCAAGTGGTGAATCTCCTACGCATTCACGGTGACTCTCAGCATCCATCCGGTCGCATGGCGTCAAAACAGGCAGCTGTCGGTGCGATGCACGCCTGCCGCATCCCGTTCGGAAGCACGCCATGCTGAGCCTTCCGCTCGCAAGTGGAATCCTGCTCGCGCTCGTCGTTGGCGCCCTGCTGCAGCCACTGATCCTTCGACTGCTGACAGCCGCCGCAGTTCTCGACATACCTTCGGAACGGTCCTCACACAGCACACCGATCCCCCGCGGCGGCGGCGTCGCGGTTGCGGCGGCGGCCGGGATCGCACTTCTCCTGAACGAGCACGCACGGTCGATCGCCGTGCCGCTGCTGTTCTTCGCAGCGATCGGGCTTCTGGAGGACGTCCGGGGAACCCCCGTCCGGCTCCGACTGCTTCTGCAGTCGCTCGCTGGCGTGGCCACGGGCCTGGCGCTGGTGCCCGGCGGGCAGTCGTCGTACATCCGTCTCGCCCTGGTTCTCGCCCTGGCGGCGTGGCTGACCGCGTACGTGAACGCTTTCAACTTCATGGACGGCGTCAACGGCATCTCCGCCGTACACGCGATCCTCGGCGGCGCGGTGTATGCCGTGCTCGGAGTGCTGGAAGACCTTCCGCTGCTGACCGCGGCCGGCAGTCTGATCGCCGCCGCATCCCTGACATTCCTCCCATGGAACGCCTGGGTCGCCAGAATCTTCCTCGGTGATGTCGGGTCGTACGCCCTCGGCGCCGCGCTCGGCGCGATCGCCGCGTACGCGATCGTGCGCGGCACCCCGCCGGAGGCAGCCGTTGCACCACTCGCCCTCTACCTCGCCGACACAGGCTGGACGCTGCTGTGCCGCATCCGTAAAGGCGAAGCCTGGTATCGCCCACACCGGAACCATGCCTACCAGCGGCTGACCGACGGCGGTTGGTCACATCAGCGGGTCACCGTGACGACCGCCGTCGTCGCGGTGGTCGTGGCTGGCTGTCTGGTGGCGGCGTCCGCCAGCGTGCCACTCGCCCGTGCCGCACTCGATGCCACGGCCCTCGCCATCCTCGCCGCATATCTCGCTGCCCCCGGGTGGCTCACCGCTCGCCGGCCCCGGCCCCTGCCAGAAGGAAGGACGATCCATGCCAGAACTGTCAACCCCACGAGCCGGTGACCTGGCCGGGTCGGGCACTGCGTCGATCAAGAAGATCGCAGTGCTCGGCAGCAGCGGCTTCGTCGGCCGAGCGGTCGTCGCCGAACTGGATGGCCGGGGAGTCGAGGTCCAGCCCGTCGCCGCACCGCGCGTTTCGTGGCCGCTCGCCCAGGCGCTCCAAGCCGAGGCGGTGCCTGCGGACCTCTACGAAGAGGTTGTCGATGAACTCGCCCAACAACTCGACGGCGCGCAAGTCGTGATCAATACGGCAGGGTTGCCGGACGGGTCCGCCCCGAACAGTGCCGGGCTGTACGGGGCAAACGCACTGCTGCCGACCCTGGTTGCCCGAGCCAGCGCTCGCGTCGACGCGAAGCGGCTGGTTCACGTCAGTTCTGCCGCAGCTCAGGGACCGATGGCACTCGACGAGACCGCACGGACGATGCCCTTCTCTCCGTACTCACGCTCCAAGGCGATCGGCGAGCGCCTGCTTCAGCGCGAGGACTGCATCGAAACGGTCATCTACCGGGCGACCTGGGTCCACGACGTGGATCGGCCGAACACCAGAGCGCTCATCCGGCTGGCACAGTCCCGTATGAGCTGCGTCGCCGGGGACGGCACCGCGCCGACGCCCCAGGTCCTCATCGACGATGTCGTCGCGTCGATCGTCCATCTCGGACTCGTCAGCGGACCAGTTCCGCCCATCGCGCTTCAACCCTCCAACGGCATGACGACCGGGCTCCTGCTCCGCCTCCTCGGCGGGCGCGAGCCACTGCACCTTTCACCCCGGCTGGCTTGGTACGCGACGCGTTGCATCACCACATACGGGAGAACGAGCCTGCAGGCCAATGCGCATGCGCGTCGGGTGGACATGCTCCTGTTCGGCAAGCGCCAGACGCCAGGCTGGCTCGCCGACCAGGGGCTGGCGCCCACGCTGCGCCCCGAGGCATGGGAGCGGCTGAGAACGGCGGGCACCCGGCTGGCGCCCACATCGCCACCGGGCGTCGACGCCGTCACGCGACCGAGAACGGGCGATTCAACATCGCGCGACACAAGCGGATCGCCGTCTGGACGATCCTGCCGAGCGGACGAAGCCACCAGGCATCTGACGAAGTAGCTCCGCCCCAACAGAAAGGTTCTCCATGACTCGCCGCGCTGGCTCGTGACGCGGCCGAATTCGTCGACGAGCCCGGTGCCGGATTCGTCGCTCCTGCTGGCGACGTCTATGCACTCGCCGGCGGGATCCGAGTTGGCGTCGAGAAGCGCCTAGGGCCGGTCGCTCAGTCCCTTCGGCACAACATCCCAACCTGGCGATTGCCACACGGCTGGTCGGGTGGTCGAGGGCGATCCGATGCAAGGAGAGCCCATCAGGATAACCGGATATTCGTCTCAAATATTCCGAAGACTCTCAGATCAGCTGGATCACCATGTAACAAGGATATAGAGCACAAAAGCTCCTTCTGCCGGGCGGCGGAAGCAGTGGTAGGACGGGACAGGGAGCCAGTACATGCCGCAGGACACGGAGCACACGGAGCGGACGGACCAGCGAGCGCGACGGGCAAGAGCCCGCCGGCGCACGGCCGGATTCCTCGCGGCCGACACCACCGGCTGGGTCGGCGGTTTCATCGCGGCTGCTTGGACCCGATTCGAGTTCCAACTCCCCCCGGGCCAACTGGGTCGAGCCGCGGCAGTCGGCGCGCTCGCGGCGTTCCTGCACGTGGCGGTGGCGGCGGTACGCCGGATCTACTCCGGGCGACATCCGCTGGGCAGCCTCCAGGAGGTTCAGGGTGTCGCGAGCACCACTATCCTGACGGCCGCCATCGTGCTGCTCGGCCTGCTGTCGTCCGATGGCCGGCCGGCGCCGGCGAGCACCCCGTTGGTCGGCGGGGCGCTCGCCCTGCTCTTCATGCTCGGTGCCCGGTTCGCGTACCGGCATCGGCGCGACCTCTCAATGCGACCGGACGTCCGTTCGTCGACGCCGGTGCTGCTGTTCGGGATGGGCGACGCGGGGCAAGAGTTGCTGCGCGCCATGCTCGGCGATCCGCGCGGTCGGTACCTGCCGGTTGGGGCCCTCGACGACGATCCGGACAAGCGCGACCTGCATATCCGCGGGGTGCGGGTGCTCGGCGGGCGGCACGATGTCGGCTCCGCCGTCCGGCGTACCGGCGCGGCGACGGTCATCTTCGCGGTGGCGAACGCCGATGCCGCGCTGATCCGCCAGATCCGCGAGGCCACCCTCCAGGCCGGCGCAGTGTTCAAGGTACTGCCCCCGGTGCGGGAACTGGTCGACCACCGGATCACCGTCACCGACGTCCGGGAGGTGCAGATCAGCGACCTGCTGGGCCGCCGCCAGGTGGTCGCCGACCTGCCGATGAGTACGAACAGTCTCACCGGCCGACGAATCCTCGTCACCGGCGCCGGCGGCTCGATCGGCTCTGAACTCTGCCGACAGGTGATGAAGGCCGACCCGGGCGAGCTGATGATGCTAGACCGAGACGAGTCTGCCCTCCACAGCCTGCAGATGTCGCTCGCCGGACGGGCCCTGCTCGACGGCCCTGAGCTAATCCTCGCCGATCTGCGCGACGATGAGGGAATCCGCCGGATCATCCGGGAGCGCCGCCCAGAAATCATCTTCCACGCGGCGGCACTCAAGCACCTGACCCTGCTACAACGACACCCGGGCGAGGCGGTCAAGACGAACGTCTGGGGCACCCTGTCGGTGCTGGACGCCTGCCAGGACGTGGCAAAGTTCGTCAACATCTCCACCGACAAGGCGGCCGACCCGATCAGCGTCCTCGGCTACTCGAAGCGGATCACCGAGCGACTGACCGCACACGCCGCGTCTCGCCTCCCGGGGACCTTCCTCAGCGTCCGGTTCGGCAACGTGCTGAGCAGCCGCGGCTCGGTTGTCACGGCCTTCCAGCGGCAGATCGAGGACGGAAAGCCGCTGACCGTCACCCACCCCGAGGTCACCCGCTATCTGATGACCGTTCAGGAGGCTGTCCACCTGGTGCTTCAGGCCGCCGAGATCGGGCGGGACGGGGAGGCGCTGGTGCTGGACATGGGTGAGCCGGTCCGCATCGCCGACCTAGCCCGCCAGATGGCTGAGCAGGCCTCCAGCTCCGTGCCCATCGTTTATACCGGCCTGCGGCCGGGGGAGAAGCTGCACGAGGACCTGCTCGGCACCGGCGAGATCGACACTCGGCCGTTCCACCCCCTGGTGTCACATGTAGCCGTGCCGGCGCTCGACCCGATGGAGGCCAGTGGGATCGACCCGTTCGACGACCCGGCGAAGGTCGTCGAGCAGCTCGCCCTGCTCTGCGCCCAGCCGGCCGCACCCATCGTCCACGACTCGGCGGGGGTGCCGATGCCCCGGTGACCGGCCTTGCGGGCTCGGCGGTCCGGGTATCGGTTCTGTTGGGGACCGAGGGAGCCGCCGAGGCGACACGCGCAGAGGAGAGCGCACGTGACGACGGATTGTGGTGATCGTGGGGACCGGAGGCATGGGCCGAAAAGTCTTCGGCATCATCCGGGCTGTCACGCGCACGCCTCAGGTGCACCCATTTGGTGGTTCCTCGGGTTTGCCGACGACTATCCCACCGAGTCGAGCCCAAGCTGGTCCAGCGGCTCGACGTGCCGTTCCTCGGCCATCACGGTGGTTGGCCGGGCAGCCGCCCACCACCCACGTCGCTCTGGGGGTGGGCGGCCCGCGCAGGCGGCGGGAGATGGATCTCGCCGTCCAGCCGTACAGGCTGCCAGCCGCGACGATCGTGCATCCCGCTGCCGAGATCGGCCCTGACTGCGTCTTCGAGGAAGGGCTGATAGCCCTCGGCGGGGCACGGTTGACGACCAATGGGTCCTCGGCCGGCACGTACATCTCAACCAGAACGGCACGGTCGGGCACGACTTCGTGCTGGGAGACTATGTTTCGGTGAATCCGTTGGCTGCGGTTTATGGCTACTGCCGGATCGAGTCGGGCGTGATGATTGGTACGACCGCAGCGGTGCTCGAAGGGCTCACGGTGGGACAGGACGCCCCCGTCGGCGCGGGAGCATGCGTAACCCGCGACGTTGCGGGCGCGACGACCGTCAAAGGGGTACCGGCACGATAGGCGCGGCCAGGCGGCAACCGGGTCAGCGCCGAATGCCCGCCCAGTCGTGGTGTCGACGCACGGTTGACAGAATGAAATCGACGACCCTTCGCGACGTGTCGGGCACCCGGTAGTCACTCGGGCACGGAACGGCGCCGGCGGTGGCCTGCTTGACCATGACGCCGACCGATTCCAGCACGGACTGAGGATCGAGCCCCGTCATGACGATGCCGCCGACGTCCAAAGCTTCCGGCCGTTCGATCGATTCTCGCAGTGTCACCGCCGGGAAGCCGAGGATCGTCGCTTCCTCGCTCACGGTGCCGCTGTCGGACAATGTGCAACGGGCGTGCCGCTGCAATGTGACGTAGTCGAAGAAGCCGAACGGCTCGTGGAAGGCGATCCCGTCGAGAACCGCGTCGTTTATGGCGAGGCCTTCCAGCCGCTTGCGGGTCCGGGGGTGGGTGGAGACCAGCAGCGGCAAGCCCCAACGGTCCCGGACCGCTCGCAGACAGTCCAGCAGCCGCCGCAGCCGCTCGGGATGATCCACGTTCTCCTCGCGGTGCGCGCTCACCACAAAGTATCGACCGGGCGCGATCTCAAGCTGACGCAGCACCGTCGACCGCTCGATTTCGGGCCGGTAGTGGTCCAGCACCTCGCGCATTGGCGATCCGGTGTGCAGGATACGACGGGGATGCAGCCCCTCGGCCAGCAGGTTGCGGCGAGCGTGCTCGGAGTAGACCAGGTTGAAGTCAGCCACGTGGTCCACGAGCCTGCGATTGGTTTCCTCGGGCACGTTGAGGTCGAAGCAGCGATTCCCTGCCTCCATGTGGTAAACCGGCACCCGCATCCGGCGGGCCATCAGGGCGGCAATGGCACTGTTGGTGTCGCCGAGCACCAGGAGAGCGTCCGGTCGGAGCTCGGTGATCGCCTGTTCGGTGCCGACCAGGACCGCACCTAGGACGTGACCCAGCGACTGGGTGTCCACCTGAAGGAAACGGTCGGGCTGGCGCACCTTCATCTCTTGGAAGAACACATCGGACAGCGCGGGATCCCAGTTCTGCCCGGTGTGCACGAGTACGTGATCTACGGTCTGGTCGAGCCGCTCGATGATCCGCGACAACCTGATGATCTCGGGTCGCGTTCCCACGACCGTCATAACCCGTGTCATGCAGCACCCTTTCGGCAATGATCCTGCTTGGGCCAGCGGGTCGCCGTTCGCCTTCCTGAGCACGCGACACCGCAGGACCTTCTCTGGCGGAGCAACGACTGGATGCTCACGCCGTAACGCGGCATGAACGAGTTTTCTGTTTCACATGTGTCCGTGAATTGATAACCGATTCTTGGCGTTTCGCTGCTGAAGCGCCACTTAGATCGCTATCGTCACTCTCTGATCCCGTCCCCTACCTTTCGCCAATATCGACGGATCAGACAGGAGGAGATGTGTCGTCCTCACTTATGGAACGACGCGTTTTGATCACCGGCGGGACCGGATCGTTCGGTCAGACGATGGTGTCCAAGCTGCTCGACGCCGGTGCCGCCGAGGTACGCATACTGAGCCGGGACGAGGCCAAGCAGGAAGCCATGCGGATCCGCCTGCTCGACGACCGTGTCCGCTTCTATGTTGGCGATGTCCGCGACGTCGACAGTGTCAACAAGGCGACCCGGGGCGTCGAGTACGTGTTTCACGCTGCGGCGCTCAAGCAGGTCCCCTCCTGCGAGTTCTTCCCCTTGGAGGCGGTGCGGACCAACGTCCTCGGCAGCGCCAACGTGGTCGACGCCTGCGAGCGCAACGAGGTCGCCGCCCTGGTCATGCTGAGCACGGACAAGGCGGTCTACCCGGTCAACGCGATGGGGATGACCAAGGCGCTCATGGAGAAGGTTGCACAGGCGCATGTCCGCAACAACCCTCGGGCCAACACCCGGGTCTGCGCCGTCCGCTACGGCAACGTGATGTGCTCCCGGGGTTCGGTCATCCCGCTGTTCATCGACCAGATCAAGAGCGGCGTCCCGCTGACCGTGACCGAGCCGACCATGACGCGGTTCCTGATGTCCCTGCTGGACTCGGTGGACCTCGTCGAGCACGCATTCCACCACGGGCAACCCGGTGACGTGTTCATCCGTAAGGCCGACGGCTGCACCATTGGCGACCTGGCGACGGCGCTGTGCAACCTGTTCGAGGTACCGGCCAAGTTCGACGTGCTGGGACTGCGGCACGGCGAGAAGATGTCGGAGACCTTGGCGAGCCATGAGGAACTGGCCCGAGCGGAGGACTTCGGCGACTTCCTGCGCGTGCCGGTCGACAGCCGCGACCTGAACTACGCCCTCTACTTCGAAGAGGGCGATAACACCAGCAACCACCGCGTCGACTACACCTCGGACAACACCACGCGGCTGTCGGTGCCGGAGATCATGGCCTTGCTGCTCACCCTGCCGGAGGTACAGCAACATCTCGACCCGGTGCGGTCTCTCTCGTCGGCGGCACGCGGATGAGCCCGGACACGGGCATCCCGCACGCTGGCGGCGGGGCGGAGGGACAGGCTCGGCCACGCGTCGCCTTTGTCACTCAGTGGTTCGCTCCCGAGCCGAACAACACTCCGGTCTGGATCGCCAAATCACTCATGGAGCAGGACCTGCGGGTAGACGTACTGACCGGAGTGCCCAACTATCCCACCGGAGTCGTCCACGACGGCTACTCGCGCTGGCGTCGTACCAGAGAGATCCACCAGGGAATACCGGTGCGCCGCGTGCCGCTGTATCCGAGTCACGACCAGTCCGCCGTGCGTCGTGTCGTCAACTACGCCAGCTACGCAGCGTCCGCGGCGACCATGGGGGCGTCCGTTCTGCGGTCCGCCGATGTGGCGGTGATCTACTCAACGCCGGCGACCGCCGCCGCCGCCGGGATGTTCGCGCGCCTGCGCTGGGGGCTGCCGTACGTCCTGATGGTGATGGACGTCTGGCCCGACTCGGTCTTCGCCACCGGTTTCCTCACCGCTGGCGCCAAGCGGCGCATCGCGGAGCCCGTCCTCACCTGGTACACCGAGCAGACGTACCGCTGGGCCAACCACGTCACCGCCACGTCGCCCGGAATGCGGGACGCGCTGGTCTCGCGCGGTGTGCCCGAGGACAAGGTCTCGGTCGTCTACACCTGGACCGACGAGAAGGTTATGCGGCCCAGCGAACCCGACCTGCAGCTACGAGCCAGTCTCGGCCTGTCGTCCGAGTTCGTGCTGATGTACGGCGGCAACCACGGCGCGGCACAGAACTTGGACGTCGCCGTCCGAGCGATGGACGAGCTGCGCGACCTGCCAATACACCTGGTGCTGGTCGGCGATGGCATCGAGAAAGCCCGGCTTCGTTCGCTTGCCTCCGGCCTCGACCTTCGCTCGGTGCACTTTCTCGACCCGGTGGAGCCCGAGCAGATGCCGGGCGTCATGGCCGCCGCGGACATGCAGTTGGTCGCCCTCGCCGACGAGGAACTTTTCCGATTCACGCTGCCCAGCAAGGTTCAGTCCATCCTCGCCTGCGCCCAACCGATCCTCACCTGTGCACCGGGCGACGCCGCCCGGGTGGCGCACGAGGCGGGCGCTGGGTTTAGCTCATCACCGGGCGATCCACATCAGTTGGCGAAAACCATCAGGCAGGCCGCCGAGTTGCCCCGCGCCGAGCTCCGGTCAATGGGCCAGGCCGGGCACACGTACTACCGGTCCCGACTCAGCGAGGAGATCAACGCCCGCGCGCTGGCCGACATAGTCCGGGCCTCGGCCGGTCGGCGCCGCCGGGCTCGCGGTGGCGAGACAAGAGGTGCGAGATGACGCAACGCGTGCTGATCCTCGGGGCAACCGGGATGCTCGGCCACACCCTGCTGCGCACGCTGAGCGAGGCCGCCGAGTTGGAGGTCCATGGCTCTGCGCGCAGCACCGCGGTGACGCCGGCCATGTTCCCCAGTCACCTGGCGCAGAAGATCACGCCGGGGATCGATGTCACCGAGCCCGGCTCCCTCCGCCGGATCCTGACCGTGCTGAAACCGCACGTCGTGGTCAACTGCGTGGGTGTCATCAAGCAACGCCCGGACGCGGAGGACGCCCCCAACACCATCGCGGTGAACGCTCTTTTCCCACACGTACTCGCTCGGGAGTGCGAGGCGCAGGGTGCCCGGCTCGTGCAGGTGAGCACGGACTGCGTCTTCTCGGGCAAACACGGCGACTACCGGGAAGAGGATACTCCCGACCCGTACGACCTCTACGGTCGCGCGAAGCTGCTCGGAGAGACCTCCCGGGCACCTGCGCTGACCTTGCGGACCTCGATCATCGGTCACGAGCTTGGGAGTTTCCGGTCCCTGGTGGACTGGTTTCTCACCCAGCGTGGCAAGGTGAACGGCTACACGAGTGCCATCTACAGTGGATTGACCACGGTTGAATTTGCCTCGATGCTGCGCACGGTCGTGCTGCCACGGCAGGATCTCACCGGCCTCTACCACGTGGCCTCGACCCCGATTTCGAAGTACGAGCTACTGAAGATCGTCGCCGACGTGTACGAGTGGTCGGGACAGCTCGAGCCGTCGGAGCAGGTCCGGTGCGACCGGTCGCTGTCGGCGCAAGCGTTTCGGAAGCGGACCGGCTACCAGGCGCCCGCGTGGCGGGACATGATCGTGGAGATGCACCGACGCGCGGTACAGTGGCGCCTCCCGGTGGCGGTCAACTCCGTCCAGCCGGCACATTCCTGAACGATTTCGGTGCTGAGCCGGACCGCTGGCGCAGCAACGGGATCCGCCCGGTCGAGCCTCACCGTTCAACATACGTCTCCCGCCGCCGCACAGGGCCCCAGCATCGTTGTCGACCGCACCGCCCCGGGGCAACTGGCGTGGCGCCTCGGCTGTGGCCTGCTCACGGCGTTGGGTTCCCTGCCCCATCCATGTGCCCGGGCGTGAAGTCCGGCATACTCTGGCAACCGTGGTCGCGGCGGCAGTGTGTGTGCCCTGGACCCTGACCGGATGGCCGTGGTGATCAGCGCTTGGCTCGCCACGCAGCTGCCCGCACCGCTGGCGGGAACACGCCGGGCGATCGCCGTGGACGGCAAGACGCTACGCGGCTCCCGCACCGGCGACACGGTCGCCCGGCACGTCCTCGCCACCGCAGGCCGGTGACATGGCGTGTCACTAGGCCGTGGTGTTCGTACTGGTCAGGCGGTTGCGGGTGTCGGGTTGATGACCATGGAGGTTCGGTCACCTCAGCTAGGCGAACATTGCCTACTGGGGCTGCGACGGCTCGGTGCGCTGGCGGAAGGTGCCGGCGGCGCCGGCGAAGCGCCGACGTGCAGCCGATCGGCGGCGGCGCGGATCTTGCTCCAGGTGTGGCCGGTGGTGGTCTCGGCGACGCGGATGAGCAGCAGCCCCCCCAGCACAGCACGATGTGGGCGGGGATGCGGTCTTCGCGGCGGTGGAACAGGGGCCGCAAGTCCAGGGTGGTCTTCATGCCGCGCCAGCCATGTTCGACTTCGAGGAGCTGCTTGTAGCCCAGGACGATGTCCTCGGCGTTTCACGGACGTTGGCGCCACGCTCGGCGGCGTTGGGGTGGAAGCAGATCACGAACCAGTCATCGGCGCCGATGTTGACTTCCTTGACCTCTGGGTTGTCGCCGACGGTGGCGCAGCGGCCCTGCCGGGCCAGGGCGGCGTCGGCCTCGGCGGTGCCGGCGGGCAGCCAGGGGGTCCTGTTCCTACCGGCGGTCGAACCGCTCTGCTCTTCCGGTGACCGCCGAATATCCCCGCGGCCGTGGGTCCCGCTCGCCCGGTTGCCCGACCTTCACGTGGACCTCGCGGTCGTCGCGTTCCATGGGCACCGGCGACCAGCACCTTCGGCCGCCGGAACCGCGAGCCGCCGCCGCGAGCCGGGTAGTCGACCGCCGAGTTCGGTCATCGAATGCCGACCCCGTTCCGACCTCCGGTACGGCCCAACGTAGCCATCCCACCGCCAGGACCAGCACCGCCAGCACCGCCAGGCGACCGCCGGTCCGCGCTATGTAGGTGAAACTACCGACCCAGACGAGGTCGAGCAGACCCACGACGGCGAGGACCGCCGCGACATAGGCGCCCATCGCGTGGGGCGTGGTCAGGGGCCGGCCCGACGCCCAAGCGAGCAGCCGGTCGACGCCTCGCACGGCAAGGCCGGTCACCGGAATCATAAGCGCCAGACCGAGCAGGCCGAAGTTGAACAACCATTCCCCATGCCAGAGCGCTGCCGAGGAGTGCCCCGTGCCGACCAGTTCCGGCGACAGGAAAGGCACCAGATCAGTGCCGAAGCCGACCGGCTTCTCCGCCCAGAGCCCGCGTGGGATCAGGGCGACGGACGCGTTGAAAAAGGTCGCCCCCCCTCCGTGGGGCAGCAGCCCCTCCGTGTCCAGGCGCAGCAACTGGGCGAACGAGTAGAGCGGGCTCACCGCGGACTTGAGTCCGTCTGGGTCCGCCATGAAACCCGGGCTGCCCGGCTCGGCGGCCCGAATCCCCGCGAGGAACAGCAGGACCGGCGCCGCCCCGAGAAGAAGGACTGCCTTCGTGAGCCGCTGTCGATCCCGGTGGGCCAAAACGATGAGCAACGCGAGTGCGAGGGTACCGATGACGATCCTCCCGAACCCATCGAAAAGGTATATGAAGTAGAGCGCGAAGGCGACCGCGACCACTGCTCCACAGAACACCGTCCACCGGCCTAGTGGCCCGCGCAGCAGACCCGCTCCGAGGAGGAGGACGCCGACGAACCCCGCCGAATCGATCATGAGCGCTGGCTGCGGCATCAGGGCCGACAAGGCAAGTGCGAGCACTAGCAGGACGCAGCCGTACTTCACCGCCCACCCCGCCGTCCTTGCGTCCGCACGGGCGGCATCGGGTAGTGGCCGGGACGGCGACTCTCCACTCCAGAAGAACAGCCACGTCGTCACCTGACCGAAATAGCAGACCGCCGCGACGGTGAGCAGCGGGACTCCCGGGTCGTTCGTGGACATCTTCAGGGCGTGGTACAGGCCACCGAAGCCGACGAAGACAGCGAAGGCGAGGTTGTAGACCCCCACGGCCGTGATCCGGCTACCGCCGTGACACCAGAACACCCAGCCGCCGAACAGGGCCGCCAGCACGCTCAGCAACAGCGTCCCGTCGCGCCCCCAACCGCCCGACGTGACGGGATCGAGGACGAGACACGCCGTGCCCGACCCCAGCCACGTCAGCGCCGCGAAGCCACGCCGGAGGAAGCGGGGCATGTCTCCCCCGGCCCGTCCACCATCGGCCGGACCACGACGGTGGCGCGGGCCCGCGCGTCGAGTTACGCCCACCGCTGAGGGCACGCCGATCACTAGTCCCATAGCAGCGAAGCCTATTACGAGCAACGACCTCTCACCATCAACTCCGGCGATTATGCCCGCACCGATTCCGCCGTCACCAACTCGAACTCTCGTCGTTAGCCAGGCGTGGCTGAACGCACTACCATCGCGCGCCACGACAGCACGGGATCTACCCTGAACCATATTCGCGATCCGGGGGAATCCGCCGTGGCGGTCCACGACGGGCGATCGACCACTCGCCCCATAGAAAGAATTCGGCCGGCGGCGCCGTCCCGGCTGTTCCGAGTGCTGTTGACTTGTGACTTCTTCGAGCCGGGATTCCGCGCCGGAGGGCCCGTCCGGTCCATCGCCCAACTGCTCGACGCCGTCTCGCCGGCAGTCGAGGTCACCATGGTGACCAGGGACCGGGACCTGGGCTCGACAACGCCGTACCCCGGTCTTTCCGGCCGCTGGATCCAGCGGGGGCGGACCCGGATCTGCTACCTCGATCCGAGGAGTCCGCGGCATTGGCGCACACTGCTCCGCAACCTCCGGTCCAACCATTTTGACCTGCTGTACGTCAACAGTCTGTGGGCGACCTCATCAATACTACCGATCCTCGCGGCGCGGATCCGCCTCGTCCGCGTCAAGCAGATCCTTATTGCGCCACGGGGTGAACTCGCGCCGAGCGCACTCAGTGCCAAAGCCGGCAGGAAACGACTGTTACTGCCGATATGGCGACACTTTCTCAAGTGGTCCGGGGTGATCTGGCACGCCACCAATCCTCAGGAAGCGAGCCTGATTCGGCGAACCTTTCCCTGGGCCCGGATCGAGATCCGGCAGAATGAGGTTTCGCTCCCGCCGGAGCCAATACCACCGGTCGAAACGGGGGAACCCGTGCGACTCGTCTTCATCGGACGGATCAATCCGATCAAGAACCTGTCGATGGTGATCGCTGCGCTCGCGCAGGTCACGGGGCCGGTGGTGTTCGACGTCTACGGCCCCTTGGAGGACAGCGCGTACTGGGCCGCGTGCCGTGAACTCGCCCAGCAACTTCCCGAGGCCGTGCGCGTCACCTACCGGGGGGAACTGACGCCCGATCAGGTCCGGGCCACCTTCGCCCGGTACGACGCGTTCGTCTTCCCGACCCAGGGAGAGAACTTCGGCCACGTCATCGCCGAGAGCCTGTCCGCGTCGTGTCCGGTCATCTGTTCCGATCAGACGCCGTGGAGCCCGGTGCTGCGCGCCGGTGGGGGGATCGTGCTGAACGACCTCACGCCGGCAGCCCTGGCCGACCAACTGAAGCGGGTGGCGAGGGCCTCGGCTGCCGACCGGCTTCAGGCGCGCCGGGCGGCGGGTACGGCCTACCGGTCCTGGCGCGCCGACACGGCGGGTCCGAACATCCTCGACCGGATCAGGCTGCGCGCCGGGAGGCATTGACGCCGGACCGTCTGGAGGCCCGTCCGGTGGAATCACCGGCGAAAGAGCAGCCACGGCTGTCGGTCCCCGTTACCGCGAAAGGACTGCGAGTGAGCGACCCGTTGACGCGGGAGCGGACGGACCCGCCGCCCGCGGGGCTCCCCGGACCGGACCGGGTCGGCGCGGGTGGCGTCCGGTCGAACACCATCGTGGCGTCGGCCGCGAGTTTGGTGAGCGGCCTGCTGAACGCCGGGATGCTCGCATACAGCGCACGGCAGGGCCAGACCGGTGAGATCGCCGCGTACAGCGTGATGACGGCGGCGCTCACCTGGGTCGCGATTCTGATCATGGGGGGGTCGTCGCTCCTGTACGTCTCCGGAAACGACGACGAGCGGCGTTCGGTGCGTAGTCAGCGCCTGCTGCTGGCGGTACCGGCGATGGTCGTGGCCACCCTGCTGATCGCCGGGGCCTACGCCGGCCGGGGATACGGTACGGCGGCTCTGATCAGCGCCGGCGGCGTGATGATCCTCAACAGCCTGGCGGAGCTACGCTTCAGCGACCTCGTCCGGCAGATGAGATTCATGGCGGCGTCGGCCGCGATGACCACCACCCGGCTGCTCGCCATGTTGCTGCTGATCGCCGGCGTGCCGCTCACAATCGCACTGGCGGTCGGTGCCGCCGCGTACCTGCTCACCACCGAGGCGCTCGCCTGCCGCGGCCGCTCCGGCGCCCGGCCGATGTGGAGCGGCCTGTCGCTGCCCGCGGCGCGACGGGCCTTCCGGTTGAACCGCCGGCTCTTTACGTACAGTCTCGCGGACGCGTTCACTGGGAGAGCCAGCACCATCGCGCTCTCCCTGGTCGCGGGCCCGCACGTGGTCGGCTGCTTCGGCGCCCTGATTAGCATCTATCAGGCGCTGATCGCCGTCGTCTTCAGCGGGCTCCGGGTACCGATGGCGATCCGTACCCGGCGGCGGCACAACCTCGGGCCCACCGAGGCCGTCAGCCGGGACGGCGAGGTGATCTCGATAGGCGCCGCGACCCTCATCGCCGCGGTGGTCATCGTCTCCGCTCCATGGCTCGCGACCAGTGTGCTCGGCCTGCTGATCCCCGCGTCGGCGACCTGGTTGCAACTGCTGGCGCTCGCCCTCCCGTTCACCACGGTCAACCGGGCCTTCGCGCTGAATCGCATCGGCGACGGCAACTACCGCGCTGCCACTCGGGTGGCGGTGTCCATCGCCGTGGTGGTCACCGGCGGGCTGCTCGTCCAGGCCATGGCGCTCGGTCCGACGGGTGCCGCCGCCACAACGTGCGTCGCGGAAGCCGCCGTCGCTGGCGTCCTCGTCGCGCTGGCCGCGTTCCGTTGGTACCGGCGCGGGAAGGCGAATGCGTCGCAGACCCGTGCCGCTGGTCAGGAACGTGACCGCCCCCGTCCCCACGCCCTCGGCAGATGACGAGCGGAGCCCCGTCGTCGCTCGACCACCCATCGGCGGGGGATCACGCTGAATCCCCGCTGGCTGGCGGGCTACGAACGATCTCCGCGGTGGTGCGGTGGATGTCGCGGGCCAGTTCACCAATCGGCCGGTAGTTGGCGCGCTAACCGGCAAACCACGGCTGCTGATCCAACCAGAGCTTCAAGAAAGTCACCATCCAGACGAAGTTCTTCACGCCCTGCGTCAGGGGCTGGCCCTCGGTGGCGCATTCGACGATCCGCCGTAGCCCGGTGACCTCGATGTAGTCGGCAAGTGCCCCCGGTTCTGTCGAGATTCGCTGCACAACTCCGCGCAGCGGCTCCTCGGTCAGCCAGCCGTCTAGCGGCGGAACGAAACCAGACTTGGGGCGGTATACCAGCTCAGCCGGTACGGACGCGGCCAGGCTGGTTTTCAGCGCTAGTTTCGCATCTCGATAGGTGTACTTGAGTTCCCGCGGCATGGCGAACGCTTCGGCGAGCAGATCCGGCTCCAGAAACGGGAAGACCGCACGCACTCCCCGCATGCGCAATGGATCGAAACTCTTGGCCGCATACTCACCGGCGCAGATGTGGAGCAGGTCCAGCCATTGGTATCGATCACGGACGTCGGTCGAAGGCGCGCAGTCGATGATGTAGGTCTGTATTGTCCGCGACAGGTACGCGCGGTCCGCCCGGGGCAAGCGATAGAGGACGCCGTCGAGTGCATTGGTCGCCACCACCGCGGCTTCCAGAAGCGGCATCTGGGCTGCTCGCCGAAGAACCCTCGTGTGATGTTCGAACCGGCTTGGCCGCCGCCAGAGTTCGGCTCGGGAGTAGAGCTCTGCTGCGCCAAGTAGTAGCGGCCGAGGCAGCCGGTAGAGCCTTTGCCAGGTTGCCAACTGGCCGACGCCGAAGGCGCCGTCCGCACCGGTTCCGTCGATGAACTGCGGGGCGTCGGGTGCCATCTTGATGCCTGCCCGCACCACCAGGTTGGTAGATATGGTGGCGAAGTCCCCGAACGGGTAGGTGTACTCGCGGCCGACGTCCGACAGAAACGCGTTCATCTCGGTGGGCTCGTAAGTCGTCTGCTCGAAGTTCAGGTGGAAATGCCTGGCCATCGCGGCCGCATGCTTCGCCTCTGGGTCGGCGTCGCCGAAGGAAAAGTTGAGCAACGAGACATCGGTGCGCCCTAGTGCGGACAGTCGGGCCGCGAGAAGGCCCGAATCCACTCCACCGCTAAAGGTCAGTACCGAACCCTTGGGTGCCGTGTCGAGGATAGCGTCGAGGCATCGGTCGAGCCGTAGAGCGCCGGCAGCCTCGCGCGGCTGAAGGGGTTCGACGACGGCCGTTGCCACGCCGCTGCTGACGTCAATGCTGGTGACATGCCCGGGTGCCGCACGCTCGACGCCGGACAGCAGGGTGAGCGGCGCCGGGATGGCGCCATACTGCAGAAGCGCGTGCACCGCGCGGCGATCGAGGCGAGCGCACCCGATACGGCCGATGAGGCGTAGGTCGTTGCTGAGGCAAAAGCCGCCGTCCGCAGCCCAGAAGACCACCTGTTCCGGCGTAGCCGGCGGTACGTGGACCCGCACGGTGTCGGTGCCCAGCCGGTGAGCGATCCGGATGTCGTTCCCAGCCGGCTCGCTGGCCGCGATCGTCATGGCATTGTTCGCCGTCGGCCGGATCGTACAAAGCCGGATAGCGTCACCAACCCGACTGATCGCAGGGGGCTCCCCGACCTTCGAAAGCTGTGCGCACGTAAACGCTCCAACCGTGTCGTACGCCGATACCAGGCCGAGCCAGCGGGCATGTTCCTCGACGTGCCGGCGCCAATCGGACTGGTCCGGGCCACGGTACATGGCGAAAAACACTCAGTCCTCCAAGCACAATGGAACGAGCCCGAAATGCTATGTTAGCGCCTGATCGTAGTGCGCCAGCGGGTATTGCGGCCAGTGCACTGATGCCATTTCCGTGCGAGTAGCGGTCAATCCAGGATCTGATGTGAAGGGAACCCCGGTGTTGTGCGTAGCGGTGGGGCGGTCAGACGGGTGCTAATCGGGGTGTCGCCTCATAGCGCGTGACGTTCTGCGGCGACGTCGGCGACGCTCGGCTTGGTGGCGGCTGGCGCACCAGCGATCAGGGTCCAAGACCTGGCAGGCCGAGCCTCGCGCCGGTCCGCGATCTTTGTCCCGGCCTTGCCGATTGCCGGGTGGTCAGGTTGGTCAGCACGTCGCCCTGGCTCTTCGGTTGAGCCACCACCACCACAGGGTGAGCACCGCGACCCAGTACGCGGAATAGAGCCCGGTGATCCAGGCTGCGACGAACTGGCCCAAATCGCCGGGAAGCCGGTAGGTCGGCTGACCGGTACGCCCGGCGCGGCCGCCACCGATGTGGTGAGCTGTACGGGTGTCGGGGCTGGGTCTGGTACTGCACCCCACCCGGGATGTCACCGAGGTGGTCGGGATCATCGAACGGTGGGCCACTCGCCACCACAAATCGTTGATGGTGCGCGCGGAGGACAAGCACCGTGTGCCGGCCAGCGTCGAGCCTGTGCCGGAGGACGAGGTGGCCGTCCGCGCCGACGCCTTGATCAGCATTGGCGGTGACGGCACCATGCTGGGTGCGCTGCGCTCCGCCGTCCTCGACCCGAAGCCGGTGCTCGGCGTGCACCTGGGCCGGCTCGGCTTCCTGGTCGAGATCGAGCCGCCGAAGCTGCCCGAGGCGTTGAGCCGGTTGCTGTCGAAGGACTTCACGATCGAGTCGCACGCCTGCCTGGCCTGCGACGTGTGCGGCGACGACGTGGTGGCGTTCAACGACATCGCGCTGGTCCGCCAGCCGGGCTCCGGCTTCGTCACCGCCACTCTCGCGGTGGACGGCCAGCAGTACGGCTACTACCGCGCTGATGCGGTGGTGGTCAGCACGCCGACCGGCTCGACGGCGTACAGCTACGCGGCGGGCGGTCCGCTGATCTCCCCGGCGGCGGACGTGGTGGTGGTGACGCCGTCGGCGCCGATGGCGGGCATCTCCCGGGCGGTGGTGCTCTCACCGGACGAGAAGATCCGGTTGGAGCTGGAGCCCAACTCGTCGTCCGTCGTGGTGGAGATGGACGGGTTGGTGTTCCGGGACGCGGCGACCGAGGGTGCCGTGGACATCAGCTACCGCCGCAACGCCGGCCTGGTGGTCCGCTTCGACCCGTTGCGCTATCAGGAACGCAACCAGTTGAAGATGACGCTGCTCGACCTGCCGTTCCTGCCCGAGCAGCTCAGTGAGCTGCTCCCCGACGAGCTGCGGCGGCGCCAGCGGGAGCTGCCGCCGCCCTGCTGACCGGGCCGCCGCCCACCCCGAGGGAGTGGGCGGCGTCAGCCGGGGCGGGGCGTGCTCAGACCTGTCCGAGCACGCCGTCGACCAGGGATTTGGCTTCCTGCTGGATCCGGGACAGGTGCTCGGGGCCCTGGAACGACTCGGCGTAGATCTTGTAGACGTCCTCGGTGCCGGACGGTCGGGCGGCGAACCAGCCGGACTTCGTGCTGACCTTGAGGCCGCCGATCGCCGCACCGTTGCCGGGCGCGGTGGTCAGCGTCGCGGTGATCCGTTCGCCGGCCAGCTCGGTGGCGGTGACCTGTTCCGGGGAGAGCTTGCCGAGCACGGCCTTCTGCTCCCGGGTGGCCGGGGCGTCGATCCGTGCGTACGAGGGCGCGCCGAACCGTTCCGCCAGCTCCGCCCAGTGCTCGCTCGGGCTGCGCCCGGTGCTGGCCAGGATCTCGGCGGCGAGCAGGCAGAGCAGGAGGCCGTCCTTGTCGGTGGTCCAGGTGGAGCCGTCACGGCGCAGGAACGACGCGCCGGCGCTCTCCTCGCCGCCGAAGCCGACCGCGCCGTCCAGCAGCCCGGGCACGAACCACTTGAAGCCGACCGGCACCTCCAGCAGCGGCCGGCCCAGGTCGGCGGCGACGCGGTCGATCATCGACGAGGAGACCAGGGTCTTGCCCACCGCGGCGGCCGGGCCCCAGTCGGTGCGGGTGCGGAACAGGTGGTTGATCGCCACTGCCAGGAAGTGGTTGGGGTTCATCAGGCCGGCGTCCGGGGTGACGATGCCGTGCCGGTCGGCGTCGGCGTCGTTGCCGGTGGAGATCTGGTAGTCGGCGCGGGCGGCGATCAGCGACGCCATCGCGTTCGGCGAGGAGCAGTCCATCCGGATCTTGCCGTCGCCGTCCAGCGTCATGAAGCGCCAGGTCGGGTCGACCGTCGGGTTGACCACGGTCAGGTCCAGCCGGTGCCGCTCGGCGATTTCGCCCCAATACGCCACGCTCGCGCCGCCGAGCGGATCCGCGCCGATGCGGACCCTGGCGTCGCGGATGGCGTCGATGTCGATCGCCGCCGGCAGGTCGTCGACGTAGTTGGCGAGGAAGTCGTACTCCCCGGTGGTGTCGGCGGCCCGGGCCCGCGCGTAGGTGATCCGGCGGACCTCCTTGAGCCCGGCGGCGAGGATCGCGTTGGCCCGGTCCTGGATCCACCGGGTGACGTCGGTGTCGGCCGGCCCGCCGTTGGTGGGGTTGTACTTGAAGCCGCCGTCGTCGGGCGGGTTGTGCGACGGGGTGATGACGATGCCGTCGGCGAGCCCGCTGGTGCGCCCCCGGTTGTGGGTGAGGATCGCGTGCGACAGCGCCGGGGTGGGGGTGTAGCCGTCACGGCTGTCCACCAGCACGGTGACCCCGTTGGCGGCGAGCACCTCCAGGGCGTCCACCGCGGCCGGCGCGGAGAGCGCGTGGGTGTCCCGGGCGAGGAAGAGCGGGCCGTCCAGGCCCTGCTCGCGCCGGTAGTCGCAGAGCGCCTGGGTGACCGCGAGGATGTGGTCGGAGTTGAACGCGTTGCGCAGGCTGGAGCCCCGGTGGCCGGAGGTGCCGAAGGAGACCTGCTGCGCCGGGTCCGCTGGGTCCGGATGCTCGGCGTAGTAGGCGGTCACCAGGCGCGGCACGTCGACCAGGTCGGCCGGCTCGGCGGGCTGGCCGGCACGGGGATGGGTCACGGGGGTCTACCTCCTCGGTACTGCGATCGACGACGGGCGGGCTCGGGTCACGGCTCGACTCTCTGGCCCTTGCCGATCACCACGATGCCGTTGTCGGAGACGGTGTAGCGCTGCCGGTCCTTCTCCAGGTCGACGCCGATCTCGGCGCCCTCCGGGACGAACACGTTCTTGTCCAGGATGGCGCGCCGGACCACCGCGTGCCGGCCGATCTCCACACCCTCCATCAGCACGGAGCCCTCGACGTGCGCCCAGGAGTGCACCCGCACCTTCGGCGAGACGATCGAATTTTCCACCAGCGAGCCGGAGATCACCACGCCCGGGGAGATCATCGAGCCGACCGCCCGGCCGACCCGCTCCCCCCACTGGTGCACGAACTTCGCCGGCGGCCACGGCGGCTGCTCGGTGTAGATCGGCCAGTCGAAGTTGTACATGTTGAACACGGGGTGCACGTTGATCAGATCCATGTGCGCGTCGTAGAAGGAGTCGAGCGTCCCGACGTCCCGCCAGTAGCCCCGGTCCCGGTCGGTGCTGCCCGGCACCTCGTTGTCGCGGAAGTCGTAGACGTTCGCCTCGCCCCGCTCGACGAGCATCGGGATGATGCTGCCGCCCATGTCGTGCTTGCTGGTCTTGTCCTCCGCGTCGCGCTCGACGGCCTCGCAGAGCGCGCGGGTGGTGAAGACGTAGTTGCCCATCGAGGCGTAGATCTCGTCCGGCGCGTCGGGCAGGCCGACCGCGTCGGTGGGCTTCTCCCGGAAGGCCCGGATGCGCCGGCCGTCCTCGCCGACCTCGATGACGCCGAACTGGTCGGCCATCGACAGCGGCTGGCGGATGCCGGCGACGGTCACGGCGGCGCCGGAGGCGATGTGGTCCTCCACCATCTGCCGCGGGTCCATCCGGTAGATGTGGTCGGCGCCGAAGACGATCACGTAGTCGGGCTGCTCGTCGTTGATCAGGTTGAAGCTCTGGTAGATGGCGTCGGCGGAGCCGGCGAACCACCAGGGGCCGCGGCGCTGCTGCGCCGGCACCGGCGTGACGTAGTTGCCGAGCAGCGTGGACATCCGCCAGGTCTTGGTGATGTGCCGGTCGAGGGAGTGGGACTTGTACTGGGTCAGCACGACGATCTTGAGATAGCCGGCGTTGGCCAGGTTGGAGAGGACGAAGTCGACCATGCGGTACATCCCGCCGAACGGGACGGCCGGCTTGGCCCGGTCCGTGGTGAGCGGCATCAGGCGCTTGCCCTCCCCACCCGCCAGGACGATCGCGAGCACCTTGGCAGCCATGCCCAGACGCTATCCACCCTCGCCCCACTTCACCACTCGTACGGGGAGTCTTCTGCACTAGGGTGCGGGGTCATGACGGAACCCACCCCGCTGCGCGTCGATCTGCTGACCCGGGAGTACCCGCCGGAGGTCTACGGCGGCGCCGGAGTGCACGTCGAGTACCTGGCCCGGGAGTTGCGCCGCCTGGCCGACGTGCGGGTGCACTGCTTCGGCCTGCCGCGCGCCGAGCCGGGCGTCACCGCGTACACCGAACCGCCCGGCCTGACCGGCGCGAACGCCGCGCTGCGCACGATGGGCGTGGACCTGGAGATGGCCGCCGGCACGGCGGGCACCGACGTGGTGCACAGCCATACCTGGTACGCGAACCTGGCCGGGCACACCGCGAAGCTGCTGCACGGGGTGCCGCACGTGGTGACGGCGCACAGCCTGGAGCCGCTGCGGCCGTGGAAGGCCGAGCAGCTCGGCGGTGGCTACGCGCTCTCCTCCTGGTGCGAGCGCACGGCGGTGGAGGCCGCCGACGCGGTGATCGCGGTCAGTGGCGGGATGCGCCGTGACGTGCTGGCCGCCTACCCGCAGGTCGACCCGGACCGGGTCCGGGTGGTCTACAACGGCATCGACACCGCCCAGTACGCCCCGGACCGGGGCACCGACGTGCTCGACCGGCTCGGCATCGACCCTGCTCGGCCCAGCGTGGTGTACGTGGGAAGGATCACCCGGCAGAAGGGGCTGCCCTACCTGTTGCGGGCCGCCCGGGAGCTGCCGGCGGACACCCAGCTCGTGCTGCTCGCCGGCGCACCGGACACCGCGGAGATCGCCGCCGAGGTCCAGGAGTTGGCCGCCGAGCTGCGGGCCAACCGCTCCGGCGTGGTGTGGGTGGCCGAGATGCTGCCCAAGCCCGAGGTGATCCAGGTGCTCACCCACGCCACCGTCTTCGCCTGCCCGTCCGTGTACGAGCCGATGGGCATCGTCAACCTGGAGGCGATGGCGTGCGAGACGGCGGTGGTGGCGACCGCCACCGGCGGCATCCCCGAGGTGGTGGCCGACGGCGAGACGGGTCTGCTGGTGCCGATCGAGCAGGCGACCGACGGGTCCGGGACGCCGTTGCGGCCGGAGCGGTTCGTGGCCGACCTCGCGGCGGCGATCAACAACCTGCTCGCCGACCCGGCCCGCACCGAGCGGTTCGGCCTGGCCGGCCGGCGGCGCGCGGTCGAGCACTTCTCCTGGGACGCCGTCGCTCAACAGACGCTCGACGTCTACCGCTCGGTCCGGGCGGCGGGCTGACTCCGCTCAGATCGCCGTTCCCGGCGGGGATTTGAGCAACGACGTCGCCTGCCTGACTCCGCCCCCGGGACCCGCACCACGACGATCCGCGCATCCTCGTCCACGATCCCGGGGTGCGGGACTGACAGGCGTGCTTGGCCGCGCGCGAACGGATCTCGCGCAGTAGGTTGGCGGGGTGACTGGACGGTTCCCGATCGAAGACGTCTCCCCCGTCGTCTCCTGCGGGCGGTACCCGGCCAAGGCGGTGGTCGACGAACCGGTTCCGGTGTCGGCGCGCGCCTACCGGGAGGGGCACGACGCGCTGGGCTGCAACGTGGTGTGGGCCGGCCCGGACGGCGCGAGCCGGCCGTTCACCCGGATGCGCCCCGGTGAGCCCGGCCAGGACCGCTGGCACGCGGTGATCCGTCCGGACGCCGTGGGCACCTGGACCTTCGCCGTCGAGGCGTTCCAGGACCCGTACCTGACCTGGCAGAACGCGGTGACCAAGAAGATCGCCGCCGGGCAGGGGCCGGCCGAGCTGGCCAACGACCTGGCCGAGGGCACACGGGTGCTCGCCGCCGCCCGGGACCTCGTGCCGGTGAGCGACCGCCCCCGGGCCGCTGACGCCCTCGCCGCCCTCGCGGACACGGACCTGCCGCTGCCGCAGCGGGTCGACCCGGCGCTGGCCCTGGCCGACCTGCTCTGGGAGCACCCGGTGCGGGAGCTGGTGACCGTCGGTGAGACGTACTCCATCTGGGTGGACCGCAAGCGGGCGCTCTTCTCAGCCTGGTACGAGTTCTTTCCCCGCTCCGAGGGAGCGGCGCAGGGCCGGTCGGGCACCTTCGCCACCGCCACCGAGCGACTGCCCGGTGTCGCCGCGATGGGCTTCGACGTGCTCTACCTGCCGCCGATCCACCCGATCGGCCGGGTCAACCGCAAGGGCCGCAACAACGCGCTCACCGCGGGGCCCGACGACGTGGGCTCGCCGTGGGCGATCGGCGCCGCCGAGGGCGGGCACGACGCCATCCACCCCGACCTGGGTACGCCGGCGGACTTCCGCGCCTTCATCGAGGCGGCGGCGGCGCAGGGCCTGGAGGTGGCGATGGACCTGGCGTTGCAGTGCGCGCCGGACCACCCGTGGGTCACCGAGCACCCGGAGTGGTTCACCACCCGGGCCGACGGCAGCATCGCGTACGCGGAGAACCCGCCGAAGAAGTACCAGGACATCTACCCGGTCAACTTCGACAACGACCCCGAGGGCATCCGGGCCGAGGTGCTGCGGGTGGTGCTGCACTGGGTCGGCGAGGGCGTCCGGATCTTCCGGGTGGACAACCCGCACACCAAGCCGTTCGACTTCTGGCACTGGCTGATCGCCGAGGTGAAGAAGGTCGACCCGGACGTGCTGTTCCTCGCCGAGGCGTTCACCCGGCCGGCCATCATGCACGGCCTCGGCAAGATCGGCTTCACGCAGTCGTACACCTATTTCACCTGGCGCACGACGGCGGCCGAGATGCGGGAGTACTGCGAGGAGCTGGTCGCGTCGGCCGACTACATGCGACCGAACTTCTGGCCGAACACGCCGGACATCCTGCACGAGTCGTTGCAGCACGGCGGCCCGCCGATGTTCAAGATCCGGGCGGTGCTGGCCGCGCTGCTGTCGCCCTCCTGGGGCATGTACGCCGGCTTCGAGCTGTTCGAGCACGTGGCCCGTCCGGGCGCCGAGGAGTACCTGGACAACGAGAAGTACGAGCTGCGTCCCCGGGACTGGGCCGGCGCGGAGGCGCAGGGCCGGTCGCTGGCCCCGTTCATCGCCACCCTCAACCGGGTCCGCCGGGACAATCCGGCCCTGCACCAGCTGCGCAACCTGCGTTTCCACGAGATCGACAACCCGGCGTTGCTGTGCTGGTCCAAGCACGACCCGGAGACCGGCAACAGCGTCATCGTGATCTGCTCCTTCGACCCTCGTGTGGTGCAGTGGGGCAACACCACGCTCGACATGCCGGCGCTCGGCTTCGACTGGCACGAGCGGTTCACCGTGCACGACGAGGTCACCGGCACCAGCTACGACTGGGGCCAGCGCAACGCGGTCCGGCTCGACCCGTACCTGCAACCGGCGCACGTGCTGACCGTTCGCCGCCCCACCCCGCCCGCCACGCCCGAGCCGGCGGGCGCCGAGCCGGCGCACCTCACCGTCGCCGACGTGCCGGACGACCTCTCGGGCGGCCCCGCGCCGACAACCCCGGCCACCGTGGCGTCCCGCCTCTCCGCAGCCCGTTCGTCCCGCTCCGCGCGGACCGCTCCCGCCCCGAAGGATCCTCGATGGACCAGCTGATCACCGGCGCGACGCACGACCCGCACGCGCTGCTCGGCGCGCACCCCGCCGACTCCTCGACGACGATCCGCACGATGCGCCGGGGCGCCGGCGACGTGGTGCTGCTCGTCGGCGACGACCGGCACCCGATGAAGCGGGTGCACGACGCCGGCGTGTTCGAGGCGGTGCTGCCCGGCGAGGTCCTCGACTACCGGGTGGAGGTCGACGGGGCGACCCACGACGACCCGTACCGCTACCCGCCGACCCTCGGCGAACTGGACCTGCACCTGATCGGCGAGGGCCGGCACGAGCGGCTGTGGGAGGCGCTCGGCGCCCGGGTCTTCGACGAGGGCGTGGCGTTCAGCGTGTGGGCGCCCAACGCCCGCGGGGTACGGGTGGTCGGCGACTTCACCGGCTGGGCGCCCGACGACGGGTGGCCGATGCGCTCGCTCGGCTCCAGCGGCGTGTGGGAGCTGTTCGTGCCCAACGCCCGGGTCGGCGCGCGCTACAAGTACCGCGTCCTCGGCGCCGACGGGCAGTGGCGGGACAAGGCCGACCCCCTCGCGGGGTACGCCGAGGTGCCGCCCGCGACCGCCTCGGTGGTGCACCACTCGACGTACCGGTGGAACGACGCCGACTGGCTGGCCCGGCGGGCCCAGCGGCAGCCGCACCAGGAGCCGATGAGCGTCTACGAGGTGCACCTCGGCTCGTGGCGGCCCGGCCTGGGTTACCGCGAGCTGGCCGAGCAGCTCACCGCGTACGTCACCGAGCTGGGCTTCACCCACGTGGAGTTCCTGCCGGTCATGGAGCACCCGTTCGGCGGTTCCTGGGGCTACCAGGTGACCGGCTACTACGCGCCGACCTCCCGCTTCGGCGACCCGGACGAGTTCCGGCACCTCGTCGACCAGCTGCACGCCGCCGGCATCGGCGTGATCCTGGACTGGGTGCCCGCGCACTTCCCCAAGGACGAGTGGGCCCTCGCGCGCTTCGACGGCACCCCGCTCTACGAGCACCCCGACCCGCGGCGCGGCGAGCACCCCGACTGGGGCACCTACGTCTTCGACTTCGGCCGCCGCGAGGTCCGCAACTTCCTCGTCGCCAACGCGCTCTACTGGTGCGACCAGTTCCACGTCGACGGGCTGCGCGTGGACGCCGTCGCCTCGATGCTCTACCTGGACTACTCCCGCAAGGACGGCGAGTGGGCCCCCAACCAGTACGGCGGCCGGGAGAACCTGGAGGCCATCGCGTTCATGCAGGAGGTGAACGCGACCGTCTACAAGCACCACGCCGGGGTGGTGCTGATCGCCGAGGAGTCCACCGCCTGGCCGGGCGTCACCCGGCCGACGGCCGACGGCGGGCTGGGCTTCGGGTTCAAGTGGAACATGGGCTGGATGCACGACACCCTGCTCTACACCTCGAAGGACCCGATCTACCGCCAGCACCACCACCACCAGCTCACGTTCTCCCTGGCGTACGCCTGGAGCGAGAACTACGTCCTGCCGATCAGCCACGACGAGGTGGTGCACGGCAAGGGCTCCCTCGCCGGCAAGATGCCCGGCGACACCTGGCAACGGCTGGCCAACGTTCGGGCGCTGCTGGCGTACATGTGGGCGCACCCGGGCAAGCAACTGCTCTTCATGGGCTCCGAGCTGGCCGACGACCGGGAGTGGAGCGAGGAGCGTGGCCTCGACTGGTACCTGCTGCACGACCCGGCCCGGGCCGGCGTGCAGCGCCTGGTCGGCGACCTCAACCGGATCTACCGGGCCACCCCGGCGCTCTGGGCGCAGGACACCGAGCCCGCCGGCTTCCGCTGGATCGCCGGCGACGACGTCGCCAACAACACCGTCTCGTTCATCCGGATCGCCCCGGACGGCTCGACGCTGGTCTGCGTGGCGAACTTCTCCGCCCAGCCGCTGCACGACTACCGGATCGGCCTGCCGGCCGGCGGCACCTGGACCGAGGTGCTCAACACCGACGCGCAGCACTACGGCGGGTCCGGGGTGGGCAACCTGGGCAAGGTGCACGCCGAGGACGTGCCGTGGCACGGCATGGTCGCCTCCGCCGCCCTCCAGGTTCCCCCGCTGGGCGTCATCTGGCTGCGTACGGGCTGACGGCCCGCGAGCTGCGCGGGGTCAGACCAGGCCGGCGTCGCGCAGCAGTTGCCACAGGCCCGCGCCGTCCGGGGCGGAGAGCCACTTCTGCCCCACCGCCGCCGTCGACGGGCGCTCGGCCGGGGCGGGCAGGCTACCGGCCAGCACCGACTGGGTCGGCGAGAGCCGCCGGATCGCCACCCCGGCGACGTTCTCCGGGTGGGCGGCGGCGAACTCCCGGTAGATCTCCTGGTCGTGCTGGCCGTCGTCGCCGACCAGCAGCCAGCGCACCTCGGGAAACTCCCGGGCCAGGCGGGCCAGGGTGACCCGCTTGTGCTCCCGGCCGCTGCGGAACCAGCGGTCGGCGGTCGGACCCCAGTCGGTGAGCAGCAACGGCCCGGCCGGGTAGAGGTGCCGGGACAGGAAGCGGGTCAGCGTCGGCGCCACGTTCCACGCGCCGGTGGAGAGGTAGAAGACCGGCGCGCCGGGATGCGCGGTGACCAGCCGCTCGTAGAGCACCGCCATGCCGGGCACGGCGGCCCGGGCGTGCTCGTCGAGCACGAAGGTGTTCCACGCGGCCAGCAGCGGCCGGGGCAGCGCGGTCACCATCACCGTGTCGTCGATGTCGGAGAGGATGCCGAAGCGGACCTCCGGGTCGAGGATGCGCACCGGCGCGTCGACCGGCTCCGCGTCCGGCACGCTGAGCCGGACCGTGCCCCAGCCGGGCGGCAGGTCGGCCTCGACGAGCGTGTCGACGAAGCCGCTGCGGTCGGCCCGCGCCTCGCAGCGCACCCCACCGGCTTCGATGGTCACCGTGACGTGCTTGGCGGGCAGGGTGGTAAAGCTGCGCCAGCCGCGGACCTTGTCCAGGCGGCCCCGCTGCCGGGTGTCGGGGCGGCCCAGCAGCACCCGGCACATCACCCGCACCCAGCCCGGTGAGCCGTAGCCGGTGTACGCGATGATGTTGATTCGCCAGCCTGTGCGCCGCAACCGACGCTCCACGAGCTGGTGCACGGCGTCCTCGATCCGCGCGGCCCGGTGCAGGTTCGGAACGGCCAGCTGGCCGGCGGGAGTGGGTGGCACCCGCCAACCCTGCCACACGTCGACGGCCACGGCCATGCGAGCGGAGGCAGCCTGCGCCGAACCACCCCGGCCGGCCCGCCGTCCGTGAAACACTCCGGTCGGGACGACGACGGGGGCGTGGTCGTGTCGCATCCAGAGCAGCACCGTGGGCGACGGCGCCCGCGACTCGACCGGCCGGCGCTCGTCGCGCTGCTGTTCGGGCTGGCCGGCGTCGGGTATCGGCTGGTCCTGACGCTGTACACCGTGCCGGTGTCGAACAGCGACGAGGCGACGTTCGGTCTCGCCGCGCTGCACATCGCGCAGGGCCGGGAACGGCCGGTCTTCCTCTACGGCCAGCACTACATGGGAATGCTGGAGTCGTACCTGGCCGCGCCGCTGGTCGCGGTGACCGGGCCGAGCTGGCCGGTGCTGCGGCTGCCGATGCTCGCGCTGTACGCGGTCTTCCTCTACCTGATCCACCGGCTGACCCGTCGGTTGTACGCGCCGTGGTTCGCCGCCTTCGTGGTCGGTCTGCTGGCGCTCGGACCGGAACGGGTGGTGCGGGATCAGCTCACCGTCGTCGGCGGACGGCCGGAGGTGAAGCCGGCGGTGCTGCTGATGCTGCTGATCACGGTGGGGTTGGCGGCCGGCACGGTCCACCGTCGGCGGCTCGCCGTCGCCCTGTTCGGTCTGCTCGTCGGGCTGGCCGCCTGGTCGGACTGGCTGATCCTGCCGTACCTGGCGGTGGCCGGGCTGGCCCTGGTGTGGGCGGTGCGGCGGGAGCTCCTCGGCTGGTCCGGCCTGTTGCTGGTGGCGGGTTTCGTGGTCGGGGTGGCGCCGATGATCTACGACAACCTGCGTGCGCCGCCCGGTGCGGACTCGCTGTCGGTGTTCCGGGAGGTCAGCACCAAGGCGGGCCCGCTGCCGCCGTGGTCCGAGCGGATCCGGGGCGGCCTGCTGGAGGGGGTGCCGCTGGCGCACGGGCTCTGCCCGGTGGACGGCTGCGGTCGCTGGCAGCAGTGGTTCGGGCTGCTCTATCCGGTGCTGCTGGTGGTCGCCGCGGTGGTCGCGGTGCTCGCGTACCGCCGGGCCGCCGGGGCGTCCCGCGGGGAGCGGGTCCGGCCGGTGGTGCAGCTCGCGCTGCTCGCCGGCGCCGCGTTGACCATGCTGTCGTACGTGCGCAGCCCGCTCGCCGCGACCAGCCCGCTGGACAACGCCCGCTACCTGTCGGTGCTGCAACTGTCGCTGCCGGCGGTGCTCTGGCCGCTCTGGGTGGCCGCCGTCGCCTGCTGGCGGGGCACGGTGGGCGCGCTCGGCCGGCTCACCGGCGCGCTGGCCACCGCCGTGCTGGCCGCGCTGACCGCGACCACGCTGGTGATCACCGTGCTCTTCGCGACCACCGGCGTCGAGGCGTCGCGGACCGAGGAGCGCCAGGCCCGGCAGCTGGCGTCGGCGCTGCGCGCCAACGGCCCCCACGAGGTGTACGGGGACTACTGGACCTGCAACCGGCTGATCTTCAACACGGACGAGACGGTGGTCTGCGGTGTGCTCGACGGCGACCTGTCCCCCGGGCAGAACCGCTACCTGCCGTACTGGCGACAGGTCGGCCGCGCCGAGCGACCCGGCTACGTGGTGGAGGTCGACTCGCCGATGGAACGGCGGCTGCGCCGGCTGCTCGCCGACCGGCCCGACGCCGCACCGGTCCGCGAGGTCGACGGCTATCGCGTGTACCACCCCGACACCCCGGTCCGGCCCTGGCGGTAACGGCGGGTCGTACGCTGGCCGGGCCGCCGCCGTCCGCCCGTCGAGGAGACCCCGATGCTCATCCTGCTGCCGCCCTCGGAGGGCAAGGCCGACGCCGGCACCGGTCGACGATGGTCCCCGGACCGGCTCGCGTTGCCCGAGTTGAACCCCGCCCGGGAGCGGGTGCTCGACGCGCTCGTGGCGCTGAGCGCCGGGCCGGACGAGGCGGCGGCGCTGGACGCGCTCGGGCTCAGCGAGGGCCAGCGTGGCGAGCTGCGCCGCAACGCCCGTCTGCGGGTGGCGGCCACCGCGCCGGCCGCGCAGATCTACACCGGAGTGCTCTACGAGGCGCTGGACCTGGCCTCCCTGCCGGCGGCGGCGCAGCGGACGGCGCGCCGGTCGATCCTGATCAGCTCCGGACTGTGGGGCGCGGTGCGGCTCGCCGACCGGATTCCGCCGTACCGCTGCCCGATCGGCGCCCGCCTGCCCGGCGTGGGGGCGCTGTCGGCGTACTGGCGGCCGGTGCTGGCGCCGGTGCTGTCCGCCGCGGCCGGTTCCGGGCCGGTGCTCGACCTGCGCTCCGGCGCGTACGCGGCCACCTGGACGCCGCGCGGGGAGCTGGCCGAGCGGACGGTGACGCTGCGGGTGCTGCACGAGCGGGAGGTCGACGGGGTGCCGGTCCGCTCGGTGGTGAGCCACTTCAACAAGGCCACCAAGGGGCGGTTGGTCCGTGACCTGCTGGTCGCTGGGGCCCGGCCGCGTACCGCCGGGGAGCTGATCGGCGCGCTGCGCGACCTGAAGCACACCGTTCTGGAGCAGACGGCCGCCCCCGGCCGGCCGCGGCAGGTGGATCTGGTGGTCACCGACCTCTAGCGCGACAGCCGCAAGATTTCCTCAAGGCTGGGCGGGACCGGTTCCGCATCGGCGGCGCAGGGGCCACGGTAGGGGAACCCAGACTCCGACAAGGGAGCACCCCCGTTGGCCCGAGAACCCGCCCTGCTCGACCGGCGCCCGTCCCCGGTGACGCCACCCCCGCTGGACTGGCTGACCCTGGGCGACGCGTTCGAGGCCGCCTGCCTGCTGCGCTGCACGCCACGGCCGACCGCCGCACGGTTGACGGCGACGCTCCCGGCACACTCGCCGGGGGTGGAGTTCAACCGGGAGGACGCCGCCCAGCGGATGCGGCAGTTGCTCGCCCGGCTGGACATCCCGGTGACCCACGAGGTGGCCGTCGGCGGCCTGCGCCGCCGCTACGAACTGCACCGGCTCTGGGTGCCGCGGGAGCACCGTGGCGCGTACGCCCGGATGCTCGATGCCGGTTGGTGGCAGGGGCGTCGGGAGCTGCTCGGCGGTCCGCTGCCCGGCGCCTCGCCGGCCCGCCGGCGGTGGGTGTCCCGGCTCGCCGCGGCGGCGTGGCGTTCGGCGCTGCTGGCCGGCGGGCGGCACGTCCGCCGGCACATCCTCGGCGTACGGCTCACCGACCGGGAGCTGGCCGCGGTGCTGATCCGCGGCGCGGCCGTGCTCGACGTGCCGGCCCTGCTCCGTCCCGGCACCGGCTGCTTCCTGGTCAGCGTCGCCGACGGGCCGGACCGGGAGCGGATCCTACGCAGTGCCGCCATGGAGCCGGCGAGCACAGCGGCGCTGGAGCCGGCCGGCACCGCCGCGATCGAACCGGCCCGCACCGCGGCGATGCCGCCGGAACGCCGCCCCGCCTGCTGACCCCGGACCCCGGCGTGGCACCCACCGGTCGGCTCCGGGCTTGCGTCCACCGGTCCGGCGGCGCACAGTGCACCGCGTGAGTCGTACCTCGCCCAGCCGGCCCGGTCACCGCCGCCCGGTGACGGCGGCGCTGCTGACGCTGCTGCTGGCCGCGACCCTGGCCGGGGCCGCCAGCTGCCGGGACGCCCCGGCCGAGCCGCTGCCGATCCGGATCGCCACGGGCAGCCCCACCGCCGTCTACTACGCCTTCGGGCAGTCCCTGGCGGCCATCCTCAACCGGGAGCTGCCCGACGTGCGGGCCAGCGTGGTCGTCACCGCCGCCTCGGCGGAGAACGTCCGGCTGGTCGGTTCGGGCTCGGCCGAGCTGGGCTTCACCCAGGCCGACGTGCTGCCCACCACCACGGCGGACAGTCCGACGGTCGACGCCGTCGCCCGGGTGTACGACGACCAGCTGCACCTGGTGACCACCGCCGGCGGCCCGGTCCGCACGGTCGCCGACCTGCGCGGCCGGCGGGTCTCCGTCGGCGCGCCCGGATCGGGCACCGAGATCACCGCGATCCGGCTGCTGGAGGTGGCCGGGCTCGGCGGTGACGGGGTGCGCCAGGAGCGGCTCGGGCTGGACGACTCGGTGACCGCGCTGCGCGCCGGGCGGATCGACGCCTTCTTCTTCTCCGGCGGGCTGCCGGTGCGAGGCATCAAGGAGCTGGCCGGGCGTAGCGCCACCCGGATCGTGGACCTCGGCGAGTGGGTGGAGCCGTTGCGCGCCCGCTACGGCCAGGTCTACGTCTCCCGGGACATTCCCCGCTCCGCGTACGGCGTCGACCCGGTGACCACCGTGGCCAACCCGAACTACCTGATCGTCCAGGCCGACCTGCCGGAGCGGTTGGTCCGGGAGGTGACCCGGCTGCTGATGGAGCGCCGGGCCGAGCTGGGCGCCGCGCATCCGGCGGCGGGACGGATGAGCCCCCGCTCGGCGATCGCCACCGCCCCGCTGTCGCTGCACCCTGGAGCCGCGGCCTGGTACCGCGCGGCCAAACCCTGACGCCCGGCCCGCTACCGGGAGAGCGTCGACCGTAGATCGACGGCCGGTTCCTCGTCCGTCGGCTCCGCCTCGGGGGCGGGCTGAGGCGCCGGGAACCACAGGCCGGCGACCAGCCCGCGCGGCTCACCGACGCGCATGGTGAGCCGCCCGTCGGAGGCGTCCACCAGCACGGCGGCGATGGTCAGGCCGAGCCCGGCGCCATCCACGTTCTGCGCGTCCGGTGCCCGCCAGAACCGTTCGGTGGCCTGGTCGAGCTGGCTCTCGGTCATGCCCGGACCGGTGTCGCGCACCTCCAGGGCCACCCCGTGGTCGCGGCCGGCCACCGTCACCGTCACCGCCCCGCCGGCTCCACTGAACTTCACCGCGTTGTCGATCAACGCGTCCAGCGCCTGGTCGACGGCGGTCGGCACGGTCCGGGCGTACGCCGGTGCGTCGGTCGTGACGAGCCGCAGCGCGACCGACCGGTGCCGGGCCAGCGGCGCCCACGCGGCCACCCGGGACGCGGCCACCGCGGCGGCGTCCACGGTGACCCGCTCGTTCTCCTCGCGTTCGGCCCGGGCCAGGGTCAGCAGCGCGTCGAGCACCAGGGCCAGCCGGTCGGTCTCCTCCAGCGCCAGCCGATGCTCGGAGCGCCCCTCCGGGTCGGTGAGGCTCGGACCCAGCTCCTCCACCCGCAGCCGCAGCGCGGTGAGCGGATTGCGCAGCTGGTGGCTGGCGTGCGCGACGAACGCCCGCTGCCGGTCCATCACGTCGGAGACCACGTCGGCCATGTGGTTGAAGCTCGCCGCGAGCCGGCGCAGCTCCGGCGGGCCGAGCCGGTGCAGCACCCGGGCGCTCCGGTCGCCCTCGGCGATCTCGTGGGTGACCGCGTCCAGCTCGGTGACCGGGCGCAGCACCCAGCCGGCCAGCCCGAACGCGGTGAGCACGCAGGCCAGCACGACGAGCAGGCCGGCCAGGGCGAGCAGCAGCCACCAGGCGGTGACGGCCCGGCTGATCGGGCCGGCCGGGGTCACGATCACCACCGCGCCGAGCACCTCGCCGCCGTCGTTGATCGGCACCGCCACCACCACCGCGCCGACCGTCCACGGCCACACCGACGCGGGGGCGCTGGTCTGCTGCCCGGACAGCGCGATGTCCAGCGCCGTGGTGGTCCCCGCGGCCGGCCGCCAGCTCGCCGAGGCGACGACCGTGCCCCGTTCCCGGTCGACGACCGCGGCGCCGATCGCGTACAGCTCGTCGTAGCTGCGCAGCTCCGCCTCCAGCGGGCCCGGTCCGCCGCCGCGCAACGCCGGCCCGGCCAGCGAGGCGAACCGGGTGGCGTCGGCGAGCCGGTCGGCGCGTACCCGTTCGGTCTCGCGGCTGGCCAGGGTGACGGCCAGCGGGGTCTCCAGGGCGATGAGGACGAGCACCATCAGCAGCAGATAACTGATCACCAGTCGACGGCGCACGGCAACCCCTCACGCATCGCGCAGCCGGTAACCGACCCCGCGTACGGTCTCGACCAGGCCGGCGTCGCCCAGCTTGCCGCGTAGCGACCCGACGTGCACCTCGACGGTGTGCCGGTCGGTCCAGGTGGTGCCCCAGGCGTCGAGCAGGATGCGGTCGCGGGGCACCGCCACCCCGGGCTGCCGGGCCAGCGAGAGCAGCACGTCGAACTCCTTGCGGGTCAGCGTGACCGCCCGGCCGTCCACCGTCACCGTCCGGGCGGCGACGTCGATGCGCACCGCGCCGGCCTCGATCAGGTGCCGCTCCGGTGCGGCGTTCGCGGCCCGGCGCAGCACCGCCTCGATGCGGGCCTGCAGCTCCACCATCGAGAACGGCTTGACGACGTAGTCGTCCGCGCCGAGGCGCAGGCCGAGCACCCGGTCGCGTTCCTCCCCCCGGGCGGTCACCGCGATGATGCCGAGCTGGCTGCTGCGCCGGCGCAGCTCCCGGCAGAGGTCCGTGCCGTCCCCGTCGGGCAGGGTCAGGTCCAGCAGCACCAGGTCGCACGGGGCGGCGGCGAGCGCGGCGGCGACGGTGGCGGCGTGCTCGACCTGGTACCCGCGGCGGGTGAGGGCGGAGGAGAGCGCGGCGGCCACCCGGCGGTCGTCCTCCACCAGCAGGATCCGCACCCGTGCCCCCGTCCGTCGCAGTACTTTCCTGCGAATGGTGGCAGAAGGCCGCCGTCAGCGGGAGGGCCGCCTCCCCGGGGACGGTTTAAAGGCCGAAGACGTCGTCGTTGACGCCGTCCCGCACGCCGTCGACGAAGCCTCGGAAACCCGGGTCGTCGTGGCGGGCCGGCACGCTGGTGACGTTGACCCCGCTGGCCTGGGTCACCGCGTCGACCAGGGGCGGGTAGTCGATCTCGGCGTCGGTGAAGGCGCCGTCGTCCGCCTCGGCCAGGTTGATCACGTGCTGCACGTCGTCGGACGGGGTGTCCGGATCCTCCGCCCACTCGCCACCGGCCCGGTAGCACTCGTCGTACAGCGCGCGCTGGGTTTCGGTCCAGTCCTCGTCGTAGCTCTCCATCATCACCCTCCCGCCGCCTGCTCCACCTGAGCATGCCGGGCCGCGACCGGCGTCGGCGGCGGTACGGCCGAAACGCCTGCCGGGCCACGTAGGCTGCCACGGTGATCTACAAGTTGCTGCCGACGGTGGAGTGGGACGACGCCCGGGCGGTCGGCCACCTGGTCGGCTCGGCGGTGGACCGGCAGGACGGCTTCATCCACCTCTCCGCGGCCGATCAGGTGGTGGAGACGGCCCGGCGACACTTCACCGGCGTCACCGGGCTCACCCTGCTGACGGTGGACCCGGAACGGCTGGGCGACCGGCTGCGCTGGGAGCCCTCGCGGGGCGGCGAGCTCTTTCCGCACCTGTACGGCCCGCTGCCGGTGACGGCGGTCGTGTCGACGCGGACGCTACCGGCCGATCAGCCGGCCGCCGACGCGGTAGCGGCGCTGCTGGCCTGAGCGGTCGCTATGCTACGCCGAGTCCCGCGCGCCCCGGCCCCACGCTCCGTGCCCGGGCGGGCGTGGCAGCCCCGATCCGCGCGGCCGACGGCCGTCCCGGCGCATGCCGACGCGGGTCACCGACGGCGCCCGGCGCGCCCTGCGACCCATGCGAGTTGAAGGATGACTGACAGCAGTTCCCCGTCCCCCTCGGTCTTCGTCCACCCCACCGCCGACGTGGAGGAGGGCGCCCGGGTCGGCGACGGCACAAAGGTCTGGCACCTGGCCCACATCCGGTCGTCGGCGGAGGTGGGCGCCGGCTGCGTCATCGGCCGCAACGTGTACGTCGACGCGGGTGTCACGGTCGGCGACCTGGTCAAGATCCAGAACAACGTCTCCGTCTACCAGGGGGTGACCCTCCAGGACGAGGTCTTCGTCGGCCCGTGCGTCGTGTTCACCAACGACTTCCGGCCCCGCGCCCAGAATCCCGACTGGAAGATCACCCCGACGCTGGTGCGCAAGGGCGCCTCGATCGGCGCGAACGCGACCCTGGTCTGCGGAATCGAGGTCGGCGAGTACGCGATGATCGCGGCCGGCTCGGTGGTGACCAGGGACGTCGCGCCGTACCAGCTCGTCGCCGGCAACCCGGCCCGGCCCAAGGGCTGGGTCGACGAGAGCGGCGAGGTGGTCTCCCGGGACGTGGACAACCCGCCGCAGCGGCAGGGCTGAGTCGACGACGAACGGCGGTGGACGGAACGCATCCGTCCACCGCCGTTCGTGTCGGGCGTGTCAGTGGCAGAGCCGGGCGATCTCCTCCTGGAACCGGTCCATCGAGTTCGCCTCGGCCGGACCGAGCAGGTACGTCTTCAGCTCACGCCGAGCCTCGACCATCGGGTCGTCGTCGGACCGGGTCACGGCGACGATTTTCTCCAGCTCGCCGCAGTCCCGGCAGAGCAGGTACGCCGCCCGCGCGGTCGGGTACTCCCGCCGGAAGTCGTCCTCCGGCAGGCCGCCCGGGTTGGCCACGACGTACGGCCGTTCGCTCTGCACGAAGTCCGAGACCACACTGGAGACGTCGCTGATCAGCAGGTCGGTCTGGTTGAAGCAGTCGAACAGCGCCGGCGTCCGGCCGGTGACCACGAGGTGTCGGGTGCCGTCCAGCGAGGTCGCGTCGGCGTCACCGCCGGCGCCGCGGATGAGGTCCACCAGCCGCTCGTGCACCGCCTTGGCTTCCTTGGAGCGGGAGCCGGTCAGCGGGTGCGGCTTGTAGATCACGCGCACCTCGGGCTTCGTCGCCAGCAGACCCTTGATGATCCGCTCACCCATCAGCACGAGCGAGGTGTGGTACGGGTCGTCGTCCAGCCACCCCTCCCAGGTCGGGGCGTAGAGCACGGTGAACGGCCGATCGACCGACTCCGCACCGAAGGTGTGCACGCCGGCGAGCTGCGGGCGCCCGATCTCGACGATGTCGCTGTCGAGCACGCCCACCCCGGCACGGGCGTATCGCTCGCGACCGGCGAGACCGGCGACCCAGACCTCGTCGTACACCTTGCTGTAGGGGTTGACGCTGGCGGCCTTGTCGCTGTCGCCGTGCCCGACGAAGACGTGCTTCATGCCCGGCTCGCGGAGCATGTGGATGTTCGCGCCGACGTTCGCCGCGTAGAGCGCCGCGCGGACGCTGCCGAGTTCGAGGTTCATGAAGTCCACCCCGGCCGGCACGCAGATCACCGGCAGTCGGGTGTCGGCGAGCTCGTTGAACGCCTCCCGGCTTCGCATCAGCACCACCGCGCGCTGCTCCAGCGCCTCGGTCGGAGCGAGCCACATGTTCGCCTGGTAGACGTCCTTGGCCGGGCCGGCGAAGTAGAGCGCCACCTCGGGCCGGTGGGCGTCGAGCCAGCGCTGGACGGCGGGCAGCAGCGGGCTCTGCCCGGAGCCCCGGCCGCGCAGCCAGGTCAGCGCGACGATCCCACCGACGACCGCGGCGGCGAGCACCGCCACCAGTCCCGCGCCCAGCACCGGCGCGGCCGTGTCACGCACGGCGGCGACCACGGCGGCCGGCGCCAGCACCACGTTGACCAGGGCCAGCCGGTCACCGGCAAGCCACGACGCCCACTCCGGCGGACGGGGCGCGGAGCGCAGCGGCCCGAGGTCGATGTTGCGTACCAGCGCCGAGGTCGGGTTGCGCCGGTCGATCATGGTGGCGAGGGCGCCGGCGAAGACCGAGATCAACCAGACCGTGGCCGGCAGCAGCAGGATCAGGCTGAGCTCCCCCGCGCCGGGGCGGACCGTGGCCACCACCAGCAGGACGATCGCGAGGTCCCGGGTGAGCTGGCGGTAGTCCCCGCGCAGGCCGACTTTCTCAAGAAGGGTGTGCGTGGCGGGCGACCAGCGGGCGAGCGCGTATTCGCCGCCGAGAGCGGCGAGCCCGGCCACCGTGAAAACGGCGGCCCAGCCGAGCGCACCGGCGACGAGCATCACGACGTAGGCCAGCAGCAGCAGCGCGCCGCGGGCGGCGACTCCCGCCGGTCCCATCAACTTACCGAACAAGGACTAGCTCCCTAGAGATCGACGACTGGCTCCACGGACCACTGGCGCCGTGACGGCCTGGATCCCCCGCTTCTGCTGCGATCGTGGGCGTGCCGGGCGTCGCCGGTACGCCCCTCACAGAGGCACCGACGGAGGACCGGTCGGCACGAGGCAGCCCACCTGCCCCCCACCGTTCCTGACCCGTGACGGCAACCGGCACTCCCGCGGCCACCCGCCACCGCGCTGGTGTGACCTTAACGCGAAGGAACGCGCCGGTATCGTTCGGGTGCCCCAGCGTCAGGCGAAAAGTCCTCCGGGGTCCGGATCGTCGCCCATCCGCGCCGGCGCGAATCCGCCCCGCCGGAGAGCGTCGGGATCGCCGCGGATGGCGCGCGGTCTCGATAGAACCTCGTCGGTCGCCGGTTCCTATACTGGGCCGGCCGCCTGGCCCAAGCGACGGCCGCCCACGCAGCAATCGATCACGGCGGTGGCCGCGGTGATTACCGTCCCCCGAGAAAGGATCTGCGTGTTCACAACCCTGATCGCCCTCGTCGTGGCACTTGTGCCCGGTGCGGTGCTCGGCTTCGCCCTCCCCCCGGGGCGCTACCGGTGGGCCGTGTGGGCCGCCGCCCCGGCAACCACCCTCGGTCTGGTCACGGTCGGAATGGCGTGGTTGCCGACGCTGGGCCTGCCCCGGAGCGCCCTGGCGGTGCTCGTCGCAGAGCTGGTGCTGGCCGGCGCCGCGGTCGTCGCGTCCCGCTTGTTCTGGCTCGGGCTGAGCGACGCGGACGGGGAGGCCGGGCGGCCGAGTCTCCGCGCACGCTTCCGCCGGCTCCCCTCGGTCCGCCCCCGCTGGGTCGACATGGCCGGCGTCGCCATCCCGTCGGCGATCACCATCGCCTTCGGCTGGTTGATGCTCGGGCGGCTCGTTGCCCCACCCGGCTGGGACGCCATGAACCACGGCTTCCTGACCCGCCGCATCCTGGACACCGGCAGCGTCATGGTCACCTCGGCGTGCACGTCCGGCGTCAACGAGGTCTCGGTCTCCTGCACGTTCTACCCGCTGTCCGCCGACATCTCCTGGGCTCAGGCCGTCCAGATCACGGGCGGTCACATCAGCACCGCGATGGCGGCCTGGTCCATCATCCTCGGCCCGCTCGCCCTGGTGGCCAGTGTCTACGGCTGCGCCCGGGCGCTCGGCGCCCGGCCCGTCGTCGCCGCCTGCGCCGCGACCGCGCCCGCCTTCATCGGCCCGATGTGGGTCTCCGTGATCAACGGGCGGATCAACGAGCAGACCGCCCCGGCCATGGCGGGTGCCATCGCGCTGCTGGTGGCCCTCGCCCTGCGCGGCCCGCACCCCATCCGGCTCGGGCTGCTGGCCGGGCTCGCCGGCGCCGGCCTGGTCATGACGCACACCTACGACGTCCTGTTCATCGGGGTGCTCACGATCGGCGTGGTGCTGGCGCTCCGCGCGCCGTTCAGGCTGCGTGCCGGCGCCACCGCCCTCGGCACCATGGTCGTCGCCGCGCTGCTGCCGCTGTTGCCGCTGCTGGGTGCCCTGCTCGGTGCGAACGGCGAACGGACCTCCAACAACCCCGCCCTGCCGAACATGTGGGACAAGTCGTTCGAGTACTGGGTGACCCACCCCCAGCGCTACGCGCTCTTCGGCTATCCGCTGGTGCCGAGCAAGGACTTCGTCTTCACGATGTCGCCGATCAGCGTCGCCGTGGTCATCACGATGGCCTGCCTGCTGGTCTCGCCGTTCTGCCTGTTCATCCCGCGGCTGCGCTGGGCCCGGCCGTGGTTCGTGGCCGGCGCCGTCTTCACCGCCATCGGCATCTGGACCACCAGTTCCGAGTCGACCGCCGCGGCCACGCTGGCGGGTCTCTGGTACGGCGTCCGCGAGCGGGTCCGTTCGATGATCTTCCCGGTCTACGGCGTCCTGACGGTGGTCGGCGCGGTCGTCATCGGGATCGCGATCCAGTGGCTCGTGTCGCGGCTGGTGGCCAAGGCCCACGGCCTGCGCGACTCGGCGGTGCCGGCCGCGGTGGCCGCGACGGTCCTGGTGCTCGCGCTCATCGGGATGGGCGCCGTGCCGTCGAGTTGGAAGCCGTTGCGGACGGCCATGATCAACAGGGCGCCGCTCGGCAATTCGTACGTCCAGACCTACGAATGGCTCAGCGAGAACACCCCGCCCGGTAGGACGGTGGCCTACGACCGGCACCGCGAGTTCATGTCCTGGGCGTACGCCGACTACAAGAACCCGCTGCTGTTCGGCATCCCGCCGCTGCCCGGCCTCACCGCCGCGGACAACGACTACGAGCGCCGCTGGGCCGCGTTCCACTGGCTCGTGGGCACCGAGGGTGCGGAGCCCGCCGGTTGCGACGTACGCCGGTTCGGCGTCGAGTACGTCGTCGTCGGCAAGCGCGGCATTCCCGCCGCGACGAAGAACTACAAGCAGGCGTCCCTCGACGCCAGCGACAAGGTCACGCTGGTCCAGCGCTTCGGCCGGATCAAGATCTACCAGGTCACCGACGCGGGACGGGCGTGCGCGTCCGCCGGCTGACCGACCGCCCGTGGGCCTGATCCGGCTCGTCGGGCGGTAGTCGAGGGAGCGTAGCCCGGTGCGGCCCACCGGACGACGCTCACCGACCGGACACACGAAAGGGCGGGGCGACCGTGGTCGCCCCGCCCTTTCTCGTCCGTCAGCGGCCGTTGTCGGCGAAGAGCCGACCCACCACCCGGTGCGCCGGCAGGATCCGCTGCCGCTCGACATCGGCGTCGGCGGTGCCGGCGACGATGTCCAGGAAGTGGTCCAGCTGGGCGGCGAGCGGTTCACGGTTCGTGATCAGCTCCGGCACCTCGATGATGCTCTGCTGCCGGTAGCCACGGCCGTCCGGGGTGGCCGCGTCCAGCGAGACGTGCCGGTAGATGGTCACGTCCTTGCGGATCAGGTCGGCCTCGATCAGCCGATCGACCTCGTTGATCACCAGGGTCCGTACCTTGCGCTGCCCGATCCGGCTGGCCGACACGTTGGCCAGCGCGCCGGTGCCGAAGGACAGCACGGTCTCCGCCACGTCCTCCGCCTCGGTGAGCGAGTCGGGGTGGAAGTGGCCGAAGGTGCCGCGGACCGTCGTCGGCTCCTCGCCGCCGAAGGCCTGGATCGCCAGGTCGACGTCGTGGATGAGCAGGTCCCAGGCGACCCCGGTGCGGATCCGCGGCGCGTACGGCGAGTGCCGGGTCGCGGTCAGGTGCAGCGGGCGGTGGACCAGGGCCAGTGCCGTCAGCACCGCCGGGTTGAACCGCTCCAGCAGCCCGCAGAGCAGCGGCACTCCGCGCTTCTCGGCGGTCGCCACGATCTCCTCGGTCTCGGAGAGGCTGCCGCAGACCGGCTTCTCGATCAGCAGCGGCTTGTCGGCGGCCAGGACCTGCTCGGCGAGGCCGCGGTGGAACTCGGTGGGAGCGGCGATCACCACGGCGTCGACGTCGGAGAGGTCGTCGGCGTCCGGGGACCAGTCGGCCCCGTACCGCTCGGCGGCCTGCTGGCCCACCGAGCGCCGGGGCTCGATGACCCGGGCCAGCTCGGCCCGGTCGGACTGGGCGACCACCCGGGCGTGCAGCGAACCCATGACCCCGGTGCCGACCAGGGCGAAACGCAGCTTGGCGGTCACGCGCCGACCGCCTTCCGGACGGCCTCGACGACCTGGTCGAGGTCGCTGTCGGTGAGGTGCTGGTGCACCGGCAGGGAGACGCACTGGCGGACCACCCGGTCGGCCACCGGCGCCGGGTCCGCGATCACCCGGGGGTGGTCGCGGTAGCAGTCGTAGTCGTAGACCGTCTTCGGGTAGTAGATGCCGCAGCCCACGCCGCTCTCGGTCAGGCGGGCGATCACCTCGTCGCGGCTCACCGGAGCCTCGTCGGTGACCAGCACCGTGTACTGGTGCCAGACGTGCGACCGGCCGGGCAGCTCGGTCGGCACGCGCAGCCCCGGGACGTCGGCCAGGCCGGCGGAGAGCCGGGCGGCGTTGTCCTTACGACGCTTGACGTTCTCGCCGTACGCGGCGATCTGCGGGATGCCCAGCGCGGCCTGCAGGTCGGTGAGGCGGTAGTTGTGACCGGCCACCTCGTACTGGTAGCGCTGCCGCATGCCCTGGTTGCGCAGCACGCGCAACCGGTCGGCGAGCACCGCGTCGTTGGTGGTGATCATGCCGCCCTCACCGGTGGTGAGGTTCTTGGTGGCGTACAGCGAGAAGGTGCCGAGACCGAAGCTGCCGGCGCCGCGGCCGGAGATGGTCGCGCCCAGGGACTGCGCGGTGTCCTCGACCAAGCCCAGGCCGTGCTTCTGGGCCAACGGGGCGATGGTGTCCATGTCGGCCGGCTGGCCGTACAGGTGCACCGGCATCAGCACCCGGGTGCGTGGGCCGATGGCGTCGGCGAACGCCGCCGGGTCGACGCAGAAGTCATCCTCGCGAATGTCGGCGAACCGTGCGGTGGCGCCCGCTTCGAGGATCGCGTTGAGGGTCGCGACGAAGGTGAAGGGGCTGGTGACCACCTCGTCGCCGGGCTGCAGGTCGAGCACCTGGAGCGCGGCCACGAGGGCGGTCGTGCCGTTGTTGACGGCGACCGCGTGCTCGACGCCGACCAGGTCGGCGAACTCGCGCTCCAGTCGGGCCACCATCGGCCCCTGCGCGATGACACCCGAGCGGATCACCTCGACCGCCAACCGTTCGGCCGCCTCGTCCAGCTTGACGACGGAAATCGGGATCACAACAGCTCTCCTTGAGGTATGGGGCAGCGTGCAGACCGTAGCAGCGCGGGAGATGCCCGGCACACCTGGACCACCGCGACGCGAATCCATCTACGGCCGAACCCGTTCCGACTCGCGGTCAACCTCGGTTCGTGGTACGCGGCACACTGCGCTAGTCTCGGCGAATTGTGCAGGGACCCGGACGGGTCAAAGACGACCAAAGGACAGGACGGCCGTGGCAGAAACCGCGACGCAGGTCGAAACGGTACCCGCACCGGCCACCGGGGCCGCCACGGCGAAGTCCCGCTGGCTCTCGCTGGCCGTCCGGGTGGTGGTCATCGTGGCGATCGCGGCCGGCATGACCTGGAGCGTCGTCAGCCAGTGGCCGCAGGTGAAGCAGACCTGGGTCGACCTGGCGTGGCCCTCGGTGGTGCTCGCCGTGCTGGCGGTGCTGGCCGGCATGTTCGCCAACTCGATGGCCTGGCGGGCCGCCGCGGCGGACCTGGAGCACCGGGTGTCCGTGCCGGCCGCCCTGCGAATCTGCATGGTCGGCCAGCTCGGCAAGTACATCCCGGGCAGCGTCTGGGCCTACGTCCTCCAGATGGAGCTGGGCCGGCGCGCCGGCCTGCCGCGGGCTCGGGCCTTCCTGGCCACGCTCGTGGCACTGGGCCTCGGTGTCGTCGCCGCGCTCGGCGTGGGGCTGCTCAGCCTGCCCTCGCTGCTCGACGCGACCGCCGACTCCGGCGCCGAGTACGCCGAGCCGGTACGCGTCGCGCTCTACATCGTCGCCGTTCTCTTCCCGATCGCGCTGCTCTGCGCCGTCCCGGCCGTGTTGACCCGGCTCATCCAGATCACCCTCAAGGTGCTGCGCCGACCGCCGCTGCAGCACAAGCTCACCCTGCCCGGCGTGCTCCGGGTGGTCGGCTGGAGCGCCCTGGGTTACACCCTGTTCGGCGTGCACCTGTGGCTGCTGGCCAACGCCCAGGCCGCACCGGGCCTCGGCGGCCTGCTCCGCAGCATCGGGTCGTTCGCCATCGCGATGACCGTCGGGATGTTCGCCTTCCTCTCCCCCTCCGGGCTGGGCGTCCGGGAGGCCGTGCTGGTCGCCACCATGGCGCCCTTCCTCACCAGCGCCGGCGGCATCGGAGCGGCGACCGGGATCGCGCTCGCCTCCCGACTGATCTTCACCGTGGCCGACCTGCTCGCCGCCGGCATCGCCGCCCTGTCCGGGATGCGGCAGTTGCAGAAGGCGACCGGGGAGAGCGCTGCCGGCCCGGAGCTCGACGAGGCCGCGGCGGCGGTCCGGGTGGAGCAGGTGCCCGCGCCGCGCTCGGGTGCCGACGCACCGGTCGCCACCCGCTGACGGTTTCCGCCCGGGCGACAATCCGCGAGAGACGACCTCCCCCGGATACCGACGTCAAACAACACCGGTGCCCCCGATCTGCTGATCGGGGGCACCGGTGTTGTGACGTACGCCGGGTCAGCGGCCCCGGGAGGCGGCCATCTCGCTCAGCACCTCCAGGTGCAGGTGCAGCACCCGGTCCAGGCTGAACCGCTCGCGGATCAGAGCCTGACCGTTGACCCCGATCTGCTTGGCCAGGGCCTGGTCGGTCAGCGCGGCGATCAGCCGCTGCGCCAGACCCCGGACGTCACCCGGCTGGCAGAGCAGGACGTTGTCCCCATCGCGGAGGGCGATGCCGGGGAAGTTGTCGGCCCGCGCCGGCGCCACCACCGGGACCCCGGCGGCCATCGCCTCCAGGGTCGCGGTGCCGAGGCCCAGCCCCTGCTCGTGCGACTCCACCGTGGCGGCGGCGAGGTAGTCCGGGATTTCGCTCTTGGGCACCTTGCCCGCCGCGATGACGGCGTGCTCGACGCCGAGCGCACGGGCGCGCTCGGCGAAGTGCTGGTAGTAGACCTGCCCGCAGATGAGCAGCTTCGCGTCCGGCACCGCGGCCAGCACCTCGGGCAGCGCTTCGACCAGCGCGACGCGGTCCCGCAGCGGGATGACGTGGCCCACCGACAGGATCACCGGCGCGTTGCCCAGTTCGTGACGGTCGCGGACCCGCTGACCGTTGCCGCCGACCACCCAGTCCGGATCCACGCCGACCGGGATCGGCACCAGGCCCGAGTGCGCGCCGCGATAGCGCGACTCGATGTACTCCTGCATGAGCACGTCCATCACCACGAGCCGGGGCTTGCTGCGCCACATGAACGGCTTGACCATGGTCGCGTCCAGGCCACGGAACACCCTCGCGTACCGGGCCTGCGGGTTCTCCAGCCGGGTGTGGATGGAGAGCAGCGCCGGCACCCGACGCTTGCGCGCGTAGAGCGCGGTCGCCCAGGTCAGGTCGAAGAACTGCCCGTGCTGGTGGATGACGTCCGGCCGGAAGTCGTCAAGCAGTGTGCGGACCCGCCGCAGCACGCTCGGCCGGCTGGTGAACGAGATGTCGAAGCTGACGGCCAGCCGGGTCTCCGGCAGCATGAACGCCGGCAGCCGGACGATCCGCATCCCGTCGCGCTCCTCGACCGCCGGAGCGTCCTGGTAGGCGGCGGTGAGCACCAGCACCTCGTGCCCGGCGGCGGCGTAACCGCGGGCGAGCGACTCGGACAGGTGGGAGCTTCCGCCGGCGCGCGGCGGAAAGAAGTTGTTGACGACTGCGATACGCACGGAGGGGGACTCCTAGCTTTCCGCTACAGGGACGAACCGGACATCGCCGCCGTCCAACTCGACTGTGGAGACCACCCGAGCCGGGACCCCCGTCACAACCGCTCCCGGTGGCACGTCTCTGGTGACCACGGCGCCCGCGCCGACGACCGCACCGTCACCGATGGTGACGCCCATCATCACGGTCGCGTTCGCCCCGATGAAGACACGATCGCCGATCATCACCGGCGCCCGGTCCACCGAAGCATAGGCACGACCCGATACGCAACGCCGAGCCGTGGAGTGCGTGTAGATCTGCGCGCCGCAACTGATGTCGCACCCTGCGCCGATGGTCAGCCCACCGGAACCGTCGATGACCGTGAAGGCGCCGATCCACGTCCCCGCGCCGATCACCGGTTCGCCGATGACCCAGGCGTGCGGGTTGTACGGGTTCGCCGGGAGCCCGTGCGAAGACGGACTCCCGGCGGACGACGGCTGGGTCACGCCACCTCGGTCTTGATCAGATCGGTCATCCCGTCCTCGACGGCGATGGTCGGCTCCCAACCGAGCACCTCGCGGGCCCGGGTGATGTCCGCGGCCCGGCGGCTGACCAGCACCTCACGCGGGCTGAACTGCGGCTCCACGTCGACGCCGACCGCCTTGATCAGGATCTCGGCGAGGGTGGCCACCGAGGTGTCGATGCCGGTGCCGATGTTGACCGGCACGTTGCCCTGCTCGGACTCCAGCGCGGCGACCACGGAGCGCGCGATGTCGTGGACGTGGATGAAGTCCATCGACTGCTCACCCTTGCCGTCGATGACCGGCGGCTGACCGGTCTTCAACCGCTTCACGAAGTGGTTGATCACCGAGGTGTAGTAGGCGGTCGGCTTCTGGCCCGGGCCGTAGACGTTGAAGAACCGCAGGGCGACCCAGTTCAGGCCCTTGCTGCGCTGGTAGAAGCCGAGCAGGTCCTCACCGGCACGCTTCGAGATGCAGTACGGGGTGAGCGGGTCGAGCCGGTCGTCCTCGTGCATCGGCAGCTTCTTCGGGTCACCGTAGACCGACGCCGACGACGCGAAGACCAGCCGCTTGACGCCGTGGTCGGCAGCGGCGGCGAACACGTTGTGGTTGCCGACCATGTTGATGTCGATCGACTCGTGCGGGTCGGCCTGGCTCTTGTTGATCGAGACCGCGGCGAGGTGGATCGCGTAGTCGCAGCCCTTCATGGCCGCGTGCACGGCGCCGCCGTAGCGGACGTCCTGCTCGATCAGCTCGACGTCGCCGGTCGCCACCAGCTCCGCGATACGGTCCCGGTCGCCACGGGTCATGTTGTCGAAGATGCGGACCCGGTAGCCCTTCTCCAACAGCAGCGGTACCACGTGCAGGCCGATGAAACCGGCGCCTCCGGTGATGAAGACGGTCTGCTTCGACATGGCGGAGCGTGTCCTTCCTGGGGGATCAGCGGCTGGTGGCCGCGGTGTTGACGACGTCGATCAGCGTGGCCGCGACGGTCTCGACCTGGTCGTCGGTGAGGTTGGCGTGCATCGGGATGGCCAGGTGCCGGACGAACAGGTCCGCCGAGACCGGGCAGGGCGTGGTCTGGCCGTAGAGCGGCTGGGCGTGCGAGGCGTACGTGCCGAAGGTGCACTGCACCCCGCGCTCGCGCAGTGCCAGCGCGACCGCTCCCCGGTCGACCGACGGGTCCAGCGTGACCACGTAGGACTGCCAGGGGTGCTCGCGGTCCGGAGCCTCGTACGGCGTGGTGATCAGCTCGTGGTCCTTGAGCAGCTCACCGTAGCGGGCGGCGGTGCGGCGCTTGGCGGCCAGCAGGTCGGGCAGCCGGTCGAGCTGGGCGAGCATGATCGCCGCGGAGATGTCGGAGAGCCGGTAGTTGTAGCCCAGCTCGGTGAAGGTCGGGATCGGCAGGTGTGACAGCTCGGCCCGGGTGAGCGCCCCCTCCACCCCGTACGTGTGCAGCTTGCGGGCGTGGGCCGCGAGGTCCTCGCGGTCGGTGACGTACGCGCCGCCCTCGCCGGCGGTGATGCCCTTGCGGCCGTGGAAGCTGAAGGTGGCGATGTCGGCCAGGCTGCCGGCCGGGCGGCCCTTGTAGGTGGCGCCCGCCGAGCAGGCGGCGTCCTCGACCAGGAACAGCCCGTGCTTGTCGGCGATGGCGCGCAGCTCGTCGTAGTCGGCCGGCTGCCCGAAGGCGTCGACGGCGATGATGCCGACGGTACGCGGCGTGATCGCGGCCTCGACGGCGGCCGGTTCGACGGTCCAGGTGTCCGGCCGCACGTCGGCGAAGACCGGCGTGGCGCCGGTCCACATCACCGAGTGGCCGGTGGCCGGGAAGGTGTAGTCACCGACGATCACCTCGTCGCCGGGCTTCACCCCGAGGGTGAGCAGCGCGAGATGCAGGGCGGAACCACAGTTGCTGGTGGCGAGGGCGTGCCGGGTGCCGGCGACGACGGCGAAGCGCTCCTCGAAACGACGGCAGGTTGGCCCGGAACCAGCCAGCCAGCCCGAGGCGAAGACCTCGGCGATGGCGGCGAGTTCGGCCTCGCCAACCGTGGGCTGACCGAGCGCGATGACCTCAGACATGTGACTCCCAGAGAGGATGGACCCGGAGCAGTCTAGGCCAAGCCCACGGGGGGTGGGCCAGTCGGGCGCGCTGAGGAGCTTGGTTACCATCGGTCGCGGCGACCGGCAGGGGAGATGACATGACCAGGTTCGTGGTGGTGGGCGGCGGCATCGTCGGCCTCGCGGTGGCACACCGGCTGATGACCGACCGGCCCGGCGACCCGGTCACGGTCCTGGAGAAGGAGGCCGGCTGGGCGGCCCACCAGACCGGTCACAACTCGGGCGTCATCCATGCCGGCGTCTACTACAAGCCCGGCAGCCTGAAGGCCACCCTCTGCAAGGCCGGCAGCGCCTCGATGGTCGAGTTCTGCCGCGAGCACGGGCTGGCGCACGACATCTGCGGCAAGCTGATCGTCGCCACCGACGCCGCGGAGCTGCCCCGGCTGCACGACCTGCACCAGCGCGCCCTGGCCAACGGCCTGCCGGCGCGGCTGATCGACGGCGCCGAGGCGGCCGAGTACGAGCCGCACGTGGCGGCCGTCGGCGCACTGCACGTCGCCTCGACCGGCATCGTCGACTTCGGCGCGGTCTGCCGCAAGCTGGCCGAGCTGCTCGCCGCGGGCGGGGCGGATCTGCGCACCGGCACCGAGGTCACCGGCGTGGCCACCCGTCCGGAGGGTGTGGTCGTCACGACCACCGGCGGCGAGGTGACCGCGGACGTCCTGATCAACTGCGCCGGCCTGCACGCCGACCGGATCTCCCGGCTGGCGGGCGTGCCGACGCCGGTGCGGATCGTGCCGTTCCGGGGCGAGTACTACGAGCTGGTCCCGCAGCGGCAGGGGTTGGTGCGGGGTTTGATCTACCCGGTGCCGGACCCGCAGTTCCCCTTCCTCGGGGTGCACCTGACCAAGATGATCGACGGCAGCGTGCACGCCGGCCCGAACGCGGTGCTGGCCACCGCCCGCGAGGGCTACTCCTGGGGCCGGATCAGTCCGCGTGACATCTGGGACGAGCTCTCCTACCGCGGTCTCTGGGCGCTGGGTCGGCGGCACTACCGCTACGGCCTGACCGAGGTGGCCCGGTCACTGTCGAAGAAGCGCTTCGCGGACAGTCTGGCCCGGCTGGTGCCGGAGCTGACCCCGGCCGACATCGTCCGGGCCGGCGCCGGCGTGCGGGCGCAGGCGATTCTTCCCGACGGCGGCCTGGTGGACGACTTCCTGATCGTCGAGGCCGACCGGCAGGTGCACGTGCTCAACGCGCCCTCCCCCGCCGCGACCAGCTCGCTGGAGATCGCCCGGCACATCGTCTCCCGACTTCCGGTCGACGCGCCCCGCTGAGTGCGAGCGCCGCGCCGCGCGAGGGTCGGGCGGTCAGGCGTGCGCCGACGGGGCGACCGCGCCCCGGGGCCGAGGCACGGCCGGTTCGGCGCCGAGCCCGGTGGCCACCGACTCGACCAGGGTGCCGAGGTAGGTGTCGGTGATCGGAGCGCGGGCGATGGCGAGCCGCCAGTAGAGCGGGCCGATGATGAGGTCGACGGCGGCGTCCGGGTCGGTGTCGGCGGGCAGCTCGCCGCGTTGCACGGCGCGGGTGACCAGTCGGCCGCCGACCTCCTGCTGGCGGGCGTGCAGCACCTGACGCAGGGTCTCGTCGATGGCCGGGTTGCGGGCGGCCTCGGCGAGCAGGTCGGGGATGATCTGCGAGGCCAGCGGATGCCGCAGCGCGTGCGCCACCGCCTGGAAGAGCAGCGCGAGGTCGCCGCGCAGGGTGCCGGTGTCCAGCACCGGCAGCTTGCCGTGCGCCGCGGCGGCGACGATCTCCAGCACCAGCTCGACCTTCGAACTCCACCGCCGGTAGACCGCCGTCTTGCTGACGCCGGCCCGGCGGGCCACCGCCTCGATGGAGAGCCGGCCGTAGCCAACCTCGGCGAGCTCCTGCATCAGCGCGCGCCGGATGGCCGTGGTGATCTCACCACGCAGCACCGCCGCGCCGGCCGGGGCGCGCCTCTTCTCGGTCGTCACCAGGGACTCTTCTCGCAGGTCACGACGACCAGCGTAGCGCAACGACGGTACGGTTGCGTCCCGACGTGTTTCGGACTACTGTCCACGCAGCGACGAGGCGGCGCTCCGCGCACAGCTCCCACTAGGATTCCATCGTCGCGAGCAACCCCGTCTGCACGAAAGATCGGAGCGCCATTTCCATGGCCACCACCGCGCTGGTCGACCCCGACACGGGCCTGACCCAGGCGCAGCTGGCCGCTCGGCACGGGCTCCGGGTCGCCGGTGAGCGACCCACCCTCGTCGAGTACAGCCGCCGACTCTGGGCCTACCGGCACTTCATCGCCGCGTACGCCAACGCCAAGCTGGTCGCCTCGTACAGCAACGCCAAGCTGGGCCAGCTCTGGCAGGTGCTCACCCCGCTGACCAACGCGGCGGTCTACTACCTGATCTTCGGGGTGGTGCTGGCGCAGAACGAGAACATCCCGAACTTCATCGGCTACCTGACCACCGGCCTGTTCATCTTCAACTTCACCCAGAGCGCGGTGCTGGCCGGCACCCAGTCGATCAGCGGCAACCTGGGGCTGATCCGGGCGCTGCACTTCCCCCGGGCCAGCCTGCCGCTGTCCACCACGGTGACCCAGTTCCAGCAGCTGCTGGCCTCGATGGTGGTGCTGCTCGGCATCGTGCTGGTCACCGGGGAACCGATCACCCTGAAGTGGCTGATGCTGGTGCCGGCCCTGCTGCTGCAGGCGGTGTTCAACGCCGGCGTGGTGCTGCTGGTGGCCCGGATGGGCGCCAAGGCCAGCGACCTCAAGCAGGTCATGCCGTTCATCCTGCGCACCTGGATGTACGGCTCCGGCGTGCTCTACAGCGTCACCCTCTTCGATCGGCTGCCGGGCTGGGCGACGACGCTGGTCCAGTTCAACCCGCTGCTGGTCTACATCGAGCTGGCCCGCTACGCGCTGCTCGATCAGCCGCCACTGCTCAACGAGTCGCTGACCCAGCTCTGGCTGGTCGGGGCCGGTTGGGCGCTGGTCGGCGGGATCGGCGGCTACATCTACTTCTGGCGCGGCGAACAGGAGTACGGCCGTGGTTGATCACATGCAGGCCACCGACGAGGCGACCGTCTCCCTGCCCGTGCTGACGCAGGAACGGATCCCCACCGTGGTGGTGGACGACGCGCACATCATCTACCGGGTGCACAAGGGCGCCACCGGTGGCACCACGCCGGTGGCCGCGCTGCGCCGACTGGTCAAGCGCACGTCCGCGCCGAACGTTCGGGAGGTGCACGCGGTGAAGGGGGTCTCGTTCACCGCGTACCGGGGCGAGGCGATCGGGCTGATCGGCAGCAACGGCTCCGGCAAGTCCACCCTGCTGCGGGCCATCGCCGGCCTGCTGCCGGTCAACCGGGGCGCGATCCACACGCAGGGGCAGCCCTCGCTGCTCGGCGTGAACGCCGCCCTGCTCAACGACCTGTCGGGTGAGCGCAACGTCACCCTCGGTTGTCTGGCCATGGGCATGCACCCCGACGAGGTGGCCCAGCAGGCCGCCGGGATCATCGACTTCTCCGGGATCAACGAGCGGGGCGACTTCGCCAGCCTGCCGATGCGCACCTACTCCTCCGGCATGGCGGCCCGGCTGCGGTTCTCCATCGCCGCCGCCAAGAAGCACGACGTGCTGCTCATCGACGAGGCGCTCGCCACCGGCGACAAGGGTTTCCGCAAGCGCAGCGAGCAGCGGGTGCGGGAACTGCGGGAGGGCGCCGGCACGGTGTTCCTGGTCAGCCACCAGCTCTCCTCGGTGCGGGACACCTGCGAGCGGACGATCTGGCTGGAATCCGGCGTTCTGCGGATGGACGGGCCTACCGACGACGTCATCCGGGCATACGAGGCCTACGCGAACAGCAAGTAGGGTTCTGGGCGAACAGACGGCTTCGACAGGGCAGCGCCGAACCGCGTCGCCGTTGGGGCGGCGCGGTCCGAGCGTTAGGGTTCATTCCGTCGCCGCTCGGGCGGAACCTTCCGTTAACGCATACCTGAGAGTGAGGATCCGGCAATGACGCAGGACCAGACCACTGGCCCGGACGCCACACCGGAGACCTTGGCGCCGTGGCGGCCCTCACGGACGGTGGCCGTGGTGCTGGCCGGCGGCACCGGGACCCGTCTGGGCCTCGGCATCCCGAAGCAGCTGCTGAAGATCGCCGGTAAGCCGATCATCGAGCACACCCTGGCGGTCTTCGAGGCCGCCCCGGAGATCGACGAGATCATCGTGCTGATGGCCACCGGGCACGTCGAGGACGCCCGGCAGATCGTCGAGAAGGCCGGCCTGCGCAAGGTCACCAAGGTGATCGAGGGCGGCGACACCCGTAACGCGACCACCCGGATCGCATTGGACGCGGTCGGGCCGGCGGACTGCAACATCCTCTTCCACGACGCGGTGCGTCCACTGCTCAGTGGCCGGATCGTGCGCGAGTGCGTCAACGCTCTCTGGACCTACGACGCCGTGGACGTGGCCATCCCGTCCGCCGACACGATCATCCAGGTGGACGAAAACGACTGCATCACCGACATCCCGGTGCGCTCGCGGCTGCGCCGCGGGCAGACCCCGCAGGCGTTCCGCTCCCCCACCATCCGCGAGGCGTACCGGATCGCCGAGGGCGACCCGAACTTCGCCGCCACCGACGACTGCGGTGTGGTGCTGCGCTACCTGCCGGGCACCCCGATCAAGGTGATCGACGGCTCGGACGAGAACATCAAGGTCACCCACCCGGTCGACGTGCACCTGGCGGACAAGCTCTTCCAGCTCGCCGCCGCGCAGGCGCCCCGGCTCACCGACCACCGGAGCTACACGGAGGAGCTGACCGGCCGCACCGTCGTGGTGTTCGGCGGCAGCTACGGCATCGGCCACGAGCTGACCGAGCTGGCCCGACGCTACGGCGCGCAGGTCTTCCCGTTCAGCCGCTCCACCACCGGCACCCACGTGGAGCGCGCCGAGGACGTCGAGGTCGCGCTGAAGACCGCCTTCGAGGCCACCGGCCGGATCGACCACGTGGTGGTCACCGCCGGCATCCTGGAGAAGGGCGCCCTCGCCGAGATGGACGAGGAGACGATGGACCGGCTGCTCCAGGTCAACTTCGTCGGCCCGGTGACGATCGCCCGGCAGTCCCTGCCGTACCTCCAGCAGACCAAGGGCCAGCTGCTGCTCTACACCTCCAGCTCGTACACCCGGGGGCGGGCCCGCTACGCGCTCTACTCCGCCACCAAGGCCGCCCTGGTCAACCTCACCCAGGCGCTGGCCGACGAGTGGGCCGATGTCGGCGTACGGGTCAACTGCATCAACCCGGAGCGGACCGCCACCCCGATGCGGACGCGGGCCTTCGGCGAGGAGCCGGAGCACACCCTGCTCGCCGCGGAGGCCGTCGCCCAGTCCTCGCTGGACGTGCTGATCTCCGATCTGACCGGCCAGGTGATCGACGTACGCCGAGCGCCCGGTGACGGGCCCTCCGCGACCGTGCCGGCCCAGGCCGGACCGGGCCGGGTCGGTTCGCCGGCCGGTGCGGCATCCACGAGCTGACGCTGACGACGGCGGAACCCCGACGGCGGCGAACGGAGCGACATGCGTGGTGATCTGGTCCGAAAGCTGGCCGCCCGGTGCCTGAGTACCGGCCTGGCCGTGCTGGCCTTCGTCACGGTGGCGCTGACCGGGGCCACCGGATGGGGACTGGCGCTGGCCGTCGCCGCGCTGGCCGCGGCGGCCGCCGAGCAGCGGATCCGGCCCGGCGCTGACCTCGTCGCCGAGACGGCGCTGATCGCCGCCGCCGTCCTGGTCGGATACTCCCGGCGGCTGGACGACGGGCTCGACCCGGCGCTGGTGGCCACCGCGCTGGTGCTGCTGGGGCTGGTGCTGCTGGTGGGGCCGCTGCGGACCGCCGGCAACCTGGAGGTTCGGGTGGCCAACCTGCCGGTGCGGGGCTGGACACCGCTGATCGCCGACCAGCTCGGCACCGCCCTGCTGGGGCTGCTCGCCGTGGTGACCCTCGCCTCCGCGTTGACCCTGCCCGCCGCCGTGGCGCTGGTCGCCAGCCTGCTGGTCGGCGTCGGCGCGGGGGCGGTCGCCCTGGACCTGGCCCGGCGCCGGTTCCGGCCGGCCGCCGGTGGCGGGGCCGTCGCCCGCGCGCTGCGCCGGCACCGGCCGGAGTTCCTGCTCTACTTCTCCGCGCCGCCCGGCTCGGAGTACCAGGTCACCATGTGGCTGCCGTACCTGGAGCGGATCGGGCGGCCGTTCATGGTCGTGCTGCGCGAGCCCGAGTTCCTGGCGCCGATCGCCGCGGCCACCGACGCGCCGGTGGTCTACTGCCCCACCCTGCGGGCGATCGACGAGGCACTGGTGCCGAGCCTGCGAGCGGCGTTCTACGTCAACCACGGGGCGAAGAACAGCCACTGCATCCGGTTCACGCAGCTCACCCACGTGCAGCTGCACCACGGCGACAGCGACAAGGCGCCGAGCGCCAACCCGGTGTCGGGGATCTTCGACCGGATCTTCGTGGCCGGCCCCGCGGCGATCGACCGGTACGCCCGCGCCGGGGTGCAGATCCCGCCGGAGAAGTTCGTGGTGGTGGGCCGCCCGCAGGTCGAGTCGATCGAGGTACGCCCCGAGCCGGTGCGCGGCCTGTCGCACCCGACGGTGCTCTACACCCCGACCTGGACCGGGCACCACGCCGACGCCGACTACTGCTCGCTGCCCGTGGCCGAGGGCCTGCTGCGCCGGCTGCTGGAGCGCGGCGCGACGGTGATCCTGCGCGCACACCCGTACACGGCGCAGAACCCGGCCTCGGCCCGCCAGCTCGGCCGGCTGACCGAGTTGCTGGTCGCGGACCGGGCCCGGACCGGGCGGCAGCACGTGGTCGGCGCCGCGGCCCGCGAGCTGAGCCTGACCGAGTGCGTCAACCGGTCGGACGCGCTGATCTCCGACGTGTCCGGGGTCATTTCGGACTACCTCTACTCCGGCAAGCCGTACGCGGTCACCGACATGGGCGACGAGGGCGAGCGGTTCGTGGAGAACTTCCCACTGGCTGGATCGGGCTACGTGCTGCGCCGGGACATGGCCAACACCGACGAGGTGCTGACCGCCCTGCTCGACACCGATCCGCTGGCCGAGGCCCGGTGGGCCACTCGCCGTCGCTACCTGGGTGACTTCCCGGTCGAGTCGTACGCCGAGGCCTTTCTCAGCGCGGCCCGCCGGGAGTTGGCCCCGGCGAAGACCCTCGCCGCGTCGGCGCAGGTGTGACGGCGGACGCCCTCAGCGGTACGCGTCCAGCAGCGCCAGCACCGCCCCCGGATTCTCCACGTGCGCGTTGTGCCCGAGCCCGGGGAGCGTGACGACCGGTACGCCGAACTCCTTGAGCTGCGCGTCGGTGACCATCGGGTCCTGCTCGCCGCGGGCCAGCACCACCGGCACGTCGGTCGCCGCCAGCAGCGCGGCGAGGTCGGGAGCGCCGACGGCGAACGCGGCCGGGTCCATGGCGAGGCGCCACCGGCCGTCGACCTGGCGCAGCCCGGCGTCCACCAGCGGGTGGTCCGGCGGGACCAGGCCGGCGAGCCCGGAGACGCGCAGGTAGCGACGGGCCGCCTCGGTGCGGCTGGCGGACCAGCTGACCGGGCGGGCGGCGAGTTCGGCGGCGCGGGTCAGCTCGTCGGGTGACCACACCGCCTTGATGCCCAGCCCGACCACCGCGTCCACCGGCATGCCGGCGGCCCGGGCGGCCAGCGCCAGGCCGACCACCCCGCCCAGCGAGTGCCCGAGCACGACGATCCGGTCGTCGGGGGCCAGGCCGTGGGCGATCCGCTCGGCGAGCCCCGCGAAGGAGTACGACGGCAGCGGGGCCGACCAGCCGTGACCGGCGAGGTCCGGTGCCAGCCACCGCCCCGGCCAGTGCTGCTCCAGCAGCGGCGCCCAGGGCAGCCAGACGTCGCCGGTCGCCCCCATTCCGTGCAGCAGCAGCAGGACCGGCCCGCGGCCGGCGTGACCACCCGATTCATCCACCACGGCCGCAGTCTCCCACGGTTCGGGGACGGGTACGAGAGCCCGCGTCGGCGGCACCTGGGGATACACCGACCAATGGAGATCCACTGTAGAGTCCGCCGGCTGGAGAAACGCCGCGGGCGCCGGCCCCTTGTGGGGGACGGCGCCCGCAGCGGCTGCGCCCGGGTCAGGCGGAGTAGCCCCGAGTGGCGATCCAGTTCGCCAGGTCGATCGTGGTGATCCAGTACGCCGGGTCGGCGGCGTTCGCCGAGTCGGCGATCCGCACGATCCGGCCGTTGTCCTTGTAGCCCACGACGGCGATGTAGTGCCCGCCGCCGTAGGAGTGCCAGCCACCATCGGTGTCGGTGGCGTCGCCGGCCACGTTGGCCACCACGCCCCGGCCGGCGGTGATCGCCGTGACCACGTCGGCCTGGAGCCGGTCCATCTGGGCGGGGCTGGGCGCGCCGGCGAACATGCGGGTCCGGTACGGGGAGCCCTTCACCTCGGCGTTGAGCACCCGGGTGGTGTCCAGGGCCGAGTTGGTGCCCATCTCGGTGGTGCCCAGCTTGGCGCCGAGCTCCTCCTGGGTGCGGTCGATGCCGGTGGCGCTGAGCGCGTTGCGGGTGGCTGCCGGCCCGCAGTTGTAGTACGTGTTCTGGGCCTGGTAGTCGTAGTCGAGCACCTTGGTGGCGGGCGGCTTCGGCGGCGCCGGCTTACGGGTCAGGTCCGGGTTGCCGCTGGCCTTGGCGGCCGGCGACGCGGCGCTGGCCGTCGGGGCGGCGCTGCTCGGCGCGGTGCTGGCCGAGGGGGTCGCGACGCGCGCCTCGCCGCGGGACGCGACGGTGTCGCTGCGCATCTCGGCGACCGTGGTCGCGGTGTGCTGGCTGGCCGGGGCGTCGTCAGTGCCGGCGATCAGGGCGCCGGTGGTGGTCGCGAGCGCGAGAGCCGCGGCGGAGGCGGCGACGATCTGGTACGGACGCTCGGTGGTGAGACGACGGAGCTGACGCTTCAGGGTGTGCTTCACGGGGTCCTCCACGGATCGGGGGGTGAGCGGCACACCGGGCCGGACCGATTTCCGGGCAGGCGCCAGCGCGCGGACCGTGGTCCGCGGGTGGTGAACCGCTCAGGGGACTGCCCGGCGTGGCCGGGCGGAAGAGGCGGTGACCCTGGGGGTCAGCTCACCGGACGGATGAGCGGGGGCACCGCGGCGCCGTGGAGGCGGGGGAACAACCGAGGGGTGGAGAGGTGCTGCACGAGGATGGAACTCCTTCCGACACCGCCTACCGGGTTAGCTGACGGATTCGGGCGGGAAGATCGCCCTACCGCGGGCCGTGGCTCGCGGATTCACCCCGGACGTACCTGGGTCCCCGGTTCGTAGATCACGATTGAGCGGGTCGGCGCGGCGTCGCCTCTTGCGATCGGTTACCGCACCGGACGGGACGACACTACTGGTCGGTTCAAGTGCTGCCAAGCCAGGTTCACCTGCGTAAACCTGGATCTGCGCGCGAATTTCTGCGCGTATTGCCACTAACGCGACTCGATGGGACAACCGGTTATGGTGGCGCCTACGGTCGACAACCGGACAGGCCGTCGACAATGGTTCCGCATTCGCGCGAACATTGCGCCCGACCGTTCCGGCTGCCCGTTCCGGCGGCGGTGTGACCGGGCTCACGCCCCGGTCGGGGCATTTCCTCAGCCCACCCGCGCCGGGCGCCAGCGCGCCGCGGTCGCCGGCCGGGCCGCCACGGTCACTGCCGGCCGGACCGGCACCAGGATCGGCCGCAACCGGGCCGCCGCCGCGTACGCCTCCGCGGCGAGCGTGCGAGCCGCCTCGGCGGCCAGTTCCGCATCCCGCCAGGTGGCCCGTTCGCGCTCGGCGGCGGCCCGGTGCTCGACCAACTTGCCGTCCCGCACAGCGCGGCTCAGCAGCACCTCCTGCTCGACCGGGTGCCGCCGGGGATCCCAGCCGTTGCGGTGTGCGAAGACGTCGGTGAGCTGGCGCATCGACAGGTCGCCGCGCCAGTGCGCCGCCATCGCCGCGCGGTGCAGGTAACGCTCCCGAGCGGCGTACTCGCTCGGGGACTGCGGCGTACGCGGTGTGGGCAGCGAACCGGCGCCGGCGAACCGACGGGCGGCCCGGTCCGCCTCCTCGTACGCGGCCCAGGCCCGCTCAGCCGCCTCCTGCGCGGCCAGCCAGTCGGCGCGACGTCGTCGGGCGGTCTGCGCCGCGCCGGCCGCGGCGACGGCCACCTCCTCGGCGTACCGGCGCAGGTCTGCCGCCTCGACGGCGGCGAGCTCCCGAGTGGTGGGCGCAGGAGACTCCTCGACGCCCGGACGGTCCCGCTCGGGGCGGGCGACCAGCACGGTGAGCACGGTCAGGGCCAGCAGGAGCAGTGCCGACCAGATGGCGGCGGCCTGCGGAACCTCGGTCAGGAACTGGTAGAGGACGGTCTCCATGATCGGCACCTCGGAGGAAGGAACGCTGCGGTGGGGAGCCGCACAACCGCCCCGGGCGTGACCACGTGGCGGGCCACGGGCCGGCGGGCGGGGATGCGGAGTTGAGTGATCGACAGGCGTGGCGGCGGGACGTCGTCCCGGTGGCTCAGCGCCGCGGCGGGGCCCGGGAGGCCCGCGTGGCCGGATCGGCGGTGCGCGGCGATCGCTGCGGACCGGCCTCAATCGCGGCGACACCGGCCTGCGCCGGAACGGCGGCCTCGACGGCGGGTGCCGCCGCGTGCGCGTCCGGCGAGACCGGCGGGGCGGTGTGGTCGACGACGACCGGAGCCGCGAGGGCCACGGCGCTGGTGGGAACGACCCATCCGGACGACGGAGAGCCCGAGGACGCCGCCGAGGCGGGCAGCGGGTCGGCCGGGGCGGGCGAGGCGGCCGACGCCGGTGACGCACCCGAGCCCAGGGCCAGAGCGGCGACCACGGCGAGGCTGGTCAGCATCCGCGTCGCCCAGCGCGCCACCCACCACAGCGGACAGGTGAGCGCGACGGGAAGCACGTCCCCACGCTACCGCCGGCGCCGGCCGGGCGCATCGACGCCGGGCGTGTCGAATACCGCCGCGCCGCCGGATCCGACCAGCGTGGACGCTCGTCGCGGACGTCGAGCGGCGGGCCGCTCAGCGGACGTCGGAGCGGCAGGCCGCTCAGCGGACGTCGGAGCGGCAGGCCGCTCAGCGGTCGGCGTACGCCGATCGGCGCTCGGTGTCGACCGCCCCGCGCCGCTGGCCGGGCAGGACCGGAGCCGGCCCGGCGCCGGCGGTCCCGGCGCCGCCCGACCCGGCGTCCCCTGACCCGGCCTCCACCGGCCCGGTTTCCACCGACGGCGGACGGCGGCGGCGGGCCCACCGGCGCATCATCGGCGTCTCCACGTAGCGGTGCAGCAGCCCGGCGAGGAACAGGGTCACCAGCAGGAAGCCGAGCACCACCGCGGGCCCCCGCCAGCCGGTGAAGCCGACACCCCAGTCCCCGCTCCAGCGCAGCACGGTCGTCATCACCAGGACGTGCACCAGGTAGAAGGAGAACGACACCTCCCCCAGCCACACCAGCGGGCGCGACCGCCACGGTGAGCGCCGACCACGCACGTCAGCGTCCGCGGCAGCGGTGATGACCAGCAGGTACGCCACCGCGAGCAGGGTGGTCCACAGCTCGGCGCGGATCCACTGCGCGGCGGCGACCCAGGTGACCACGAAGATCACGCTGGCCCCGGCCAGCCCGGGCCCCCGCCAACTGCCCCGACGCATCAACTCGGCCGCCGCCGCGCCCATCCAGAACTCCAGCGACCGCACCGGCGGGAAGATCTGGGTGAACCACCACCGGCTGGCCTCCGGCACCAGGGCCTGGGCCGGCCAGAGCGCGAGGATCAGCAGCGGCACCGCGACGACCAGCGCCCAGAGCAACGCGGGCCGGGCCCGGCGCAGCAACGGCAGCGCCAACGGCAGGCAGAGGTAGAAGAAGACCTCGCAGGACAGCGACCAGCTCACCGTGTTGACGCTGTAGAACCATCCGGGCCGCGGGTCCCACGCCTGGAGCAGCAGCAGGTTCTCCACCGCGGCGGCCGGGGAGATCGGGTCGGCGAACCAGAGGGCGACCAGCAGCGCGGCTGCCCAGAGCACTAGGTGGTTCGGATAGATCTTGGCGACCCGCCGTCGCCAGAAGTCACGCCGGCGCTGACCGGGCCGGGCCGACCAGACCAGCACGAAGCCGCTGAGGATGAAGAAGAACTGCACCCCGGACAGGCCCAGGGTGAACAGCGCGTCGACCACCGCCCGGTAGTCCGGCTCGGCGATGATCCGCATCGTCCCGGCATGGAAGCCGAACACCAGCAACGCGGCGATCCACCGCAGCCCGGTCAGCGATGGCAGCCGGTTCGCCACGCCAGCGGTCGGTGCGCCACGACCGGCAGCTGCGGGGACGGTCATGTCCGGCCCGCGATCGACGGCCGGCTCCCCAACACGCACGTCTCCTCCGTCGCTCGGCGGACGGCCCGGCGAGCGCGTCCAACGGCGGGCCCGCGGTCCCCGCGCCGCCCCGACCGGGCACCCTACCGGCGGCGGTGGCGCCCGTCACCTCGACGAGGGTGACGCTTGGATTTGTTCCGGCTGGCTTGTGTCCTAATATTCCGGGACCCGGAGGTGACGGCGCGCCCGTCCATCCAGGCCTGGGCGGCGCTGTGCCCGGGCGCCAGCAGACGAGAGGTGGAGCCCGAATGCACCAACGGATCCTGATGCGGGCGAAGAAGGGCCCCTTCGATGTCTACTCCCCCGAGGAGGCGTTCGAAGGCAACTGGATCGGCGAGAACAACGGCAATCTGGTGTTCAGTCACGCCGCGCACAAGATCCTGCGTACCAGCACCGCCGAGATCACCTCGACCGGCTTCAGGGTCGACCCGCGCGACGTCGACCGCATCAACGAGCAGTACGACGTCTACGTCATTCCGCTGGCCAACGCGTTCCGCCGCAGTTACGCGCACCGCATCGAGGCGATGACCAAGCTGGTCGAGCGGTTGAAGATCCCGGTGGTGGTGCTGGGAGTGGGCGTACAGACCAACGTCGCGGGCGACCGGGAGTACCTGCGCCCGATCGACGATGTGGTCAGCCGGTTCGTCCGCGCGGTGCTCAACCGCTCGCACAGCATCGGCGTACGCGGCGAGATCACCGAGGGCTACCTGCGCACGTTGGGCTTCTCGGCGGTCGACGTGATCGGCTGCCCGTCGATGTTCCTGCACGGCGACACCCTCGGGGTGGAGAAGGGCAAGGCGGCGCTGGAGCCGCAGGACAAGGTCGCCCTGACCGTCTCGCCGTACGTGAAGTCGATGGGGAAGATCATCGCTTCGCACCAGCAGCGCTACCCCAACCTGCGCTACCTCCCGCAGGACCTGAAGACTCTGGGCACCCTGCTCTACGGCGACGCCCCGGAGGACCGGGGGAAGACCAGCACCATCCCGATCCACAGCTCGCACCCGCTGTTCACCGAGGACAAGGTGCGGATGTTCCTCGACCCGTGGACCTGGATGGACTACCTCGCCGGCTTCGACTTCGCCTTCGGCACCCGCATCCACGGCACCATCACCGCGCTGGTCGCCGGCACGCCCGGCTACCTGTTCGCGCATGACTCGCGCACCCTCGAACTGGCCCGCTACTTCGACATCCCGCACCGGGTGATGAAGGACGTGCCCGCCGACGTCGACGCCGCCGACCTCTACGAGGAGGCCGACTACACGGCGATGAACAACGGTCACAAGGCCCGGTACGCCACTATGCTCTCGTTCCTGGCCAAACATGATCTGGGCAACTCGTTCGCCGACGGCGACAGCGCCAGTCGCTTCGACGCGCAGGTCCGGGCCACCACCTTCCCGCCCGCCGTACGCCCGGCCGCCGCCACGTCGACGGAGGAGCTGCTGGCCCGGGTGCAGTGGCTGCGCGACCGCAACGGTGAGCTGCGGGGCGAGATCGCGACGTTGGGGGAGCAGCGGCTGCGGGCCCGGGTCAAGCGGGCCCTGCCCGAGCCGGTGCGCCGGATCCTCAAGCGTTAACCCCGTGCTGGACCGCTGTTCAGGCGGCCCACGCTCGGGCGCCACGTGAGGTTCCGAGGCCGTCCATCCGCGTCGTCAATGGTGACGAGGTGGTCTTCGAGCCGACGCACGCCCCGCTGCTGAGTATCGTCGTGCCGGTCTACGGCGTCGAGGCGTACCTGTACCAGTGCCTGGAGTCGATCCGCGCCGACATCCCGGCGGGTGAGGCGGGGGCGGTCGAGCTGATCGCCGTCGACGACGCCTCCCCCGACGGCTGCCCCGCGATGCTGCGCTCGTATGCCGTGGGTCGGGTCGGCGTGCGCGTGGTGCACCTGACCGACAACGTGGGCCTGGGGCTGGCCCGCAACGCCGGTCTCGACGTGGCCACCGGGCGGTACGTCTGGTTCGTCGACAGCGACGACTGGCTGCCGCCCGGAACGATTGCCGCGGTGCTCGACCGGCTGCGCCAGCACGAGCCGGACGTTCTGATGCTCGACCACCTCCGGGTGCACGAGGACGGCCGGCGCGAGGTCGACGCGAGCAGTCACCTGCTGCGCGGCGTGACCGGCGCGGTCGGTCTCGCCGAGCAGCCGCAGCTGCTGCGGGTGCAGCACACCGCGTGGAACAAGGTCGTCCGCCGCGCGTACCTCGACGAGCTGGAGCTGCGCTTCTACGCGGGTTGGTACGAGGACATCCCGTTCAGCCACCCGCTGCTGATCGGCGCCGAGCGGATCTCCGTGCTGGACCGGGTCTGCTACCTGTACCGCCAGGGCCGGCTCGGCGCCATCACCTCCACCCGCAGCGGCCGGCACTTCGACGCCTTCGACCAGTACGAGCGGCTGATGGAGTGGGTGGGCCGCCGCCACCCTGACGAGCGGCTCCGGGCCGAGCTGTTCCAGCTGATGGTGAACCACTACCTGGTGGTGGCGGGCAACGACGACCGGCTGCATCCGCACCTGCGGCGCGCCTTCTTCCGCCGCGTCGCCCAGCACTACCGCCGCTATCTGCCGGCCGGTGGCTACCCGATGCCGGACGGGGTCGCCGGCCTCAAGCACCGCCTGGTCGGGCGGAACGACTACCTCGCGTACGCGGCGCTGCGCCGGGCCCACCGGGTGGCCGGCCGGGTGCTGGGCGCCCGGGCCGGAACGTCGTCCGACGCGCCCGCCGAGAGCGCGCCGGCGGACGATCCGGCGCCGTCGAAGCGGCCGCGTGCGCTGGCGGGTCGCGGATGACCGCGCCGCTCCGCGCGGCCGACGACGGCGACCTGCACCGGATGCTGCGCTGGCGCAACCACCCGCAGGTGCGCGCGGTGAGCCTGACCCGGCACGAGATCAGCCTGGTGGAGCACACCGCCTGGTGGGCGCGGGTCCGCGCGGACCCCGATCGGCGGGTGCTGGTGCATCTGCACGACGGTGTCCCGTCCGGGGTGGTCACCTTCTCCGGCGTCACCTCGCCCGAGCGGGCCCTGACGTGGGGGTTCTACCTGGACATCGCCGGACTCGACGCGCGGGGCGAGCTGTTGCCGGCGTGGATGTCGTTGGAGCGGGCCGGGATCGCGTACGCCTTCGACGTCCTCGGGGCACGGACGCTCGGCGGCGAGACGCTGGCCACCAACCGGCCGGTGCTGGCCCTGCACCGGCGCTTCGGATTTCGCGTCGTCCGGCAGTACGAGCAGGACGTCGACGGTAGACCGCACCAGGTGGTGTGGACGGAAATGAGCAGAGGAACATGACAATCAAGATCGGACCGCACGCCGTCGGCGCCGGGGAGCGGCCACTCGTGGTCGCGGAGATGTCCGGCAACCACAACGGCAGCCTGGACCGGGCGCTGGCCATCGTGGACGCGGTGGCCGCGAGCGGTGCGCACGCGTTGAAGCTCCAGACGTACCGGCCGGACACCATCACCATCGACGTCGACGCGCCGGCGTTCCGGATCTCCGACGGCCACGACCTGTGGGGCGGTGAGCGTCTCTGGCAGCTCTTCGAGCGGGCCCACACGCCGTACGAGTGGCACGCGCCGATCTTCGAGCGGGCCCACCAGCACGGTCTGACCGTCTTCTCCTCCCCCTTCGACCACACCGCCGTCGAGCTGTTGGAGGAACTGGGCGCGCCGGCGTACAAGATCGCCTCTTCGGAGCTGGTGGATCTGCCGCTGATCCGGCTCGTGGCGAGCACCGGCAAGCCGATGGTCATCTCGACCGGCATGGCCACCATGGCTGAGATCGACGCCGCCGTGCGAGCGGCCCGCGAGGGTGGCGCCGGCGGCATCGTGCTGCTGGCCTGCACCGCGTCCTACCCGGCGCCGCCGCAGGACAGCAACCTGCGCCGGCTGCCCGTGCTGGCCGACGCCTTCGGTGTTCCGGTGGGGCTCTCCGACCACACGCCGGGCATCGGTGTGCCGATCGCCTCGGTGGCGCTCGGCGCCTGCCTGATCGAGAAGCACGTGACGCTGCGCCGGGCCGACGGTGGCGTCGACTCCGACTTCTCGCTGGAGCCGGACGAGCTGGCCGCGCTCACCGTCGAGTCGGAGCGGGCCTTCGCGGCACTGGGCGGCACGACGATCGGACCGACCCCGACCGAGCGGGAGGGACTGCGGTTCCGCCGGTCCCTGTTCGTGGTCGCCGACGTGCGCGCCGGCGACCCGGTCACCGCCGCCAACGTCCGCTCCATCCGGCCGGCGGGCGGGCTTCCCCCGGCCGACCTCGACCGGGTTCTCGGTCGCACCTTCGCCCGCGACGTGCCGCGCGGTACGCCACTGGCCTGGGACCTGATCTGAGCCCCGACCTACGATGGCGGGCCCGGTCCCTCAGGGACCGGGCCCGTGGTGTCGTGGCGGGCGGTCAGCCGTCGACGCTGACCAGCCGGACGAACTCGCGCAGCAGGTCGTAGCCGTCCCAGACCGGGGCGAAGTTGAGCGCCGCACCGAACGGCACGATCCGGTCGATGCCCCGGCCCCCCAGCTCCCGGGCGAACCCGACCAGCTCGGCCGGGTCGAACCCGAAGTGGGTCAGCGTCTGGTCCCGCCGGCGCAGGAACGGCACCAGCTCCGCCAGCTCCGCGATCGTGACGAAGCCGAACGTGCCGGTGCCGAGCCACTCCCGAGGCACCGCTGCCGGCGAGTCCAGCTCCAGCGCCGCCACCAGGTTGTCGGGGAAGGCCATGCGGGACACTCCCCCGTCGGCGGCCAGCCCGTACGACCCGACCCGCTTCTCCACCGCCATCGCGGCGTCCACGTCCGAGCCCCGGTTGCGGGCCGCGACGCCGAGCAACGCGACGAACTCGGCCCGGACGGCGTCCGCGCACGCGGCGTCGCCGACCAGGAACACCGCCCGGGGCGACGAGCACGCCGCCTGGTCGAACCAGTAGGCGTCGTTGGCGAACTTCGCCACCGCGTCCCGCCGTGCGACGACCGGGGCGGCCTCCCAGCCGGCGATCGACAGCACCGCGAAGGACGACCGGTCCGGGAAGGTGAGGTCGCGGGCCGCCGGAGCCAACGGATGCCGCCGGACCGTCGTCACCGCCCGGTCCCCGCCCCAGATGACCCGGACGTCGCAGTCGGCGCTGAGCCGGGCGGTCACCGCGTCGTCGTGGCCGTAGGTGACCATGCGCTGGGTCCGGGCGACGACCGGGTCCGCCTCGGCGAGGCTGTCGTTCAACACCTCGAGGATCGCGTCGGCGGCCGCCGCCGACCGGGGGGAGACGCGGACGACGTTGATGTTGCCGGCCAGCGCGGCCAACGCCCAGGAGTAGACGAAGATGGTGTCCACATTGGCTGGAGGGACGTGGAACACCACGCCCCGGGGAAACGCCAGCACCCGCTCGTCGAGGCCGGCGCGCAGCCGCTCCACCCCACGCAGCAGCTCCCGACGGCGCAGGAAGAAGCCCAGGGAGCCGAGCTCCGGGTGCCGCCGGGCCAGGGCCGGGGTCAGCAGACGGCGTGACACGGCGGTCAGAAAGTCCATGATCCGCTCGTCACCGACCGTCAGCGGCGTCTCCGGTGGCGGTGGCACCACCTCGTCCACCGGCAGCTCCGGCCCCGCCGGGAAGCGCATCCGTACCGTCATGACCGACCTCCGACGTAGGTGTCGCTGCAACCGCGGGCCTCGGCGCGGGGCAGCCGGCCCAGGACGCTGAACCGCTTCCCCGGCCAGTGGCCGTCGTCGACGCCGTGCACCACCCCGAGGTCCTCGGTGAGCAGCACGTTGCCCGGGTACGAGGTGGGCAGGGTGCTCAGCACCTCGATCACGCCCGGGGTGCCGATCGGCGCCTCCCGCCAGGTCACCGGGTCGCGGACGATGACGTCGGCGAAGTCGGGGCAGTAGAGCGAGCCACCCTCGGGCCCCTCCAGGAAGACGGTGCCGATCTGCTCGACCATCCCGTAGAAGTTGTGGATCCTGGTCAGGCCGGTGTCCGCACCGAGGCGACGCCGGAACTCGGCGTTGTCCACGGCCTGGTCGACGAGCTTCTTCCAGCCTCCGGAGTGCACCAGGATCCCCTGGGACAGGTCGAGGCCATGGTCGCGGGCCACCTCGTAGAGGTAACGCCAGACCATGAACGTGAAGCCGAAGACGAGGAACGGCGAGTCCCCGTGCCGGCCGAGGAACTCCTTGAGGGCGGCCACGTCCGGCCGGTCGTCGGCGTCGAGCAGCCAGAGGTGGTCGCGGCCGAAGTTCACCATGCCGAGCGCGCCCGCGCCGCGGGCGGAGTAGGAGCGCCGGTCGCCGACCACCCCGGAGCGGTCCACCACGATCATCGGCAGCCGCCGCGGTCCGAGGACCGTGCCGAGCGTGCGAGCCAGCATCCGGGACTGGGTGGCCGCCGCCGCCCGGTCCAGGTGGATGCGGCTGACCTCGCCGGTGGTGCCGCTGGAGGTCAGCACCCGGATCACCTCGTCGTCGGGCACGCTGGACAGCTTGCGGGTCTTGAACAACCGCACCGGCAGCCAGGGCAGGTCGGCCAGCGTCGCCGGCTCACCGTCCTGGTCGAGGGCGTCCAGGATCCGGGCGTACGGCGGGCAGTGCCGCCGGTGGTGTCCCAGCAGCTCGACCAGCTCGCCGCGCAGCCGTTCCTCCTTCTCCGGCTGGGTGCGGGTGAACACGTCGGTCAGCACTGTTCCTCCAGCGCGCGATAGTCGGGCTTGCCTGCGGGCGTCAACGGCAGCGCGTCGACACTGCGCACCTGGACGCCGGACGAGTGGGTGCCCAACGCCGCCGCGACCTCGGTGCGGATCCGGGCGATCCGGTCCGCGTCGGCCCCCTCGGCCACCACCACCAACCGGTCCACCCCGGCAATCGCGGCGAGCGGGCCGTGGTGGCCGAGCGACCGTTCCACGTCGTCGAGGTTGACCCGGACGCCGAACACCTTGGCGATCCGCTTGATCCGGCCGGTGACGAACAGGAAGCCCTCCGGGTCCAGGCGCCCCAGGTCGCCGGTGGCGAGTGTGCCGCCCAGCTCGTCCGGGCGGGCCAGGTCGGCGGCGCTCTCGGCGTAGCCCATCATCACGTTGGGTCCGCGGTAGACGATCTCGCCGGTCCGGGCCGCCTCGGTGGTCTCAGCGCCGTCGTCGGTACGGATCGACACCGTGCCGCCGGGCACCGGCAGGCCGACCGAGCCGAGCTTGGCCGGCAGCCGGTCGGGCGGCAGGACGGTCATCCGGGCGGTCGCCTCGGTCTGCCCGTACATCACGAAGAACCGGCCCCCGACCTCGGTCATCCGGCCGTGGAAGTCGGTCACCAGGTCGGGATGCAATCGGCCGCCGGCCTGGGTGAGCGTCCGCAGCCGCTCGTACCGGGCGGGCGCGAAGCGCAGCCGGCGCAGCATCTCGTACTGGTACGGCACGGCGGCGAGCGAGGTGACCCGGTGCCGGTCGACGGCGGACCAGAAGTCGCGGGAGGTGAGGCCGGAGCGTTCCAGCAGCACGGTGGCGCCGGCGTGCAGATGGCTGGTGAGCACCGAGAGCCCGTAGGTGTAGTGCAGCGGCAGGGTGGTGGGCGCCACGTCGTCGCCGTCGAGGCCCAGCGCGATGGCGATCGCCGCCGCGTTGGCCCGCACGGCCGAGCGGGACAGCCGGACCAGCTTGGGGTTGCCGGTCGAGCCCGACGTGGTGAGCAGCAGGGCCAGGTCCGGGTGCGGGGCCTGATCGGCCGGCCCGGTACGCCGCCAGGCCGGGCCCGGCCCGACCGCCGTCGCCTGGTAACCGTCCGGCGGCGTGGGGTGCGTCAGCAGCAGGGCCGGCCGGAACCGGTCGACCAGGTCCCGCAGCGTCGCCGCGGGGATCTGCGGATCGAGCAGCGCCACCGGGCGACCGGCCTGCCAGGCGGCGAGAACGGCCACCACGGCGTCGATGTCGGCGGGCACGGTGGCGAAGACGACGCCCGGGGGTTCCCGGTCGAGCGACGCCGCGAGGTCGGCGACCCGGGCGGCGAGATCCGGGCCACCCAGTTGCCGTCCGGTGCCCGCGTCCACCAGCCGGGCGTCGGCGTGCAGCAGGTCACTCACAGCGTCAACCCGCCGTCCACGCCGACCACCTGGCCGGTCACGAAGGCCGCCGCCGGCGAGAGCAGGAACGCGACCACCTCGGCGACCTCGGCCGGCTCGCCGAGCCGGCGCAGCGGGGTGGCGGCGGCGCGGGCCTGCCGGCCCGCGTCGTCCAGGTCGGCGAGCAGGTCGGTACGGATGAAGCCGGGCGCGACCGCGTTGACCCGGATGCCGGCGGGGCCGAGTTCCTTCGCTGCGGCCCGGGTCAGCCCCTCGACCGCGGCCTTGCTGGCCGCGTAGACCGTCTGGCCGGCGGCCCCGGCCGAGCCGACCAGGGAGGCGGTGAGCACCACCGCGGGGCGCTCGCCCCGGCGTAGCAGGCGAACTCCCTGCTGGAGGGTGTGCGCCGCGCCGGCGGCGTTGACCGCGAACAGCCGGGTCACGGTCTCGTCCGACACCCCGCCCAGCAGCCCCGCCGCGTGCGTGCCGGCGTTGACGACCAGGGCGTCCAGGCCGCGCCACCGCTCGAACAGGACGCGGGTCAGGGCGCGGATCTGGTCGGGGTCGGCCACGTCGCCGTGCACCGCGAGGTGCGGCCCACCGGGCAGGGTGGCGACCACCTCGTCGGCGACGCCGGGCGACTGGCCGTGCACGGCGACCACGCAGCCCTGCTCGGCGAGCCGCCGGGCCACGGCAAGACCGATGCCCCGGGTGGATCCGGTGACCAGCACCCGGCGGGCCGGCGGATCAGTCGGCGAGGAGAACGACACCGTGCTTCTCCAGGATTTGCCGAGCGCGGTCGAAGGAACTGAGATCAATAACCTCGTCGGTGTCCAACATGACGCCGAACTCATCCTCGATCGCGGCCACCAGGGACATGTGCGCGAGCGAGTCCCACTTCTCAATTCCGCGGTATTCGAGGCTGTCCACGGCGGCGTTGTCGGGCAGTTCCAACGCCGTGCGGAAGACGACTCTCAGTCGCTGCAGTTCCACTGGTCTTTCCTCCGTAACGGGTACGCACGACTGGCGTGCCGGCCGAGTGTAGCCGAGGTTCTAAGCTGCTCCATCGGGCCCCGAATGAGCGAAAAGTGTTTGCCTGCAAGGCATTCCGCATTCACTTCCCACGTGGCATCAGTTCACCGGGGTGCGCCGGGCTGTTAACCCGCCGGGTCTAGCGTCTCGATCCGGTCGGTCAGCCGAAGGCCACCGCGGAAACAACCACGACCATGGGAGCACCAATTGAGCGAGTTGAATGGGTCTTCCATTCTCATCACCGGGGGAACGGGTTCCTTCGGCAGGACCTTCCTCCGGCACGTCCTCGCCGAGGCCGACCCGGCCCGGGTCGTGGTGTTCTCCCGCGACGAGCTCAAGCAGTACGAGCTGCGCCAGCAGCTCGGTGACGACCTCCGGCTGCGCTGGTTCATCGGCGACATCCGGGACCGGCACCGGCTGACCCGGGCGATGCACGGGGTGGACCACGTCGTGCACGCCGCGGCCCTGAAGCAGGTGGACACCGCGGAGTACAACCCGTCGGAGTACATCGCCACCAACATCACCGGCTCCCAGCACGTCGTCGACGCGGCGATCGAGGCCGGCGTCAAGAAGGTCATCGCGCTGTCGACCGACAAGGCGTCCAGCCCGATCAACCTGTACGGCGCGACGAAGCTGGTCGGCGACAAACTCTTCGTCTCGGCCAACCACTACGCCGCCCACCACCCGACCCGGTTCGCCGTGGTGCGCTACGGCAACGTCGTGGGCAGCCGGGGCTCGGTGGTCCCGCTGTTCCGCCGGCTCGCCGCCGAGGGCAAGAGCCTGCCGGTCACCGACAAGCGGATGACCCGCTTCTGGATCACGCTGGACCAGGCCGTCCAGTTCGTCATGGACTCGTTCGACCGGATGCAGGGCGGCGAGCTGTACGTGCCCCGGATCCCCAGCATGCGGATCCTCGACCTGGTCGAGGCGGTCGCCCCGGACGCCACCACGCACGAGATCGGCATCCGCCCCGGCGAGAAGCTGCACGAGGAGATGATCGCGCCGGACGACAGCCGCCGGACGGTGCGCACCGCGGACCGGTACATCGTCCAGCCGACCATCGCCGGCTGGGGCTACCAGCCGCCGGTCGACTGCGAGCCGGTGTCGGACGGCTTCGCGTACCAGTCGGACACCAACGACGAGTGGCTCAGCGTCGAGCAGTTGCGCGACATGCTCGGCCTCACCAAGTGATGGCGATGCTCCCCTACGGCCGGCACTCGGTCAGCGAGGACGACGTCGCCGCCGTCGCCGAGGTGCTGCGCGGTGACTGGCTCACCACCGGCCCGCAGGTCGACGGGTTCGAGGCGGACCTGGCGAAGGTGACCGGTGGCGCCGGCTGCGCGGCGGTCTCCAACGGCACCGCCGCGCTGCACGTGGCGTACGCGGCGGCCGGCGTCGGCCCGGGCGACGAGGTGGTCGTACCGCCGATGACCTTCGTGGCCACCGCGAGCAGCGCCGCGCTGCTCGGCGCGAAGATCGTCTTCGCGGACGTCGAGGAGGAGACCTTCACCCTCGACCCGGCCGCGGCGGCCGCCGCGACGACGTCGCGCACCAGGGTCGTCTCGGCTGTGGACTACGCCGGCCACCCGGCCGACTACGACGCGCTGCGGACCGCCCTGAGCGGCTCGGACGCGGTGCTGCTGGCCGACGCCGCGCACTCCGTCGGGGCCACCTACCGGGGCCGGTCGGTCGGCTCGCTCGCCGACGTGACCACCTTCTCGTTCTTCCCGACCAAGCACCTCACCACCGGAGAGGGTGGCGCGGTCGCCAGCACCGACGCGGAGCTGCTCAAGCGGGCCCGCCGGTTCCGCAACATCGGCCTGGTACGCGAGCGCGACGAGCAGCGCTGGCCGGACGAGGGCGGCTGGCACCAGGAGGTGCACGAGTTCGGGCTGAACTACCGCCTGCCGGACGTGCTCTGCGCCCTCGGTCGCAGCCAGCTGCGCCAGCTCGACGGCTTCCTCGCCCGGCGGGCCGAGCTGGTCGCCCGCTACAACGAGGCGCTGGCCGACCTGGACGGGGTGCGGCTGCCGGTGCGGCGGTCGTGGGCCGAACCGGCCTGGCACCTCTACCCGATCCGGGTGCTCGACGGTCGCCGCCGCGAGGTGTACGACGCGATGCGCGCCGCCGCCATCGGCGTGCAGGTCAACTACATCCCCGTGCACTGGCACCCGGTCTTCGCCGACCTCGGCTACCGGCGCGGATCCTGCCCGGTCGCCGAGTCGTTCTACCGTCAGCAACTCTCGCTGCCGCTCTACCCGACGATGAGCGACGCCGACCAGGACCGCGTCATCGACGCGCTCGGTGCGGCGCTGCGGGGCCGCCCGGCTCGGCCGGTCGCCGCCTGATGGGACGCTGATGCACCACGCCAACCACTTCTACGGCCACGCCCACGTGCTGGCCCGCTACGCCGGGCTGGGCGACGGCCACCCGCCGCGGATCAACGGGTACGTCCAGCACGGCTGGAACATCGGCGACGGGCTGGCCCCCGGCCACCCGTACGCCGAGGGCACGCCCAGCCTGCTCTGGTCGGAGCAGACCCGGCGGCGGGCCTGGTCGGTCGGCCGGCGCAACGTCGTCGTCATCGGCGCGCCGTTCGCGTACCTGCTGGCCCTGCGTCCCGAGGACCCGCCGGAGTCGGAGCGGCAGGGCACCATCTGGTATCCGTTCCACGGCTGGGAGGGTCAGCACGTCCGCGGCGACCACCGGGAGCTCATCGCCCGGATCCGCGACACCGAGCCGGGCCCGGTGACCGTCTGCCTCTACTGGCACGAGTACGGCATGCGGCGGGTGCGGCGGCTCTACGAGAACGCCGGCTTCCGCGTGATCTGCCACGGCTACCGCGGGCACTGGTGGAAGGACACCGACCCGCTCTTCCTCGACAAGCAGCTCACCGAGCTGCGCCGGCACCGCCGGGTGGCGTCGAACCGGCTGACCAGCGCGATCTTCTACGGCATCGCCGCCGGCTGTGAACCGGCGGTGTACGGCGACCCGATGGTGCTCGCGGACGAGGATCCGACCTTCGGCGGGACCGCCCGGATCCGCCGCCAGTGGCCGGAGCTGCACGGCGAGTCGGTGGACCTGCCGACCGCCGTCGCGATCGCCCGCGCCGAACTGGGCACCGACCACCGCTGCACGCCGGCCGAGCTGCGCGAGCTGCTCGGGTGGGCGAACCTCCAGGAGGAACGAGTTGACCACTGAGACGGCACCCACCGACCGGATCGTGCTGCCGGGCGGGGAGATGCTGGCCTGGTCCGACCTGCCGGAGCAGCGCCCCGCCGACGGTGTGACCCTGGCCGCGCTGGCGGCGCGGATCGTGCCGGCCGGCGCCCGGGTTCTCCTGGCCGGGCCGCACGATCCGGCGGTGCTCGACCGACTCGCGCACGCCGAGGTGACCTGTCTGCTGCGCAGCTACCCGGACGGGGTGGCGCTGGCCGCGCGTACCGCCCGGGTGGTGGTGGGCGGGCCGGCCGGACTGCCGGAGGACGAGCGGTTCGACGTGGTCATCGCCGGCGCCGGCCTCGACCCGGTGGAGTCGGTGGAGGGCGCCCGGCTGGGCTGGGGCGGCGTGCTGGGCCGGCTGGCCGACGCGTTGGCCCCCGGCGGCACCCTGCTGCTGCGGGTGGACAACCCGCTCGGGCTGCACCGGCTGGTCGACACCGCCCCCTGGTACGCCCGACGCGACGACGCCGCCTGGACCATCGGCGGGGTCCTGGACTCCGACCACCCCGCGAACCGGGAGCAGGTGCGCGCCCGGCTGATCGACGCCGGGCTGCGGCCGGGCGTCTGCTTCGCCGCCTACCCCAACGCGGAGGCGCCGACCACGCTGCTCGACGCCGACCAGCTCGACCGGCGGACCACCGCCGGGTTCTTCGACGCGGTCCTGCACGACGCCTGCATCGAGGGCTTCGCCGCAGCGCCGGTGCTCCAGGACCCCGCCCGGCTGGCCGTGGAGGCACTGCACGCCGGGCACGGCGCCGCGCTGGCCCCGAGCTGGCTGGTGCTGGCCCGCAGGGCCCCGGCACCCGGCGCCGCCCCGGCCCTCGGGTCGCCGGACGACCTTCCGGTGGCGCTGCTCCAGACCGGACCGCCCGGCTCCGACGTGGTGGAGGTGGTCGACGGGCCGGACGGCTGGCGGTGGCGGGCCACCCCCGGCGCCGACCGCACCGGCACGGCCGCCGCGCCGTTCGCCAGCCGGAAGGCGGCGTACCGGGACCCGTCCGCGCTGATCGGGCAACCGGTGCCCGACGGGCGACTGCTGCGCACCCTGCTGATCGACGGCGCCCTGCGGCGCGACCTGGACACGCTGCGGACGCTGCTGCGCGGGTACGCGGAGTGGCTCGCGGGGCAGGCCGGTGACGACGGCCGGATCGCCGGCGCCGCGGCGCTGGCCGGCGCCGACAACGTGGTGGTCTCCGGCGGCCGGTACGCCGTGCTCGATCCCAGTTGGCGGGCCACCGAGCCGCTCCACCGCGACGTGGTGCTCGCCCGGGGTCTGTGGCGGTTCGCCGCCGCGCTGCTCACCGGCGGGTACGCCCACCCCTGGTCCTCCACGCTGGACGTCGCGGGACTGACCGTGGTGCTGAGCGGCCTCGCCGGGCACGACCTCGACCGGGCGACGGTGTCGGCCGCGGTGGAGGCGGAGGCGGCGGTCACCGCCGCGCTCCGGGGGCTGGACGCCGACGGGCGGGTCACCCTCGTCGGCGAGCTGCGGTCGATCGAGCCGACCGACCCGCCGGCCGGGCCCCGCGACTACCAGCAGATGCGCGAGGCGTGGCTGCGCCAGCGTGAAGAGCTGACCCGGATGTCCGCGGCGCTGAAGTGGACCGAGGACCTGCTCACCTCGCGGGAGCGGGCGCTGCGCCGGGCCGACGCGACCATCAACCTGCTCAGCGGATCGCTGAGCTACCGGGTCGGACGGCTGGCCCTCACCCCGGCCCGGCTGGCCCGGCGTGGGGCCCGCGCGGCCAAGCGGCGGGCCCGCAAGGCGCTGGCGCCGAAGCAGCAGGAGCAGCAGTGAGCGGCCGTGGTGGGACCGGACGGAGGCATCGGTGACGCGGATCGTCGGGATCGTGCAGGCCCGGATGGGCTCGTCCCGGTTGCCGGGCAAGGTGCTGCGACCGCTCGCCGGCCGCAGTGTGCTGGGCCGGGTGGTCCGGGCCGCCCGGGACAGCGGGGTGCTCGCCGACCTGGTGGTGGCGACCAGCACGGACACGGTCGACGACGCGGTGGCCGCCGAGTGCGACCGGCTCGATGTGCCGTGCCACCGCGGCCCGGTCGACGACGTGCTGAGCCGGTTCATCGGCGCGCTGGACGCGCACCCCGGTGACGCAGTCATGCGGTTCACCGCCGACTGCCCGCTGCTCGACCCGGAGATCATCACTCTGGTGGCCTCGGTCTACCGGGCGGTCCCCGGGCTGGACTACGCGAGCACGTCGATCGCGCGCACACTGCCGCGCGGGCTGGACGTCGAGATCATCCGAGCGGACGCGCTGCGGACGCTGGACCGGCTCGCCACCGAGCACCACCGGGTGCACGTCACCTCGTACGCGTACACCCACCCGGAGCTGTTCCGGGTGCTCGGGGTGACGCTCACGCCGGACCGGTCCGGACTCCGGCTCACCCTCGACACCGAGCAGGACTGGACGCTGGTACGCGCGGTGGCCGACCATTTCGGCGACGTCAGCGTGCCGCTGGCCAAGCTCGCCGACTGGCTCGACGGGCAGCCGACGCTGCGCGCGCTCAACGCCGGCGTACGGCAGAAGCCGCTGGAGGAGTCCTGAGCACGTTACGCGTCGGGTTGCGCTGCGACGCCGGGCCGCGGCGCGGCGTCGGCCACCTGGTCCGCTCGCTGGCGTTGGGCGAGGAGTTCCTGGCCCGCGGCAGCCGCGTCGAGATGTTCGGCGCCGTCGAGGGGGTGGGCTGGGCCGCCGCACAGCTCGCGGCGCGGGGCATCCCGCTGCACCCGGGTCCGCCGACCGTCGCCGAGCTGGTCGAGACGGCCCGCCGGCACCAGCTCGACGTCATGGTGGTCGACTCCTACGAGCTCGAACCGGCCGCGGCGGGCGCGCTGCGCGCGGCGGGCGTGCTGACCCTCGCGGTGGTCGACGGCGACACCCGGGGTCAGGACGCCGACCTGTACCTGGACCAGAACTTCGGCACGGAGATCGCCGCGCCGGCGCAGCGGCTGCTCGCCGGCGTCCGGTACGCGCTGCTGCGGGACTCGGTGGTGGCGGCCCGGCCGCCGGCACCGCGGACCGCGACGCCGGTGAGCCGGCCCCGGGTGCTGGCCTTCTTCGGTGGCACCGACGCGGTCGGCGCCGCACCCGTGCTCGCCAGGGTGCTGCTGTCCACCGGACACCCGATGGACCTCACCGTCGTGGTGGGCCGGCCCGAGGTGGAGGCGGAGCTGGCGGCCGTGACGACCGGGCGGGGGCAGTCGCTGCGCCCGGTGCCGCCCACCGACGAGCTGCCGGCCCTGATCGGGGCGGCGGACCTGGTGGTCAGCGCCGCCGGCACCTCCACCTGGGAGCTGTGCTGCCTCGGTGCGCCCGCCGCGCTGGTCTGCGTGGTGGACAACCAGCGTGAGTCGTACCGCCGGGTGGTCGAGCACGGGCTGGTCGCCGGCCTCGGCGAGCTGCCGGAGCTGGCCGCCGGCGGGCTGGCCGGGCGGGCCGCGCGGGCGGCCGCCGCGCGGACCCTGACCGGGTTGCTCGCCTCCCCGGCCCGCCGTGCGGCCCTCTCCGCCCGGGCGTGGTCCACGGTGGACGGGCTGGGCCGGCGGCGGGTGGCCGACGCCGTGCTGGAGGCCCGCGCCGCCGCTCCGGCCTGACCCGCACCGGCCGACCCGCACCGGCCGACCCGCACCGGCCGACCCGCACCGGGTCAGCGCAGCAGTTCGAGGGTCACCCGGGAGCGCAGCTCCGGACGCTCGGCGAGCAGCCGCTCGACCACCGCGGCGGCCTCCGGCCCGGTGGCCAGGAAACGGATCGGCCGCCGCTCCCGCTCGACCACCGCCGCGGCGCGGGCCGGCTCGGCCAGCGGCAGGTTGTAGAACGCCGGCGCGGACGCGCCGTGGGTGCCCTGCAACGTGGCGAGGAAGAGCGTCTCCAGGTAGCCCTCGCGCCGGTGGTCGCTGACCACGACGGTCACCTGGCCGTCGCGTACCGGCGCCTGGGCCAGTGCGCGGGCCGTCACGTCGGCCTGCCGGGGCCGCTCCAGCAGCCCCGACCACCAGGCGGCCGACCAGGTGGTGCTGCGCGGGCCGAACGGCTGGGCGAAGATCCCACCCCCGCGCGGCAGACCGGCGATCCCCGCCGTCGCGGCCACCAGGCAGAGCGCGACGAGCACCCGGGCGAGGACGACCGGGGCGGAGCAGGACCGACGGGCCGCCGCGGCGCGCGCCGGCAGCGGCCGCAGCAGCAGCACCGCCCCCGCGCCGATGAGCAGGACGACCAGCAGCAGGTGCAGGGTCTTGCCGTAGTAGTAACGCGGGTCGAGGCCGAGCACCCGGAAGTAGACGAGGAACCCGACGGCGAAGGCCAGCGCCGCGGCCAGCGCGCCGGCGTACCGGCGCCACACCGGCAACCGCAGCCCGCCGGCGAACAACCCGGTGCCGATCACCGCGGTCAGCGCCAGGTAGGCGTCGTAGCGCGGAAACACCCCGCCACCGGTGGCGACGTTGTCGACCTGGTCGGTGAAGAGGAGGCCGGCCAGCTGGGCAGCGGGGTGAGCACGGCGGTGACCACCGCGACCGTGGCGAGCAGCCAGGGTCGCCGGCGCACCGCCCGCCGGTGCCGGACCAGCCAGGCCAGCACCAGCACGCCGACCACCGGCAGGAACATCAGGTACGCGAAGCCCACCCCGACGCAGAGCGCCCCGAGCAGGCAGAGCTGGGTGCCGGTGCGGGCCACCGGCCGGCAGACCAGCGCGATGAGGATCGCGGTGAGCGCCAGGCCGAGGCTCTCGCCCGGGTAGCCGTAGACCACGAACCGGGTGAGCTCGGAGCCGAGGGCGAGCGCGGTGACCACGCCGGCCAGGACGAACGCGCGGACCGGGTCCAGCAGCCGTCCGGCGATCCGGCCGGCGGCCCAGACCACGGCCAGCACCAGCAGCGCGTACGCGGAGATCGCCCAACCCAGGTAGTGGTCGAGGGTGCTCGCCGGTCCGCCGGCCGCGGTCGACGAGCGCAGGAAGGTGTCCAGCAGCGCGGCCGTGACGTGGAAGCCCTGCGGGTAGTAGACCATCGCCTCCGGTGCGATCCGGGCCGCGGCGTCGGGATCGGCGAACAGGTAGCCGCCCACCGCCCGGATTCCCTCGACGGCCGCCAGGTGCCGGCTGTTGTCCTCGCCGATGATGGCGTACGCCAGCCGGCCGGTCAGACCGTCGGCGCGCAGGTAGGGCCACGCCAGCGCCAGCCCGGACAGCACCGCGGCGGCCACCGGCGCCAGGTCGGCCGGGACCGGCCGGGGAAGGCGCGGCCGGCGGCCGGTGAGCAGGCCGAGCCCGAGCAGCGCGGTCAGCGCCGAGCCGGCGACCGGCACCGGGTGCAGGCCCCACGGCCAGAACGAGAAGAGCAGCGCCGCGGCGCAGACCGCGCCGGCCAGCAACGCCACGGCCAGCACCAGCCGGTCGAGCAGGGTACGCCCGACGCGCAGCAACCCGGCCGTCAGCAGCAGCACCAGCGGCGGCAGCAGCCCGGCGAGCCCGAGGGCGTACGCCAGCACCGGGACGACCCACGCGGCGACGAGGCCCGCCGCGACCAGAAGCGCCCGCCGGCCGGCCACAACCGGTGGCGGCTCCACCGGCGGAGCCGTCGATCGGGGCGCCACCGACAGGTTGGTGGAGCTGCTCTGCACTGGTCGTCTCCTCGCGCACCGCCCGCCCGGGCCGGGCGGAGCCGCCTCACGCTAGGGCCGCGCCGACGATGTCCGGCGACACCGACATGTGCGGCAGGTGACCAGCGGGCGAAAAGACGCCCCGGTCGTACACCTGTACCAACACGGCGGGTAGGGTGAGGGTGTGTCCGGGCCCGCCTACCAGCCGTCGATGCTGGATCTCGCCGCCGCGGAGCCGACGCTCGGCCCGCTGGCCGGGCGACTACGCCGGCGACAACTCTCCCGGGGCGCCTGGGTGGACCACCTGCCCGGCTGGGTCGCCGGCTCGGACGCGGTCTTCGACACCCTGCTGCACGACGTGCCCTGGCGGGGCGAACGGCGGACGATGTACGACTCCGAGGTCGAGGTGCCCCGCCTGCTCTCCTGGTACGGGCCGGACCGGCCGCTGCCACACCCGCTGCTGACCGAGGCCCGCACGGCGCTCACCCGGCACTACACCCCCGAGCTGGGCGAGCCGTTCGTCACCGCCGGCATGTGCCTCTACCGCTCGGGGCGGGACAGCGTCGCCTGGCACGGCGACACCCATGGCCGCTCCGCGCACACCGACACGATGGTCGCCATCGTCTCCTTCGGCGCACCGCGGCCGCTGCTGCTGCGCCCGCGCGGCGGGGGCGCGAGCCTGCGGTTCCCACTCGGGCACGGCGACCTGGTGGTGATGGGCGGCTCCTGCCAGCGCACCTGGGAGCACGCGATCCCGAAGACCGCCCGGCCCGTCGGCCCCCGGGTCAGCGTCCAGTTCCGGCCCGCCGGCGTCGCCTGAGGCGCGCTGCGCCGGCGCACGAGGGGCAGGCCGAACGGGTCGGCGAGTTCGTCCGCGCGACCGCTCCGCCCGGCCGTTCGGCCCGGGGCCCCCAGGGTCGGGGCCGTTTCAGTCCTTTCGGACAAGTGAACGGCAGTTTGCGGCATTGACACGCTGCTGTCGGCGCCCGCGCCGACCCCACACGATGAATGGTCACCGTGTTAGCTTGGCGGCCAATCACTCTCCGCAGTTTCCTGGAGCGCTCCGTGCCCGTTGGACGCCTGATCGCCCGATCGGCCCGCACCACTCGTACCCTCGCCGACCTGCTACGTCGCCACGTCGGGCTCACCATTGTGGTCACCGCGGGCCTAGCACTGCGGATCGTGACGATGGCCGCCTATCAGCCCGCGCTGTGGTTCCAGGGCGACTCCGGCACGTACGTGCGGCTGTCCCGAGCCTGGCCGGCCATGCCACCCCGATGGCCGTTCGCGTGGCTGCTCAAGGCGTTCGAGTGGACCGGCACCTTCGCCTCGCTGGTGGCGGTGCAGCACCTCGCGGGCGTCGCCCTCGCCGTCGCGACGTACCTGGTGCTGCGCCGGATCGGCGTCGGCCCGTGGGTGGCCACCCTCGCGGTGACGCCGGTCCTGCTCGACGCCACCCAGTTCACACTGGAGCAGTACCTGCTCACCGAGACGCTCTTCACCACCGCACTCGCGGTCGCGGCGCTGCTGCTGGTCCGGCGCGAACGGCCCGGCATGGTGGCGAGCCTGGTCGCGGGCGTCTCCGTCGCGCTGGGCATGGCGACCCGCCCCACCGGTGTGGTCGCCATCGGCGCGCTGGTGCTGTTCCTGCTGCTGCCGTGGCGGGGTTGGCGGGCGCCGACCGCGTTCCTGCTCGGCATCGTCGCCCTCTTCGGCGCCGCCTTCGTCGGCGTCGGCACGGTCCAGGGCGCGCTCGGCCTCGAGGGCGGCCGGTTCCTCTATGGACGCACCGCGCACTTCGCCGACTGCGACCGGCTGGAGCTGCGCCCTGGCCTGCGCAAACTCTGCCCGGTGCAGCCGCTGGACCAGCGGCCCGACCGCCCGGACTGGTACATCTGGAACATCGAGAGCCCGATCCTCGACGCCGAACGACCCGAGGACCTCGACGAGTTCGCCCACGAGGTGATCAAGCAGCAGCCGGGTGACTATCTGGCCGCCATCGCGTCGGACACCGCGCGCTACTTCTGGCCGACCCGGCTCAAGCCGATGGAGGAGTGCCTGGCCAACTGGTGGCGACCGCAGCTCGCGCCGACCAACTGGGCGGCCGACTTCAACTGCGTGCCGCGCACCGCCCGCCCCGGCTACGAGCCGCTTCCGGCGCCCTCCCGCGACGTGGAGGCGAACGCGGCGAGCCGGTTCCTGCACGAGTACGGCCGGTACGGCGTCACCCCGGCGCCGGTCATGGCCGCCATGGTCCTGATCGCGCTGGCCGGCGCGCTGTGGCCGCGCCGGGGCCGGCTGCGACTCAGCATGATCGCTCTCCTGTACGCCGGCATCGGCGTCGGGATCATGGTCTTCTCGGTCGCCACCTCCATGTTCGACCACCGCTACGGCCTGCCCGCGCTCGCGTTCCTCCCGATCGCCGCCGCCGTCGGCTGGCAGCGGCTGCGATCGACACCAGTCTCGACGGACCGGCACACGCCGGCCGACGGCGAGCCGGAACGGCTCGCACCCACCATCTCGTCCGAAAGCAACGGGGATCATGACGAACGAACGGGAGATCGAGGTCACGGTGCTGCTGCCGTGCCTCAACGAGGCTGAGACGCTGGAAATCTGCGTCCGCAAGGCACTGCGCTCGCTCGAGGAGTGCGGGGTCGTCGGGGAGGTGCTGGTCTCCGACAACGGTTCCACCGACGGCTCACAGGACATCGCCCAGCGGGCCGGCGCCCGCGTGGTGTCCGCTCCGATCCGCGGCTACGGCGGCGCCCTGCTCAACGGCATCGAGCAGGCCCGCGGCCGGTACATCATCATGGCCGACGCGGACGACTCGTACGCGTTGTCGGACCTCGGGCCGTTCATCGAGGCGCTTCGAGCCGGGCACGACGTGGTCATGGGCAACCGGTTCCGGGGTGGCATCGCGGCCGGCGCCATGCCACCGCTGCACCGGTACCTGGGCAACCCGGTGCTCAGCTGGCTCGGCCGGGCGCTGTTCGGCCTGCGCGAGGTCCGGGACTTCCACTGCGGCATGCGCGGCTTCGACACCGAGCGGATCCGGGCGCTCGGGCTCTGCATGCCGGGCATGGAGTTCGCCTCCGAGCTGGTGGTACGCGCCGCGCTGGCCGGCTACGACATCGTCGAGGTGCCGACCACCCTGTCGCCGGACGGGCGGTCCCGTCCGCCGCACCTGCGCACCTGGCGGGACGGCTGGCGGCACCTGCGGTTCCTGCTGGTGTTCGCCCCGCGCAAGACCCTGGTCCGGCCGGGCACGTCGCTCGCCCTGCTCGGGCTGGTCGGCGTCGGCGCGCTCACCCCGGGCCCGCTGTCGCTGGGCTCAGTCCGGCTCGACGTCAGCACCCTGGTGTACGCGTGCCTGATGGTGCTCGTCGGCGTGCAGCTCGTGCTCTTCGGCGGACTGGCCGAAATCTACGGCCGGCAGGAGCGGCTGGTCCCCCAGCGCGCGACGGACCGCTGGATCCGCCTGCTGCGGCTGGAGACCAGCGTCACCATCGGTCTGCTGCTGCTCGCCGCCGGCACGGCGGGCACCGTCGGCGCCGTCTCATACTGGGGGCTGGACGGCTTCGGCGACCTCAACCCGCACGACACGCTGCGGGTGGTGCTGCCGTCGGCCACCGCGATCGCGCTCGGCGTGGTGGTGCTCTTCTCCGGACTGGTCGGCAGTCTCCTCACGCTCCGCCCGGCCCACCTGACGCCGACGATCGTCCGGCAGCCCGGCCCGGAGCGCGAGCGGGTGCCCAGCGGCACATGATCCCGTCGAGGTGGCGGGACGGGGAACACGATCCCCGTCCCGCCACCCCGGACCGGGATCGGGTCAGTCGCGTTCGACCAGGTGGCCGACCACCGTCGGGCCGAGCATCACGGCGAAGCCGGAACCGTCGCGGCGCGGATCCGCCGCGGGCAGCTCGACCGGTTCGCCGGTGCCGGTGGCGCCCACCGGCCGCGGCCCCACCCAGGCGACCGCCACGTCCGTCTCGTCCTTGAGGAAGCGGTGCGCGCGCACACCGCCGGTCGCCCGCCCCTTCGCCGGGTACGCCTTGAACGGCGTCACCTTCACCGTCGCCCCGGTGGAGGTGACCACCATCGGCTCACCGTGCCCCGGATCGTCGGTGGCGACCGCGCCGAAGAAGACCACCCGGGCTCCGGCGGGCAGGTTGATGCCGGCCATGCCGCCGCCCTTGAGGCCCTGCGGGCGGACCAGCCCGGCGGCGAAGCGCAGCAGCGACGCCTCCGAGGTGACGAAGGTCAGCGTCTCGGCCCCGCTGGTCAGCCAGGTCGCCCCGACCACCTCGTCGCCGTCCCGCAGGCCGATCACCTCGAACTCGTCGGAGCGCACCGGCCACTCCGGCGCGCAGACCTTCACCACGCCCTGCCGGGTGCCGAGCGCCAGCCCCGGCGAGCCGTCCGCCGGCCCGCCGAGCGGGGCCAGGCCGACCACCGTCTCCCCCGCCTCCAGCGGCACCAGCTCGGCGGCGGACATGCCGCCCCGCAACGACACCGTGCCAGCCTGCTCGGGCAGCACCGGCAACGGCAGCACGTCGATCTTGAAGGCCCGACCGGCGCTGGTCACCAGCAACACCCGCCCACGGGCGGTGGAGTGCACGATCGCGCGTACCGTGTCGTGCTTGACCCGACCGTTGCGGCGACGCCCCTCGGCGCTCTCCTCCGACTCGGCGGCGGTCCGGGCGACCAGCCCGGTCGCGGAGAGGATCACCTGACACGGGTCGTCCGCGACCTCGAGCGGCCCGGCCGGCGCGGACGCGGCCAGCACCTCCTTGAGGTCGCCGTCGACCAGCGTGGTACGCCGCTCGGTGCCGAACTGCTTGACCACGGCGGCCAGCTCGTCGGAGACCAGCTTCTTGAGCACCCTGTCGTCGTCGAGGATGGTGGACAGCTCGGCGATCTCGGCGCGCAGCCGCTCCTGCTCGGCCTCCAGCTCGATCCGGTCGTACTTCGTCAGGCGGCGCAGCGGAGTGTCCAGGATGTACGTGGCCTGGATGTCGGACAGGCCGAACTGGCTCATCAGGCCGTCCTTGGCGGCCTGCGCGTCGTCGCTGCCCCGGATCAGCCGGACCACCCGGTCGATGTCCAGCAGCGCGATCAGCAGACCGTCGACCAGGTGCAGCCGCTCCTGACGCTTGCGGCGGCGGTACGAGCTGCGCCGGGTCACCACCTCGTACCGGTGGGCCAGGAACACCTCCAGCAGCGCCTTCAGCCCGAGCGTGCGCGGCTGCCCGTCCACCAGGACCAGGTTGTTGACGCCGAACGACTGCTCCAGCGGGGTGAGCCGGTAGAGGTCGGCGAGCAACGCCTGCGGGTTGACCCCCACCTTGCACTCGATGACCAGTCGGGTGCCGCTCTCCCGGTCCGTGAGGTCCTTGACGTCGGCGATGCCGGTCAGCCGCTTGGTCTTGGTGACCTCGTTGGTGATCGCCGCGATGACCTTCTCCGCGCCGATGCCGTACGGCAGCTCGACCACGGTGATGCCCTGGCGGCCCCGGCTGCCCTCGATCGGGCCGATCTCCACCTTGCCGCGCATCCGCACCACGCCGCGCCCGGTCTCGTACGCCCGGCGCACCTCGTCCAGGCCGAGCAGCACGCCGCCGGTGGGCAGGTCGGGGCCGGGGACGAACTCCATGAGCTTGTCCAGAGTGGCGTCCGGGTGGTTGATCAGCCAGCGGGCGGCGGAGACCACCTCCGCCAGGTTGTGCGGGATCATGTTGGTCGCCATCCCGACCGCGATCCCGGACGCGCCGTTGACCAGCAGGTTGGGGAAGGCGGCCGGCAGCACGGTCGGCTGGGTCAGCGAGCCGTCGTAGTTGGGCTCGACGTCGACGGTGTCCTCGCCCAGCTCACCGACGAGCAGCATCGCCTCCCGCGACATCCGCGCCTCGGTGTAACGCGCGGCTGCCGGGCCGTCGTCGGGGGAGCCGAAGTTGCCGTGCCCGTCTATCAGCGGGACGTTGAGCGAGAAGTCCTGCGCGAGGCGGACCATCGCGTCGTAGATCGCCGTGTCGCCGTGCGGGTGGTACTTGCCCATCACGTCGCCGACCACCCGGGCGGACTTCACGTGCCCGCGGTCCGGGCGGTAGCCCTGCTCGTACATGGACCAGAGGATGCGCCGGTGCACCGGCTTGAGGCCGTCGCGGGCGTCGGGCAGGGCGCGGGAGTGGATGACCGAGAACGCGTACTCCAGATAGGAGTCGGAAACCTCGGTGACCAGCGGGTTGTCGAAGACCCGCGCGCCGGCCTGGTCGAACGAGGAGAGATCGACCTTGTTTTCCTTGCGGCGTGCCATGACTCAGCTTTCCCCTCGGACGGTACGCGTGCTCATGCGTCGATCGCCTCGCGGTCGACCCGGTCGGCCGAGTCGATCAGCCAGTTGCGGCGCGGCTCGACCTTCTCCCCCATCAGCAGTTCGAGGATCCGTTCGGCGGCGTCCACGTCGTCGAGGGTGATCCGGCGGACGGCGCGGGTGGCCGGGTTCATCGTGGTGTCCCACAGCTCGTCGGCGTCCATCTCACCGAGGCCCTTGAAGCGCGGGATGGGGGTGACGATCTGCTTGCCGGCCTTCTCCAGCTTGCGGACCGTCGCCTCCATCTCGGCCTGGGTGTAGGTGTAGGTGGTCTGCGGGTTGCGCCCCTTGGTGGTGATCTTGTGCAGGGGCGGCATCGCGGCGTAGAGCCGGCCGGCCTCGATCAACGGGCGCATGTACCGGGCGAAGAGGGTGATCAGCAGCGTGCGGATGTGCGCGCCGTCCACGTCCGCGTCGGCCATGATCAGCACCCGGCCGTAGCGCAGTGCGGAGAGGTCGAAGGTGCGCCCCGAGCCGGCGCCGAGCACCTGGACGATCGCCGCGCACTCGGCGTTGTCCAACACCTGCTGGAGGTTGGCCTTCTGCACGTTGAGGATCTTTCCCCGGATCGGCAGCAGCGCCTGGTATTCCGAGGAGCGGGCCATGCGGCTCGTCCCGAGGGCGCTGTCGCCCTCGACGATGAACAGCTCGCTGCGGTCGATGCCGGTGGCGCGGCAGTCGACCAGCTTCGGCGGCATCGACGCGCCCTCCAGGGCGGTCTTGCGCCGGGCGGCGTCCTTCTGCTGCTTCTGGGTGAGCCGTACCCGCGCCGCGTCGACGATCTTCTGCAGGACTGTGCGCGCCTCGGCCTTGGTGCGCCGGTCCTCCAGCCACGCCTTGAGGTGCGCCTCGACCAGGGTGTGGATGACCTTGGTGATGCCGGTGGTGGAGAGCTCGTCCTTGGTCTGCGAGGTGAACTGCGGCTCGGGGATCCGCACGTGCACGACCGCGGTCATCCCCTCCAGGACGTCGTCGAGGGTGGGCGGCTCCTCCTTGGCCTTGAGCAGGCCGCGGGTGTTGCGGATCGCGTCGGCGAGGGTGCGGACGAGGGCCCGCTCGAAGCCCTTGCGGTGGGTGCCGCCGTGCGCGTTGCGAATGGTGTTGGTGAAGCACTCGACGGTGCGCTCGTAGCCGGTGCCCCAGCGGAACGCCACCTCGACCTCGGCGCGGCGCTGCACGTTGGACTGCATGACGCCGTTGGCGTCGGCGGCGTTCTCCCGGTACGTCCCCTCGCCGTTGACGAGCAGGGTGCCCGAGACCGGCCGGTCGCCGGCCGGGGCGAGGAACTCCACCATGTCGCTGAGCCCGTTGGGGTAGTGGAACTTCTCCTCGGCGGGCGCCTCGCCGGTCAGGTCGCGCAGCAGGTACAGCACGCCGGGGACCAGGAAGGCGGTGTTGCGCAGCTTCATCCGGACCGCGTCGACGTCGAGCGCCGCGCCGGTCTCGAAGTAGCGGGCGTCGTGCCACCAGCGGATCGAGGTGCCGGTGGACTGCCTGCGCTTCATCGCGCCGATCACCTGGAGCCCGGGACCGGCGGTGAACGGAGCGTCCGGCCCGTCGCCGTCGAAGATCCCCGGCACGCCGTGCCGGAAGGACATCGAGTGGATCTTGCCGGCGCGGCGGACGGTCACGTCGAATCGGCGGGACAGGGCGTTGACCGCGGACGCGCCGACGCCGTGCAGGCCGCCGGAGGTCTTGTAACCGGAGCCGCCGAACTTGCCGCCGGCGTGCAGCCGGGTGAGCACCAGCTCGACGCCGGAGATGCCGGATTTGGCGTGCACGTCGGTGGGGATGCCCCGGCCGTCGTCGTCGACCTGCACCGAGCCGTCGGCGTGCAGTGTCACCTCGACGTTGGTGGCGTGACCGGCGACACCCTCGTCGGTGGAGTTGTCGAGGATCTCGTTGACGAGGTGACCCACGCCACGGCTGTCGGTGGAACCGATGTACATGCCGGGCCGCTTGCGGACGGCGTCCAGCCCCTCAAGGTGGGTGAGGTCATCGGCCCCGTACAGGGTGTCAGGCTCTGCGGTCAACTGGTCGTACTCCCCGGTCTCGGCGGTGTGCTGCCGGTCACCGGCGACATCAGCCGGCGTGGCGCGCCGCAGCGAGCCTAGCCCGCGGCTGGGACAACTCCCGGAGGACCTACGCGACCCGCCGTGCCTCGGCGCCCGGACGTGAGCCAACGAACAGCTCGCGGCCAGCCCCGACCGGGCGGCCGGCGGCGGTCGCGGGGCCACGGACGGGCGGTTCGGTCGCTAGGCTGACCGGCGATCGCGAGCGGCACGCGCCGGCGCGGGGCGGGGGCGGACATGGCAGAGGACGAGGCGACCGGACGGCTGGCTGCGGCGTCGCCGGCCGTCGGCGATCCGACGGGCTGGTTCGAGCGGCTCTACACCGAGGCGGAGCGCGGCGAGGCGGTCGTCCCGTGGGATCGCGACGCCCCGCACGGCCTGCTCGTCGAGTGGACCACCGAGAGGTGTCTGACGGGGGCCGGCCGCCGGGCGGTCGTGGTCGGCTGCGGGTACGGGCGGGACGCTGAGCACATCGCGGGGCTGGGCTTCGAAACGGCGGCCTTCGACATCTCCCCCACCGCGGTGGCCGCTGCCCGCGACCGGCACCCCGGCTCGACGGTGGACTACCGCGTCGCCGATGTGCTGGACCCGCCACCGGCCTGGCGACGGTCGTTCGACCTGGTGGTGGAGAGCATGACCGTGCAGGCGCTGCCGGCGGAGATCCGGGCCGCCGCGATCGGCGCGGTGGGCGAGTTGGTCGCGCCGGGAGGCACGCTGCTGGTGATCGCCGCTGGCCGCGCCGACGAGGAGCCCACACCGGTCGCGCCGCCCTGGCCGTTGACCCGCGTCGAGATCGACGCGTTCGCCGGCGCCGGGCTCGTGCCGGTCCTGGTGGAGGGGATCCAGGACCAGAGCGGGGTACGCCGTTGGCGTGCCGAGTTCCACCGCGGGCCGATCCGGTGACCGCGTTGAGGAACCCGGACGATCCGGGTACGACCGGCCCGCAGGAGGCGATCGTGGTGGACGGGACGATGCGGGGCCCTCTCCAGCGCGCCATCGGTACGCGCGCCCGCCGCTGGCTGCTCGCGGGCACGTTGCTGGCGGGTGTGCTCGCCGCGGTGGCGCTGACCGCGGCGGCGGCTCCCGACGACCGGACGTTCGCCGCGCTCTCGGACACGGTCCAGAGCCTGATGTCGGTCCTGACGCCGCTGTTCGGCATCCTGCTGGTGCGGGACCTGCGTCGGGCGCCCGACGCCGTCCGGGTCACGCCCACGGTGCTCGCGGTGTGCCTGCCGGCCGTCGTCATCGGCGTCGGCGGGGTGCTGGTCTGCGCCGCGACGCTCGCCCTCACGCCGGCCGATGTCGCCGATGATCCGTGGCGACACGTCGGGACCGTCGCGGTGGGCGGTGTGCTGGTGCAGATCGTCGCCGGGTTGGTGGGCACCGGCCTGGGTCTGCTGCTGCGTTCGCCGGTCGTCGCGTTCCTCGCCACCATCGTGTTGCCGCTGGGCCTGTACGCGCTGCTGGGCGGTGTGGACGCCCTCCGTCCCGCGCAGCCGTGGCTCACCCCGTACGGCAGCGTGCGCAACCTGCTCTCGGGGGACATGAGCGTGCTGCGGTGGGTGCAGTGGTTGTGCGTCCTGCTGATCTGGGGTGTCGGTCTGAACGCCGCCGGCGCGGCCGCGTCGAGGCGCCGCGGCAACCCGCCCGGCAGGTCGGTCGGCGCGGCAGCAGGCGAGGGTCGGTGAAGCCGGTGTTGTCGACCGTCGCGTCGACCCGGGGAAGCGGGTCCGCCTCGGCGAGGTAGGCGCGTTGGGCGGCGAGGTACCGGTCCCGGTGCAGCGCCTCGGCCGCCGCGTCGCCCTCCCGACTGCCGCCGCGTCGCCCTCCCGACTGCCGTCGCGGACCACACCGCGCCCATCGACAGCTCCGCCGCGACCTCCACCCAGATGCGGTATTCCCAGAGGTCGTCCAGCTCGGGGCGGGCCGGCGGGTTCCCGCAGGAGGGCCCGGATCGCCGGCAGGTCGAGCTCATCGACCAGCGTGGTCCGCGTGGTCGAGCCGGGCCGCGGGCAGGGGTTGCCGCCAGGTGGAGGCCGAATGGTGTACCGGGGCGGGCGTGTCCTTCATCGAACGATTCTGTTGCGAGCCATTGACGCCCGTTGCACGGGGGTGATCTGATCGCGCTCTCAGAGAATCTTTCATCTTTCGATGGATGGGAGCCCCATGCCCAGGTTCCGGCGTACCGCGCTCGCCGCGGCACTCACGATCGTCACGGCGGCGCTGTCGACCGCCGTTGCGCTGCCCGCCCCCGCGTCCGCCGCGCTGCCCACCGCCGCGGTGGCGCTCGGCGACAGCTTCATCAGCGGCGAGGGCGCCGGGGCGTACACCCCGGTCGTCGACGTCAACGGCGTCGCCCAGGGCTTCCCCGGCTGGACGGCGCCCAACAACAACGCGTTCTTCTGCCACCGATCGGCGAACGCCTCGCTGAACCAGGCGAACCTGCCGGGCATCCAGAACCGGTTCAACCTGGCCTGCTCCGGCGGCCAGCCCCACGACATCGCCACCGCGTCGAGCGCGCGGGCCAACGGCCGGACGGTGGCCGCGCAGATCGACCAGCTGCGCGCCGTCGCGCAGACCCAGGACATCGACCTGGTGCTGATCGGCCTCGGGTCGAACAACAGCTCGTTCACCTTCGGCAGCGTGGCGGAGAAGTGCGCCAACCGGTTCATCGCCGACGCCTGGACGGGCTGGTGGGAGTTCTGGGCGTACCTGGGCGGCCCGGTGGAGCAGAAGCCGTGCACCGACGCCGACCTCGCCACCGCCGCACAGCTCAGCGCCGCGACCGCTGAGACCACCGCCGCGGTACGACAGCTGCTGACCACCCTCGACCAGGTGGACGCGGACGGGCAGCACCGGATCGTGTTCCAGGACTACACCAACCCGCTGCCGATGGACCTGAACCCGACCTTCCACACCGAGGACGGCCGGGACGACACCCGGGACAAGTTCCGTGACCTGGGAGCCGAGCGGTACGCGGCCGGTTGCCCGATCCACCGGGCCAGCCTGCTGCCCGGACACCGCTTCTCGCAGGGCCTCGGCACGCTGGTGAAGTCCACCCGGGACACCCTGGCCGCCGAGTTCCCCGCCGCCGACCTGGTCTACCTCAACGTGCAGCGGGCCTTCGACGGCGCGCGGCTCTGCGAGTCGTCGAGCAGCCCGACCGGCGCGCTGGCCACCCCGATCCGGCTCCAGGACAGCCCCAACGGCACCTTCGTCACCAGCCTCTCCGGCAAGGACAAGATCGCGATCCAGCGCATCGCCAACACCTGCGTCAGCTACTTCCAGACCTGCCAGGAGTCGTGGCACCCGAACGCCACCGGGCACCAGGTGCTCGGTCAGTGCCTCAGCGGCGCCGCCACCACCAGCGCCCGCGCGGTGGCGTGTGTCCGGGCCAGCAACGGGACGATCTCCGTCTCCTGACCGACAGCACGACCGGAGGCTCCGCCACCCCGGCGGGGCCTCCGTCGCGTACACGGAGGAGAGCGGGCAGCGGCGGCTACCCGCCGGTAATGTCGGCCCGTAAGCTGGGCCGGTGAGCGGGGACACGGAGTACGCGCAGGAGTTCGTCGACGTCGACGGCGGTCGCCTCGGCGTACAGGTGTATCCGGAGCCGGACGGACCGGCGGGTGCGCCGATGGTGGTGATCTGGCCGGCCATGGGGGTCCGGGCCCGCTACTACCGGCCGTTCGCGGCCGCGCTGCGCGCCGCGGGGCTGGCGGTGGTCGTCGTTGACCTCCGCGGCACCGGCACGAGCACGCCCGCGCCGAGCCGCGCCGACCGGCACGGCTACAGCGAACTGGCGGCCGACGTCGGTGCCGTGCTGGCCGCGCTCAAGCCGCGGCTGGACGGGCGTGCCCGGCTGCTGCTGGGGCACTCGCTCGGCGGGCAGGCAGCGCTGCTGCACCTCGCCCTGCACGGCGGTGACGCGGTGGACGGACTGGCGCTGGTCGCCGTCGGCGTCCCCTACTGGCGAAGCTATCCGGGCCGGCGCGGCTTCGGCGTGCTCCCGTACACCCAGGGGATCGCCGCGACCGCCGCGCTGCTCGGGGTCTGGCCGGGCTGGGGTTTCGGCGGCCGGCAGGCACGCGGGGTGATCAGGGACTGGGCGTACACCGCGCGGACCGGCCGTTTCCCCCGACTGGACGGAACGGACACCGAGGCGGCGGTACGCGCGGTACGAACCCCGGTGCTTGCGGTCAGCGTGGACGACGACCAGTACACGCCGCACGAGTCCATGGACCACCTCTGCGCGAAGCTCACCGCGGCGCCGCTGACCCGGGAGCGGTACACAGTGGCGCAGGCCGGCGCCGCGCTGGACCACTTCACCTGGGTCCGCGCGAGCATCCCGCTGGCACACCGGGTCGTCCGCTTCGCCGGCGGCCTGCCGCGCCGCTGAAGAGGTGCCGGCCGGTCATCGTGTGGGCCCGGCCGGCCCGCTCACTCGTCCTGATCCAGCGGCACCAGGTCCCCGTCGCGCTCCACCCGGACCTCACCGTGGTCCTTGCGCGGCGGGACCTCCGCGGTGTTCTTGTGCGGGTCGTTGTCCGGGTGCATGAGCACCGCGTCGGTACTGGCGGTCTTCTCCCGGCTCTCCTCCGGCTGCGACATCCCGTTCCCCTCTCCCTCAGCGTCCGTCGAGATCTACCCACCACGGACCGAACGACTCCTGCCGGCGACGATGCGGCACCCCCGTGCCCGGATGTCCCGGGAGTACCGGATGCGGCGTGGATCGGCCGGCCAGGGACGGGGTTAGCCGCCCGGGCGGCGGGTAAGCCGCAGCGCCCGACACGGCGGAAGGGGATCAGATGTCCGAACGGCATACCGCACTGCGCTCGATGCACGATCTGGGTCTGGCGGCCTGGTTCGGCGGCTCCCTCATGGGAGCGCTCGGCGTCAACGGCGCAGCGGCGAAGATCAGTGACACCACACAGCGGCTCCCGGCCGCGTCAGCCGGATGGTCCAAGTGGACCCCGGTCAACGCGGCCGCCATCGGCGCTCACCTGGCCGGAGCGGTCGGTGAACTGGTGACGGAGAGCCCACGGGTGGCCAGTCAGTCCGGGGTCGCCCGCGCCAGCACCATCAAGACGGCGCTGACGATCGGCGCACTCGCGGTGACCGGCTACAGCCGGTTGATCGGCATGCGGTTGGAGAAGGCGGGCGCCCCACCGGTGAACGGCGCCACCGAGCCGAACCATCAGACTCCGGCCAGCGTGGCCGCGTCGCAACGGCAGATGAAGCTGCTCCAGTGGGCCATCCCGGCGCTGACCGGGACCCTGGTGGTGGTCACCGCGTACATGAGTGAGCAGCAGAAACCCGGCCAGGTGTTCCGGGGGATGCTCGGCCGGGCCGGCATGCTCGTGAGCGCCCCGAAGGGGATGGCGAAGATGGCGGGCATGAGCGCCGGCAAGCGGCAGATGGCGATGGCCGGGCGCTGAGCGCCGGGCTGGCCGACGTCCCGCCGGCACCTCGACGGCGGGGCGCCGGCCGGCTCTGTGTCGCTGGTGCGAAAGGGCGCGGTGGCACGGCGTGCGACCGGGCGAGCCGGACCGGCCCGGGGAGGGCAATCGTCCGCCGCTGGCGGCGGACCCGACGAGCGGGGTGGCCATGACGGCGCACAGGGGATCCAGTGGCAGCGGCGACCGGCTGGAGCCGGAGGCCGTCACGCCGTGGAAGACCGAGGACGGCTTCGATGCGGAGCCGCCCTGGGGCGCGGACGAGGACTCGCCGATGGACGAGGGCAGCGAGGAGACCGCGGTGCCCGAGGGGCGGCGCGGCGAGCGCCGCGCCGGCGCCCAGGCTGGCCAATCCGGCCCGGCCGGTCGGCACGGTTTCGGCTCGGTGGAACCCACCCGTACCACCGCGGCCGGGCCGGGCGCGCCCCCGGACCCGGCACCCAGCCGGCGGTCCTTCCCGGACGACGCGGACATCGACGAGCGGGCCGAGGACGCGCTGCGGACGCGAGGCCGGCGCTCCTGACGGCCCGCGGACCGAGCCTCTGCCCGGCGGGCGCCGGGTTGCCGGACGTCAGCCGGTCGACGTGGCGCGGGCCGGGACGGTCTGCCGCACCGGCTCGACGCCGAGGATGTTCTCGGTGAGCAGCTGGGCCAGCCGGGTGGCGTCGCGCTGTGCCTGACCGGCGCAGCAGTTGTTGAACAGCACGTGCAGCTCGTCGGCCGGGCCGGCCAGCTCGGCCAGCAGCCCGGCCCAGTGCCGCAGCTCCTCCTCGGCGTACGCGTAGCGGAACTTGTCCTGCTTGTCGCCGTCACGCCAGGCGTCGCTGTGGCCGTGGAACCGAACGATCGCCGGCTCCGCCGTGGTCGTCAGGATCGGCGGCACCGACGACGGGTGGCCCTGCGGCATATCGACGCAGACCAGTGAGAGGTCGTGCGCGCGCAGCAGGTCCATCGTGGCCGGTGCGGCGTCTTCGTCGAACCAGGACCCGTGCCGCAGCTCCACGGCGACCCGCCACGGCCGGCATCGCCGCGCCAGCTCGACGATCCGGCGCTCCGCGGCGGCGCTGCGCACCAGCCACGGCGGAAACTGCAGCAGCACCACGCCCAGCTTGTCGGCCGCCGCGATCGGCTCCAGCGCCGCCCGGAACCGGGACCACAGCTCGTCGTACGCCCGCTCGGGCAGGTCGCGGCGACGGATCCGACTCGGGCCGGCGGCCGGGCGCAGGTCGCGGGGCAGCGCGGCGACCGGCGTCGGGTGACCGGTGAAGAGGCTGAACGCCTTGACGTCGAAGGTGAACTCCGCCGGGGTGGCGTCGACCCAGCCCTGTGTGATCTCCGGCGCGGGGATCGCGTAGTAGGAGGTGTCCACCTCGACCAGTGGGAACCGGCCGGCGTAGTAGGCGAGCCGGCCGGCCGGGGTGCTGGCCGAACGCGGGTACCACCCGGAGCGCAGCAACGACTGGTCGGCCCAGGACGACGTGCCCACCTTAATCACACCCATGTCATTCAGTGGACCGCTCCGCGCCCGGATCGGCAACCGCTGGCAGCCCGCGCGGCCGTCGTGTCGATCCCAAATTGTCGGTGTCGCCTCCTACGCTCGCGTGGAGCGGACATCGACGGAGAGGCGGCGCCATGACCATCAGCACCGAGCGGCTCACCGGGGAGCGGGCCGACCTGCTGCAGACGCTGCGCCGACACCGGGGCTTTCTCCTGCACACCGTCAACGGGCTGACCGACGAGCAGGCTGCCACCTGCAGCACCGCCAGCGAGCTCTGCCTCGGCGGCCTCATCAAGCACGTGGCCGGCACCGAGGAGCGGTGGATGCTCTTCGCCGTCGGCGGCGCGGAGGCGATGCAGCGCGAAGAGATCGACTGGGTCGGCCAGTTCCGGATGGCGCCGGGCGAGACCCTGGCCGGGTTGGTCGAGCGGTTCCGGCAGGTCGCCGACCGGACCGACGAGCTGATCGGCACCCTCGACCTGGACGCCGCGCACCCGCTGCCGCAGGCGCCCTGGTTCGAGCCGGGGGCGAGCTGGACCGTCCGCCGGGTGCTGCTGCACCTGATCGCCGAGACGTCCCAGCACGCCGGGCACGCCGACATCCTGCGCGAGACGATCGACGGCGCCAAGACCATGGGCTGAGCGGGCCAGTCCGCCGCCGCCGATCGCCGGCGGTTCCCACCATCCACCTCGTGTCACCCGGTCCCATCCCGCCTCGACATGTGACACCACGCAGGTGGGCGGCGCTGAGGGACACGAGATGAACGCGGACCGGATGGACCAGGAGACCGCCGAGCGGTTGCTCGGCGGGGCGGTCGAGCCATCGACCGGATCACGACCGGTCGTACTGCTGCTGACCGCGGCACGCGCCGCGCCGCGCCCCGCGGAGCTGGCCGGCGAGGACGTCGCCGTGCTGGCCTTTCGCCGCGAACGCCACGGCCGCCTCCATCCGGATCCCGAACGGCAGGCCGGGGAGGGCGTCGCCCTGGGCGCACCGACCGTTTCCCGACGGCCCGCCCGCCGCCCACGCGGCCTGGCCGGATTCGGTGCCAGGGCCGCCGTGGCGGCCCTGGCCCTCGTCGTCAGCGGCGGGGTGGCGCTGGCCACGGCCACCGGCGGCCCTGCGCCCCGTGCGCCGCAGCCGCCCACGGCCACCCCGTCGGCGCCCGGCGTTCCACCACCCGTTGCCGACCCGGTCACCGGTGGGGAGGCCAGGTCGGGCGCACCCGCCACGAGCGGACCGGCGCCCTCCTCCTCGGTCGCGGCCGAGATGGCGGGCCTGTGCCGGGCGTACCAGGCGGTCGCCGGGAACGACCACGGTCGAGCACTCGACAACCCGGTCTTCTCCGGGCTGATCGTCGCCGCCGGGAACCGACAGCGGGTGGCCGGCTACTGCGAGCGGGTCCTGGCCGCCGCGCCGCGCGGGGCGAGCGACGGGCGACCCGGGGCCGCGCCGAGTCGACGTCCACAAACGCCGGGCCCCCCGAACACGCGCCCCACCGCTGCCGGACCGGACCACACCGCACGGCACCGGGGCGACGGCCGGCAATCCCCGCCGGTCGGCCCACCGACCTGACCGGCCGGGACGCGCGCTCCGACCGCCCGTCGGCCCTCGGACGGTACGAGCCGAGCGGCTCGTCCAGCAGAGCGCGGGACACCTCGTACTGATAATTTGCCCCGATGACTCTGCGGCGGCGACGCGCGGCGGCGGCGGTCCTGCGCCTGGTGGTGGTGCTCAGCGTGCTGGCCGGGATCGTCCTCACCGCGCTCGGCCCGGCCACCGTCACCGGGCTGCTGCCGTACTTCACCATCCAGAGCAACGTCGCGGTCGGCGCTCTCGCGGGGTACGCGGGCCTCAGCGCGTGGCGGGACCGACCCGATCCACCGTCGGCGCTGCGCGGGGCGGTCACCCTCTACATCACCATCACGGGCGTGGTCTACCACCTGGTGCTGGCCAACCCGGCCAGCCCGTTCGCGATGGCCCAGCCGGACCGGGCCGTCGGCGAGGCGCTCGGCAACCAGCTGCTGCACACCGCGGTGCCGCTGCTGGCGGTCGCCGACTGGGTGCTGTTCGACCAGCGCGGCCGGCTGCGCCCGCGGTACGCGGCCTGGTGGCTGGCGTTTCCGCTGGGCTACCTCGGCTTCGCCCTGCTGCGAGGGCTGGTCGTGCACGCCTACCCGTACCCGTTCCTGGACGTGGGCGAGCTGGGCTACGACGGGGTGGCGATCAGCGCGGTCTTCCTCGCCATCGCGTTCTGGCTGCTCGGCCTGCTCCTCGTCGGACTCGATCGCACCCTGTCCCGCCGCACCCCCACCCCACCCGCTTCCACCGCGCACAGCGCTCGCGACACTGGCGTCACCGTCGACGGCCTGCCCTGACGCAGGTCCGATCAGCGAAGTCGGCGACGGCCGGCGGCGGTGGACGAGCGGTCTCCGGCGTACGCGTCGGTGATGCCCCAACGGCCCGGGATGTCCAGCAGCTCGAGTCTGCCGAAGCCCGCTGGCAGGGCCGGGTTGACCAGGAGGTTGCCGCCGGTCGGCCGCAGCCCCAGCAGGGTGCCCAGCAGCATCAGTAGCGCGCCCGAGGACCACGACTGCGGGCGACCCGCCGCGGGCAGTTGCACGGGGTACTTCGTCCGGCTGCGCTCGTAGCCGGCGATCAGCTCGGGCACCGCCCCGCCGAGCGTCTGCGCCATGTCGAAGATGCCGGCCGCGATCCGGCCCGCCTGCGCATCGAAGCGGTAGTGCCGCAGCCCGGCCGCGATCAGGGCGTTGTCCGACGGCCAGACCGCCCCCAGGTGTGAGCCCATCGGGTTGTACGGCTGCTGCCCGGTGGCGTAGGTGCGCACTCCCCAGCCGCTGAACAACCGTGGCCCGAGCAGATGCTCGGCGACCGCCTCGGCGCGGTCGTCCGCGACGATCCCACTCCACAACAGATGCCCGATGTTCGACGACAGCGCGTCCACCGGCTCGCCGTACGGGTCGAGCGCCAACGCGTAGTACTCCCGTTCCGGTAGCCAGAAGTCCCGGTTGAACCGGTCCTTCAGCTCCGCGGCTTCCCGTTCCAGCCGGTCGGCGTACCCGGGGTCACCCCAGAACTCCCGGGCCAACCGCGCGCCACGCCGTTTCGCGTCGTACGCGTAGCCCTGCAACTCGCAGGTGGCCCGGGGCAGCGCCGGTTGCCGCCCGCACGCGTCGATGATCGCGTCCGGGGAGTTCTTCCAGCACTGGTTGAGCAGGCCGTACCGCTCGTTGCGACGCTGGTAGCGCAGGTACCCGTCGCCGGTCAGGTCGCCGTACTCGTCGATCCAGTCCAGTGCCATCCGGGCCGGATGGCGCAGCTCGCGGACCAGGTCCGCGTCGCCGGACCAGCGCTCGTACTCGTCGAGCAGGACGACGAACAGCGGGGTGGTGTCCGCCGCGCCGTAGTACAGCGCGTTCGGCCGGTCGGCGAACGCGGCCGACTCGCCGTACCGGAGCTGGCCGACGATCTTGCCCGGCTCCTCGTCGTGCGCGTCGTCGAGCTGGCCGCCCTGCAACAGCGCCAGCAACCGCAACGTCGCGGGCGTCAGCTCGGGGGTGAACGCGATGGTCTGCAGGCAGGTGATGATGCTGTCCCGCCCGCAGAGCGCCATCGCCCACGGCAGACCGCCGACCGGCACCCGGGCGTTGTACGCCAGCGGCATGTACCGCAGCGCCCCCAGGTCGGCCAGGCTGCCCCGGTAGGTGTCCTCCAGGCCGGCGCGTTCGGCCACCAGCTGCGGGGCCCCGTCCATCCAGGCCGCCAGATCCTCGCGCATCCCCCCGCGTACGTGGTCCCGGTGGGACTCCAGGTTTCTGCGCAGGTCCCGGCCGCCCTCGCCCCGGATGGTCATGGTGACGTGCAGGTCGGTCTCCCACGTCCCCTCGGGCTCGATCCGGATCCGGAACGTCATTCCCCGCGCGTCCACATCGGCGGAAGCCGTGCTGCTCACGACGGTCTCGCGGACGAACCGCTCCCGCTCGTACCGCAGCACGAGCTGGCTGCGTGCGGAGTCGGCGGCGACCTCGACGGCCCGCCCCCGCAGCTCCCGGCCCTCAGCGACCTCGGCCAGGTCGGCCAGGTCGGCGAAGTCGCTGCCCATGTCCATCCGCACGGTGAACTCGGCCGGCTGCGTGGAGTGGTTGAGCAACGTGATGCGCTCGTTGAAGCTGTCGTCGAGCGAGCGGTGCCGGATGACCGACACGTCGGCGTCGACGTAGTGGCTCGCCGCGCCCGGGACCAGGAAGAACCGGGTCTCGAAGTACGTCATGTCGTCGCGGGAGAGCACATTCAGCTCTTCACCGCCGACACTGAGCACCCAGCGGGACAGGAAGCGGGTGTCGAACGAGAACAGCCCCACCGGCGTGGTCGGATCCTCCACCACGTCGCCCTGTGCGTCACTGATCGCGAAGGCGTTCCCCGCGATCACGTGCACCCGTTCCCGGCTCACCGCCGCCCCTCCCGCCCGGCCATCGCGGCCCGACCCAGCTCGCGTGGATGGCGGGCGCCGGCCGGCCCGGGAAAGATGCGCCGCAGCAGCATCAGCAGCTGGATGTCGCCCTGCGCGGTCAGCTCGTTGCGCAGCAGCGCCGTCGCCACGTGGGTCTCCCCGCTCGCCAACCGGTCGAGGACCGCCGGGGCGGCGCGGACGACCAGGTCCGCGTCGTCGCCCGACTTGGTCACCCGCACGTGCTGGTCGGCGACGGTCAGGTACCAGTGCTCGGTACGGCCGTCCTCGCGCGCGTCCAGCCGGAGGGTCCCGGCGGTCGTCTCCGGCAGGTCGGTACGCCGGCCGGAGTCCAGCCGTCCCAGGTATTCCGCCACGGTCGTTCCCATCACGCCCCCTCCCCCGCTTCCCCGCAGGATCACCCGCTACGGGGTGAGGCCGGCTCACCCGAAGCGGGTGACGACGGGTGTGTCAGGAGCCCGGCGGACGCCGCCGCTCAGTCGGCCCCGATCAGGCCGCGGACGTAGCTGGCCTGACCGACGTGTTGCAGGTCGTCCTCGGCTACGCTGACCAGCCGGACGCCGAGGGTGACCGGCGGATCCCACGCCTCGTCGACCACGCGGTCCAGGTCCGCGGGCCGCAGACCGGCCAGGAACTGCCGGGTCCGTCCGGAGACCGCCTCGTAGTAGTCGATCAGCGCCTGCGCGCTCTCCGGCCGCACCGCCGCGACCTGCGCGGGCGAGTGGCCGTAGCCGGTGTCGCCCGGGTCGGCGGTGAGCCCGAACCGTCCCGCCCAGTCACCACTCGCCCAGATCTGGTCGGTGTCCATCAGGTCGGCGACGTGGTCGTCCTGGACGCGGGTCAGGTGCCAGATCAGCCAGCCGATCGTGTTGGCGCCCGGACCGGGCGCCCGGTGCAGCTGCTCCGGGGTGAGACCGTCGACCGCCGCGCGGACGAGGTCGGGCAGGCGGTCGTACGCCTCAATCAGCAGGTCACTCACGTCCACGGGCCACGCCTCCTGGTCTGTTTCCGATCAGGTACCGCCGAGACCGGCGGACAAACCTCTGCCGTTACGGTGATCACGTGGTCGCCGCGTTGGAGCTGTACCTGGACCCGGATGCCACCCGCCGGATCCGGGTGCTCTGGGACGCGCTGGAGGCCGAGGGCGTGCAGAGCATGCGGTCGCTGCTGGAGCAGCGCCACCGCCCGCACGTCTCGTTCGCGGTGGCGCCCCGCTTCGACCCCGAGCAGGTGGCCGCGGCGCTGCGCGGCACGGTCGTGGCCGCACCGCTGCGGCTCGACTTCCAGCACGCCGGTCAGTTCGTCGGCAGGGTGCTGTGGCTCGGCCCGACGGTCACCCCGGAGCTGCTGGCCCATCACCGGCTGGTGCACGATCGGCTCGCCGCCGCCGGCATCACCCTGGTCGAGCACTACCAGCCGGGACGCTGGGTGCCGCACTGCACGCTCTCCATGCGCGTGCCGAACGCGCTGATGGCCGCCGCGGTGCGCCGCTGCCTGGAGGTGCTGCCGGTGGCCGCGACCGTGGTCGGCGCGGCGCTCACCGACCACGCCCGCGGCATCGCCCACCCGCTGCCCTGACCCGCCGCCGTGGCCACAGGTCAGGCCTGGCGGCCACGGCGGCCGGGCGACAACCGCCGTCCGACAGCCGACCCGTGCCGGTCAGCCGAGTCGGGCAGCCCGATCCTCCAGGTATCGGCGCTCCGGCAGGCTGGTGCTGAGCCGGGCCGCGTCCAGGTAGGCGGATCGGGCCGCGGGGTGGTCCCCGGCCAGCTCGAGCAGGTGGGCGCGGACAGCGCTGAGCCGGTGGTGCCCGGCGAGCCGGTGGTCGGCGTCCAGGGTGGCCAGGAGTTCCAGTCCGGCATGTGGCCCGCGCGCCATGGCCAGCGCCACCGCGCGGTTCAGCGTGGTCATCGGATTGGGCGCGATCCGCTCCAGCAGTTCGTACAGCGCGTGGATCTGCGCCCAGTCGGTGTCCTCGGCGCGCCCGGCCTCGGCGTGCACCGCGGCGATGGCGGCCTGGACCTGGTACGGGCCGATCACCGAGCGAGGCAACGTCCCGGTGACCAACGCGATGCCCTCCCGGATCAGGTCTGCACTCCAGCGCCGCCGGTCCTGCTCGGCCAGCGGCACCAGGGCACCGTCCGGCCCGGTGCGGGCCGGACGACGGGCCTCGGTGAGCAGCATGAGGGCCAGCAGCCCGGCCACCTCGCCGTCGTCGGGAAGCAGCCGTCGGACCTGCCGGGTGAGCCGCACCGCCTCGCGGGTCAGCTCGGTGCGGTGCAGCGCCGGACCGGCGCTGGCCGTGTAGCCCTCGTTGAAGATCAGATAGAGCACCTGGAGGACCGTGTCGAGCCGTTCGTGACGCTCGGGCTCGGCCAGCACGCCGAAGCGGCCCCCCGCATCCCGGATCCGCTGCTTTGCCCGGCTGATTCGCCGGGACATGCTCGCCTCCGGGACCAGGAACGCCCGGGCGATCTCCACGGTGGTGAGCCCGCCGACGGCGCGCAGGGTCAGTGCCACCTGCGAGGGGGGCGTCAGCGCGGGATGGCAGCAGAGGAACAGCAGGGTCAGCGTGTCGTCGTCCACGACGGCCGGCGGCGCATCTGCCGGTGGGGCCACGAGGTCGTCGGCTGGGATCAGCGCCACCGCCGCCGCCTCGCGTCGGGCCCGGGCGGCGTCGGCGCGGTGCTGGTCGGTCAACCGCCGGGCCGCCACGGTGATCAGCCATCCCCGCGGATTGCGGGGCGGACCCTCGATCGGCCAGCGCTGCGCGGCCGCCAGCAGCGCCTCCTGGACCGCGTCCTCGGCGGCGTCGAACCCACCCCCGTTCCGGATCAGCGCGCCGAGAACCTGCGGCGACAGCCGGCGCAGCATCTCCATCAGCTCAGCGGTGCTCACATCTCCATGCCGTTCAACTCCATCACCGGGCGGACCTCCACCGCGAACAGCCGCGCCTCCGGCAGCCGGGCGGCAATCTCGGTGGCCCGCTCGACGCTGTCGCAGTCGACCAGGTCGTACCCGGCCAGCTGCTCCTTCACCTCGGCGTACGGGCCGTCGGTGACGCTGCGGGCGCCGTCCCGGATCCGGACCACCCGAGCGTGCAGTGCGTCCGCGAGGGCGTTTCCCCCGAGGTACTCGCCTGAGGCGATCAACTCGTTCACCAGGGCCGCATGCTCGCGCGCCATCTCCTCCCGCTGCTCACCCGGCAGTGCCTGCCAGGTCGCCGGCGAGCTGTAGATCAACAACAGGTACTTCATCGTCCACCTCTCCTGCCCGGTCACGACGGTCGCACGAGCTTCGTGTGCGCGCCCACTGAGACGTCGGAGCGGCATCGCCGATCAGGACATCGGCGCGGCCCCGGCGTCGATGTCGGGATCGGCGCGCCAGCTCCGTCGTACCGATGGACGGCCCGCACGGGGCGGGCCGGGGGCGAGGAGGCGATCATGCCCGACGGTGTCGATCGGCGACGGCGGCGAGGACTGAATGTGCTCGCACTGCTGACGAGGAGGCGCGGCAACGAGGGCGTCGATCCCCGTGCCGGACAGTCCACAGCACGCCGGCGGGCGGAGGCGTTGGCCCGCGCTGCCGCCTGGGCTCAGCTGCACCGGTGGTGATCGTCCCGGTACGGCGAGAGTCGGGAAACCGAAAACCAGGGGTACGGACGAGCCTGGGCGTGGGATGGTGCGAGATGGCTGCTGCACCGACCTGCCCGCAAGCGGGTGGCCCGGCCGGAGAGGCGCGAGCGCACGCCGCGTCGCCCGGGGCGGCTTCGACGAGGAGAGGCAGTGCCCATGCAGGCTCAGCGCAGGCCACCGCGTACGGAGCGGAGCCAGACCCGGGACGACCGGACCGGCGGCGGCATGACCGGAGCGGCCACGCCCCTGACCATCTGGGCCGCTGCCGTGCTGCTCGGCCGGATCAGCGCGGGCGACGACGACAGCGAGGACGAACGGCACATCCTGCGTGGCATCGAGTGACCTTCGACGGTCCGGTCACAGCCAGCCGCGCCGCTTGAAGATCAGGTAGAGGCTGCCGCAGACCAGGGCCATCAGCAGGAGCGCGAACAGGTAGCCGTAGCGCCAGTTCAGCTCCGGCATGTGCGTGAAGTTCATCCCGTACACGGTGCCGATCAGCGTGGGGGCGAACAGGATCGCCGCCCAGGAGGAGACCTTCTTCAGCTCCTCGTTCTGCGCGTAGCTGGCCGCGGTGAGGCTGCGCATCTCCTCGTTCTGCTGCTGCGAGACGAGGGTGGCGTTGACGGTGAGGATGTTCTGCAGCAGGTGCCGGAAGCCGTCCACCCGCTCCACCACCTGGGTGAGGTGGTCGGTCACGTCCCGCAGGTAGCGGCGCAGTTCCTCGTCGGTGCCGTAACTGCCGGCGCCGGCCGCCAGCGCGTCGAGCACGGCGAGCAGCGGGCGGGCGGCCCGCTGGAACTGGATGACCTCGCGGCTGAGCCCGTAGATGCGTCGGCTGGCGTTCGGGTCGCCGCCGAAGACCTCGGTCTCGATCTCGTCGATGTCGTTCTCCAACCCGGCCACCACCGGCGCGTACCCGTCGACGACCTGGTCGAGGATCGCGTACAGGACCGCCTCCGGGCCCTGGGCGAGCATCTGCGCGTCGGTCTCCATCCGCCGCCGCACCGCGGCCAGGTCCGGTGCCTCACCGTGCCGGACGGTGATCACGAAGCCGGGTCCGATGAACAGGTGCAGCTCGGAGAACTCGACCTCTTCCCGCTGATCGTCGTAGCGGGCGGCGCGTAGCACCACGAAGAGCGTGTGCCCGTACCGTTCCAGCTTGGGCCGCTGGTGGGCGTTGATCGCGTCCTCCACCGCCAGGTCGTGCAGCCGGAACTCCCGGGCCAGCGACGTGATCTGGTCGATGTCGGGCCGGTACAACCCGATCCAGGCCATCGCGCCGTCCTGCTCCTGAAGGCAGCGGTACGTCTCGGCGAGACCGTCCGGCGACGCGAACCGGTGCCCGCGGACGTAGACGGCGCTGTCGACCAAGCCGCCGGTGGGCGGTGTCGTCGGCTCGTTCTGCGGCGGCTCGCCGACGCGGACCTCGTGCTCGTCGAGCCGACGGCCGAAGCCACCGCCCGGGCGGAACCGACGGCCGCCGACCATGACCCGCTCCCTCCCGAACGCACCAACCGACGACTGCCCGAACCGCCCGGGCAGGTCCAGGGCGGGACGCGCTGCTTCCCCCGTGCCCACGGCCCGAAACCCTCCGACGCGCCGCCCGACCGGGGGTGCCCGGGAGGGTGGGATCCCCGCACCGGCCGACTCGCCCGGGCTGGCGGGCGGATACTCGCGGTGACCGTGGGCGGACGACGGGGGAAGCGCCGATGAAGGTCGACAGGCGCGCCGGCCGCCGGACCGGTCGGCTGCGGGCCTGGCTGCTCGACGGCGGTTCGGAGCAGACGGTGCAGCGGCACGGCCCGCACGGGCGCCCGCCGGAGCATCGCCACCATCGGTGGTGGAAGGTGATGTGCCTGACCGGCGTCGACTACTTCTCGACGCTCGGCTACCAGCCGGGCATCGCCGCGCTGGCCGCCGGCGCGCTCTCGCCGGTGGCGACCCTGGTGCTGGTGCTGGTGACGCTGCTGGGCGCGCTACCGGTCTACCGGCGGGTGGCGGTGGAGAGCCCGCACGGCGAGGGCTCGATCGCGATGCTGGTACGCCTGCTGAGCTACTGGCCGGGCAAGCTGTTCGTGCTGGTGCTGCTCGGCTTCGCGGCCACCGACTTCATCATCACCATCACCCTCTCCGCGGCCGACGCCACCGCGCACATCGACGAGAACCCGTTCTGGCCCAGCGGACTCAAGGGACACGAGGTCCTGGTGACGCTGCTGTTGGTGGCGCTGCTGGGCGCGGTGTTCCTCAAGGGGTTCGGTGAGGCGATCGGGATCGCCATCGTCCTGGTCGCGGTCTACCTGACGCTGAACGCCGTGGTGATCGCCGTCGGTCTGTGGCGGGTGGTGACGCACCCGAGCGCGGTCGCGGACTGGACCACCGCGCTGACCACCAGCCACGGCGATCCCCTGCTGGTGATCGGGTTCTCGCTGCTGGTGTTCCCGAAGTTGGCGCTGGGCCTGTCCGGCTTCGAGACCGGGGTGGCGGTGATGCCGCACATCCGCGGCGATCGGCAGGACTCGGAGGACCGCCCGCTGGGCCGCATCCGGGGCGCACGTCGGCTGCTCACCACCGCGGCCGTGATCATGAGTGTCTTCCTGGTCACCAGCAGCGTGACCACCACCGTCCTGATTCCGCCGGAGGCGTTCGAGCCGGGTGGGCCCGCGAACGGCCGGGCGCTGGCCTACCTGGCGCACGAGTACCTCGGTGAGGTGTTCGGCACGGTCTACGACCTGTCCACCATCGGCATCCTCTGGTTCGCGGGGGCCTCGGCGATGGCCGGGCTGCTCAACCTCGTACCCCGCTACCTGCCCCGCTACGGCATGGCGCCGACCTGGGCCCGGGCCGTCCGGCCGCTGGTGCTGGTCTTCACCGCGGTGGCGTTCCTGATCACTGTCGCCTTCGGGGCGAGCGTGGACGCGCAGGGCGGCGCGTACGCCACCGGGGTCCTCGTGTTGATCACGTCGGCGGCGACGGCGGTGACCCTCGCGGCGCGGCGGCGGCGCCAGCGCGGCCGGACGGTCGCGTTCGGAATCATCGCGACGGCCTTTCTCTACACCACCGCGGCGAACGTGGTGGAACGTCCCGACGGCGTGAAGATCGCGGCCTGCTTCATCGGCGGGATCATCGTGGTGTCGCTGCTGTCCCGGCTGATGCGGGCCTTCGAGCTCCGGGTCGACCGGGTGGAGCTGGACGACGAGGCCACCCGGCTGATCGACGAGTGCGGCGGGCGTCGCATCCGCCTCATCGCACACGAGCCGGCCACCCGGGACCGCGCGGAGTATCGCGACAAGCTCGCCCAGACCATCGCGGACAACGACTTCCCGGCCGACAGCGCCGTGATCTTCGTCGAGGTGACGGTCACCGATCCGTCGGACTTCGAGACCGAGCTGCTGATCCGCGGCAGCGTGCAGCACGACCGGTACCCGGTGCTCAGCCTGACCAGCTCATCGGTGCCCAGCGCGGTGGCCGCCCTGCTGCTGGAGATCCGTGACCGGGCCGGGCGGTGCCCGCACATCTACTTCGAGTGGACCGAGGGCAACCCGGCCGGCAACTTCCTGCGCTACCTGGCGTTCGGCCAGGGCGAGATCGCCCCCATCACCCGGGAGATCCTGCGCCGCCAGGAACCCGACCCCGGACGCCGGCCGCACGTGCACGCCAGCTGACTGCCGGCCGGACGTCCGTCGCGGACGGTGAGCGTGGTCATAACGACTGGACGATCCACCTCCCCGGGCTGCTAGCCTCGGCGCAGGTCATGAGCGCCAGCGCGAAGCCCCGGCTCGCTGGCCGGCAACCCTCCTCCGCGGTGGGGTGCCCCGGGTGAAGACCAGGCACCGGCACGACGTCGGTGCAAGCGTGGCCTGGCACCCAGGTCAGCACAGACCCGGGAGAACCATGCGCATCCTCAGCAGCAGCACCCCATCGGCCGACGCCGCGGATTCCCGCACCGGCTGGCCACCACCGGCACTGACCCGGCGGCGGCACGTGGACATGATGCGGGTGTGCAGCGCCGCCTGTCCCGGCCGCGCCGCGTCCTAGCGCACCCCATTTTCGAACCCATTCCCTGCGGTACGCCCCTGACCGGGCGCACCGTCGGCGGCGCACGTCTGTGCCCGCCGCTGCGCAACCTTCGGAGACACCTGTGCGAATCCTTCCTGCCCTGACCCGCGCCGCGGCCCTCGGCGCGGCCGCCATCCTGGCCGCCACCGCTCTCACAGCCTGCGGCGACGACGCCTCGTCCGACGCCGCCGGCAATCCGTACGGCCTGGCGCAGCCGGGCGTGCTGCGCGCCGGCACGCTGACCGACGCCCCGCCGAACGTGTACCTCAAGGACGGCACGTTCACCGGCTTCGACAACGACCTGCTGACCGCGGTCGCCGGCAAGCTCGGCCTGAAGGTCGAGTTCGTCGGCACCGACTTCTCCGCGCTGCTCTCCCAGGTCAACAACCACAAGTTCGACGTCGGCAGCTCCTCGATCACCATTACCGAGGCGCGCAAGAAGACGGTCGACTTCGGCAACGGCTACGACTTCGGCTACTTCGGCCTGGACGTGCCGGCCGGCTCACCGATCACCGGCTTCGACCAGCTCGCCGGCAAGCGGGTCGTGGTCGTGCAGGGGACTGTGCAGGACGATTACGCCACCGGCGAGCGGCTCGACCCGGTCCGGGTGCCGGACTACAACGGCGCGATCAACCAGCTCAAGGCGGGCACCGCCGACGCGTGGATCGCCCCGGCCGAGATCGGCGAGAAGTCGGCCACCGACAGCAACGGCAAGATCACCGTGGCGGCCAAGCAGCTCAGCCCGGCGCCGACCGCGTACGCCGTCGCCAAGGGCAGCGACAAGCTGCGGGAGGCGCTGAACAAGGGCCTCGACGAGGTGATCGCGGACGGCACCTGGAGCCGGTTGCAGGCGCAGTACTACCCGGGCCGACCGGTACCGGCGGACTTCAAGCCGGGCAGCGGCACCGTGACCGTGCCGGCCGCACCGTCGGCGTCGGCGTCGGCGTCGGCTGCGTCCTGAGTCAACCGGTGACGAGCGAGCGGGGCGGTAGGAGAGGCGACCGATGGATCCGTTGAGCACCCTGTGGGAGACGTTCTTCGACTGGGACGCGATGCGCGAGGCGCTACCCGAGATGCTGACCGTCGGGTTGCCCAACACGCTGATCCTGGCGGTCTCCGCCGCCCTGCTCGGCTCGGTGCTGGGCCTGCTGCTGGCCGTCGCCGGCATCTCCCGCAGCCGGTGGCTGCGCTGGCCGGCGCGCGTCTACACCGATGTGTTCCGCGGGCTGCCGGCCGCGGCGACGATCCTGCTGATCGGCGTCGGGCTCGCGCCGCTGGGCATGCAGGTCTGGGGACCGGACCCCTACCCGTTGGGCATTCTGGCGCTGTCGCTGATCGCGGCGGCGTACATCGGGGAGATCTTCCGCTCCGGCATCCAGTCGGTGGAGGCCGCGCAGCTGGAGGGCGCGCGGGCGCTCGGCTTCTCCTGGTCCGAGGCGATGCGGATGGTGATCATTCCGCAGGGCATCCGGCGGGTGCTGCCGGCCTGGGTGAATCAGCTCATCGCGCTGATCAAGGACTCCAGCCTCGTCTACTTCCTCGGGTTGGTGGCGAGCCAGCGGGAGCTGTTCCGGATCGGGCAGGACTACGCGGCCACCACCGGCAACGAGTCCGCGCTGCTGCTGGCCGGGCTCTGCTATCTGGCGCTGACCGTTCCGCTGACGCACGCGGTCAACTGGATCGACCGGCGGCTGCGCCACGGCCGGCCGGCCACCGCGCCGATCGACGAGGACGAGGACGACGACACCGCGTCGGCGCTGTCCGGCGCGACGGAAGGGGACCGGCGATGACCGCCAGCACGACGACCTCGGTCAGCCTCGACGTACGCGACGTGCACCTCGCCTTCGGACCGAACCGGGTGCTGCGCGGCGTCGACCTGACCGTGCCACGCGGCGCGACAGCCTGCGTGATCGGGCCGTCCGGGTCGGGCAAGTCCACTCTGCTGCGCACCATCAACCGTCTGATCGAGCCGGACCGCGGCGACGTGCTGCTCGACGGGCGCAGCGTGCTGCGCGACGACCCGGACGCGCTGCGGCAGCGGGTGGGCATGGTCTTCCAGCAGTTCAACCTCTTTCCCCACATGAGCGTGCTGCGCAACGTCACCCTGGCGCTGCGCCGGCTGCGCAAGCTCGGGGAGGACGAGGCCGAGGCCGTCGCGCGGGCCCAGTTGGAGCTGGTGGGACTGGCCGGCAAGGCCGACGCCCGGCCGGCGCAACTCTCCGGCGGTCAGCAGCAGCGGGTCGCGATCGCCCGGGCGCTGGCGCTGCGGCCGGAGGTGATGCTCTTCGACGAGGCCACCTCGGCGCTCGACCCGGAGCTGGTCAAGGGGGTGCTCGGCGTGATGGCCGACCTGGCCGCCGGGGGCATGACCATGGTGGTGGTCACCCACGAGATGGGCTTTGCCCGGCAGGTCGCCGACACCGTCGCCTTCATGGACCGGGGCGTGGTGCTGGAGGCCGGCCCGCCGGAGGCGATCTTCGAGCGGGCCGAGCATCCCCGGCTGCAACGGTTCCTCGCCCAGGTGCTCTGAACCGTCCCCGAAGGGGCCTTTCCTCGCGTCAGGCGGCCTGGCGGCGCAGGTGTGCGGCGAACGCCTTCAGGTCGCCGAGCAGCACCAGGATGGCGTTGCGGTAGGCGACCGACGCCCACAGGTGCAACTCCTCGTCGTCCAGCCCGCCGAAAGCCGACGACAACGCCTTGCGCCGGCGCCGGTCGAGCACCTTGTGCGGGCGGGCGAGCAGGTCGCCCTCCCGGCGCACGGCCTGCAGGTAGGCGGCCACCGCCTCCTGGTAGTGCCGGCCGGCCACCCGCTCCAGCAGGGTGAACTCGAAGACGTTCAACGCCGCCTCGGACTCCCAGTAGGCGTCGTCACGCACCGGCGCGCTCGCGAAGTGCCGGCCCATCGCGTGCCGGGCCTCGTAGAGCAGCAGAACGCCCCGGCCGGTGGTGCTCAGCGGCCGGCGGGGCGCCGGCAGCCGCAGCGTGCGCACCGGCCCGGCACCGGTGAGGTCCAGCGCGCCGGCGTACGACGGCATCCGCTGGGCGCCCGCGGCCGGCTCCGGCACCAGGCAGGCCCGATCCCGGTAGGCCACCGGGCCGCCGGTGGGCAGCGCGCGAACCGCCGCGGCGTGCAGCTCGGCCAACGGCCGGTCGTCCGGGGTCTGAGCCGGCGAGAGGGTGAGGACGAGACCGTTGGCGCCGGGCACCGGAACACCCAGCACGCAGGAGCTGCGCAGGAACGCCCAGGTCGCCGCCGCCTCACGGACTCCGCTCGCGACGGCCTGCGCGTCGGCCCGCCAGTCCCGGGCGATCCGCAGCCGCTGCTGGAGGTCCGCCGTCGCGGCGGCGTCGTGCGGGTACAGCTCCCGGATCGCTCGGGGCAGCGACCCGAGGCGCAGGTCCAGCGGGTCGCCGCTCGGTGCGGGCACGGCGTGCCGCGGGCAGTCGGCGTCGGTGTGCGGGTCGCCGGGAACCGCGTGGCAGTCGCCGAGCCAGCTCGCACCGGGCTGGCCGACCGGCCGGGCGAACGCCAGGTGGGGCACCCGGCCGGTGCGCAGCACCGTCTCGTACTGGGGTCGGGTGCGGGCGGTCCGCATCAGGTCCAGTGGCAGCACGGGCGCCAGCGCCAGCACCGCTTCGAAGATCGTGCAGTGCGGGCAGGGCGGGCCACCGTTTTCCCGCAGGCGGTAGCGGCGCAGATGGTCGACGCCGGGCTGCTCCCACTGCACCCCGATGACGCCGTCGCCCTGTGCCATCAGGTAGAGGAATTCGGTCGCCCCGCGCTCGAGGGTGACCGAGGTCAGCTCGTCGAGGAACTCCCGCTCGGTGACCACCCGCAGGTCGGCATCCGTCGCCCCGGTTGTCATGGGCACCCCCTCGCGGACCGGACGCATCGACCAACGCCGAACCGTGTCCACCGTACCTGGGCGGCCTTCCGGCCCGCGCCCCCACACGCGTTCCGGGAACTGTCACCAATCCGTCGGCTCACCGTCGATTCGGCCCACCCCCGACTCCCGTCGGCGTCGGGCGTCCGCGATCAATCGGTCTTCTCGAGGCCCAGCAGGCGGATCTCCTCGTTGTCCAGCCCCGACTGAAGGTCGAGCAGCACGAGATCGTCGATCTCCCGGCTGTCACGCAACCGGGTGATCTCCCGCCGTTTGTGGTCGAGGACCGCGAGGCGCAGTTGGCGTTCGATCCGGATCTCCTCGGCGGTACGCCCGGTGCCCTCGTTGGCGTCCTCCAGGTGCCGCTGGTACTCAGCTTGCAGCCGGCGGACCGCCTCCTCGTCGGCGCCGACCTCCTCGGCGATCCCGGGCAGCGCGGCCAGGCCCGCCTCGGTGGCCCGCTGGCGTGCCTGCCGCAACTCGTCGGCCCGCTCGGGGTCGCCGACCAGCCCCGCCCAGCGCACCACCACCGGCAGGGTGGTGCCCTGAAGGAGCATGATCAGCACGATCACCAGCGAGGTGACGAAGATGATCAGGTCGCGTTCGGCCACCGGTTGACCGGACACCGTCGCCGTCGGGACCGCCAGGGCGGCGGCGAGCGAGACCGCACCCCGGAAACCCGACCAGCCGGCGACGGTGCCGACCCGCCAGCCGCCGCCTCCCTGGCCCCTGCGCGCCACTCGGGGGTCCAGCAGCTTCACCGATTCCGCCGTGACGTAGACGAAGAGCAGCCGGGTGACGAGGACGACCACGGTGACCACCACCACGATCGTCAGCGCGCGCTGCGGCGAGGCGCTGGTGATGCTCCGCACCGCCCGGGGAATCTGCGTGCCCAGCAGGACGAACAGCCCACCGTTGATCAGGAACGTGGACAGGTCCCAGAACGCGTACGCCAGCACCCGCGACCGGGCGCGGATCACCCGGGGACCGGCGTAGGCCAGCACCAGCCCGGCGACCACGACCGCCAGCACGCCGCTGGCGTGCACCGCGTCGGCGAGCAGAAACGCCGTGAACGGCGTCAGCACGCTCAGCCCGCCCTCGCGCAGGGGATCGTCGAGCCGTTTGCGGACCAGCACCACGGCGCCGCCGACCAGCAGGCCGGCGATCACTCCCCCGGCGCTGGCGCCGACGAACTCCTCGCCGATCCCGAGCGCGCCGGGTTCCGCTTCCCGGGTGAGCAGACCCACGGTCACCGCGAAGAGCACCAGCGCGGTGCCGTCGTTGATCAGGCTCTCCGCGTGCAGGGTGGTCAGGAGCTTCCGGGGCAGCCGCTTGGCCAGCCCGGTGACCGCGGCGGCGTCGGTCGGCGCGAGGACCGCCCCGAGCACCCAGGCGGCGGCGGGGTTCACCCCGAACGCCTGCGCGGTCAGCGACACCGTGACCATGGTGAGCACCACCAGCACCACGGCGAGCAGCCCGATCACCGGGAAGTTGGCCCGGATCTCACGCAGGCTGATGGTGAGACTCTCCCGGTAGAGGATCGCCGGCAGGAAGATCAGCAGCACCAGGTCCGGCTCCAGGGTCAGCTCGGACAGCGGCGGCGCCAGCCCGAGCAGCACCCCGAACGCGATGAGCAGGACGGGTGGCGCGACCCTGTACCGGCCGCCGAGCGTGGTGCCGACGAGGACGGTGACGCCCAGCACCACGATCAGGACGAGCGCCTCCACGCGTACCCCCTTGATCCACGGCGGACGGTGGCCGCGCCGCCGGGTTCCATCTGACCGCACGCCGCCGGTCGGTTCCCGGCGAACCGGCAAGTCGCCGGGGGCGGCGGGTGATCCCGCAGCCTCCGATCAGGCCGGGGAGGCGGCGGCGCGGGCCCGGGCGGTGACCGCGCGGGCGGTACGGCGGTGCCCGGCCGCCTCGTCGTCGCGGCCCAGGGCGGCGGCCAGGTCGGCGAGGTGCCCGGCCACCGGGCCGACGGTGAGCACCCCGCTGCCGGCGGCCAGCTCATCGGCGGCCGGCCGGAGTTCGGCGGCGACGCGTTCCATGGTGGCCCGGTCGCCCAGGGCGAGCGCCGCGCGGGCGGTGAGGCAGAGCCGCGCCTCGCGCAGCAGATCGTGCGGTCCCTCCGGGAGGGCGCGCAGGGCCGCTCCGGCAGCGTCCCGGTCGCCGGCGGCGACGAGCAGCAGCGGTCGGACCCACGGCTCGTGGGGGCCCCAATCCAGGCCCGCCCAGTCCTCGCCGTGGAGCCCGGGGACGGGCTGGTCGACGACGCCGTCCGGCCCGGATTCCGGCCGGTCGACGGCACCGGCCAGGCGCAGCCCGAGCAGGGCGAGCGGGAGCAGCCCCCGGCTCAGGCCCGGCATCGCGTCGGTGGGCAGACCGTCGGCAGCCGCCTGGTACGCGTCCGCCGCCGCGGCCCGCTCGCCGGACAGCGCCAGCCGCAGCGCGGCGTACCAGCGGGTGAAGACACCGACCAGCGGCAGCTCGTACCGCTCCGCGAGGCGGTCGGCGGCGCGGGCGTGCGCGTCGGCGCCGGCGGGGTCGGCCAGCGCGCAGCGGGCCTGCACCAGGACGAGGTGGCCCAGCACCTCGAAGGTCACCAGCTGGTGGCGGGCGGCCAGGTCGACCAGCTCGGCGCCGATCCGGGCCCGCTCAGAGGCCAGGCCGACGCGGTGGAAGGCGTGCATGAAGCGGGCGTTGAGCGCGAAGGCCAGCAGGCCGGGGTCCGCGGCGGTCCGGGCGAGTTGCTCGGCCTCCTGCGCTGCCCGGCGGCCACGGTCGGTGGTGGTGCCGCGCAACTCCAGCGCGAGGGTGCTCAGCAGCCGGCTGCGCTGCGCGGAGCCGGTCGGGCCGAGGGCGGTCAGGGCGCGCTCGGCGGCCTGGACGATCCGCCCGGAGAGCCGGTCGTCGTCGTTGCGGGTCCAGATGGCGGGCACGTCGAAGCCGGCCAGCACCTCCGCGACCAGGCGAGGGTCGCCGATCGACTCGGCGTCGGCGATCACCTCGGCCCGGCGCCGTCGCGCCTCGTCCAGCCGGCCGGTCACGGCCAGCGCGCGACTCAGACCGAGCACCCCGTTCAGCCGCTCGCGCCGCCCGCTCCCGCCGGTCCGGTCGTACGCGTCGACCACCTGCGCCCACAGCCGGGCGGCCTCGTGCGGGTTGCCGGCCCGCTCGGCCTGTGCCGCGGCGGTGCCGGCGTAGCCGGCGGCGCTCCGGGCGGCCTCCGGTCCACCGGCGTGCAGCAGGTGGTGCGCCAACGCGGCGGGATCGGTCGGTTGGCGCCGCTGCAACACCTCCGCCGCGGCCGCGTGCAGGGCTGCGCGGCGCGGCGCGGACAGGTCGGCGTAGAGCGTGTCGCGGACGAGAATGTGGGTGAACCTCAGCCGCCCGTCGGGTTCCTGCTCGCTGAGGAAGCCGGCCCGCAACGCACGGTCCACGGCGTCCAGCAGGGTCGTGGGGTCGCCGGCCAGCGCGCCGAGCACCTCCGGGTCGAGGTCCCGCCCGAGTACGGCCGCCTGCCGCAGCACGGTGCGGGTCGGCGCGGGTAGCTGCGCCAGCCGATGCCGGATGACGTCGCGCACCCCGGGCGGCACCGCCGCCAGCGCCCGGCCGCCCTCGACCGCGTACAGCTGGGCCAGCTCCCGTACGAAGAACGGGTTGCCGCCGCTGCGCTGGTGGATCAACCGTACGGTGGGCGGGTCCAGCTCCGCCCCGGCGACGACGCGGGCCAGGTCACCGGTCGCCGGCGCGGACAGGCCGGCGAGGTACTCCCGCACCGGCTCCAGTCGAGCGGCCCGGGCCAGTGCGGCGGTCAGCTCCGGGCTGATCTCGGTGGCCCGGTAGGTGCCGAGGATCAGCACCGGCCCGGTGGCCGGCTGTGGGCCGGTGAGCAGCACGGTCAGCAGGTCCAGGGTGTCCCCGTCGGCGCGGTGCAGATCGTCGAGGACCAGCAGCACCGGCCGCCGGTCGGCGACCGCGGAGATCAGCGACGCCACCGCGCGGTGCCGGCGGAACCGGGCCACCGCGGGGTCGCTCGTGGCCCCGGCGCCATCGACCGCGTCGTCGGTGCCAGCGCCGTCGGTGGGGGCGGTCGGTCCGGCGAGCGCGTCCGTGATCTGTGTCCACGGCCAGGCCGCCGGGGCGCCCTCGTACTCCGGGCTGCGGCCCCACGCCGTGGCCCAGCCGTCGGCGGCGAGCCGTCGGGTCAGCGTCTCGGCCAGTGCCGTCTTGCCGGCGCCCGGGTCCCCGCTGAGCAGGGCGAGGGTCGGTTGGCCGTGCCGGAAGGCGACCTCGGCGGCCTGCCGCAGCCGGTCCAGCTCCGCGTCGCGGCCGACGAACGGACGCTCCCTGACCGGTCCCGTCCACCCGGATCGAACGGGTCCGGCCAGGTCCAGAGC
>NZ_RCVJ01000166.1 GCF_003667505.1 Micromonospora sp. BL4
GAGTGGGCGACCGGCAGGATGCGCAGCAGCTCGGTGGGCGGTTCGACCGGCTGGCCGGCGCCGAACCGGGTGGCCAGTTGCGCGGCCGTCGGTCGGCGGGCCGGGTCGGCAGCAAGGCAGGAGACGGTGAGCTCGGCGATGTCGGCCGGCAGGCCGGGCACCCGCAGCGGGGGCACCGGAGTGCCCCGCCGATGCACCTCCAGCGCGTCCTCCCAGCTCTGCACGGGCAGCGGCGCCTGGCCGGTGAGGGTGCGGTAGAGCAGCGCGCCGAGGGCGTACACGTCGCTGGCCGGGTCCGGTGGGCCGGCGGTCAGCCGCTCCGGCGCGAAGTAGGCCGGGGTGCCCATCAGCGGCTCACCCGCCTGGCCGCCGAGCGGGTGGTGCGGGCCGCCGAGTGCGGCGATGCCGAAGTCGAGCACCTTGGCGCCGGTGTCGGTGAGCATGACGTTGCCGGGCTTGACGTCGCGGTGCACCACGCCGATCCGGTGCGCGGCGGCCAGCGCGGCGGCGATCTGCCCGGCCACCCGTACCGCCTCCGGCCAGGGCAGCGGCCCGGTCCGCAGCCGGTCGGCCAGGTTGTGTCCCTCGACCAGCTCCATGACCAGGTACGGCACGACGGCGCCGCCGGCCAGGGTCGCCTCGGCGTAGTCGTACACCTGGGTCACGTGCGGGTGGGTGAGCCGGGCGGCGGCGCGGGCCTCGCGCTGGATGGTGGCCCGCAGCTGCGGGTCGGTGGCGAGCTGCCCGGCGAGCACCTTGACGGCGACCGGTCGGCCGAGCACCTCGTCGTCGGCCCGCCACACCTCGGACATGCCACCGAGACCGATCCGCTCGTGCAGTACGTAGCGGTCGTGGAGACGGAGGGTGGGCATGAACGGCGACATGGCTTCACCAGTCTGCCTGGCCGTGTTCCACTCGACCACCCACCGTGCCCGGTCCTGACCCTTTCATCCCGGGCGTACCGAAATTGTCGGTGGTGCGGGGTCGGACGCCGGGCCGACCAGCGGTGGGCCCGGCGTCCGGCGGCGCTACGAGCAGCGCGGCGCGGCGGGAAGCGGTCGCGGCTGGATCCGGTCGGCGAGCCGGCGCAGGGCGAGCGCGGTGGCCTGCCGGGTCGGGGCGAGCAGCGCCGGGCGGGCTCGCTCGACCTGGACCGGCGCGTCCGGTCGAGCCGAGTTGACGTGTCGGTTCATCGCGTCGAGGGCGGTGAGGTATCCGGTGGCGTGTTCCATGGTCAACTCCTCGGGACAGGTCCGGTGGAGTCCCGGACGACGAGTGCGGTGGGCAGCAGCACATGACCGGCCGCGGCGTCCGCGGGTGGATCGAGCAGCAGTTTGGCGGCGATCCGGCCCTTCTCCTCGGCCGGTTGCCGGACGGTGGTGAGGCCGGCCGCGGCGGCCTCGGGGATGTCGTCGAAGCCGGTCACCGAGACCGGTGGACGGTCGCCGGCCGGTCGTTCGGCCAGCGCGTCCAGCACACCGAGGGCGAGCACGTCGGAGCCGGCCAGCACGGCGGTCGGCGGCGTGGGCCCGTCGAACAGCCCGGCGACGGCGGCCGCCCCCGCCTGGCGACTGTTGCCCTGGGCGTTGAGCAGGGTCAGCTCGGCCCAGCCGACGCCGACCTCGGCGAACGCGTCGGCGAACCCGGCGAGCCGGCCGTGGGTGGTCGGGTGCGGCACCCGATCGACCCCGGAGAGGGTGAGCGGGCCGGCCGGCGCGTCGGTCAGCACGGAGTCGGCGAGCAGGGCCACCCGGCGGTGACCGAGGCCGGCGACGTGCGTAGCCACGCTGCGGGCCGCGGCCCGCTCGTCGATGCCGACGAACGGCTCGTCGGGGCCGGCGTCGTCGCGGGCGGCCGTGCTGACGAACGGCAGCCCGCGGGCACGGATCACGTCCAGCGCCCACTCCTCGTCGGCGACGCAGTAGACGCAGAAGCCGTCGACCGCGGCGTTCTCCACCGCGCGGCGGGCGTCGGGCTCGGCCCGGGACAGCGGCACCAGCAGCATGCTGGTGCCGTGCCGCTCGGCGGCCTCGCCCACGCCGGCGAGGAAACGGACCGCGAACGGGTCGGTGAACGCGTACGACAGCTGCGAGGTGAACAGCACCCCGATCGAGCCGACGAAACCGCGACGCAGGGAGCGGGCGGTGGGGTTGGGACCCGGGTAGCCGAGCTGCCGGGCGGCGCCGAGGATCCGCTCGCGCAGCGCGGCGGAGAGCTGGTCGGGGCGGCTGTACGCGTTGGACACCGTGCTGCGCGAGACGCCGACGGCGTCTGCCACGGCTTGCAGGGTCGGCTTCACCGGCACCCCTTCTGTATCGATCCAGTCTGTATCGATACAGAGACTAGCCGGACCGGTCGGCGAGCGTCAATACCAGGGGGTCGGCCAGGTTCCGGAACGTGGCGGGAGCCGAGCCGGGACCCGGCCGGCGGTCAGGCCGGGTAGAGGTCCTCCAGCAGGCGGCCGAGAATCTCCGGGGTGCGCTCCGGCGGCTCGGCCTCGACGCAGAGCCGCTCCATGGCCACCGCGTAATAGTCCAGGTCGTCGCGCTTGTCCAGGTAGATGGCGCTGGTGAGCTGTTCGATGTAGACGATGTCGGGCAGCTCCTGGTCGCCGAAGCGCAGGATGGTGAACGCACCGCCGGCGGCCGCGTGACCACCGGCGGCGAACGGGATGACCTGGAGGCGGACGTTCGGCGACTTGGTCGCCTCGATGAGCGCGGTCAGCTGACCACGCATCACCTCGGCGCCACCGATCGGACGGCGCAGCGCCGCCTCGTCCACCACCGCCCAGAGCTGCGGCGGATTTTCCCGGCGGAGCAACTGCTGGCGCTGCATCCGCAGGGCGACCCGTCGGTCGAGTTCGGCCGCACCGGCCGCGCCGTGCCCGAGCAGCACGACCGCCCGGGCGTACTCGCGGGTCTGCAACAGGCCGGGCACGAACTGCACCTCGTAGGTGCGGATCAGCGCCGCCGCCGCCTCCAGGCCCAGGTAGGACTGGAACCAGGTGGGCAGGACGTCGCCGTAGCGGTGCCACCAACCGGGGCTGTTCGCGTCGCGGGCGAGCTTGAGCAGCGCCTCGCGCTCCTGCTCGTTGGTGACGCTGTAGAGCGTGAGCAGGTCCGCCACGTCGCGTTCCTTGAAGCCGACCCGGCCGAGCTCCATCCGACTGATCTTCGACTCGGAGGCCCGGATCTCCCAGCCGGCGCCCTCGCGGGTCACGCCGCTGGACTCCCGCAGCCGGCGCAGTTGAGCACCGAGCAGCATGCGCAGCACGGTCGGCCCGGTTGTTGGGCCGCCCTCGGCGGGAACCATCGTCACCTGCGGACCTCCGGATACCGACCAGCGTGGTCGGGCGCCCCGGCCCGGCCGACGTGTAAGCATGCCATGGACCGACAGTGAGGTGAACTCCTCCGGACCGGTGGATCAGTCCCGTCGCCGGGATGGTCCACCGGGTCCGCTCAGTTGATCAGATGATCGAAGTCGCCGTCCCGCGCGCCGAGCACGAAGGCGGCGATCTCATCCACCGTGTAGATCAGCGCCGGCCCCTCCGGATGTCGGGAGTTGCGCAGCGCGATGCCGGCGCCCTCGGGCAGTTCGGCGAGTTCGACACAGTTGCCGCTGGGGTTGCTGCGGCGACTCTTCTGCCAGCTCAGCGGTGGCAGCTGATGGATCGGAACGCCATTCGGTGGCTGCTGCATGTGGGCGTCTTTCTGCTCACGAGCCCGCCGGTGGCCGTGGGAGGAGCGGTGACGGCGAGGGGTGCGGTATCGACATCGGACGGTGCTGCACGTGCATCTGCTATTGCATCTGCACCGGACGGCGAGCATGATAACGCACAAGATCGGTGCCGATCCGTTCACTTTGCGTCACCTGACATGGGCATCGATCAGGGAAAACCGGGCCCGGCGCGGCGCGCGTCGAGTCGGTCGATGGCTGGAGGCGATCGCGGCGATGGGAGGGTTCGTGCCGGATCCGATGAGTGTCGCCTCCGGCATCTGCGCCGCCGGCGCGCTGCTCTCCTCCTGGCAACTCCGGCGTCGGGCGCTGCGCGCCGAGGCCGAGATCGGGCACCTCCAGGCCGAGCTTGCCGCCGAGCGGCACGCCGCGAGCCACGACCCGCTCACCGGGCTGCCCAACCGGCGGGCCTTCTACCGCCTCGCGGCCGCCCTGCTCACCGACGCGGCCGGGCAGCCGTTGATCGCCATCGTGCTCGACCTGGACGACTTCAAGCAGATCAACGACCGGTACGGGCACGCCGCCGGCGACCAGGTGCTGATCAGCGTGGCCGAACGGCTGGCCGGTTTCGCCGGGGACAACCTCGTCGCCCGCCTCGGTGGGGACGAGTTCGCCGGGCTGCTGGCCAGCCCGACCATCGACCGGCGCTGGATCGAGCACGCCACCCGGCGGCTCAGCGAGACCGTCGCCGCCCCGATCCGGCTGAGCGGTGTCAGCGTTCAGGTGACCGCCTCCGTCGGCCTCGCACCGGTGACCGGCCCGGCCCAGCTCACCGATGCGCTCAGCCGCGCCGACGCTGCCATGTACCAGGCCAAGAGCCTGGGCGGCAACCGATCGCCCCGCCAACTCGTGGACAGCGTCCGCCTCGCCGAGTGCTGACCGCTCCAGCGTCCGCGGCCCCGTCCCGTCGAGCGGGTTGCGCGCTCAGTGCGGCCGGTCGAGAGACCGCAGCGCCGCGTCGGCGAGAGTGACCAGACCGACCGGCGACACCAGGCCCCGCACGATCCGGGCCGCCCTCGCCCGACCGGCCGCGTCGACGTCGGGATCCAACGCCTGGCGGGTCCAGTCGGTGAGGTCGTCGAGCGCACGAACGGCGAGGAACCAGGCCAGGCGGGCCGGCTCGATGTGGACCCGGCCGTAGCCGGCCAGGACGGCCGCCCGCTGCCCGGTGGTGATCGGCGCGAAGGCGAGCACCCCGTCGGTGACGAACATCAGGTCGCACTCGGGCGGGGCGAGCACCGCGTCGTCCCAGTCGATCAGCCAGACCTGACCGTTCGGGCCGAGCAGCAGGTTGCCCAAGTGCGGATCGCCGTGGCACACCACCACCGGCCGGTCTCCCCGATTGGCGTCGAGGCGCTCCATCGCACCGGTCAGTGTGGACACCCGGTCCGCCATCGCCGACCAGAGGGCCGCCAGCTCGGCGACCGGCGGACCGGCGGGGTCGGCCGGGCCAGGAGCGCGCAACCGCTCGGCCGTCGCGCGGGTCGCCGCCACGATCTCCGGGTACGCCGCTCCGCCGGGCGGCAGCAGCCGCACCAGCTCGTCGGTCACCGGCACCGCGTGCACCGCGGCCAGCAGTTCGCCGTACGCGCGCCAGTGCGCGTCGGTCATCGGGCCGTCGAGCGCCCGCAGGTCGGAGACCCACGGCACCACCGAGAGGCGGTGGCCGCCGTGGTCGCCGTACAGCCGCCCGTCGTGGGTGTGCAGCGGCGCGGGGACGCCCGGCACCTTCTGGGCGGCCAGGTGCGCCGCCACGACCAGACCGGCCGGAGTGCCGCCACCGCTGAGTTTGACCGCGTATCGGGTGCCGTCGGCGGCGTGCGCCCGCCACAGTCGGGCGTGCTGGTCGGCGCCGTGGGTCACCTCGTCCAGGTCGGTCAGGTCGAGGCCGAAATCCGTGCGGGCCCAGCCGGTCACCTGCCCCGCCGCGTCGTCGATCACCGGCACACCATGCCACCGGGCGGCCACCCGACCCACCCGATTAACCGGGGGGCCGGGCGGCGCCGTCCGGGTCAGCGCAGGGTGGCGAGGTACCGGTCCAGCGCGTTGTACGACTCGGCCGCGCCCTGCGCCATGCCGGACTCGGCCATGCCGTCGCGCTGCTCGGTGGTGTCGAACCGGGTGGTGCCGGTGACGGTGGTGCGCCCGTCGCGCTCGGTGAAGACCAGCGTCTCCACCGCCACCTGACCGGGCATGCCCTCGTACTCGAAGGTCTGCACGATCCGCTCCGGCACGACGATCTCCCGGAACTCACCCCGGAAGCCGTAGGCGTTGCCGTCCGTGGCGTGTTCGACGAAGCGGTAGCTGCCACCCTCCCGGAAGTCGATCTCGACGTCCAGCGGGTTGCCCCGCCCCCACCAGTGCTTCAGGTGCTCGGCCTGGCTGTGCGCGGCCCAGACCAGCTCGCGCGGGGCGTCGAAGGAACGGGTGAGGGTGATCTCCCGGTCGGACGGCATGTCGATGACGAGGTCACGAAGCTTGTCCATCGCTCTTCTCCTTCAGGTCGCGTAGGTAGTCGTCCAATGTGTCGTAACGGTCGTCCCAGAGCCGGCGGTACTGCTCGACCCATTCGGCCAGCGTGCGCAGCGGGGCCGGGTCGAGCCGGCAGCGACGCCACTGCGCCTCGCGGGTCCGCACGATCAGCCCGGCGCGCTCCAACACGTTGAGGTGCTTGGAGATCGCCTGAACGCTGATCGGGAACGGCTCCGCCAACTCGTTGACCGTCGCCTCGCCGGTCGCCAGCCGGGCCAGGATGGCCCGCCGGGTCGGATCGGCGAGAGCGGCGAACACGGCGCTGGCCGGATCTGTTGTCATCTGTCGCTCTCAACCATGTGGCTTGTAAACCGATAGGTTGAATATACAGCCCAGCGTGGTTACGTCAACCCCTTCGGCAGAAGCCCCGCGCGTCGGCTGATTCACCCGGCCAACGCCCGGGTATGGGATGCCGATCACCGCTGCCGACCACCGAGAGGAACCGACGTGGCGAGCATCCGCGCCCTCGTACTCAACTGCACTCTCAAGCCGTCGCCGGCCCCGTCCAGCTCCGAGCAGCTCGGCCAGGAGGTGCTCGCCGCACTGGCCGAGCAGGGAGTGGACGGCGAACTGGTCCGGGTGGTCGACCACGACGTGCGGTTCGGGGTGTCGACCGACGAGGGCGGCGGAGACGGGTGGCCGGCCATCCGGGCGAAGCTGGTCGCCGCCCAGATCCTCGTCATCGCGACGCCCATCTGGCTCGGCCAGCCATCCAGCGTGTGCAAGATGGTCCTCGAACGCCTCGACGCCGAACTCTCCGAGACCGACGCCGAGGGCCGGCTCCTGACCTACGGCAAGGTGGCCGGTGTCGCCGTCGTCGGCAACGAGGACGGCGCACACCACACCATCGGCCAGGTGCAACAGGCACTCAACGAGGTCGGGTTCACCTGCCCGGCCGCCGGCGCGACCTACTGGGTCGGCGAGGCGCTGAACAAGGTGGACTACCGCGACGCCGGCCCCAAGCCCGACACCACCGGCCGCACCACGAAGGCGTTGGCGCTCAACAGCGCACACCTGGCCCGGCTGCTCGCCGAGCAGCCGTACCCGCCGCCGGACGCACGCGGCGCCGGGGTCGGCCCCAGCCGTGAGTCGGCCTGACGGCCCGCCACGCGAGCGGGGCGGAAGCGGTCAGCGCCAGCCGTAGCCCGCGCGCAGGGCCTGCCCGACCCGGTCGAAGCGGGGCCGGTCCAGCACGGCGCCCTCGCGGCGGATGCTGTCCTCGCGCATGGTGAGCACCCGGTCCAGCCGGACCCAGCTCGGCCGGTTGTCCCGGTCCCAGTCACCGGGCCCGAGCGCGAACCAGTGCCGCTGCCCGTCCCGCTCGCTCTGGCTGGACAGCATCAACCCGAACAGAGTCCGGCTGTGCCGTCCGACCACCAGCACCGGCCGGTCCTTTCCCTGCCGGGGGTCGTCCTCGTACGGCACCCAGGTCCAGACGATCTCCCCGGGGTCGGCCTGGCCGTCCCGCTCCGGGGCGTAGGTCAGCTCGCGCCGCTGCAACGCGCTCACCTGACGACGACGGGCCACCTGCGCCGGGGCCGGCCCGGTACGTCGCGGGGACGGAATCACCGCGCCCACCCGGGAGATGCGCGCCGCCACGTTCCTCAACAGACCAGCCACGGCGGGCAGCCTACCGGCCCCCGCTCCGGCCGCCGGAACGGGCGGCGCTGCGGCAGACTGGGCCCCGCAGCGGGACGACGCGGAGGTGCGCCGGCGTGTGGAACATCGATGATTGAGCTGCCGCGTGATTTGCCGATCCTGGAGCGGCGCGCGGTGCGGGTGGTGGTCCTCGACGACGCCGACCGGGTGCTGCTGTTCCACACCCGCGCCCCGGACCGCCCGGCGCTGGGCACCTGGTGGGAGCTGCCCGGCGGCGGCATGGACCCTGGGGAGACGTACCAGGACACGGCCGTGCGGGAGCTGCGCGAGGAGACCGGCATCGCGGCCACCGCCGACCAGGTGGGCGCGCCGACCTGGCGTCGGCGCGCGAGTTTCCTGCACCGTCGCTTGCGCCACGTCCAGGACGAGGTGGTCGTCGCCGTACGGCTCGACGGCCCCGGTCCGGACGTGGACGAGACCGATCGGCTCGACTACGAGCTGGAGGACTATTTCGGCTTTCGCTGGTGGCCACTGCCCGAGGTGGTGGCCAGCTCGGCCCGCTTCTACCCGGGGCAGCTCCCCCGGTTGATCATGCCCTTCCTGGCCGGCGAGGAGATCGACGAGCCCTTCGAACTGTGGTCGTGAGCCGGGCCGGCGAGGATGCCGGAGCGGCCGGGGGCGGGCAGAGTGGAGGCATGACGAGCGACCTGCACGGCCCGCTGTCCCGGTACGCCGACACCCTGCACACCACGATCGGCGACCGGCACCACGTCGCCTCCCCGCTCGGCGCCTGGCTGCTGCTGGCGCTCTGCGCCACGACCGCGACCGACCATGCGGACCGCCGGGCGGCCGAAGCGCTGGCCGAGGCTCTCGGCACGGACCTGTCCACCGCGGTCGCGGTCAGCCGCATACTGCTGGACGAGCCGCACCCGCTGGTCGCGTCCGCCACCGCGCTCTGGCACCGGCCGGGTCAGGGCGACGGTGGGCCGTCCGACTGGCGGGCGGCACTGCCCGCGACGACCGAGGTCGGTCCCCTGCCCGACCAGGCCGGGCTGGACGCCTGGGCCCGCGAGCACACCCTCGGCCTGATCGAGAGGTTCCCGCTGCGGGTCGGGCCGGACGTGGTGCTGGCCCTGGCCAGCGCGCTGGCCACCCGGATCTCCTGGGCTGCCCCGTTCGAGGTCGCCGACGCCGGGGCGCTCGGCCCGGGCAGCGCCTGGGCCAAGCAGCTCCGTCGGGTACTGCGCAGCCCAGGCCGGGGCCACCGGGGCGCCATCGTCTCGACCGCGCGGGCCGGCGACGTGATCGTGCACGCCGCCCCCGCGCAGGCGGCCGACGGCGCGGGGCTGGTGGTCCTGTCGGTGGCCGCCGCGCCACACGTGTCGCCGGCGGAGGTGCTGGCCGCCGCGTACCAGCTCAGCGCCGGCGCCGCCGACGGCGCTGAGCCGACCGGTCGCCGCTCGCTGTTCGACCTGCCGCTCAGCGACACTCCGCTGTGGACGCTGCGCGAGGAACGGGTACGCACCCGGGCCCGCGACGGCCGCGAGGAGCGACACACGGCGCTGCTCCCCTGCTGGGCTGCTCGCAGCGAGCACGACCTGAGCGCGCCGGCGCTCGGCTTCCCGGCCGCGTCGGCGGCACTGGCGACCGCGCTGGCACTGCCGGTGCAGGACTTCGAGGCCCGGCAGGCGGCGATGGCCCGGTTCGGCCGGTACGGCTTCGAGGCGGCTGCGGTCACCGGCATGTTCGAGCTGACCAGCATGCCGCCGGAGGGCGTCGCCCGCACCGCCGAGCTGCGCTTCGGCCACCCGTACGCGGTGGTGGCGGTCGCCACGGACAAGCGGGCCGACGGTGCGACCGGGCCGTGGCACGGGGTGCCGGTCTTCTCCGGCTGGGTCACCGAGCCCGAGGAGCTGCCCGAGGCCGACGCCGTCGAGCGGTGAGCAGGACCGCCCTGATCAGCTGTTCACGACGGTGCGCGGGACCGGGATCAGGCCTGTGACGGGCCGGCCTGGGTGCGAGCCTGCAAGAGTCCCTCGACTCCGCTCAGGAAGGTGTCGGTCACGAGCACCGGGTCGAACAGGCAGCCGGCGGCCATGGCGCCGTCGCGCAGCATGACGAAGTGCCGGGCGGCGGGCTCGGCGGGCGCTTCCCCGACTCGCGCCAGCAGGTCGGTGACGGTGTCCAGGAACCACTGGCGGTGGGCGAGCACCGCCTGGTGCACCGGGTGATCGGGGTCGGGGTACTCGGCGACGGCGTTGAGGAAGGCGCATCCGCGGAAGCCCGGGGATTTGATGCTCTCGGCGATGGGCCTGCTGAGCGCCCGGATGGTGTCGGCCGCCGGTAGCCCGCGGGCGACAGCGTCGTCGGCCTGGCCGCGCATGATGTCGTCGACCTGGCGCAGGTACGCGACCACGAGTTCTTCCTTACCGGGAAAGTGCCGGTAGAGAGTGGCCCGCGTCACCTGGGCCTCCGCGACGATCCGGTCGATGCCGACGGAGTGGATCCCCTCCGCGTAGAAGACCTTCATCGCCGTGTTGAGCAGCCGCGACCGCGCTTCGGACGGCCGGCTCTCGGATTCGCTGCGCGCCATGACGACCAGTCTAGCGGATAGAACGTTCGGTCTTGACAGGCGATGATGACCGTGTCATCGTTGCCGCGACAGAACGTTCGTTCTACCTGGCTGACCGCGGCATCCCGCAGGTCCGCCACCCCTCGGAAGGACCACCGTGACCACCCTTGCCGCACCCCGCATCCCGACGACGGCGTCCGCCCTGCGGCAGCTGTACTTCGTCCGCTTCGCCTTCGCCATCGTGTGGGCCGTTGTGATGCTCACGACCGCCTCGGAACTCGGTCCGCTCGCCGTCACACTGCTCGTGCTGTACCCGCTGTTCGACGTGGCCGCCGCCATCGTCGACGCTCGCGCGTCGCGTGGCACCGGGTCGCCCGTCCTGTTGTACGTGAACATCGCGGTCAGCCTGCTCACCGCCATCGGCGTGGCAGTCGCCAGCACGTCCGGTATCCCTGCGGTCCTGCGCGTCTGGGGCGCTTGGGCGATCGTGGCGGGGCTGGTTCAGCTGATCGTCGGCGTCACCCGTCGCGCGATGGGCGGCCAGTGGCCGATGATCATCAGCGGCGCGATTTCCGTACTCGCCGGTGGCTCGTTCATCGTGATGGCCGGCGCGGACGGCACCACGCTGACCAACGCGGCCGGCTACGCCATCCCCGGCGGCATCTTCTTCCTGATCTCGGCCCTCCGCCTCGGCCGCGTCGCGAAGAGGGACTGACCTGGACGGCACCCACGACGTCGTCGTCGGGGCGGGCCCGGTCGGAAAGGATGTCGCCGACCGGGGGTGTGGGGCGGCGTCGGATCGAGCGCTGGAGCGCAATCGACTCAGGGTCGCGCTAGGTCTCACCACGACATCGCCGACACCGGGTCGATCGCCCCAGCCCGGGGCGCGGGTCCATGCTCAGCCTGATGACTCAGAGGCATATTTATGACTCACAGGTATAGCGCCAACGACAACGACCACCACCGCAGCCGGCGACATCGATACCGTCACAGCGCTGCCGGATACCGGAGCCGCAGGGAGGCGCGGGGGGGACGGTTTGCGCTGGATCGTCCGCCACGCTAGCTGGCAGGGTCGGGTTAGCCCGACATCGGATACGAGGGTCAGCACCATCGTGCGCTCGGGCACCGGCCCCTACCGTCAAGCCCGTGACGCCTGTCGAACAACCGTCTGGTCAGGGCTCCCTCCACCGTCAATCGACCGACAACGACGCGCCGCAGGTCCCGGCGCGATCATCGGCCCTACGCCTCGGAGGGCTCCTTGCCGGGTACGTGGTGGTTCTGGTGCTGCTGCTCATCCACGGAATTGGTCTGACGATCGCGACCCTGGTTATCGACGCGAACCCGTCCCTGGTGGGGATGACGGAGCTCGGGCCGGAGAGCCACATCGTCTTCTACGTGGTGACGAACTGCCTCCTCGCCGTCTACACCGTCGTTCTGTTGTGGCTCATCTGCACCAGGCGTCGGGCCGCGATCGTCCACAACTACCTGTACTGCGCGATCTCGATCGGCTGTCTCGTGGCCTGGAACGTGCTGGGGATGAAGTCACCGATCGGCACGGTCATCGACTCGTTGCCGGGCATCGTGGGCATTGTCTACTTCGCGAACTCGACCCGAGTGAAGCGGACGCTGCGACGTCCCCTCCCCTGATCGGGCCCATCGACGGACGCGGACTGCTATCCGAATCGGTCAGCGAGCTTCGTCAGCTTGGTGACGTACGCCGGCCAGTCATAGTCCTGGGGAATGTTGCTGTTCTCGCGCTGCCAGCCGATCGATCCGTCGTGCTGCTCGCGCATGACGTCCGCGTGCCCGGCGTGACGGGCGACGTCGCAGGTCACATGGATGATGATCCTGTGCAGCGTCACGTTCTGTCCGCCAGGCCGCCACCACGGCACCTGCCCCGGCGCGTCGAGGGGTAGCTGTTCGATGGTCTGGTCCGCGAACACCGCCACACGGCGGTACAGGTCGATCAGCCCATCCTTCGTCTCGTCCTCCCCCGCGTACCAGTCGGCCTGCGGGTCGTCCTCGAACGCCTGCATGGGGACCAGTTCCTCGGGTGTCGGGAACTCGCGCCCGAACGTGGGCCCGAAGTAGCCGGCTTCGATGTTGACACAGTGCTTGAGGACTCCCAGCAGGTTGTTGCCGGTCGCGGTGCGGGGCACCCTGACCTCGCGTTCGCTGAGCCCGTGGAGCTTCCAGATCAGGTCATCGCGGGTCGCCTGGAGGTAGTGGTGCAGCGCAGCCTTCGGATCGCCCAGATCAGTCATGCGTGCCAGTCTTCCCGACAATCCCGAGCCAGTCGTGCGACGTGTCGCATCGACCGTGGTGTGCGTGCCTGTCGCGCGGCGGGTGCCACCGCAGTGCCGTGCAGCACCACGGTGGCACCCGCACCCGTCACACCCCTACCGGCACCCGCTCCTGCTCGCGCTCGGCGGCGCGGGCTGCCAGGCGGCGTTCCCGCTCCTGGGCGCCGATCAGGTCGTCGGGCAGCGAGTCCGGCACCTCCAGGTCGAAACGGCGCAGCAACCGGATCGCGAAGCCGCCCAGGGTGATCAGGATCAGCGCCGCGCCGAAGCAGACGTACGCGAACCCGATGCCCCGACCCGGACCGGTGCCGATCACCGCGCCCACCGACCCGGCGAGCGCCCCGCCCGGGGCGAGCAGGGGCTCGAACAGCGCGGTGGCCCCCGGTGCGAGCAGCGCGAAGCCGATCGGCAGCGTCGACCAGGAGATGGTCTGGTTGAGGCTGAACACCCGGCCGTGGAAGCGTTGCGGCACCTTGACCTGGACGATGGTGGCGTAGATGGACTGCGCCGTGGTCATCGACATGGCCAGCCAGAACGCGCCCACGCAGATCATCGCGACGGACGCGTCCAGGCCGACCAGGACGCAGCCGACGGCGGTGCCGAGGTTGCCGATCAGCACGCCGATCATGCGGCGGTGCCGGGGACCGCCCCAGAGCGACATGAGTACGCCGCCGGCCACCGCGCCGACCGCCTCGGCGAGCGCGACCTGGGCCACCTGCGTGGCGCTGCCGAAGGAGAGCACCAGTGGGGTGGTGAGCACCAGCGCGGGGGCCAGGAAGATGTTGCCCAGCGCGAAGTAGCCCAGCATGAGGCGGAAGCCGCGGTGCCGCCACGAGTAGCGCAGACCGTTGACGATGGCCACGAGCAGCCGCTCGCGGGGCCGCCAGCCGAGCAGGTCGGGGAAGCGGACCACCGACAGGGTCACCACCGCGACCACGTAGCTGACCACGTCGATCAGCAGGATGCCCTTGAGGTCGATGGCGGCGAGCAGACCCGCGGCGAAAACCGGCATGAGCAGCATGGCGAACCCGTTGGAGAGCTGCGTGATGCCCATCGCGTGGCCCAGGTAGCGCTTGGGCACGAGCTGCGGCACGGCCGACTGGAACGCGATCCGCTGGAACGAGCCGGCCACCTGACTCAGCGCCACCAGGGCGTAGATGTGCCAGAGCGCCAGGTTGCCGCTCCAGAGCAGCGCGGCGAGGATCAGCTGGATCGAACCGGCGCTGCAACTGGCGATCATCATGATCTTCCGTCGGCTGACCCGGTCGGTGATCGCGCCGGCGACCGGCAGCATCAGCACCCCGCAGACCAGCGCGAGCGCCCAGAGCAGGCCCAGGTTCGCGACCGAGCCGGTGCGGGTGAACAGCCAGATCGGCAGGGCGAACGCGGTCAGCGCCGAGCCGGTGCTGGAGACGAGCTGCCCGGCGGTGACCGCCACGAACCGGGCCATGCTGGGCCGGACCACCGGCTGTTCCGGGCCGGTGAGGGTGTCGACGCCTCGGGTGTCGGCCACCGCCCAGCCGGCGTCCTCGCCGCGTGCCTGGGCGGTCAGCGCGGAGACGTCACCGGCGACGAGCGCCGGGTGCACCCGGGTGACGATCTCGGCCAACTCCTCGGCGCGGTACTTGAGGAAGAAGTGCCCGGCCTGGTCCAGCACGACCAGGCCCAGTCGGTCGCTGAGGAACTGCCACTCCGCGTACCGCTCGGTGTGGTAGTCGGTGACCGGATCCTCCGAGCCGACCACCGAGATGATCGGGGCGCGCAGCTTCACGGCGCGCCGGTCGAGCAGGTCGGTGAAGTACTCCTCGGAGGCTCGGGAGTCGGCGCGCATGTTGCTGATGATCCGGTCGGCCTGCTCCGGGTCCAGTTCGTCGGTGTCCACCCCCATCGACTTGAGCCAGCTCGCGTAGTGCTTGTTGCTGCGCAGCTTTTCCAGCCTGGTGCGGACCGCCGCGAACAGTCCCTTCGGACGGGCGAACGGGAACATCGCGCCGATGTAGAGCGCGGTCAGCTCCCGGCCGGCGGCCTCCACCTTGCGGGCCACCTCGGCGACGATGGCGCTGCCGACGCCGCAGTGCCCGTACAGGGCGAGCGGGCCCTCGACGCGTTCGAGGATCTCCTCGGCGACGCGGGTGGTCAGCTCGTCGAAGGGCAGCGCGTCCTCGGTGAGCCCCACGTCGTGCCCCGGGATCGCGAGGGACCAGAGCGCGTGCCCGGCCGGCAGCGCGTCGGCGAGGGGCTGGTAGACGATCGCGCTGCCGCCGCCGTACGGCACGCAGACGTACGTGATCACCCGCTGCGCCGCCGGCACCGGTTTGGTCAGCTCGTAGAGCAGCCGGCGCGGCCCGTCGCCCTCCCCACCGCCGGACATGAAGGCGGCCAGGTCGCGGATGGTCCGCTGCTGGAACAGGTCCATCACACCGACCGGCCGCGCGCCGTGCTCGGCCTTGCGGATCCGGGCGACGACCTGGGTGGCGAGCATCGAGTGCCCACCCAGGTCGAAGAAGTCGTCGTCGATGCCGAGGGTGTCCACGCCGAGCAAGTCGGCCCAGATGTCGGCGAGCATCCGCTCGGTGTCGTCGCGCGGCTCGACCAGCGCCACCGACGCGGCTCGGGTGACCACCGGCGCGGGCAGCGCCCCGCGGTCGAGCTTGCCGTTCGGGGTCAGCGGCAGGGCGTCCAGGGTGACGAACGCGGCCGGCACCATGTACTCGGGCAGGGTCTCCTTCAACGCCGCCTTGACCGCGTCGTGCTCGGCCGTGCCGACCAGGTACCCGGTGAGCCGCTTGTCGCCCGGGGTGTCCTCGCGGACCAGCACCACGGCCTCGGTCACCCCGGGCTGGACGCGCAGCGCGCTCTCGATCTCGCCCAGCTCGATGCGCAACCCGCGCAGCTTGACCTGGTGGTCGATGCGGCCGAGGAACTCCAGCACCCCGCCGGGCGAGCCGCTCGGCGCGACGCGCCAGCGGGCCAGGTCGCCGGTGCGGTACAGCCGTGCGCCCGGCTCGGCGGCGAACGGGTCCGGCACGAAACGCTCGGCGGTCAGCGCCGGACGTCGGTGGTAGCCCCGGGCCAGCCCGACGCCGCCGATGTGCAGCTCACCGGCGACACCGACCGGGCACGGGTTGCCCCGGGCGTCCAGCACGTGCAGCGTCAGGTTGCTGATCGGCGCGCCGATCGGCACGCTGGTCAGCTCCGCGAGCAGCGTCGGATCGCACGCCCAGGCGCTGACGTCGATCGCCGCCTCGGTCGGGCCGTACAGGTTGTGCAGGCCGCAACCGGGCAGCCGGACGGTGAGGTCCCGGGCCGCGGCGAGCGGCAACTCCTCGCCGGAGCAGATCACCCGACGCAGCGCGGTGGCGGCCTCGACACCGTCCTCGGCGAGGAAGACGGTGAGCATGGACGGTACGAAGTGGGCGGTGGTGACCCGCTCGGAGATCAGCAGGTCGCGCAGGTAACCGGCGTCCTTGTGGCCGCCCGGATCGGCCAGCACCAGCCGGGCGCCCTCGCGCAGCGGCCAGAAGAACTCCCAGACCGAGACGTCGAAGCTGGCCGGGGTCTTCTGCAACACCGCGTCGTCGGCGCCGAGCCGGTAGGTGCGCTGCATCCAGTCGAGGCGGTTGACAATGCCCCGGTGGGTGTTCGGCACGCCCTTGGGCCGGCCGGTGGAGCCGGAGGTGTAGATGACGTACGCCAGGTTCGCCGGGCCGGCCGTCGGCGTCGGGTCGGTCACCGGCTGGTCCGCCCAGACCGACTCGTCGTCCAGGGCGAGCACGCGCGCGTCGGTCGCGGGCAGCACGTCGCGCAGGTGCTCCTGCACCAGCACCACCGGCGCCGCGGCGTCGGTGACCATGAAGGCCAGCCGGTCCGCCGGGTACTCCGGGTCCAGCGGAAGGTAGGCGCCGCCGGCCTTGAGCACGCCGAGCAGGCCGGCGACCAGCTCCGCCGACCGTTCCGCGCAGACCCCGACCAGGGTCTCCGGTCCCACACCGGCGTCGCGCAGGCGGTGCGCCACGCGGTTCGCCGCCGCGTTCAGCTCGGCGTACGTCACCGAGCGGCCGGCGCAGCGCAGCGCCACCGCGTCCGGGGTACGGGCGGCCCGCTCCTCGATCGGGGCGTGCAGGGTCTGCTGCCGGGGAAAGTCGCCGGCGGTGTCGTTCCACCCCGCCAACAGCTCCCGCTCGGCCGGGGCGAGCAGGTCCAGCGCGGAGACCGGCAGGTCCGGTGCGGCGACCACGGCGCGCAGCAGGGTGGTCAGCCGGTGCGCCATCCGCTCGACGGTGGCCCGGGTGAACAGGTCGGTGTTGAAGATCAGCTTGCCCCAGAGCCCGGCGCCGGTGTCGACGGCGTGCAACTCGAAGTCGAACCGGGTGGCGCGCAGCTCCATCGGATGCCACTCGAAGCCGACCCCGGCGTCGTCGGCGACTCCGGCGAACCGGCCCATCTCGTAGTTCTGCAACACGAACATCGCCTGGAACAACGGCGACCGGCTGACGTCGCGGGGCAGCCCCAGCTCGTGCACCACCCGGGCGAACGGCACCTCGGCGTGCTCCAGCCCGTCCAGCACGGCACGCCGGGTCCGGCCCAGCAGCTCGGTGAAGGTCGGGTCGCCGGCCAGTTCGGCGCGCAGCGGCAGCATGTTGACGAACATGCCGACCACGTTCTCCAGCTCCGGCGCGGACCGGCCGGCCACCGACGCGCCCACCGCGAAGTCGTCCTGCCCGGCGTGCCGGGCCAGGAACACCTGGTACGCGGCGAGCAGCGTCATGAACAGCGTGCCGCCGTAGGAGCGGGTCAGCGCGGCCAGCCCCTCGGTGGCGGCCGCGTCCAGAGTGAACTCGACGAAGTCGCCCCGGTAGGTCTGGGTGGCCGGCCGGGGCAGGTCCAGCGGCAGCTCCAGCGGCGTGATCCCGGCCAGCCGGTCCTTCCACCAGTCCAGGTGCCGGCGGGCGCCCGGCCCGGCCAGCTCCCGCGCCTCCCAGACGGCGAAGTCGCCGTACTGCACCGGCAGGTCGGGCAGCTCGCCGTCGCGGTAGCGGGTGATCAGGTCGCGCAGCAGCACGTCCACCGACCAGCCGTCGCCGACGATGTGGTGCTGGCCGAGGAAGAGCACGTGCTCGGCGACGTTCATCCGGTCCGGAGTGCCGTCTTGCGGCGCGGAGGCCGGATTATCGTCGCAGGCGGCCAGCCGGATCAGCAGGGCGCGCAGCAGCGGCCCGTTGGCCAGGTCGAACGGCTCGGCGGCGGCCCGGTCCACCAGCGCCTGCGCGGCGGCCTCGTCGGCGGCGTCGACCACGGTCAGCGGCACCTCGACCGCGTCGTCGAGCACCACGGTGGGCCGCCCGTCGGAGTCGGCCGGGAACCGGGCGCGCAGCGACTCGTGCCGCCGGGTCAGGTCGGCCAGCGCCCGGCGCAACGCCGCGACGTTGAGCGGGCCACGCACCCGCAGCGGCACCGCGATGTGGTACGCCGCCTCCCCGGGTGCGAGCTGATCCATGAACCAGACCCGCTCCTGGGCGTACGACAGCGGCACCTCGGCGTCCGGCGGGCGGGGAGTGATCCGCGCGGCCGGGGTGCCGCCGGACCGGCGGCGCAGCCGTTGCGCGATCAGCGCCTGTCGGGCGGCGTCGCGGGCCGGGTCCTTCACGTCGGTCATGACGGGGCGTCCTTCTCTGCCGCGAGCAGCGCGGCGACCTCGGTTTCGGAGAGTTCGTCGACTTCGGCGGCGAGCCGCTGCTCGATCTGGGCGGCCAGGTCGGCCACCACCGGGCTGCTGAACAGCGCCCGCATCGGCAACTCCACGTCCACCTCGGCGCGGATGCGGGCCATCGCGCGCATGCCGCGCAGCGAGTTGCCACCGAGGGCGAAGAAGTCGTCGAGCGCGCCGACCTTCTCCAGTTGCAGGATCTCGGCGTAGACCTCGGCGACCAGGGCCTCGGCGTCGGTGCGCGGGGCGAGGAAGCCGTCGGAGGCGGTGGCGGCCGGGGCCGGCAACGCGGCGGTGTCCAGCTTGCCGTTCGGGGTCAGCGGCAGCGCGTCCACCCGGACGAGCGCGCTGGGCACGAGGTGCGCGGGCAGCTCAAGAGCCAGGTCGGCGGCGAGCGCGGCCTCGTCGGCCCGGCCGACCAGGTAGCCGACCAGCGTCGGCTCACCGGTGTCGGCGCGGACCACGACCACCGCCTCGTCCACGTCCGGGTGGGCGCGCAGCACCGACTCGATCTCACCCAGCTCGATCCGCATGCCCCGGACCTTGACCTGGTTGTCCCGGCGGCCCAGGTACTCCAGCGTCCCGTCGGCCCGCCAGCGGGCCAGGTCGCCGGTGCGGTACATCCGCTCCCCCGCCGGCCCGTATGGGCAGGGCAGGAAGCGCTCGGCGGTGAGCGCGGGCCGACGCAGGTAGCCCCGGGCCAGTTGCGACCCGGCGACGTACAGCTCGCCGACCACGCCCGGCGGCACCGGGGTCAGCGCGGCGTCGAGCAGGTGGACCCGGGTCGTCCAGGTGGGTTGGCCGATCGGCACCGGCCCGGCGGGCACCGGCTGCCCGGGCGCGATCCGGGCGGCGACGCAGCCGACGGTCGCCTCGGTCGGGCCGTACTCGTTGATCACGGCCACCTCGGGGTGGGCCGCCCGCCAGTCGGCCAGCTGCTCACCGGCCAGCGCCTCGCCGCCGATCACCAGGTCGGTGGTGGGCGACAGCGCGGCATCGAGCAGCGGCAGGTGGCTGGGGGTGACCTTGAGGAAGGTGGGCGGGCCGCCGGCGCGGGCCGCCGGCGTGTCGATGCCGGCCAGCCGGACCGTGCCGCCGGCGGTGAGCGGGCCGAGCAACCCGGTCACGGTCAGGTCGAACGAGACCGGCGAGTGCAGCAGCGCGGTACCGGCCAGCCCCGGGTAGGTGTCCCGCGCCCAGGCCAGGTAGGCGGTGACCGCGCGGTGCTCCACCAGCACCCCCTTCGGCCGGCCGGTGGAGCCGGAGGTGTAGAGCAGGTACGCGGGGTCCTCCGGGCGCAGCGGCGCCCGCCGGTCGTCGTCGGTGAGGTCGGCGTCGTTCCGGTCGGCGGCGGTCGTCGGGCCGAGCACCAGCGCGTCGGTCGGGGCCAGCGCGGCCGTCTGCGGGGTGGCCAGCACCAGCGCCGGCTCCGCGTCGGCCAGCAGGTAGCCGATCCGGTTCGCCGGGTAGCCGGTGTCCACCGGCAGGTACGCGGCGCCGGCCTTGAGCACCGCGAGGATGGCCACCACCAGCTCCACCGAGCGGGGCAGCAGCAGCGCGACCCGGGTCTCCGGGCCGGCGCCGCGGTCCACCAGCAGCCGGGCCAGCCGGTTGGCCCGAGCGGCCAGCTCGGCGTAGCTCAACTCCATCCCGTCGCAGACCAGCGCGACCGCGGCCGGGGTGGCGGCGGTCTGCCGCTCCACCTCGGCGACGAGGGTGGCCGGGGCCACCTCACCGCCGGCGCCGGTCCAGGTGAGCAGCACGTCGCGTTCGGCGTCGTCGAGCAGGGGCAGCGCGGACAGCCGGGTCGCCGGGTCGGCGACGGCGGCGGCGAGCAGCCGCAGGTAGCGGGCGACGACCGACTCGGCGGTGGCCCGGTCGAACAGGTCGGTGCGGTAGACCAGCCGACTCGTGCCGGCCGTGATGTCGAAGGCCAGGTCGTCCTTGGTGGTGCCCAGCGGCACCGGGTCCAGGCCGGAGTCCGGAATGAAGTTCAGCGCGGTCTGGAACACCGGCTGCACCGACGGGTCGCGGTGCGGGGCGACCGCCTCGACGATCCGCTGGAACGGCGTCTGGGCGTGCTCCATCGCGTCCACCAGGCTGGCACGGACCCGGCCGAGCAGCTCGGTGACGCTCGGGTCGCCGGCCAGATCGCACCGCAGCGCGACCGGGTTGACGAACATGCCGATCAGCGGCGTCACCTCGGCCGTGTCCCGACCGGCGGTGGAGACGCCGACCACCACCTCGGGGTCACCGGAGATCCGGGACAGCAGCGCGGCGAAGGTGGCCAGCAGCACCATGTACGGGGTGGCCGACGCGCCCGCGGCGAGCTGCCCGACCCGGTCCAGCAGCCCGTCGGGAAGCTCGAAGCGCACCTCGTCGCCGGCGAAGCCGAGCTGGGTGGGACGCGGTCGGTCCAGCGGCAGGCCGGTCACCGCCGGCGCGCCGGCCAGGTTGTCGCGCCAGAAGGCGACCTGCCGGGCCAGCGCGTCACCGGTGAACTGCTCCCGTTGCCAGACGGCGAAGTCGGCGTACTGGATGGGCAGCTCGGGCACCTCGGCGGGCGCGCCGGTCAGCGCGGCCCGGCTGAACGCGGCCAGCTCGGCGTCGAAGAGCACCGCCGAGTGGCTGTCGAACACGGCGTGGTGCACCACGAACTGCAGGCCGAGCCGGTCGTCGGCGAAGCGGACCAGCCGCGCCCGCCACGGCGGCGGGGCGTCCAGCGGGATCGGCGTACGGGCCAGCTCGGTCATTGTCTGGTTGTGGCGGCGATCCTGCTCGTCGGCGGGCAGGCCGGTCAGGTCCAGCTCGGGCAGCTCCAACGGCTCGGCGGCACGGACGACCTGCACCAGGGCGCCGTCGACCATCCGCAGGTGGGTGCGGAGCGACTCGTGTCGGGCGATCACCTGGGCGAGCACCTGGACGGCCTGGGCGGCGGTGACCCCGGTGGGAAACCGCCAGGGCGCGGACACGTTGTAGACCGGCGAGCCGGGATCGAGCTGGTTGGCCGTCCACACCCGCTCCTGGGCGAAGGAGGCCGGGAAGGTCCACTCCCGGGTCGTCGCGCTCACCGGCTCGCCTCGCGTACCGAGCGGGGGCGCATGTCGGTCCAGACGGTGTCGATGTGCGCCAGGCACTCCTCGCGGGTGCCGGCGAAGCCGGCGTCGTGCCACCCCGCCGGGAGGTCGCGCTCGGCCGACCAGATGGAGTACTGCTCCTCGTCGTTGCGCACGACCAGGAATCGGGGCTCGGCCATCACTGCTCTCCAACGGTGTCGGGGGTGTGCGGTTCGGCCATCGCGACGGCGATCTTGCGGGGGCCGGTGAACGGCTCCCGCCCGTGCGCGGCGGTCATGTTGTCGACCACCAGCACGTCGTCGCGCTGGTAGTCGAAGCGGACGCTGGCGGCCCGGTAGGCGGCGCGCAGGTGGTCCATGACGTCGGCGGGGATCTCGCCGCCGTCGCCGTAGTAGGTGTTCGACGGCAACCCGTCGGCGCCGAACATCGCCAGCAGCCCCTCCTGGATGTCCTTGGCCAGGCTGCTCACGTGGAAGAAGGTGGCGTGGTTGAACCAGCGGGGCGTGTCCGAGCCCGGACGGTGGTGCACGGCGTCGCGGACCGCCCGCGTACGCAGCCCGTCGCGGCCCGTCCACTCCAGACTGATCCGGTTGGCCGCCGCGTACGCCTCGACCTCCGCCCGGTCGTCGGTGCCGAACACGTGCTGCCAGCTGGCGCCGAAGTCCTCGTGGAAGTTGCGCATCAGCATCCAGCGGCGGCGGACGAACTCCTCGCGTACCGCCGGGTCGATCTCCCGGTAGACCTGGCGGATGTCGGCCAGCGGGGTGGCGCCCAGGGTCTGCGGCGCGGTGATGCAGTAGAAGAACAACGTCAACGGCCACCGCGCCTGGTACGAGTTCTCGTTGTGCAGGAAGATCTCCTCGTCCGGCGGGTAGTCGGTCGAGGTGTACACGCGGCCCTTGATGGCGTGCCGCGGTGAGGACCGCTCGGTGTAGGTCAGCGGCTCACCGGACAGCGCCCGGACGACCTGGTCGAAGCCGTCCACCCCGCCCACGTCGAAGCCGCGGAACAGCAGACCACCCTGCTCGGCCAGGGTGGCGCGCAGCTCGGCGCGGCGCTCGGTGATCAGCTCGGTCAGTGCCCGGCCGTCGGATTCGACGACCACGGGCAGCGTGGCGATCGTGTCGCTCATGGCTCTCTACTCCTGATTTCTCGTCACGCGCGGGGCAGTCGCGGAATGGCGGGGATCGGTGCCGGGGTGGCCGGCTCGTCGGTGGTGGCGGCCCGCAGCTCCTCGATCCGGGCGGCCAGCCCGGCCACGGTGGGGGTTTCGAAGAGGCTGCGCATCGGCAGCCGCACCCCGGTCGCCTTGCGCATGGCCGCGATGAGTTGCACCGCGACCAGGGAGTTGCCGCCCAGGGCGAAGAAGTCGTCGTCGACGCCGACCTGGGCCACCCCCAGCGCGTCCTGCCACACCCGCGCGATGGTGACTTCCAGGTCGGTGCCCGGTGCGGCGCTGCCGTCCCCGACGGCGGGCGTGGCCGCGTCGGCGACCACGTCGTCGCCGGTGAGGTTGTCGGTGGTGACCCGCCCGGCGCGCCGCCGGATGTCGTCCACCGTCCGGGTGGCGATGACCACCTGGGCGCCGAGGCCGGCGGTGAGGCTGCGGCGGAACGCCTCAGCACCGTCCACCGGCCGGATGTCCTCGGTCGAGGTCGGCGCGGCCGCACCGGCGTCCGCGTCGGACGGTCCGGTCAGGCCGCCGGTGACGGCACCCTGCTCGACCCGGCGCAGCACGAAGTCGCTGACGGCGGCCAGTTCCCGGCCGTCCGGGTCGCGCAGCGACAGATCGGCGGCGACAACCTCGTCGGTGGCGCCGGCCCGGTGCCGCAGCTCGCTGGTGAACCGGGCCGGCAGTGGCCCCCGCACCACGATCCGGCCGTACGAGAGCGGCAGGTACGTGCCGCTGCCCTGGCCCCGGCCGAACGCGGTCGCCACGTCCAGCAGCGCGGGATGCAGGCCCCAGGAGGGCAGGTCACCGATGGCCGCGGCGGGCGCCTCGACCACCGCGAGTTCGGAGCCGTCGGCCAGGTGGTGCTCGGCCAGCGCGGCCCAGCGCGGCCCGAAGGTGAGCATGCTGGTCCGGCCCCGGCCGAAGGAGGCGTCGTCGTCCACCCGGCGGCCGGCCGGGATGGCCGGGCGGGCCGGCGGGGCCGGTTCGTCGGTCCAGCCGGCCGTACCTCGCACGTGGGTGCGCAGTCGGCCGCCGGCCAGGCTCCGGACGGCGAACTCGGTGCCGCCGTCGTCGGCCGGCGTCAGCTCCACCCGGTACTGGGCGACGGTGCCGTCGGGCACCGAGAACGGCTCCAGGAAGACCACGTCGCGCAGCTCCACGGCCGCACCCGCGCCGGGGGCGGGCAGCGCGGAGACCACCGCGGCCCGCACCGACTCCAGGTGGGCGGTGCCCGGTACGACCGGCACGCCGCCGATCCGGTGCTCGTCGAGCAGCCAGTGGGTGCTGGCGGAGACCAGGCCGTGCAGCACGGTCTCCGCCGGCCCGGTGACCTTCGTGGTGAGCACCGGGTGGTCGACCGCGCTGCTCACCGTGTCCCGACCGGCCGCCCGGAATCCGGCCGGCGCGGCGGTCTCCACCGCCATGCCCACCTCGTCCCAGCCACCCCAGTTCTGCGACAGCACCGGGGCCCGCCAGCCCGCGCCGGAGCGGGCGTGCGCGTCCAGGAACGCGTTGGCGGCGCAGTAGTCGACCTGCCCGAAGCCGCCGAGCACCGCGGTGACGGACGAGCAGAGCACCACGAAGTCCAGCGGCAGGTCGCCGAAGACCTGGGCGAGGGCGAGGGTGCCGGCGAGCTTCGGTGCGAGCACCCGTTCTGCCTCCGCCCGCTCCTTGACCTCGGCCATCCCACCGCCGGGCAGGCCGGCCGCGTGCACGATGCCGTCGATGCCGCCGTACGCGGCGGTTGCGGTGTCGCGGACCCGGCGCAGGTCGGCCGGGTCGGTGACGTCGGCGGCGAGCACCAGCACCTGGGCGCCGGCGGCCTCCATCCGGCGGATCGCCGCGATGGCCCGGCCGGCCCGGTCGTCGCCGTGCACGGCGAGGTGGTCGTCCCACCGCTCGCGCTCCGGCAGCCCGGAGCGGGCCAGCAGCACCAGCTTCGCGCGGACCCGGGTGGCGAAGTCCTCGGCCAGGGTGATGCCGATGCCGCCGAGACCACCGGTGATCAGGTACCGGCCGCCGTCGCGCAGCGCGCCCGGCTCGCCCTCGGCGTCGATCGTCACCTGCTCGACGTCGGCCACCCAGCGCCGCCCGCCGCGCAGGGCCACCTCGGGCTCCCGGGGACGGCGCAGTTCGGCGACCACCGTGCTGGCGTCGTCGTCGCTCGGGTCCGCGTCGATGAGCCGGACGGCCAGCCCGGGCAGCTCGGCGGGGAGCACCCGGGCCAACCCGGCGAGCGTGGCGTGCTCCGGGCGGCGCAGATCGTCGCCGCGTACGTCGCCGGTGCCGGCGGTGACCAGGTCCAGGGCGAGGCCGTGCTCCTCGCCGGTCAGGCCGGCCCCGGCGAGGGCCTGCACCAGGTGCAGGGCGTCGAAGAAGCCGATCTCCTGGGCGGCCCAGGTGGCCGCGATGTCGGTGCCGGCGGGCGCGCCGTCCAGGGTGAACGCGTGCACCAGCCGGGTCGGCGGAGCACCGTCGGCGGTGAGCGCGGCGACCAACGCGTCGTGGTCCGCGCGTACGCCGGGGCGCAGCCGGTAGCCACCGTCGGCGGCGGCGAAGGCGTCGCCGGGGCGTACCGGCACCGGGTCGGCACCGGCGGCCCGCAGGCCGGCGACCAGCGCGTCACCGCGCGGACCCGCGGTGAGGACCAGGCAGCGGCCCAGCGACCCCGACGCCGGCAGCGGCGCGGCCTGGCGCCAGATCGGCACCGCGAACCACTCGGCCAGCGGCCGCGGCCCGGTGTCCACCGGTGCTGCGGCGACCGGCTGCTCCGGGTCCGGCTCGATCCAGTAGCGGCGGCGCTCGAACGGGTACGTGGGCAGCGGCACCCGGCGCGCCGCCGGGTCGGCGTCGACGCGCACCGGCAACCCGGCGGACCAGAGCGCGCCGACGGTGCCGAGCAGGGCGGCCAGGTCGCCGGTGCTCTCCCCGGCCGCGGGCAGGCTTCCCAGCGGCGTGAGCGTGCGCTGCTCCGGCGCGGCCTTCGCGACCTGCATCCGGGCCAGGCTGGCCAACTGCCGGCCGGGGCCACACTCGACCAGCTGCCAGGTGCCCGCCGCCAGCAGGGTGGCCACGCAGTCGCCGAAGCGGACCGGCTGGCGCAGGTGCGCCGCCCAGTACGCCGGATCGGTGGCCTGCTCGGCGGTGATCCAGGTGCCGGTGACGTTGGACAGGAACGGCACCGCCGGCGGGCGCAGCGACACCGTGCCCATCAACGCGGTGAACTCGGCGAGGATCGGCTCCATCATCGGCGAGTGGAACGCGTGCGAGGTGCGCAGCACCTTGGACCTGCCCTCCAGGGTCGCGGCGAACGCCTCGACGGCGGCGGTCTCACCGGCCACCACGCAGGTCCCCGGCCCGTTGACCGTGGCCACGGAGAGCCCGTCGGGCAGCAGGTCGGCGACGACCGACTCGTCCAGCGCGACGGCGAGCATCGACCCGGCGGGCAGCGACTGCATCAGCCGGCCCCGGGCGGCGACCACCCGCAGCGCGTCCGGCAGGCTCAACACCCCGGCCACGGTGGCCGCGACGTACTCGCCGATGGAGTGGCCGATCATCGCGGCCGGCCGGACCCCGGCGGCCTGCCAGAGCGCGGCCAGGGCGTACTCGACGGTGAACAGCGCCGGCTGGGTGTAGCGGGTCTCGGTGAGCTTCTCCCCCGCCGCCGGGTCCCGGCCGAGGATCAGGTCACGCAGGTCCAGGCCCAGGTCGGGGCGGAGCAACTCGGCGCACTCGTCGACGACCGCGGCGAAGCGCGGCTGCTCGGCGTAGAGCTGCGCGCCCATCCCGGCGTACTGGGATCCCTGACCGGAGAACAGGAAACCTACTGTCGGGGCTGGACCGGTGGTCAATGGTTGCGGTTCGCGGAGGCCTTTCGGTCCCTGCGGTTCGCGGTGGCCTTGCGGTCCCTGCGGTTCGCGGTTGCCTTGCGGTCCCTGCGCCTCGCGGGGGCCCTTCGGTCCTTGCGGTGCGCGCGGTCCGCGTACCGGTGCGCGCAGGGCCGTGACGGCGCCGGGGAGATCGGTGGCGACCACGGCGCGGCGGTACGGGTGCGGACGGCGGCCGACGAGCAGGGTGTGTGCGACGTCGGCGAGGTACGCCGGGCCGGCGTCGGCGGCGCCGTCCAGGTGCGCGGCGAGACGGTGCACCGCCGCGTCCAAAGCGCTCGGGGTGGCCGCGCTGACCTGGAGCAGGTGCGCGGGACGCACCCGACGGTCGGTGCGGTACGCCGCCGGCGCCTCCTCCAGGACCACGTGCGCGTTGGTGCCGCCGATGCCGAACGAGCTGACCCCGGCCCGGCGGGGCCCGCCGCCGCTGTCCCACTTGGTGAGGGTGTTCGCCACGTAGAACGGGGTGTCGGCGAACTCGACGGCCGGGTTCGGCGTCTCGAAGTTGATCGTCGGCGGGATCAGCCCGTGCTCCATGGCGAGCACCGTCTTGATCACGCTGACGATGCCGGAGGGCTGGCTGAGGTGCCCAATGTTCGACTTCACCGAGCCGATGCCGCACCAGCCCCGCTCGTCGGTGTCGCGGGCGTACACGGCGGAGAGCGCGGCCACCTCGATCGGGTCGCCCATGGCGGTGCCGGTGCCGTGCGCCTCGACGTAGCTGATGGTGCGGGGGTCGACGTCGGCCATCGCCACGGCCTGGGCAACGGCCGCGGCCTGCCCGTCGACGCTGGGCGCGGTGAAGCCGACCTTGCCGGCGCCGTCATTGTTGATCGCGTTGCCGAGCACGACCGCGCGGATGGCGTCCCCGTCGGCGATCGCGTCGGAGAGCCGCTTGAGCAGGGTCACCCCGACGCCGCTGCCCCACACCGTGCCGTTGGCGGCGGCGTCGAACGGGCGGCAGCGGCCGTCGGGTGAGGTGAAGCCGTCCATGCCGAGGTATCCGACGTGCGGCAACTCGATGTTCACGCCACCGGCGAGCGCCATGTCGCACTCGCCGTTGCGCAGCGCCTCGCAGGCCAGGTGGAACGCGACCAGCGAGGTGGAGCAGGCGGTGTGCACGGTCAGGCTCGGCCCGCGCAGGTCCAGCCGGTACGACACGTTGGTGGCCACGTAGTTGGGCGAGTTGCCGGTGGCGATGGAGACCGCGCCGTGCGGGTTGCCGCCGACCCGCTGGTTGCGCAGCACGTTGCGGTGCAGGTACGTGTTGCCGCCGGTGCCGGCGTACACGCCGATCGCGCCGTCGTAGCGGGTCGGGTCGTAGCCGGCGTCCTCCAGCGCCGTGTGGCAGGACTCCAGGAACAGGCGGTGCTGCGGGTCGGTCAGCTCCGCCTCCCGGGCGGTCATCCCGAACAGCGTGGCGTCGAACTCGTCGTAGCCGTCGACCAGCGGGGCGCGGTTGACCCAGCCCGGGTCGTCGACCTCCTCGATCTTCGCGCCCCGGGCCAGCTGCTCCTCCCGGGTCAGCTCGGTGACCGACTCCACCCCGTCGATGAGGTTGCGCCAGAACTCGTGCACGTCGGCCGCGCCGGGCAGGCGGGCGGCCAGGCCGACGATCGCGATCGGTTCGATGCCCTCGTCGGGCAGGTCGGTGACGCCGTCGGGCAGGTCGGTTGCGGTCGAATTGCTCATCAGGCTGTCCTTCGTCACGCGGTGCCGCCGGGGCGGCGGGGAGGGATACGGCGGGTACGGCTGCGGCGGGCGGCGGCGCGCAGAGCGGCCCGCGCCAGCTCCGGGCGGTCGGCGGCCCCGTCGAGGCTGGCGGCGAGCGCGCGGATGGTGGGGTGGCGGAACAGGTCGAGCATCTTGATGGACCGGCCGGTGGCGGCGGTCAGCCGAGCGTGCACGGCGGCGAGCGCCAGGGAGTGTCCGCCGATGTCGAAGAAGTTGTCGGTCACCCCGACCCGGTCGCGCTCCAGCACCTCCCGCCAGATCCCGGCGATCAGCTCCTCGGTCTCGGTGAGCCCGTGCGGGCCGGCGGGCACCAGTGCCGGCGGGGTACCGGTCGGGTCGCTTCCCGCGACCGTCATCGCGCCGAGCTGCGGCACCCGCACGGTGGGCCGGGGCAGCGCGGCGGCCACCTCGCGGGCCGGCGTGTCCGGTGCGTCGGCCAGCGCACCCACCAGCTCGGCCAGGTCGGCGAGCAGGTCGTCGATGCGTCCGGCGTCGAAGAGGTCCGGGTTGTAGACCACCTCGACGCCGGTGTGGCCGTCGGACTGGACCACGTAGACGGTGATGTCGAACGGTGAGCCCGGCTTGGGCACCGGTACCGGCTCGGCGGTCAGCCCGGTCAGGGTGAGCCGGGGCGGCGCGAAGTTGAGCACGTTGAACAGCACCTGCACCAGCGGCGCGCGGGCGGTGTCCCGGCCGACGCCGAGCGCCTCCACGACGCGTTCCAGGGGCGCGCCCGGGTGGGCGGTGGCCTCGTGCAGCTCGCCGGCGCATCGGTCGACCAACTCGGCGAAGCTCGCCCCGCCGGTGCGGACCCGCACCGGCACGGTGTCGATGAAGAATCCGATCACGTCGTCGAAGGCGGCCAGCCGCCGGTCGGCGACGATCGCGCCGAGCACGTGGTCGTCACCGCCGGTGAGCCGCGCGATCAGCTCACCGAAGGCGGCCAGCAGCACGGCGGCCACCGTCGTGCCGCGCCGCTCGGCCAGCTCCCGGACCGCGCGGTCGGTGTCGGCGGGCAGCCGGACGGCCGCCTCGGCTCCCGCGTAGGTCTGCACCGCCGGACGGGGTCGGTCCCGGGGCAGGTCCAGCACCGTCGGCACGCCGTTCAGGTGCGCCGTCCACCAGGCCAGGTCCGTCTCGCCCCGCAGCCGGTCCCGTTCGGCCCGCCAGACGGCGTAGTCGGCGTAGCGGGCCGGCAGCTCCGGCAGCGTCGGCGGCTCACCGGCGAGCGCGCGGGCGTACCCGGTGGCCAGGTCGTCGTAGCAGACCCGCTCGGACCAGCCGTCGAAGACGGCGTGGTGCCAGGTGGCGGCGAGCACGTGCTCGGCCGGGCCGAGCCGGTAGACGGTCACCTGCCAGGGCGGCCCGGTGGCCAGGTCGAAGGGGTGCGCGGCGCCGGCGGCGAGCATCCGGGCCAGCTCCGCCTCCGGCTCGGCGCTGCCGGTCAGGTCGACCACCGGCACGGCCGCGTCGGTCGGCTCGGCGCAGACCGCGTACGGCACGCCGCCGGTCTGCGGGATCCGCCAGCGCAGCACGTCGTGCCGCTCGGCGACGGCTCGCAGCGCGGCGCCGAGCGCGGCCGTGTCCAGGGGGCCGCGCAGCCGGTGCGCCACGGCGATGTTGTACGGGGCGCTGGACGGCGCGAGCTGGTCGACGAACCACAGCCGGCGTTGCGGCGGGGAGAGCGTGGGCGGGTTGCCGGTGCGCAGCCCGTCGCCGCCGCTCGGCGCGGCGGCCACCCGCTCGACCAGCCGCCCGAAGGTGCGCTGGGTGAACACCGCGCGGGTGTCCACCTGACGGCCCAGCTCGGCGCGGAGCGCGGCGACCAGCCGCATCGCCGCGATGGAGTTGCCACCGGCGGCGAGGAAGTCGGTGTCCGGGTCGGGCGGCACGCCCAGCAGCCGGGTCCACACCCCGGCCACCGCCGCCGCGACCGGATCGGCGGCGGCCGCACCGCCGGTGTCGACCGGGTCGGGCCGCGCGGCGGCGAGGGCGGCCACGGCAAGCGCGCGCAGCGCCGGCCGGTCCAGCTTGCCGCTGGTCGGGCTCACCGGCAGGGCGGCGCGGCGCAGCACCCGGGCCGGCAGCATCGCCGCGGTCAGCCGGCTGCCGGCGTACGCCCGCAGCTCGGCGTCGCCCGGCGCGTCCGCCGGAGTGAGGAATGCGACCAGCTCGGCGCCGGCCGGGCCGGGCACCGCCTCGACGGCGACCCCGGTCACCCCGGGCAGCCCGGCGAGCACCGCCTCCACCTCGCCCAGCTCGATGCGCTGCCCACGGATCTTGACCTGCCGGTCGGCCCGGCCGAGGTAGACGATCCGCCCGTCCGGGCCGTGCCGGACCAGGTCGCCGGTGCGGTACAGCCGCTCGCCGGGTCGGCCGGAGAACGGGTCGGGCACGAACCGCTCGGCGGTCAGCGCCGGGCGGCCCAGGTAGCCGTCGGCCAGCCCCGGTCCGCCGATCAGCAGCTCACCGGTCTCCCCCGGTGGCACCGGGTCCAGCGCACCGTCCACCACGTACGCCCGGTGGTTGGGCAGTGGCCGGCCGATCGGCACCGGCTCGGTCTCGGTGGCGCTCAACGGGCCGCTGACCGCGAGCACCGTCGTCTCGGTGGGGCCGTAGCCGTTGAGGAAGCGACGGCCGGGCGCCCAGCGGGCGGCCAGCGCGGCCGGTACCGCCTCACCGCCGCAGAGCACCGTGCGCCAGGCGGGCAGCTCGGCCGGGTCCAGCATGGCCAGCACGGTGGGCGTGATGAAGCCCCAGTTGACCTCGTGCGCCGCGATGAAGCGGGTCAGCCGGACCGGGTCGGCGCGGTCCTCGGCGCCGAGCAGTTGCACCGTGCCGCCGAGCACCAGCGGCACGAACAGGTCCATGGTGGCCGCGTCGAAGCCGAGCGAGGCGATGCCGAGGCTGCGTACGCCCGCGTCGGCCCCGGTGAGCGTGACCACCCCGGTGACGAACTCGACCACGTTGCGGTGGCTGGTGAGCACCCCCTTGGGTCGACCGGTGGAGCCCGAGGTGAACAGCACGTACGCGGGGTCGCCAGGGGTGGCCGGGCAGGGCACGAGGGGGGCCGGGCCGGGCAGGCCGACCGCCTCGACACCGGGCGCGTCGCCGAACTCCGCCTCGGCGGCGTCACCGACCACGAGGGACACGCCCGCGTCGGCGGCGATCCCGCGCAGCCGCCGACGCGGGCCGCCCGGCTCCAGCGGCACGTAGCAACCGCCGGCCAGCAGCACCCCCAGCACGGTGACGACCAGCTCCGGCCGGCGAGTGCCGCACACCCCCACCCGACTCTGCCGGCCGACGCCCCGCGCGCGCAGCGCGGCGGCCACCCCGGCGGCCCGGGACACCAGCTCGGCGTAGCTGAGCCGGTCGTCCCACTGGCGCACCGCCACCGCGTCGGGGGTGCGGGCGGCCTGCGCGACCACGAGCTCGGCGATCGTCGCGTCCGGCCAGGGCAAGGGCTCACCGGTCACGGCGCTGATGGACAGGATGTCGGTCACCCGTTCCCCCCGGGGTAGCTGCTCGGATCGGTGACGTGCAGACGCAGCTCGCTGACGTAACCGCGGCCCTGCGCATCGGTCACCCAGCTCTCGCCCGGTCCGGGCAGCAGCTCGGTGACGACGACCGCGACGTCCGGCGCGACGCGGGCTGCGGCGTCGGCCATCGCGCACAGCGACTGGGCGTACAGCGGGCCGGTCAGGTCGACGTAGCAGGGCTTGAGCTCGGTGCCGATCTTGACGAACACCCGCTCGGGCAGGCCGAGCCGGGCCCGCCACCGGCGCACCGCGAGGAACCGCTCGCCCTCTCCGGTCACCCCGGCCAGGCCGCTGTCCGCCACGGTGGTCCGCCAGGTGCGGCGGGACACGACCAGCCGGTCGATGGTGATCCTGGGCGTGTGCGGCGCCGGGTCGAGCAGCTTGAAGGCGTCCACCAGCAGCGAGCCGAGCAGGTTGGCGAAGACCTCCACCAGCGGCCAGCGGCTGCCGTCGGGCAGCACCGCCGCCAGCCGATCGCCGGACGGCACCACCCGCACCTCGGTCGCCGGGACCAGCCGGTCCACCTCGCCGCCGCGGGCGGTGTCGATGCCGAGCTGCCGGTCCGCCGGGCCGGTCAGCCCATGCGTGGTGCGGGTCGTGACCCGGGGGAAGCCCTCCGGGTAGAGCACCCGCACCCGGGCCGCACCCAGGTCGGCGTCGAGTCCGGCGCGCAGCGCCGCCGGGTCCGGGTGGAACGGCACGAAGACCGCGCTGTCGAAGGTGGCGGTGGCCGGGTGCAGCTCACCGAGCACGAGCAGGAACTCGCCGCGGTTCAGCGCGGCCAGGTCGATGGCGCTGATCTGCACGTCCGGGCTGTGGATCCGGGCCGACGGCCAGCCCGGGGCGTCCGCCGGGAACACCCGCCGGGCCCGCTCGGCCAGCTCCGTGCCGCGCAGCCGCAGCTCGGGCTGACCGGGCGGCAGCGCGGCCAGACCGAACAGCTCGGCCCAGCGGGCGGTGAAGCCGGCGCCGGCGGCGGCCAGTGGCCCGTCCGGCGCGACCAGCAGCCCCTGGGCCAGCGACCAGACGTCCGCCAGCCGCACCGGCCCGTCGTGGCGCAGGTCCTCGTACAACTCGGCGAGGATCCGTTCGCAGCCGGCGCCGATCTCGGCGGTCAGCCACCGGGCGGCCTGGAGCAGCACGGCCAGCGGCACGGCGAGGGCGTCGAGCACCGCCGCGCCGACGGTGACCGTCAGGTCGCGGGCGGTCTCCTCGTAGACCACGGTGCGGCCGACGTACATCTGACCGGCCTGTCGGGTGGCCGACCGGCCGGTGACCGCGGTGAACTCCTCGTTCAGCGCGGCCAGCGCCGCGCCGAGCCGGTCCGGGTCGCCGGCCGCCGCGGCGACCTCGTCGCGGGCCGCGCAGAGCCGGTCGAAGCCGGCGGTCACCCCGGCGCGCAGCGTCGGATCGCCGATCGCGGCCAGCCGGTCACGCACCACCTGCTCGGCCCGCGGACTGATCGGCAGGCCGGCGTCCCAGGTCAGCAGGCCACGCTCGACCAGCCGATCGAGCAGCAGGAACGCGTCGTCGCTCGTGCGCAGGCCGGCGTCGCCGTCGGCGCGCACCCGCTCGACCAGCCGCACCGCGGGGGTACGCCCGTCGCAGCGGGCCAGCAACCGCGCCTCCGGCGCGGACAACTCCACCGGCGGGTGCAGCGGCCGGTGCAGCAGCCGGCCCACCACGCTCAGGTGCGGCGGCAACGCCGGCGCCCACCAGCGGCGTACGGCCGGGTCGTCGGCGAGCCGGTCGGCGTACGCGATCAGCGCCCACGCCTCGAAGTGGACCTCCCGCCGGGACACCAGTTCCGGTCCTGGCCGCAGCCGGGTCGCCGGGTCGGTGGGGTCGAGGCTGCCCCAGCACACCGGGCCGAAGAACCCGATGGTCTCGGCCTTGCCGCAGTAGCGCTGCCAGTAGCGCAGCACGCTCAGCTCACGCTTGCGCCGCCGCACGTTGCGCGCCGCCGGATCGGTGCGCAGCAGGCCGTCCAGGGCGATCAGCATCTCCGGGTTCTGCCAGGTCACCGCCTCGCGCACCAGCGGGTCGGCGGCGATCCGCCCGGCCGTCGCCGAAGCGTCGGCGAGTGCCACGGCCAGCGCCTTGTCGAACACCTCGGTGGCGACCTCGCCGGCCAGCAGCGCGTCGGCGGCGTCGGCGGCGTCCGGGGCGGCGAACGCGTCCAGCCCGACCGCCGGGAACCCGGCGGTGCGCAGCACCACGTCGCGCCACACCGACCAGCCGGTCTCGCCGAGCGGCAGCCGGTGGCTCATCGGGCCAGCTCCGGCTCGGCGGCGTCCACGATGTGCAGCCGCAGCTCGCTGAAGTAGCGCCGCCCGGCGGCGTCGGGCACCCAGGCGTCGTCCGGGGTGGGCAGCATCTCACTGACCACCAGCGTGACGTCGTCACCGCCGTCGCGGCCTGCCGCCCGCACCATCGTGCAGAACAGGCTGGCGAACGCGGGGCTGCTCAGGTCGACGAAGCACGGCTTGGTCTCGGTGCCGAGCTTGACGTACACCTGCTCGGGCAGGCCGAGCCCGCGCCGCCACTCGCGCACCGCCAGGTAGCGGGCCCGGTCGCCGGTCACCGTCGCCAGGCCGCTCTCCCCCACCGTGGTACGCCAGGTCTGCCGGGCCACCACCAGCCGGTCCAGCGTGATCCGGGGCGTGTACGGCGCGGCGGCGACCAGCTTGAACCCGTCGACGGCGTGGGTGCTGAGCAGGGCGGCGCAGACCTCGGTCAACGGCCAGCGCTGCCCGTCGGCGGCCGTGACGACCAGTCGGCCGGCCTCGTCGTGCACGGTGAGCGCGACGGTGGGCAGCACCCGCTTTTCCTCGGCGCCGGGCGCCGCCGCGAAGGCCAACTGCCGGTCGGTCGGGCCGGCCAGCGACTCGGCGACGCGGCTGGTGCGCCGCGGCCAGTCGGTCGGGTAGAGCAGCCGGATGCGACGCGGACCGAGGTCGGCCGCCAGCGCGGCACGCAGCCGCTCCACGTCGGGGTGCGACGGCGTGACCGCGTAGGTGTCGAACGACGGCCAGGCGGCGTGCAGCTCGCCGAGCACCACGGTGTACTCGCCACGGGCCAGCGCGTCCGCGTCGGCGGCGCAGATCTGCAGGTCGGGGCTGTGCAGCCGGGCGTTGGACCAGTGCGCCGGCAGCGGCGGGAACGCCTCGTCGACGCGGGCGGCCAGGTCCGCCACGTCCAGCCGTACCTCGGTGACGTCCGACGGCTGCTCGGTCAGGCCGAACAGGTCGGCCCAGCGGGCGGCGAACTGCGCGGCGACCGCGTCCACCGGGCGCTCGCCGCTGCCCCAGAACAGGCCCTGCACCAGGAACCACAGGTCGGACAGGGCGACCGGGCCGTCGCCCGCCTCGGCGCGCAACTCGTCGTAGAGCTCGCGGAAGACCGCGTCGTACGCCTGCTCCAGCGCGCCGGTCAGCCAGCGGGCGGCCCGCAGCAGCACGGCCAGCGGCGCCGCCAGCTCGTCCAGCAGCGGCGCGCCGAAGACCACGTCCAGGTCCCGGCTGGTGTCCTCGTAGCAGAGGGTGCGGCCGGCGTACATCTGGCCGGCCCGCCGTTGCGGTGGCTGCCCGGTCAGCTCGGTGAACGTCTCGTCGAGCGCGTCCAGGGCGGTCCGCAGCCGGTCCGGGTCACCGGCCGCCGCGGCGACCGCGTCCCGGGCGGCGCGCAGCCGGTCGAAGCCGGCCTCGGCGGCGGCCCGGCCCGGGGCGTCACCGATGGCGGCGATCCGTTGGCGCAGCACCTCTTCGGCGTGCGGGGTCACCGGCAGCGCGGCGTCCCAGGTGATCAGCTCCCGCTGCACGAGGCGGTCCAGCAGCTCGTACCCGTCCTCGGGTCGGCGCAGCCCGATCGACTCGTCGGCGAGCACGTCACGGGCCGGGCGGCGGCCGTCGACGGCGGCCAGCAGCGCCGCCTCGACCGGGGACAACGGCACCGGGGGCCGGCCCGGTCGGAGCACCTCGCGGCCGGCGAGGCTCAGGTGCGGGGCGAGCCGGGGGGCCCACCACCGGCGCACCGTGGGGTCCGCACCGATCCGCTCGGCGTACGCGGCCAGCGCCCACGACTCGAACCACACCCAGCGCCGGCGGGTCAGCGCCGCGCCCGGGCGCACCTCGGCGGCGGCCGGCAGGTCGGGGTCGATGGTGACCCAGCAGCTCGGCCCGAAGAAGCCGACGGTCTCGTTCTTGCCGCAGTACCGCTGCCAGTACTTCAGCAGCGCGCGTTCCCGTTCCCGCCGGCGCACGTTGCGGGTGGCCTCGGCGCCACCGCGGACCAGCCCGTCCAGGGCGGGCAGGGCACCCCGGTTCTGCCAGGTGACCGCCTCCCGCAGCAGCGGGTCCGCGGCCAGGTCGGACAACTGGCCGGCGCTGGCGAGCACGGCCTCGTCGAATTCCTTGTCGAACTGCTCGACGCCGGCGCCGGTGACCAGCAGCTCGTCGGCGGCCGCGGCCGCCCGTGGTGCGGCCAGCAGGGTCAGCCCGTGGGCCGGAAACCCGGTGCTGCGCAGCAGGGCGTCGCGCCACACCGACCAGCCGGTGTCACCCAGCGGCACCCGGTGCCCGCCCGCCTCCGGGGCGCCTCCGCCGACGGCTGCGCGCAGGTCGGCGCGGATCGTGGCGGCCAGCGCGGGCAGCGCGTCGTGCAGGAAGAAGTGCCCGGCGTCCAGCTCGTGCAGGGTGAAGCTGGCGGTGGTGTGCTCCCGCCAGGCGGCGCTCTGCTGCCGGGTGACCGCCCGGTCGGTGCGACCGCTGAACGCCACGATCGGCACCGGCAGCGGGGCTTCGGGCCGGTAGCGGTAGCCGTCCACCCGGTCGAAGTCCGCGCGCAGCAGCGGCAGCAGCAGCTCGACGAGTTCGGGGTGCTCCAGCAGCCCGGCGGGGAGCCCGCCTCCGGCCTCCAGGCGGCGCAGCAGCTCGGCGTCGTCCACCTGGGACAGTCCGTCGAAGACGCTGGGGGCGTTGACGTGCGGGGCGCGGGCGCCACCGATGTAGAGGCGCAGGGGCAGTGGCCGGCCGGTGCGCCGCAGCTCGCGGACCACCTCGAAGCCGACCCGGCCGCCCATCGAATGCCCGTAGATGGCGTACGGCCGGTCGGCCCGCTCAGCGATGGCCCGGGCCACGTCGGCGATCTGGAATCGCGGGTCCTCGCTGATCCGGTTCTCGCGGCCGGGGAGCTGCACGGGCAGCACCTCGACGTCCGGGCCGAGGCGGTCGGGCCAGTGTCGGAACGCGCTCGCGCCGGCACCGGCGTAGGGCAGGCAGAACAACTGCACCGGTGCCGGGTCGCGGCTGCCGGCGGAGATGAACCAGTTCACCGCACGCCTTTCTGAGGGGGGTCGATCCAGTACCGCTGCCGCTGGAAGGGGTAGGTGGGCAGCGAGGTTCGCCGGATGGTGCCGGCGGGATGCAGGGTGGTGAGGTCGACGTCGTGCCCGGCCACCCAGGCGGCGGCCAGCTCGCGCAGCGGCCCGGGTGTGCCGGTCACCCGCGCGTCGGTGGCCAGCACCTCGTCGAGGGCGGCGACCGCGCCGGCCGGGTCGGTGGCCACCACGGCGGCCCGGTGACGGAACGCGCGTCGGCCCAGCGCCAGCGTCGCGGCCACCTCGGCCAGCGCCGGGGTGGCGCCGGCGAGGTGCCGTCGCAGCCGCGTCAACGCCGCCCGCAGCGCCGCCGGGGTACGCGCCGACACCGGCAGCAGGTGCGCCCCGGCCGGCGGCGGGTCGACCGGCTCGGCCGGCGGGGCCTGCTCCACCACGACGTGCGCGTTGGTGCCGCCCAGCCCGAACGAGCTGACCCCGGCGACCCGGCGCGGCGCGTCCGGCCAGTCGCGCACCTTGGTCGGTACGTAGAAGGGGCCGGCGGTCAGGTCGATCTCCGGGTGTGGACGGGTGAAGTGCAGGTTCGGCGGGATGGTGCCGTGCTGCACGGCGAGCACCGCCTTGATCAGGCCGGCGATGCCGGCGGCGGCGTCGAGGTGACCGATGGCGGTTTTCACCGAGCCGAGCGCGCAGGTCTCGGCCGGGGCGGCGCCCTCGTACACCTCGTGCAGCGCGGCGACCTCGATGGCGTCGCCGAGCGGGGTGCCGCTGCCGTGCGCCTCGATGAAGCGGACCTCGCCCGGGGCGACCTCGGCGGCGGCGAGCGCGCCGGCCACCGCGGCGGCCTGCCCGGCGGGGCCGGGCACGGCGTACCCGGCCCGCTCGGCGCCGTCGTTGGTGACCGCCCAGCCGGGCAGGATGGCGTAGATCCGGTCGCCGTCGGCCTGCGCGTCGGCGAGCCGGCGCAGTGCCACCACTCCGACCCCGGAGCCGAACCCGGCCCCCTGGGCGGCCTCGTCGAAGGCGCGGCAGCGGCCGTCCGGGGAGGCCAGGCCGCCGGGGGTGTGCCGGTGCCGGGGCCAGGTCACGCTCACCCCGCCGGCCAGGGCGAGGTCGCACTGGTAGTCGGCGAGGCTCTGCGCGGCGAGGCAGACCGCCACCAGTGAGCTGGAGCAGGCGCTCTGCACCGCCACCGCCGGCCCGGTCAGCCCCAGCCGGTACGCGACCTGCCCGGGCAGGTGGTCGGCGAGCTGCCGGCCGACCAGCCGGGCCTCCCAGTCGTCCGGGTCGACGTCGCCGACCACGGCCGGGTTGTCCATGAGGTGGAACAGGAAGTAGCGGTTGACGGAGGTGGCGCCGTACACGCCGACCAGGCCCGGGAACCCGGTCGGGTCGTGGCCGGCGTCCTCCAGCGCCTCCCACGCGGTCTCCAGGAACAGCCGGTGCTGCGGGTCGGTACGGGCGGCCTCGCGGTCGCCGAAGGCGAAGAACTCGGCGTCGAAGTCGGCGACCCCGTCGAGGCGGCCGGTGGCCTTGACGTGCCGGGGGTCGGCGCGCAGCCCCGGGCCGATCCCCAGGGCGGCCAGTTCCTCGTCGCTGTGGTCGTGGATGGCGTCCACCCCGGCGCACAGGTTCCACCAGAAGGTGGCCACGTCCGGCGCGCCGGGGAACCGGCCGGCGAGACCGACCACGGCGATCTCGTCGCCGGTGTGCTCACGCGGTCCGACCGGCGCGGTGGACGGACCGGCGGCGGTCGACGGCACGGCGGGCCGGGTCGGCGCCGTGCCGACCACCGGCGGGGTGGCCGGTGCTGGCGGGGTGGCCGCTGCCGGCGGGTCGACCAGCAGGGCCTGGGCGGCGACGGTCGGGTGGTCGAAGAGCCGCAGCAGCGGCACCGCCACACCGAACCGTTCGGCCAGCCGCTGCTGCACCTCGCCGAGCAGCAGGGACTGCCCGCCGATGTCGAAGAAACTGTCGGTGCGACCGACGGCGTCGCGGCCGAGCACGGCGCACCAGATGTCGTGCACGACCCGCTCGGTCGGGGTGGCGGGCCGGTCGCCGGGCGGCACCGCCCGGGACGGGTCCGGCAGCGCCCGTTCGTCGATCTTCCCGCTGGTGGTCAGGGGGAACTCGGCGACCGGCACGACGGCGCGGGGCAACGCGTACTCGGGCAGGTGCCGGGCCAGGGCGGCCCGCAGCGCCGCCGGGTCCACCGGCGGCCCGGCCGGCCGGACGTACGCCAGCAGCTCGCCGTCACGGGCGATGGCGCGTACCTCGGCGATGCCCGGCTCGGCGGCAAGCACCGACTCGATCTCGGTCAGCTCGACGCGGAACCCGCGCACCTTGACCTGTCGGTCCAGCCGCCCGAGGCAGCGCAGGTCGCCGGTGGGCAGCAGCTCGCCCAGGTCACCGGTGCGGTACACCGGCACGCCGTCGGGGTCGTGACCGAACCGGTCGCTGGCTCGGTCCAGGTAGCCGGGGGCGAGGTGCCGGCTCCGCACGACGATCTCGCCGGCCGGCGTCAGGCGCAGCGCGTACCCGGGCAGAGCGGTGCCGATCGGCAGCGGTCCGGTGGCCGCCGGGTCGACGTCGGCCAGCGGCAGCGCGTACCGGGCGACGAAGGTCATCTCGGTGGCCCCGTAGCCGTTGACCAGGACGCAGCCGGGGGCGAAGCGGCCCCGGGCGCGGACGGCGTCGGCGTAGCTGGCCTGCTCACCGCCGAGCAGCACCACCCGGACCCGGTCCAGCCGCTCGACGCCCGGGGTGTCCAACAGGTAGCGGTAGACCGTCGGGGTGGAGTGGTAGACGGTGACGCCGTGGCGGGCCAACTGCTCGACGGCGTACGCCAGGCCGTGCCGGCGCAGGTCGACCGGGACGACGGTGACGCCGGTGAGCAGCGCCGGGTACAGGTCGGGGATGGCCGCGTCGAAGCTGAACGAGGCGAGCAGGCTCAGCCGGTCGTCGGGCCGCAGGTCGAGAAGGGCGATCTGGTTGTCCACCACGTGCGTCAGGTTCCGAAGGCTCTGCCCGACCGCCTTGGGCCGCCCGGTGGAGCCGGAGGTGAACAGCACGTACGCGAGCGCGTCGGCGTCCACCGGCACCGGCCGCAGGGGCGCGGGCCGCACGTCGACGGCCGGTACGACCCGCAGGCCGGGCCGGTCGGCGGCGAGCCGCCGGGCCAGCTCGGTGTGCTCGCCACCGCAGAGCAGGACGGTGACGTCGGCGCCGTCGAGCAGGTGGCGCAGTCGCTGCTCCGGAAAGCCGGGGTCGAGCGGCACGTAGGCGGCGCCGGCGGCGAGCGTGCCGAGGATGGCGGCGATGGTGCCGGCGCCGTGCGCGGTCAGCAGGCCGACCCGGTCACCGGGGCGGACGCCGGCCGCGGCCAGCAGGTCGGCGTGCCCACCGGCCAGGCCGGCGAGGGCAGCGTAGTCGAGCGGGCCGGTGTCGCCGAGGACGGCGGGATGGTCGGGACGAGCGGCGGCGGCATCGCGGAAGCGATGGATCAGCGGCGAGATTCCCATTTCAGGACGCGTGCACCGGTCCACAACAGACGGGCGCGCAGCAATCGACAATCGTTATCATGATCCCCCCCAGGACTTCACAATGGAAGGAGCATAGGGGTCGATGACTGTCGGCAAAGATCATCGATTAGAGTCGAGCCAAAGGGCCGACTCGGGGCTCGGACGAGGGCCGACGAATATCGTCCGATCATCCCTCTGGCGCAACGGGGAATTTTCGCTTAATGCGGCCGTCTGCGGCCAATTTTTCGGCACGGACTTTCTTGCGCGGTGGAATTTCCCGCTCGGCCGAGTGGAGTCGCGCGATCGACAGACCACTCGTCGGATGATCGACACTGGATTCCAAGGGACCCGGCGTCAGGAATACCGCAATTTTCGGCGGCCTGAAGGGGATATCGCCGGTAATGCACGTGTGCGCCGTTCACTTGCCCTACGGATCGGTGGTGGCCGGCGTGACCCCACCGTCGCCGTCCCGCGGTAACCGCGCCACCATCTCGCGGAACTCCCGCACGGTCACCGCCTCCCGCAGGGTCGCGAAGACCGCGCCGGTGCCGGTCCGGGCGGTGGCCGGGTCGACCCCGGCGCGCTGCCCCACCCGACGAAGGAACTCCGCCGGCCCGGCGTCCGGCGTCGGCGAGGCCGCGGCCGTGCCGCCGAGGTCCAGGCCCACGCCGGTGTCCAAACCGGCGCCGCTGTCCGGGCCGGCGACGCCGCTGTCCGGGCCGGCGACGCCGCTGTCCGGGCCGGCGTTCCCGGTCGGCGGTGCCGGGTCGGTCAGGTAGCCGTCGAGGTCGTCCGGGAGGTGCCCGGCGAGGGGGTCGGGCGGACCACCGCTCACCCGTTCGGCCATCGTCTGGAGCACGGCGCGGGCGACGGCGGCGGCCTGCCCGGTCGGCAGGCCGGACCGCCGGGACACCGCGTCGATGAAGTGTGGGAACTGCCCGCCGCCCGCCCTGTCGGTCACGCCCGGGCGCTTACCCCCGGCCGGTGCCGGCAAACTGCGCCGTCACCGCAGCAGGTCGGCCGCCGACAGATGGTCGAAGATGAGCTGGTCGACCGGGGAGGTGCGGTGCCGGTCGGCGTACCCGAGCCAGGCCAGCTCGGCGATCTCGTTGGCCGGCCTCAGCTCGCCGTCGTGCGTGGCGCGGTAGCAGGTCATGCGTACCGTCGTGCCGGCGGCGTGACCGTGCGCCTGGGCGGTGAACGTGCCGACGTGCACGGCGCCGGCGACGTCCACCGTGACACTCAACTCCTCGGCGATCTCCCGGCGCAGCGTGTCCAGGTCGGTCTCACCGGGCTCCCGCTTGCCGCCCGGCAGGTACCAGACATCCTTGCCTCGGGATCGGGTGCTCAACACCCGTCCGTCCTCGATGAGGATCCAGGCCACCTTGTCGATCTCGGGCACGATGCTCCTCCGCGTCCGTGGGCAGAGAACACCGTACGCCCGCTCAGTCCGGCGGAATCCCGGCGTCCTCGGCCAACAGGTCGAGCAGCAGCGCGGCTGTCCAGCCGAACGCCGGCGAGCCCAGCCCGGCGCCGGTGTCCGGATGGAAGTACTCGTGGCATCCGGCCCCGGCGACCAGCCCGATCATGGATCGGCGCAGGCCGGCGGCCAACTCCGGGTGTCCGTGCGCGAGCAACCCACGCCGCACCAGCCAGCCGACGTTCAGCCAGCTCGGCCCGCGCCAGTACCGCACCGGCTCGAAATCCGGAGCGGTCCGGTCGTGGCTGGGCAGCGGCCGGTCCATCCGCCGGGCCACCCCGAAGCGCGCCGACCGGGCCTCGACGACCAACGCGTCCACCTGTCGGGCCGGCAGGTCGGGCAGGATCAGCGGCGCCAGACCCAGCACGGTGCGGGCCGGGACCAGCCGGTCGGTGCGCAGGTCGCGGGGGGCGAAGGTGCCGGTGGCCGGGTCGTACAGCCGGCGCACCAGGGCCTCGGTGATCCGGGCCGCGCGGGCCCGGTGCGGGCCGGGGTCTGCGCCGACCAGCACGGCGATCTCGGCCAGCGCGTGTTCGGCCGCACCGAACGCCGCGTTGAACAGCGGGCACTCCACCAGGAACGGGTGGTCGTCGGCCAGGCCCCGGTCGCGGTAGCCGCGGTCCCGGTAGGAGGCGACGAGCGCCAGGTAGCGCGCGTAGTCCAGGTCCGTGGGGCGGTGCGCGGCGTCGGCGTGCGCCGTGTCGTGTCGGCGGTACGCGCGCATCACCGTCGCCTCGGCCGGCACCGCCGCCATCGGCTCGTCCCAGGCCGGGCTGTTGTCCAGTCCGGACTCCCACGGGTGCACGACGCAGGCCAACCCGTCGCCGGTCAGGTCCCGCCGCTCGGCCAGGTAGCGCTGCTGGGCGACCAACGCCGGATAGAGACGGCGCAGCGCGTCCAGGTCGGGCGCCCGCCGGTACGCGAGCCACACGGCGAGCGCGTGCACCGGCGGTTGGACCAGGCCGGAGGTGTCGACGGCCGGAACGCCCTCGGCGATCGCCGAGCGCCACAGCTCCGGCCCCGGAAAGTACGCGCCGACCCGGAGCGCCGGGTTGAACACGATGTGCGGCACCCGACCGTCGGCCCACTGCGCCCGGAACAGGCTCGCCAGCTCCCGCCAGGCCCGCTCGGGACGGACCTGGGCCAGCCCGATGGCGATGAACGCCGAGTCCCAGCTCCACTGGTGCGGGTAGAGCGTGCGCGAGGGCACGGTGTGGTCGTGCTCCCAGTTGGCGTCGAGGGTGGCGATCGCGAGTCGGCGCAGGCCGGCGAGGTCGGCCGGCCCGCCGGTGCGGGCCGGGGCGCCGGCGGTCATGCCGCGGCCCGCCGGGGCAGCGCGTGTCGCAGCACCGTGGCGGCCTGCGCGAGGGCGCGGACCGGGTCGCCGCGCAGCCGGCACTCCAGCGCCAGCCATCCCCGGTAGTCCAGCTCCAGCAGGGTACGCACCAGCGCCGGCCAGTTGAGGTGCCCGGCACCGGGCTGGTACCGGTTGGAGTCGCTGACCTGCACGTGCCCGAGGTATGGCGCGGCGGCGCGCAGCGCCCGGTGCACGTCGTCCTCCTCGATGTTCATGTGGAAGGTGTCCGCGACCACCCGCACCGACGGCAGCCCGACCGCCGCGCAGAGCGCCACCGCCTCGTCGAGTCGGTTGACCATGTGGTCCTCGTACCGGTTGAGGGGTTCCAGGAAGAGGGTGACCCCCTCGGCACGGGCGTGCTCGCCCAGCTCGCTGAGGGCGTCGAGGAGCACCCGTCGGTCGCCGGTCGGCGGGCGCGGCGGCTCGAACGGCGGCAGCCGCCGGGAGAACATCCCCCACGACGCCGGCGTCATCGCCCCGACGCCGCCCAGCTCGGCGATCACCGAGAGCTGGGAGCGCAGGTTGCGCACCGCGTCAGCGGCCCGGGTCGCGTCGAAGTCGCCGATGAAGTGGTCCATCTCGACGCAGACGGTGGGCATCACCACCCCGGCGGCGCGGGCCCGGCGCAGCTCGGGCAGCCGGCGGGCGAACGCGAGGTCGCCGCGCCCGCGCAGTTCGATGCCCTGGTAGCCGAGGGCGGTCGCGAGGGCGTACTTCTGGATCAGGTCGGTGCCCGGCAGGAGTTGTTCCTGGCAGGCCAGCGCGATGGTGGTCATCAGAACCTCAACACCACTTGGAGGACGTCACCGGCGCCGCGGTCGAGCAGCGCGAGGGCGTCGGCGACGGCGCTGGCGTCGACGATGTGGCTGACCAGCGGCAACGGGTCGACGCTGTGCTCAGCCACCAACTCCATGAAGGTCTGCGCCACCCGGTCGCCGGTCCACCGGCCGGCCATGCTCGGCGCGGGGGTGGGGCCGGAGACCTGGGCGGCCACCAACTGGATGCGGTTGTGGTGGAACTCCTCGCCGAGGCCGAGCCCGTCGGCCTGGCCCTGGTAGAAGCCGGCGGCCACGACCCGGCCGGCGTGTGCGGTGGACCGGATGGCCTCGTGCAGCGCCGGGTACGCCCCGGACAGCTCCAGGCAGACGTCCGCGCCCCGGCCGTCGGTGGCCTGGCGCAGCACGGCGGCGGCGGACTCGGCGCCGGCGTCCACGATCGACCGGGCGCCGTAGCGGGCGGCGTGCTCCAGCCGGTCGGGCACCCGGTCGACCGCCACCACCCGGGCGCCCGAGAGCACCGCGAGCCGGGTGGCGAGCAGCCCGATGACGCCCTGCCCGAAGACACCGACCCAGTCGCCGAGGTGCAGGTCGCCGGCGAGCACGGCGGTCAGCGCGATGGCGCCCGGACGGGCGAAGACCGCGGCGAGCGGATCCAGGCCGGTGGGCAACGGGCAAACCGCCCCGGCGGCCAGCACGGCCTCGGCGCGGTGCCCCCAGATGCCCCAGACCATCTGCCCCGGGTGCCGATCGGTGACCTCCGGGGCCACCTCGACGACCTCGCCGACCTCCTCGTAGCCGAAGCCGATCAGCGGATAGGGCACCGGGGTCTGCCGGGGCACGAACATGCGCGCGGCGTCGTCCCAGTCCTTGCTGAGTCGTGGATTGCTGCCCCGGTAGAGGGTGAGCTCGGTGCCGGCCGAGATGCCGGAGTAGCAGGTGCGGACCCGTACCTGGCCGGGACCGAGCGGATCCGGTCGGCAGGGCTCGAGGCTGATCCGTCGGGGCCCGGCGAGAGAGACAACCCAGTTGACCATGAGTCACATCCCGGTAGCACTGGGCTCCAGGATAGCAAAAAATCGCTATATGTCTTGTCATTGATCAATCGAGGGCGTTGAATCCGTCATGTACCCTTCGAGAGGAGTGCCACCGATGTCAGCACCTCCGATGCGGATCCTCGCGACCACCCTGATCATGGCACTGGCCGGGTCCACCCTGCTGGCCTGCGGCGATGATAAGCCGGAAAGCGACAGTAAGAAGATCACCGTGTGGAGCCTGGAGGACGTGGCCGATCGGGTCACCGCCACCAAGGCGATCATCGCCGACTTCACCGCGAAGACCGGGATCCAGGTCGACCTCGTGACCGTCAACGAGGACCAGTTCCCCTCCCTGATCGCTGCCAACGCCGCCGCGGGCGACCTGCCCGACGTCGTCGGCTCGGTCTCCCTGGCCGGCATCCGTACGCTCGCCGGCAACGAACTGCTGCACGCCTCGGCCAACACCGAGATCGTCGACACGCTCGGCAAGCAGACCTTCTCCCCCCGCGCGCTGGAGCTCACCTCCGACGACGGCAAGCAGCTCTCCGTGCCCAGCGACGGCTGGGGTCAGCTGCTCGTCTACCGCAAGGACCTCTTCGACGCCGCCGGCCTGCCCGCCCCCGACACGTACGAGCGGATCACCGCCGCCGCGGCGAGGCTGAACACCGGCGGCGTCGCCGGGATCACCGCGGCGACGTCCCCCAGCGACGTGTTCACCCAGCAGACCTTCGAGCACCTGGCGCTGGCCAACGGCTGCCAGCTCACCGACGACGCCGGCAAGGTCACCCTGGACTCGCCGCAGTGCGTCGAGGCGTTCCGCTTCTACGGCGACCTGATCCGCAACAGCTCGGTCAAGGGCGCACAGGACGTCGACACGACCCGGGCCACCTACTTCGCCGGCAAGGCGGCCATGGTGGTCTGGTCGCCCTTCATCCTCGACGAGCTGGCCGGGCTGCGCAACGACGCCAAGCCGACCTGCCCGCAGTGCCAGGCCGACCCGACGTTCCTGGCGAAGAACAGCGGCTTCGTCACCGCGATCAAGGGCCCGAACGGCACCGAGCCCGCCCAGTACGGCGAGATCAGCTCGTGGGCGGTGCTCGACGGCGCCGCGACCAACTCGGCGAAGTCCTTCGTGGAGTACATGCTCGGCGACGGCTACCCGCGCTGGTTCGGCATGTCGCCCGAGGGCCGCTTCCCGGTGCGCAAGGGCACCCCGGCCGAGCCCGAGGCGTACCTGACCGCCTGGAACACCAGCCAGGCCGGCGTGGACGCGAAGAAGCCCCTCGCCGACGTGTACGGCGACGAGGTGCTGGCCACGCTGCGCCGCAGCCCGGACACCTTCCAACGCTGGGGGCTCAGCCAGGGGCAGGGCAAGCTGGTCGGCGCCATGCTCGGCGAGCTGCCGGTGCCCAAGGCGATGAGCGACCTCATCTCCGGCAAGTCCGACGCGGCGGCCACCGCCGCGCGAGCCAAGAAGGACGTCGACGCCATCAAGGCGGGCGTCAATTGACCACCACCGCGCCCGGGCCGGGCCGCTCCCCCACCCGGGAGCGGCCGGCGCCGGCCCGTCGCCGACCGCTGACCCTGCGGCGTCGCGAGTCCCGCGCCGGGCTCGCGCTGGTCGCCCCCACCCTGCTCGTCACCATCGCGGTCATCGGCATCCCGATCGTCTGGACGGTGGTGCTCGCCTTCCAGCGGGTCCGGCTCGCCACGCTGCGCAAGACCGGGCTGTTCGGCGAGTTCACCATGGACAACATCGACCGGGTGCTGCACACCCCCGGCTTCGCCAGCACCCTGTGGACCACCCTGGTCTACAGCCTCGGCGGCACCGTCGGGTCGATCCTGCTGGGCCTGGTCGCCGCCCTGGTGGTCCGCCGGCCGTTCCGCGGTCGGACCCTGGTCCGGGCGTCCATGCTGCTGCCGTACGTAGCGCCGGTGGTCGCGGTGACCTTCGTCTGGCAGGTGATGCTCGACCCGCAGCTCGGCATCGTCAACGACTGGGGTCAGCGGCTGCTCGGCTGGGACGCCCCGGTGCCGTTCCTGTCCCAGGAGTCCACCGCGCTGGCCACGGTGATCGTGTTCGAGGCGTGGCGGTACTTCCCGTTCGCGTTCCTGTTCCTGCTGGCCCGGCTCCAGGCGGTGCCCGGCGAACTGGAGGAGGCCGCCCGGGTCGACGGCGCCACCCCCACCCAGCGGTTCCGGCACATCCTGCTGCCGCAACTGCTTCCGGTGATCGCCCTGCTGGGCGTGCTGCGCTTCATCATGACCTTCAACAAGTTCGACGACGTCTACCTGCTCACCGGCGGGGCGGCCGGCACCGAGGTGGTCAGCGTGCGGGTGTACGAGTTCCTCACCGCGCGGACCGACATCGGCGCCGCCGCCGCGCAGGCGGTCGTGCTGGCCGTGGTGCTGATCGTGTTCGTGCTGATCTACCTGCGCTTCTTCGGACGGAGGGTCGGCTGATGGACCGGGACGTCGTCGAGACGGTGAGCCTGCGCTGGCTGCGCCGCCTGGTGATCGCCGCGTTCCTGGTGGTCACCGTCTTCCCCTTCTACTACATGCTGATGCTGTCGGTGCGCCCCATCGAGCGGCTGCTGCTCGACCCCGGCTCACTGGTGGTCGGCTTCGGCGAGCTGACCGTCGCCACGTACGCCGAGGTGCTCAAGGCCACCGCCGACGGCGGCCAGGGGTTCCTCACCTTCATCCGCAACAGCGGCCTGGTCGCCGTCGCGGCGACCGTGCTCACCCTGGTGGTGGCGATCCCCGGGGCGTACGCGGTGGCCCGGCTGCGGTTCTTCGGCCGGCGGCAGGTCGACTTCCTGTTCCTGGCGGTCTACCTGTTCCCCTCGATCGTCATCGCGATCCCACTGTTCGTGGTCTTCACGCGGGCCGGGCTGCGCGGCTCACTGTTCGGTCTGGTGCTCGTCTACATCTCGCAGACGCTGCCGGTCTCGGTCTACATGTTGAAGAACTACTTCGAGACGATCCCGGTCAGCCTGGAGGAGTCCGCCGCGATCGACGGCGCCGGTCGGCTCGGGATCATCCGCCGGGTCAGCCTGCCGCTGGCCATGCCGTCGATCATGGCGGTCGCGCTCTACGACTTCATGATCGCGTGGAACGAGTTCCTGTTCGCGTTGCTGTTCCTGGTCGACAAACCCGACCGGTGGACGGTGTCACTCGGCCTGTCCCTGCTCGCCGACGGTGTGGAGGTGCCCAAGACGGTGCTGATGGCCGGGTCGGTCGTCCTCACCCTGCCCATCGTGATTCTCTTCTTCGCCAGCGAGCGCCTGCTCACCGAGGGGCTGACCAGCGGCGCGGAGAAGGGCTGAGCAGACCTGGCGTCATCGGCCGGCGCAAACGCCGGCCGATGACGCGGGTGACCCGGGTCCCGCTCCCCCGGGTCACCCGTCACGTCCCCGCCGGCCCGGTTACGGTGGCGACATGGCCAACCCGACCCGCTGGGCGACCGATACGGGACCCGAGCACTCGCAGTGGTACATCGACCGGTTCCGGAAGCTCGCGGCCGAGGGAGCGGACCTGGCGGGCGAGGCCCGGCTGGTGGACGCCATGGTGCCGCCCGGCTCCCGGATCCTCGACGCCGGCAGCGGCACCGGCCGGGTGGGCGCGGCGCTGGCCGCGCGCGGGCACACCGTGGTGGGCGTGGACGCCGACCCCGCGCTGGTGGCCGCCGCCCGCACCGACTACCCCGGCCCGCGCTGGCTGGTCGCCGACCTGGCCGAACTGGACCTGCCGGCGCTCGGTGAGCCCGAGCCCTTCGACGCCGCGGTGCTGGCCGGCAACGTGCTCGCCTTCGTCGCCGCCGGCACCGAGCCGGAGGTGCTGCGCCGGCTCGCCGGGCACCTGCGCCCGGACGGCGTGCTGGCGGTGGGCTTCGGCACCGATCGCGGCTATCCGCTGACCGCCTTCGACGCGGACGCGGTGGCCGCCGGCCTGCGCCTGGAGCATCGCTTCGCCACCTGGGACCTGCGCCCGTGGCGGGACGACGCCGACTTCGCGGTCACCATCCTGCGTCGCCCGGCCGCCTGATGCCCGCGGTCCTCCGCCGGCCGTTCAGGCGGGGGCGGCGACGGCCCGCGCGGCGGCCGGGTCCAGGGTCGCGCCGGCCGGCACCAGGCTGACCAGACCCGCCGGCAGCCGCAGGGGGCGCACGTTGGCGTAGCCGAGCATCGCGAGCACGTCCCGGTCGGCCAGCACGTACCGCCGGCCCAGGTCGGTGACCACGGAGAGCGCGCCGCCGGACGCGCCGGGCGCCGCCGCCGCCTCGACCACCGCGCCGCGGCCCGGCTCCACCACCACGTGGTCGGCCAGGACGGCGCCGCCGGCCGGCGCGGTCCGCGGCACGGCGGCCAGCTCCGGCAGCGGTACGCCCCAGCGCACCTCCCCGGCCCCGCCGTCGTCGTCGACCCGGTTGCAGAACGCCCCGCCGTCGCCGGCCGCGAGCCGGGGCGGGGCCGGGGAGGTGCGCTGG
>NZ_RCVJ01000209.1 GCF_003667505.1 Micromonospora sp. BL4
GCGCCAGAGATGACCGACGTCCGGGCAGCGGAGCCGGTGGCGCGGGCACCTCCGCCACCGGCTCCGCTGCCCGGACGTCGGTCATCTTGTCCTCCTCGATATGCCACGGCCCCACCTGGGCCGACGAGCGACGGGGGTACGCCCCACCGGAGCCGGCGGGACGTACCCCCAGGTGACGACCGGACGATCAGGCCTTCGGCGCGAGGCTGAAGTCGATGATCTGCTCGGGGGTGATGTTCTGCTTCAGCGCGCCCGCGCCCTGCAGGATCGCGATGCTCTTGGCGACCCGGCCGCTGTCCAGCGTGCCGATGGCGGTGCCGGAGTTGCCGGAACGCACGTACGCGGCCATCAGTTCCAGCTCGGCGGCGGCGGACGCCGTGTTGGTGGCGTCCACGTTCTTCTTCAGGATCTCGGCGGCCTCCTTGGAGTTCGCCAGGCTGTACTCCAGGCCCTTGAGCAGCGCCGCGGTGAACCGCTTCACCATCTCGGGCTTCTCCTTGGCGATCTTCGAGGAGGTGATCAGCACGTTGCCGTAGAGGTCCTGCATCACGTTGCTGTACGGCAGCATGACGGCCTTCTTCTTGGCCACACCCTCGATGGTCGGCTGGCCGACGACGAACTGGCCGATGCCGTCCACCTGGCCGGTGGCCAGCGTGCCGATCAGCGCCTGCGCATCACCGTTGACCCAGGTCACCTTGCTGGCGTCCACGCCGGCGAGCCGGGCGTACGTCGGGAAGAGGTTGCGGACCACGGACCCGGGGGTGTCGGCGAGCTTCTTGCCCTCCAGGTCCTTCGGGGAGGCGATGTTCTTGCCCTCGACGGTGGCGATGGCGGCCATCGTGCGCTGCTGGATCGCGGCCACCGCGACGAAGTCCCTCGCCTGGCCGTTGCCGAGCTGGAGCAGCCCGCCGGTGAGGTCGATCGGCCCGAAGTCGGCCTGGCCGCCGATCACGGTCTGGATCACACCGCCGGTGCCCTGCCCGGCCTTGATCTCGACGTCGAAGCCAGCTTCCTTGAAGAAGCCCTTCTCCTTCGCCACCCAGGCGTAGGAGTCACGGCCGAAGTTGCCGAAGGAGGTGAGGTAGGTCACCTTCTCCAGCGCCGCGCCGTTGCCACCCTTGGCGTCGTCGGACGAGTCCGACCCGCTGCTGCAGGCGGAAACAAGGGCGAGGGCAGTGGCCAGCGCGGCCGTAGCGACCGTACGGGTCAGCCTTCTCATCAGTGCACCATGTCCTTTCCGACCGGGGCCGGCAGGCACCGGAGGGGGTTGTCGCGGCGGAACCGGCGGGAGGGGTGGAAGCCGGGCACCGCCATCGTGAGGGGACTCTTCGCGGGCACAGCGTACGAGAAACCCACCTTTGCGACGCCAGGCGTATCGGGTTGCGGAACGGAAACAACCTGACGACCACCCCGGACGGTGCGATAGGGAGAGAAGCCGGATAGCCTTTGCCGGATTCCTGACCGTCCACTCAGCGGAGGTCCGCCGGAGATGATCCGACTGTCCGGGGTGTCCCGTACCTTCGAAGGCCGGTCCGGCCGGGTGGAAGCGCTGCGGGGCATCGACCTCGACGTCGCCGAGGGCGAGTTCGTCGCCGTGCTCGGCCGCTCCGGCTGCGGCAAGTCCACCCTGCTGCGGCTGGTGGCCGGGCTGCTCCCGCTGACCGCCGGCGAGATCACCGTGGACGGTACGCCGATCACCCGGCCCCGCCGGGACATCGCCATGCTGTTCCAGAAGCCGGCGCTGCTGCCCTGGCGCACCGTCCTGGACAACGTTCTCCTGCCCGCGGAGATCTTCGGCTGGAGCCGCGCGAAGCACCGCGAACGGGCCCGGCAACTGCTCGACGTGGCCGGGCTGGCCGGCTTCGAGAAGCGCCTGCCGCACGAGCTCTCCGGCGGCATGCAGCAGCGCGTGTCGCTGTGCCGATCGCTGATCGGCGACCCCCGGGTGATGCTGATGGACGAGCCGTTCTCCGCGCTCGATGCGCTCACCCGCGAGGAACTCTCCGGCGAACTCCAGCGGGTGCACATGGAGAACAAGCCCACCATCGTCTTCGTCACCCACTCGATCGACGAGGCCGTGCTGCTCGCCGACCGGGTGGTCGTGCTGAGCCCCCGCCCCGGCCGGATCCGCAAGATCGTCGACGTGACCATCCCCCGACCCCGCACCCTGGGCCGCAACGCCCACCTCGCCGACGTCGCACGCGTCAGCGCCGACCTGCACGAGCTGTTGATGGAACGCGACCAGCCGGCCGCGGCCGGCGCGGAAGGACGATGAGCATGCGGGTGTCGGTCTTCACCGAGCCGCACCGGGGCGCCAGCTACGACGATCAGCTCCGGTTCGCCCGGCTGGTCGAGGCCTGCGGCTACGAGGGCTTCCTCCGCGCCGACCACTACCGGTCGATGGGCGACGACCCCGGCCTGCCCGGCCCGACGGACGCCTGGCTGACCCTCGCCGCGCTGGCCCGGGAGACCGAGCGGATCCGACTCGGCACCCTCGTGACGTCGGCCACCTTCCGCCTGCCCGGCCCCCTCGCGGTGCAGGTCGCGCAGGTCGACCAGATGAGCGGCGGCCGGGTCGAGCTGGGCATCGGCGCCGGCTGGTACGAGCGCGAGCACATCGCGTACGGCATTCCGTTCCCCGCCGTCGGAGAACGCTTCGACCGGCTCGCCGAGCAGCTTGAGGTGATCACCGGGCTGTGGCGGACGCCGCCGGGCGAGACGTACAGCTACGCCGGCGACCACTACCGGCTGGTGGACGCGCCGGCCCTGCCCAAGCCGGTGCAGGTGCCCGGCCCGCCGATCATCGTGGGCGGGCGCGGTCCCAAGCGCACCCCCGAACTGGCCGCCCGGTACGCCGACGAGTTCAACATGCCGTTCAAGTCCGTGGCGGAGACCGCCAAGGCGTACGACCGGGTACGCGAGGCGTGCGACCGCAGCGGCCGGACGGAGTCCGGGCGGGCGCCGCTGGTGCTCTCCGCCGGGATCGTGGTGGCCATCGGGCGGACCGACGCCGAGGCGCAGCGACGGGCCGCGCCACTGCACGAGAAGAGCGCGCTGCCTCCGGAGGACCCGGTGGTCGGCTCACCCGCGCAACTCGTGCAGCGGATCGGCGAGTTCGCCGCGGTCGGCGCCACCCGGGTGCACCTGCGCCTGATCGACTTCGCTGATCTGGACCACCTCGAACTGATCGCCGCCGAGGTACTTCCGCAACTGGACGGAGAACGATGACCGACGTGTTCGACGGGACCGAACTCGGGCCGGTGGGCCAGGAGATCGTGTACGAGAACGACCGGGTGCGGGTCTGGCACATCCGACTCGAACCGGGCGAGCGTCAGCCGCTGCACCGGCACGACCACCCCTACCTGGTGGTGGCGGTCGAGGGCGCGAAGAACGTCGTGCAGACGGTCGACGGCACCCTGATCGACGCCGACGAACCCACCGGCGGCGTCGTCTACCGGGACCCGGGAGCGGTGCACATGCTCACCAATGTCGGGGATACGACGTACCTCGCTCGGCTGGTCGAACTCAAGTAGCCGCGCCGGGCGCGCCGGGCGCGCCGCGCGGCGCGCCGGTGGCGATCGGGTGTACCAGGTGCGTAACGTGCCGGACATGGCCTTTCGGACCTGGGGCAGACTGCTGCTCACGGCGCTCGGGGTGAGCGTGCTGGCCGGAGCCGGCCAGCTCGGCGTCGCGTACGGATTCGGCATCGTCCGGCTCACCGGCGCCTTCACCGGCACGACCGTCAATCAGTGGCCGGCCCAGCTCGTCTGGGTGGGCTGGTTCGCCGCAAACGCCGCCGTCGCCGGCGCCGTCCTGACCGGACGCCTGGCCCGCCGGGACGCCGTGCCGGCGAGCACAGGCCGGCAGTTGGCCATCGGCGCCGCGGCCGCGTTCGGCGCCACCGTCGTCGCCCCGCTCTGCATGCAGCCCGCCCGGGCCGCCGAGCTGATCTCCGTCGACCCGGTCTGGGCGGTCGGCATCTGCGCCGTGCTCGGCGCGGTGATCGGAGCCGGGGCGGCGATCGCCGTCCTGGTCCGGCCCGAGCTGGGCTGGAACATGGCGGCGGTGGCGGGTGCGATCTGGGTGCTGGCGCTCGTCTCCGTCCTGCCGTCACTCGGCACCACGGGCCCCCTGCCCACGGTCCGGCTCGGCGTCCTGGAGCCGAGCTGGCTGGACGACGACGCGGCACAGCGCCTGGCGCTGGTCCTGCTGCCCCTCACGGCACTGCTGGCCGGCGCGGCAACCGCCGGGCTGGCCCGCTGGCGGGGCCAGGTCCCACTGATCAGCGGGGCCACCGGGGTGGCCGGCCCGGTGCTGGTGGCGTTCGCCTACCTGACCGCCGGCCCCGGCGACGCGGTGGATCGTTACCAGACCACCCCCTACTACGGCGCGCTGATCGCGATCCTCGCCGGCGCGCTCGGCGCGGCCGCCGCCGCCCTGCTGCGCTGGCCGGTGCGTGCCCGCACCGCCGATCCACTGGCGATCGAACCCACCAACATCCTGCGCCCGTTGCCCGCCGGCCCGGCCCTGCCCGGCAAAGAATCGGCGACCCCGGCGGACGACCGGGACGCCGCCGAACCCGCCGGCGCGGACCTGGCCGGCACCGGCGCCGGGCACGACCTGCGCGCCGCCGACGGCACCGGCGCTGTCCGCACCGTCCCGGCCCACTGGGACTGGCCGGCGGCCTCGGGGACCGGCCAGCACGGTTCGGTGCCCGCCGACCCGACCGGCGCCCCGGTGCCCCGACCGGCCGGTCGCCCCCGCCACCACATCGACGACGCCGGTCACCCCGCGACGAGCGCCGCCCCCGTTGCACGGAGCACGGCCGGGCCGAGCGCAGGCGAGCCGAGCACGGCCAAGCCCGGCACGGGCGGACTGAGTGCCGCCCAGCCGAGCACGGGCGGACTGAGTGCCGCCCAGCCGGGCACGGGCGGACTGAGTGCCGCCGAGCCGAGCACGGGCGGGCCGAGTAGCGGCGGTCCGGCCCAGGACGGGCCGGCCGGCGTCGACCAGCGGGTGGTCGGGTCGACCGAGGCCACCCGACCGGGGCGCGGCACCCGCACGTCCGCCGTCGACGTGGCTGCCCCCGCCGAGCCGACCCGGGCGGCCACCACCGACCTCACCGGCCCGAGTGCCTCCTCCCGGGCGGGCCGGACCGTGGTCGACCCCGCCGTTGCGACGGGCGAACCTGGCGGCGACGGCTCGACCAGCACCGCGGCGACGTCCACGACCGGCACCGCCCTGCCGACCGGCACGGCCCCGCCGACCGGCGAAGGCCCGGCGAACAACGGCCCGACCGACGACGGCACGACCAGCGCGAGCACGGAGACGGCCACGGCGAGCGCGACCAGGACGAGCGCGAACACGACCAGCGCGAGCGCGAGCCCGGCGAGCAAGAGCACCGGCACGGCCACAACCGGCACGGCCGGCGGGGAGACGACCAGCGAGAGCGCGGACGCGGCTGGCAACGGCGCCGCCGACGCACCGCCGCCCAAGCCGCGCCGGACCCGCAAGCCGAAGTCCGCCCCGGCGGCCCCGACCTCGGACGTGGCCGACGGTACGACGCCGTCCGACCTGGAGGCCGTGGCCGACCCGGCCCGGTCCACCACCGCTGGCCGCGCCAGGAAGACCACCCGGCCGGCCAAGGCCACCGACGGCACCGGGTCCGGTGCGGACACCGACAGGCCCCGCCCCGGCACGGACGCACCGGGCACCGAGCCCGGTCGGGGAGCCGGGACACCCGAGGCGACCCCGGCCGCAAACACCGCCCCGGCGGCACGTTCCGCCGCCATCGACCCGACGGCAAGCCCCGCCACCGCCGACCCGGCGGCACGGTCCGCCACCGCCGACCCGACGGCAAGCCCGGCCACCGCCGCCGCGGCGGCACGGTCCGCCACCGCCGACTCGACGGCAAGCCCGGCCACCGCGGCCCCGGCGGCACGTTCCGCCGCCACCACCGGCCGGGCGGCGGCCGAGCCGGCCGCCGGTTCCGCAGCCGCCGTCGTGCCGCGGACCGACCAGGCCACCGACACCGAGCGGTCCGCGACCGCGGCGGGTTCCTCCGGGCCGCTGTTCGGGGTGGCGGCAGCCGCCGGCCCGGAGCCGGATCGCTGGACCCCGGCCGCGCCGGCCTGGCCGGTCACCCCGGCATGGACCGCGCCCGCACAGGCCGGCGCCCCGGAACCGGCCGCATCGGACGGTCCGGAGGAGCCGGCCGGGCGGACGCCGCGCCCCCGGCACCGAGCACCCCTGCCGGACCTGAGCAAGGCCAGCACCTGGGACGCCTTCGCCACCGCCCGCCGCGAGGGGGCGGCAGACCCGTTGTCGACGGGCGCCACCTCACCGGCGTCGACCGGCTCGCCCGCGGCCGGCGACCCGGCATCTCCCACCGGATCGTCGAGCCCGACCGGCCCGGCAACACCCGCCGGCCCGCGCAGCGCGTCCGACCGGGCGGCCTCCCGATGGCGACGGTCTGCCCGCACACCGGACGTGGCCGCCGAGGCTGTGCCGTCCGACCCGGCGGGACAAGCCACCCCGACCTCGGTCGCTCCGCCGGAGCAGACCGGCGTTGGCACCGAGGCTGGCGGTCCGGCGAGCGCCGACGCCCGACCGGCCACACCGGCTGCCGGGAACGACGCCGAGCAGTCCTCCCGCCGGGGACGGCTCGGCGGGCTGTTCCGCCGCAACCGGTCCCGCGCCGAAGAGGAGAGCGAGCCCGTGCCGGATGCGACCGAGCCGCTACCGGCACAGGACGAGGAGTTCGTCGACTGGGTCGCGGGCCTGGGCAAGCCGGTGGCGGACAACGAGCCGGAGCAGGAGAACGGCCGCCGCTCGCTGCGCTCCACCGGGCGACACCACCGCGACTGACCCCGCAGCCCCGCGCTGGCTCGCCCCGTGTGTGGGGCGGGCCAGCGCAGGGCAGGCGGATCAGGCCAGCGGCAGGTAGACCTTTCCGCCGCCGGAGACGAACTCCGCCGACTTGTCCTTCATGCCACGGGCCGCGTACTCCTTGAGCTCCTGGGTGATCTTCATGGAGCAGAACTTCGGGCCGCACATCGAGCAGAAGTGCGCCGTCTTCGCCGGCTCGGCGGGCAGCGTGGCGTCGTGGTACGAGCGCGCCGTCTCCGGGTCCAGAGACAGGTTGAACTGGTCCTCCCAGCGGAACTCGAACCGCGCCTTGGACAGCGCGTCGTCCCACGCCTGCGCGCCGGGGTGCCCCTTGGCCAGATCCGCCGCGTGGGCCGCGATCTTGTACGCGATCACGCCCGCCTTGACGTCGTCGCGGTCCGGCAGGCCGAGGTGCTCCTTCGGGGTGACGTAGCAGAGCATCGCGGTGCCGAACATGCCGATCATCGCGGCGCCGATCGCCGAGGTGATGTGGTCGTACGCGGGCGCGATGTCGGTGGTCAGCGGGCCGAGCGTGTAGAAGGGCGCCTCGTGGCACCACTCCTGCTGGAGGTCCACGTTCTCCTTGATCTTGTGCATCGGCACGTGACCCGGGCCCTCGATCATCACCTGGACGTCGTGCTCCCAGGCGACCTTCGTCAGCTCGCCGAGGGTGCGCAGCTCGGCGAACTGCGCCTCGTCGTTGGCGTCGGCGATCGAGCCGGGGCGCAGCCCGTCGCCGAGGGAGAACGTCACGTCGTACTTCGCGAGCAGCGAACACAGCTCAGCGAAGTTGGTGTAGAGGAAGTTCTCCTCGTGGTGCGCCAGGCACCAGGCCGCCATGATCGAGCCACCTCGGGAGACGATCCCGGTCACCCGGTCCACCGCCAGCGGCACGTACGGCAGCAGCACCCCGGCGTGCACCGTCATGTAGTCCACGCCCTGCTCGGCCTGCTCGATCACGGTGTCCCGGAACACCTCCCAGCTCAGCTTCACCGGGTCGCCGCCGACCTTCTCCAGCGCCTGGTAGATCGGCACCGTGCCGATCGGCACCGGCGAGTTCCGCACGATGGCCTCGCGGGTCTCGTGGATCCGCTTGCCGGTGGACAGGTCCATCACCGTGTCCGCACCCCACCGGGTGGCCCAGGTCAGCTTCTCCACCTCCTCGGCGACGGACGAGCTAACCGCCGAGGTGCCGATGTTGGCGTTCACCTTGACCAGGAACGCCTTGCCGATGATCGCCGGCTCGCACTCCGAGTGGTTGACGTTGAGCGGCAGCACCGCCCGGCCGGCGGCGATCTCGGCCCGGACGAGCTCCGGGTCGACGTTCTCGCGGATCGCCACGAACTCCATCTCCGGCGTCACCACACCGGCCCGCGCGTACGCGAGCTGGGTCGGCCGTCGCCCGTCCACCCCGGCCAACGGCGTACCCGCGCCCCGCACCGGGGCGACGTCACCCCGCTCGGCGATCCACGGCCCGCGCAGCGGCGGCAACCCCACCTCCGGGTCGGAACCGGGGCCGGACGTGTCGTAGAGCCGCACCGGAGGATGGTCGCCGGTCAGCGCCACCTCGGCGAACGGCACCCGGACATCCGGCCGCGAACCCTCGACGTACACCTTGCCTCGTGCCTGCATGACAGTCTCCCTGGTGATCAAGCGGACCAGCCGAAGTGATCCAGCGGCCCGCGGCCCGCGCCCAGTTCCCAACTCCGCGCCCCGGTCAGAGCGCGGAGCACGTACTCCTTGGCGACCCCGACCGCCGCCGGCACCGGATCGCCCAACGCCAGCCGCACGGCGACCGCCGCCGAGAACGAACACCCGGTGCCGTGGGTGTGCCGGGTGTCCACCCGAGGTGCCCGCAACACGGTGCTGCCGCCGTCTCCGTGCAGGACGTCGACCGCCTCGACCCCGTCCAGGTCGCCGCCGGTGACCACCACGTACTCCGGGCCGCCGGCCGCGAGGGCCTCGGCGGCCGCGACCATCCCGGCCACGTCGTCCACCGGGCGCCCGGTGATGGCGGCGGCCTCCGCGCAGTTCGGCGTCGCCACCCGGGCGTACGGCAGGAGCCGCTCGACCGCGCTCACCACGCCGAGCCGGTGGCCGCTGGTGGCGACGAGCACCGGGTCGACGACGAGCTGGGGCAAACGGCCGTCCCGGGCGGCCTCGGCCACGGCGTCGGCGACGGCCGGATTGCCGAGCATCCCGGTCTTGACCGCGCAGACCGTGAAGTCGGCGAGCACGCTGTCCAGCTGTTCGGTGACCGTGCGCGGGGGCAACGGCAGGACGGCGTCGACGCCCCGGGTGTTCTGCGCGGTGATCGCGGTGAGGACGCTGGTGCCGTACGCGCCGAGCGCCGCGAAAACCTTCAGATCGGCCTGGATGCCGGCGCCGCCGCCGGAGTCGGAGCCGGCGATGGTGAGGATTGTGCGCGGGGTCATGTCTCCTCGTTGGTCGCTCTTGAGGGCTGCGGCCGACCGTGCCCACTCCGGGCGGTCAGGCTTGATCCCTGCGTGGGCACGGTCGGCCGCAGCCCCCGTCGTGGGGACCTGGGTGCCTCCGCGCGGGCTTGGAGAAGCTCCGGGGTGACCGCCTTTGCATAAGCGCTGGTCAGGGTGGCGGCTGTTTCGGCGGGGTCTTGGGCTCGCATCAGTGCGCCCAGTACGGCTATGCCGGCGGCTCCCGCTTGGATGCAGGCGGTTACGTGTTCTGGGGTTTCCACTCCGCCTAGGGCCAGCAGCGGCACGGGGCTGGCCTCGACCAGCTTCCGCAGGCCGTCCGGTCCTAGGGGCGGGCCGTAACCGGGCTTCGTCTTCGTGGGCCAGACCGGGGAGACGGTTGCGTAGTGCTCGGTGGTGAGGCGGTGCAGCTCGGACTGGTTGTGGCAGGAGCGGCCGACGAGCCGGTGGGTCGGTGGCGGGTAGGGGCCGGCGGCGGGCAGGTGCACGGCGTCGCCGTCGAGCGGGTCGGGGCCCGCCACGATCAGGGTTCCGCCGACGTCGGCAAGGATCGCGCGCAGGCCGGCGGCGAGGGCGGCGCGCTCGGCGCGGGGCAGGTCCTTCTCCCGCAGCACCACCCACCGCACTCCCCCGGCGACGGCGCCCGCCACCACCAGGTCGAGCCCGCCGCGCGCGACGAGCCGATCGGTCAGCAGGACGACACCGGACGGCGGGGTCACAGGTCGGGTCGCCCCTCGTCGGGGGTGGACGGCAGGGCGTGGAAGCGGCGGGCGATCCGGCCGGCGCCGGCGGCCAACCGGCCGGCCTCGACCGCGTACCGCATCGCCGTCGCCATCGCCACCGGATCGGCGGCCCGGGTGACCGCGCTGGCCAGCAGCACCGCGTCGCAGCCCAGCTCCATCGCCAGCGCCGCGTCGGACGCGGTGCCGATGCCGGCGTCCAGGATCACCGGTACGTCCACGCCCTGCCGGATCAGCCGGATGTGGTGCGGGTTGCCGATGCCGAGCCCCGAGCCGATCGGCGCGCCGGCCGGCATCACCGCGGCGCAGCCCACGTCGGCCAGCCGGCGGGCGAGCACCGGATCGTCGCTGGTGTACGGCAGCACGGTGAACCCGTCGGCGACAAGTTCCTCGGCGGCGCGGAGCAGCTCGACCCCGTCGGGCAGCAGGGTCCGCTCGTCACCGATCACCTCCAGCTTGATCCAGTCGGTGTCGAACGCGTCCCTGGCCAGCCGGGCCACCTTCACCGCCTCGGTCGCGGTGTGGCAGCCGGCGGTGTTCGGCAGCAGCCGCACCCCGCACCGGTCGAGCAGCTCCAGCAGCCCACCGGCGGAGCCCGGAGCGGTGTCCACCCGGCGCAGCGCCAGAGTGACCAGCTCGGTGCCGGACGCCCGGATCGCCTGCTCCAGCACGTGCAGGTTCGCGGCGCCACCGGTGCCGAGGATCAGCCGCGAGGTGAAGGTCGCCCCGCCCAGCTCGAACGGCATGCCCCTCACCCGCCCTGCGCGGCGGTGAGCACCTCGACCCGGTCACCGTCGCGCAGCACCGTCGTCGACCAACCGGCCCGGGGCACCACCTCGCCGTTGACCGCGACCGCCACCCCGCGCTGCTGCGGGGCGACCTCGCTGACCAGGTCGGCCACCGACGCGCCACCCAGGACGCTGCGTCCGCTTCCGTTCACCGTCAACTCCACCGGTCCTCCTCCGTCGTCCGATCAGGTCCGCCGACCTCGGCAGCACCAGGCCCGGCGCCGCGCCCAGCCGACCCGCGGGTACCGGGACCGGCCGCGTTGCCGGATTCCGGGCCGGCAGCGACGAACCGGCCGGGATGAAAGGGCGTGAGCAGCGGATCGGCCACGCCGCTGGTGACCAGGTCGGCGATCAGGTCCGCGGTGACCGGGGTGAGCACGATGCCGTGCCGGTGGTGCCCGGTGGCGGCCAGCACGTCCGGCCGCCCGGGGATCGGCCCGAGGATCGGCGCGTTGTCCGGGGTGCCCGGGCGCAGCCCGGCGACCGTCTCGACCAGGTCGTACTCGGCCAGCTCGGGGAGCAGGTCGACGCCGGCACGGAGCAGGCGCAGCACCGCGCCGGCGGTGACCGTGGTGTCCGACCGCTCCTCGACCGTCGCGCCGAGCACCACCTCGCCGTCGGCGCGGGGCACCAGATAGACCTGCTCGCCGTCGGCGTACCCGCGGATCACGTGCCGGAAGCCCGGCGTGGCGCCGCCGGGCGCGCGCAGCCGGAGGATCTGGCCCTTCACCGGCCGCACGGGCAGGCCGGTGAGGGCGGCGGCGCCGCAGCCGGCGGCGACCACGGTGACCCGGGCGTCCACCTCGGACAGAGCACGGACCGCCTGCGGGACGGGCACCGCGCCGGCCCGCTGCGCGGCCGTGCGCAGCGCCGGCACCAGCAACCGCGGGTCGACCTGGTGGTCGGTGGGCGCGAGCGCCCCGCCGCGCACCCGGGGCGCGAGCGCCGGCTCGCGGTCGCGCAGCTCGGTGGGGCGCAACGGGGTGACCGGCAGGCCCAATCCCTGCTGGTACGCCCAGAGCCGACGCGCCTCGGCCAGGTCGTCGCCGGTCGACCCGACGATCAGGGTGCCCTCGGTCCGGTAGCCCAGCTCGGCGCCGCTCGCCTCGGTCAGCTCGTCGGCGAACGCCGGCCAGCGGGCGGCGGACGCCAGCAGCAACCCGGTCAGCTCCCGCTCACCGAAGTACGCCTCGGCCACCGGGGAGAGCATGCCGGCGGCCACCGCCGACGCCCCCGAGCCGGGGGCTGGATCGTGCACCACCACCCGGAGCCCACGGGCGGCGCACCGCCAGGCGATCGCCAACCCGATCGGTCCCGCCCCCACCACCGCGACGTCCGGCCGGGCCCGGTCGTCGAACGGGGTCGACGGGGACCGGCCGGTCAGCACGTCAGGGCTCCGAGCAGCTCGGCGGTGGCCCGGGCCGGGTCGACGGCGGTGGAGACCGCTCCGACCACGGCCACCCCGTACGCCCCGGCGGCTCGCAGCGCCGGCACGCGGGCGGCGGTCACCCCACCGATCGCGATGACCGGAACGTCGACCGCGCCGGTGACCGCGCGTACCCCCTCCGGGCCGATCGGGTCCGGCAACCCGGACTTGGTGCTGGTGGCGTGGCACGGCCCGACGCCCAGGTAGCTGGCCCCCGCGGCGACGGCCTCGATCGCCGTTCCCGGGGCCCGGGCGGTGGCCCCCAGCACGCCGGTGGGGCCGAGCGCCCGGCGGGCGGCGGCGACCGGCAGGTCGTCGGCCCCGACGTGCCCGCCGGCGGCGCCCACCGCCAGCGCCACGTGCAGCCGGTCGTTGACCAGGCAGGTCGCCCCGTACGCGGCGCAGAGCGCGAGCACCCGGCGGGCCAGGTCGTAGGCCTCGCGGTCGGTGGCGGAGTCCTCGACCCGGACCTGCACCACCAGGTCGGCGCGGGCCGCGGTGAGGGCGGCCCGGACCACGGTGAGCGGGTCCCGCCCGGGTCGGGTGTCGGTGATCAGATGCAGTCGCCCAAGGGACGGCATGGCAACGCTCCTCCCTGCGCCGGCATTACCCGGATCAGGTTCGACGGTCGGGGGCTGTCAGCCCCCCTCTCAGCCCGGTACACCGGGCTCCCGTGGGTTACTTGCGTGTCACCGTACGACAGATCCGTCGGGCTGCCAAGGCGGGGTCGGCGGGCCGCGACGGACCGGATTCGCTGGGCGCTTCATACGGTCCTGTTCGGAATGTCGCCCACCGTTGCAGAACCGTTACCCGTCGACATCTTGCCGGACATTGATCCAACCGAATTAATTTGTTCAGCGATTCGACAAAAATGCCGGCGTGGGCGCCCTGGCACGGCGCCCGCACCGGCTCCATCCGGGACGGTCTTCGGCGAGCCGGCCCCCGCGATCCTGTCCACCGCGACATAGGAGGCGGCGTGCCCCATTCTCGTCGTGCCCGCGTACCCATCACCGCGACCCTGATCTCCCTGGCCCTGGCCTCGACGACCCTGTTCGGCCTGCCCGCGCAGGCGGCTCCGGCCGCCGCCCAGGTCCCCCCGCGGGACGCGCGAGCCGCGGCCCCGGTCAGCCAGGTGGCGCCGAAGGCGCCAAAGGCCGCGGCCGATCCCTTCTCCGTCCTGGTGTTCTCCAAGACGGCCGGCTTCCGGCACGACTCCATTCCCACCGGACTCGCCGCCATCCAGCAACTCGGTACGGCCAACGGATTCACCGTGGACAGTTCCGAGGACGGCGGCGCGTTCACCGACGCCAATCTGGCGAAGTACAAGGCGGTGATCTGGCTCTCCACCACCGGCGACGTCCTGGACGCCGAGCAGCAGGCCGCGTTCGAGCGTTACGTGCGGGCCGGCGGCGGTTACGTCGGCATCCACGCCGCCTCGGACACCGAGTACAGCTGGGCCTGGTACGGCGACCTGGTCGGCGCGTACTTCGCCAACCACCCGGCGAACCAGCAGGCCACGGTCAAGGTCGAGGACCACGCCCACCCGTCCACCGCCGAGCTTCCGGACCGCTGGTCCCGCTTCGACGAGTGGTACAACTACCAGACCAACCCCCGGCCCGACGTGCACGTGCTGGCCAGCCTGGACGAGAAGAGCTACACCCCGGGCGCCGGCGCGATGGGCGCCGACCACCCGATCGCCTGGTGCCAGGACTTCGACGGCGGCCGCTCCTGGTACACGGGGGGCGGGCACACCCGGGAGTCGTACGCCGAGCCCGAGTTCCTCGAGCATCTGCTCGGTGGCATCCAGACGGCGGCCGGCGTGGTCGACGCCGACTGCGGCGCCTCGAAGACCGCGAGCTTCGAGAAGGTCGCCCTTGACAGCAACACCAGTAACCCGATGGAGCTGGACATCGCCCCGGACGGGCGGGTCTTCTACGTCGAGCGCGACGGCCGGGTGCAGATCGTCAAGCCAGACACCGGCAGCACCGTCACCGCCGTCGACCTGGACGTCTTCACCGGCAACGAGGACGGCCTGATCGGCATCCGGCTCGACCCGGACTTCGCCACCAACAAGTGGGTGTACCTCTACTACGCCCCGAACGACGGCATCGCGCGCAACCTGCTGTCCCGGTTCACGGTGACCGGCGACACCATCGACCCGGCCAGCGAGAAGCAGGTGCTGCGGGTCGACACCCAGCGCAACACCTGCTGCCACGCGGGCGGCAGCATGGCCTTCGACGGCGACGGCAACCTCTACCTGGCCACCGGTGACAACACCAACCCGTTCGAGTCGAGCGCGTACACGCCGATCGACGAACGGCCGGGCCGCCAGGACTTCGACGCGCAGCGCACCTCCGGCAACACCAACGACCTGCGCGGCAAGGTGATCCGGATCCACCCGGAGGACGACGGGACGTACACCGTGCCGGCGGGCAACCTCTTCGCGCCGGGCACCGACAAGACCCGGCCCGAGATCTACGCGATGGGCTTTCGCAACCCGTTCCGGATCGGCACCGACCCGGGCACCGACACCCTCTACGTCGCGGACTACGGGCCGGACGCCAACGCGGACAACCCGAACCGCGGCCCCCGGGGCCTGGTCGAGTGGAACATCGTCACCCCCGGCAACTACGGCTGGCCGTACTGCACCGGGACGAACGAGGCGTACAACGACTACACGTTCCCGTCCGGCCCGAGTGGGGCGAAGTTCGACTGCGCGGCTCCGGTGAACAACTCGCCCAACAACACCGGCCTGACCAACCTCCCGCCGGTCGTCCCGGCGACCGTCGACTACGGGTACGCCGGTGACGCGCGGTATCCGGAGATCGGCGGCGGCGGCGCCCCGATGGGCGGCCCGGTCTACCGGTACGACGCCGACCTCGACTCCGACCGGAAGTGGCCGGCGTACTACGACGGCAAGGCGCTGCTCGGCGAGTGGAACCAGTCGAAGATGTACACCATGCAGGTGACGGCCGACGGCAAGTCGTTGGTGGACATCAACCAGTTGCTCACCGGGATGAGCATGATCCGGCCGATGGACTTCGAGTTCGGCCCGGACGGCGCGCTCTACCTGATCGAGTGGGGCAGCGGCTTCGGCGGCAACAACGACAACTCCGGCATCTACCGGATCGACTACATCGCCGGTGAACGCGCGCCGATCGCGGTGGCCGCGGCCACCCCGACGTCGGGGCCCGCACCGCTGACGGTCACCTTCTCCAGCGCCGGCTCACGGGACCCGGACGGTGGCACGCTCACCTACGCCTGGGCCTTCGGCGACGGGCAGACCTCCACCGAGGCCAACCCGACGCACACGTACGCCACGGCGGGCAGCTTCACCGCCCAGCTCACCGTCACCAACCCGAAGGGCCGTACCGCGGTGGCCAACGTGCCGGTCACCGTGGGCAACACCGCGCCGACGGTGACCATCGAGTTCCCGCCCGACGGCGGCTTCTTCGACTGGGGTGACCAGGTCCGCTACACCGTCAAGGTGACCGACCCGGAGGACGGGCAGATCGACTGCGACCGGGTGCGGCTCCAGGTGCTGCTCGGTCACGACGAGCACGCCCACCCGCTGGAGCAGCACACCGGCTGCACCGGCATCGTCCAGACGTCGCTCGCCTCCGGGCACGGCGCCGAGGCGAACGTCTTCGCGGTCTTCGAGGCCACCTACACCGACGAGGGCGGCGCCGGCGGGGCCGGCCCGCTCACCGGCCGGGCGATCGAGCAGTTGCAGCCCAAGCGCAAGCAGGCCGAGTACTTCACCGCCACCGGGCGCGCGCCGGTGAGCACGGGCGGCGGCGACGCCGGCGTGCAGCGGGAGACCGGCGGCGACACCGCCGGCGGCGGCCAGAACATCGGGTTCATCGAGGACGGCGACTGGTGGTCGCTCGCCCCGGCGAACCTGACCAACGTCACCGACATCCGCTTCCGGGCCGCCTCGGCCGGCGCCGGAGGCCGGGTCGAGGTCCGCGCCGGCGCCGTCGACGGACCGGTGGTCGCCACGGCCACCGTGCCGGGCACCGGCGGGTGGCAGACGTACACGGACGTGACCGCGCCGGTGACCGGCGCCGCGAGCGGCACGCTGTACTTCGTCGCCCGGGACCCGAACGGCGGCGCGGGGTCGCTGTTCAACGTCAACTGGATGGACTTCCTCGGCCGCGGCGTCACCGAGAACGCGCCGCCGGTGGTCAGCGCCACCGCCACCCCGGCCACCGGCACCGCGCCGGTCACCGTCGCCTTCGACGGCACGGCCACCGACGCCGAGGGGAACACCCCGCTGACGTACGCCTGGGACTTCGGTGACGGCGGCACGGCGACCACCCTGGACGCCAGCCACACCTACACCAGCCCGGGAACCTTCACCGCCACTCTGACGGTGACCGACAGCGTGGGCGCGAAGTCGTACGCCACGGTGCCGGTGCGGGTGGACGCGCCGAACACGTCCTGCCTGGGGGCGCGCTCGGACGACTTCAACGGCTCCAGCCTCGACAAGGGCCGGTGGAGCAGCGTGGTCCGGGAGAACCAGCTCTACTCGGTCTCCGGCGGCGCGCTGCGGCTGCCCACCGCGGTGGGCGACCTCTACGGCGCCCGTAACGACGCCACCAACCTGGTCCTCCAGCCGGCACCGACCGGGGCCTGGCAGGTGACCACCAAGGTCACCCTGCCGGTGACGGCCAACTACCAGCAGGCCGGCATCATGGTGTACGGCGACGACGACAACTACGCCAAGCTGGACCTGCTGTACAACGGCAGCCGGCGGGTGGAGTTCATCCGGGAGACGGCCGGCACGCCGCGCAACGAGGCCGCGGACAGCACCGCCGCACCGGCGGGTGACACCGTGCACCTGCGGATCACCAGCGACGGGACGAACCTGACGGCGGCCGTCTCGGCCGACGGGCAGACCTTCACCCCGGCCGGCCGGTCGGCCGCGCTCGACGGCATCACCAAGCCGCGGATCGGGCTCTTCGCGCTCAACGGCGGCACCGAGGCGCCGGTGGTGGACGCCAGCTTCGACTGGTTCCAGATCACGCCGGACGCCCCGGCCGGGCCGGTCGTGCCGTCGGACGAGTTCACCGGCGACACGCTGGACAAGTGCCGGTGGAACGCGATCCTGCGCGAGGACCCGAACGGCTACCGGGTCACCGGTGGCGCGCTGCGCATCGACGTGCCCAACGGTGACATCTACGGCGGCGACAACACCGGGCCGAAGAACTTCATCCTCCAGACCGCGCCGTCGGGCGACTGGACCCTGGAGACGAAGGTCGACGGCAGCCTGCTGAACGAGCAGTACCAGCAGGCCGGCCTCATCGTGCAGGCGGACGACGACAACTATCTGAAGTTCGACTACATCGCGGACAACCAGGCCGGCCAGCCGGTGACGCGGCGGATCGAGTTCCGCAGCGAGATCGGCGGGGTGGTCCAGAACCCGCAGCCGGAGGCGGCCAACCTGACCGGTGCGGTGTGGCATCTGCGGCTCGCTCGCAGCGGCGACACCTTCACCGCGTCGTACTCGGCCGACGGGACGACCTGGACCGCGTTGACGACCCTCACCAACAGCGCGGTCGGCGCCACCCCGAAGGTCGGGCTGTTCACCCTCGGCGCCAACCAGACCGCCTCGAAGACCGCCGCGTTCGACTACTTCCGGTTGAGCACGGAGGTCGCCGACGAGACCGCACCGGTCACCACGGCGGCGGTCTCCGGCACCCCGACCGACGGGTGGTACACCGGGCCGGTGACGGTGACCCTCACCGCCGCCGACGAGGCCGGCGGCAGCGGGTTGGCCGGCACGGCGTACCAGCTGGACGGGGCCACCACCTGGACGGACTACACCGCTCCGGTGGCGGTCAGCGGCGACGGCGAGCACGAGCTGCGGTTCCGCTCGACCGACGAGGCGGGCAACGTGGAGTCGACGAAGACCGTCACGGTCAACATCGACGCCACCGCGCCGGTCACCTCGGCGACGTTCGCTCCGGCGAACGACGCCGGCTGGCACGACGGGACCATCCCGGTGGTGCTGACCTCGACCGACGCCGGTTCCGGTGTGAAGACGGTGGAGTGGTCGCTGGACGGTGGCGCGTGGACGCCGTACTCGACGCCGGTCGAGGTGACCGGCGACGGGCAGCACGAGCTGCTGTTCCGGTCCACCGACAAGGCGGGCAACGCCGAGACACTCAAGTCGGCGGTGCTGCGGATCGACGGCGCCAAGCCGACGCTGCTGGTCTCCGGGATCGCCGACGGCCAGCTCTACGGGGACAGCCAGGACGTCCGGGTGTCCTGGCAGGCCGTCGACCCCACCTCGGGCATCGCGACCGTGGTCGGTCGGTTGAACGGCCGGGCGTACGCCAGCGGCACCCTGCAGGCCATGTACGAGCTGCCGCTCGGCCTGCACGAGCTGGTCGTCACCGCGACCGACAAGGCGGGCAACGAGACCACCTCGACGGTCCGGTTCTTCGTCACCACCTCGTTCCGGGACATGCAGAACCTGCTGGACCGGTTCAAGGCGACGGGGCGGCTCTCGGCCAAGGCGCACAAGCAGTTGACGGCGAAGCTCGACGCGGCCCGCAAGGCCGAGGCGGCCGGCAACGACACGAAGGCGGTCAAGCAGCTGACCGAGTTCCGGACGCTCGCCGCCGACTCCGCCCTGGTGGGCGAGGGGGAGATCCGGGACGTCCTGGTCCGGGACGCCGACGCCATGATCGTCCGGCTCGGCGGCACGGCCAGCAAGGCCGGGGTACGGGCCAACGACGGCGAACCGGTCAAGGGCGCCGGACGGCTCGGTGGCGACGCCACCCGGCTCGCCCCCGGTCGCCAGCTCTGATCCGACCGGGCCCCTCCCCGACGCTCCGGCGTCGGGGAGGGGCCTCCCTCATCGGTAGTGAGGAGATGTCCGTGACGGGTATCCGCAAGGTGCTGGCCGCCGTTCTCGTCGGGCTGGCGCTGACCCTGCTCTCCGCCACCCCGGCGGCCGCCCGGGCCGACAAACTCAAGCTGACGGTGGCCGGCGACGGCGCCGAGGGAGTCACCATCCAGGCCAGCTACGCCGATGGCCGCCGGCTGGAGCAGGTGGTGCGGTTGGTCCTCACCGCCAGCGGACCGGACGGGCGGAAGATCGGGCCGGTGCAGCTGGATCCGCAGCCCGAGGGGCACGGCTTCTACAGCAGCGGTCCGGTGCTCTCCGCCGGCACGTGGAAGGTGACGGTGAACTCCCTCGCTCCGCTGCGCAGCGAGGCCACCGCCACGGTGCAGGCCCGGGCGGCACAGACACCGCCGGCGCCCGCGCCCGTCGCGGTGACCGGGCCGGCGGACGGAACCGCCGGACGCGAGGCGGGCGCCGGCTGGTGGCCGTTCGCGGCGGCCGGCCTGGTGCTCGTCGCCGCGGCGATGGGGGTGGCCATGCTGTTCGGCCGCCGCCGCACCACCGACTGACCGACCAACCCGCCGGCCGACCAACCGGCGCTCCGAGTGACCGACCGGCCCATCGGTCCGACCAAACCGGCGGTCCGACCAACGCGCCGGCCCCAACCGGCGCTCCGAGTGACCGACCAGCCCGCCGGCTGACCGACGGGCGCTCCGAGTGACCGACCAGCGCTCCGGCGCCCGTCGGACGACCGGGCCGGGCCGCTCGTCGCGGCCCGGCCCGGTGCTGTCTGATCGGCACGTGATCGACTCGACATCCCTGAAACCGGGGCCTTCCCGACCGCGGGACACCCCGATTTCAAGGAACGCGAGTGGATCAAGCGCGCTGCGCACCGCAAGGCGCGCGGCGCGCACCCACGCGGCGCACACCCACGCGGCGCACACCCACGCGGCACACACCCACGCGGCGCACACCCACGCGGCACACACCCACGCGGCGCACACCCACGCGGCGCACACCCACGCGGCGCACACCCACGCGGCGCACACCCACGCGGCGCGCACCCACGCGGCGCGCACCCCGCGCGGCGCGGATCAGAGGACGGCGCGCAGCGCGGCCAGGTCCTCGTCGGTGGGCTCCCACGTGCCGGCGGCGGCGTTGGCGTGCACCTGCTCGGGCGTGGTGGCGCCGGCGATCACCGAGGTCACCGCGGGCTGGGCGGCCAGCCCGCCGATCGCCACCTGGAGCATGGTCAGCCCTCGCTCGGCCGCGTACGCCTCGATCGCCTCGATGGTGTCCCAGTCGGCCGCGGCGAGTCGCTCCGCGTACCGGCCACCGCCGGAGAGCCGGCTGCCGGCCGGCGGCGGACCGGAACGCTTGTACTTGCCGGTGAGCAGGCCGTTGGCGAGCGGGAAGAACGGCAGCATGCCCAGGCCGAACCGCTCGCAGGCCGGGATCACCTCGGTCTCCACGGACCGCTCCACCAGGCTGTAGTGGTTCTGCGCGCTGATGAAGCGGGCCCGGCCGTTGGACGAGGCGACCCAGTCCGCGTCGGCGATCTGCCAGCCGGCGAAGTTCGAGTTGCCCAGGTAGCGCACCTTGCCGTCGCGGACCAGGTCGTCCAGGGCGGCGAGCGTCTCGTCGATCGGCGTGCCCGGGTCGGGCTCGTGCATCTGGTACAGGTCGATGTGGTCGGTGCCGAGGCGGCGCAGCGACGCCTCCACCGCGCGGGCGATGTAGCGCCGCGCCCCCCGGGCACCGAAGTCCGGCCCGTTGAGGCCGTTCATGTCCATGCCGAACTTGGTGGCCACCACCACGTCGTCCCGGCGTCCCTTGAGCGCCTGCCCGAGCAGCTCCTCGGAGCTGCCCTGCGGTTCGCCGTAGATGTCGGCGGTGTCGAACAGGGTGATCCCGGCGTCCAGGGCGGCGTCCACCACCGCGCGGGTGCCGTCGAGGTCGAGCTTGCGGCCAAAGTTGTTGCAGCCGATGCCGACCACGGACACCACGAGCCCGGAGTCGCCCAGCCGGCGATAGGTCATCTCAGTCACGAGATCCACCCTATGCCGGCCGGACGTATCGACAGCCCGGGGACCGATCAGCCCACGTCCCAGACCGGCTCCGGGGTCTCCACCACCTCGCTGTCCCCGCGGAACAGCACGAAGCGGTCGAAGGAGCGGGTGAACCAGCGGTCGTGGGTGACCGCAATCACGGTCCCCTCGAACGCGTTCAGGCCCGCCTCCAACGCCTCGGCGCTGGCCAGGTCGAGGTTGTCGGTGGGCTCGTCGAGCAGCAGCAGGGTCGCCCCGGACAGCTCCAGCAGCAGCACCAGGAACCGGGCCTGCTGCCCGCCGGAGAGGGTGCCGAAACGCTGGTCGCCCTGCCCGGCCAGCTCGTAGCGGCTGAGCACCCCCATCGCCGCGTGCCGGTCCATTCCGGTCCGGTGCTCGTCGCCCCGCCAGAGGATCTCGACGAGCGTCTTCGACATCAGCTCGGGCCGGTCGTGGGTCTGGGAGAAGTGCCCCGGTCGCACCCGGGCGCCGAGCCGGGCCGTGCCGTCGTGCGCCACCGGGGCGAGGGCGGCCGCGCCGTCGACCGGCCCGTTGGCCGGGTCGGGGTCGCTGCCGCCCCGGGCCAGCAGCCGCAGGAAGTGCGACTTGCCGGTGCCGTTGGCCCCGAGCACCGCCACCCGGTCGCCGTACCAGATCTCCAGGTCGAAGGGGTAGGTCAGGCCGTCCAACTCCAGCTGCTCGCAGACCACCGCGCGCTTGCCGGTCCGCCCGCCGGTCAGCCGCATCCGGATGTCCTGGTCCTTCGGGGGTACGGGCGGCGGCCCGGCCTCCTCGAACTTGCGCAGCCGGGTCTGCGCGGCCTGGTACCGCGAGGCGAGCCCGTCGTTGTACGCCGCCTTCTGCTTGTACATGAGCATCAGCTCGCGCAGCTTCTGGTGCTCCTCGTCCCAACGTCGGCGCAGCTCGTCGAGGCGGGCGTGCCGGGCCACCCGCGCCTCGTGCCAGCTGGCGAAGCCGCCCGGGTGCACCCAGGCGCTGCCGCCTTCCACGGCGACCACCCGGTCGGCGGTCTGTGCCAGCAGCTCACGGTCGTGCGAGACGTAGAGCACGGACTTCGTCGACTCGCGCAGCCGCGCCTCCAGCCAGCGCTTGCCGGGCACGTCGAGGAAGTTGTCCGGCTCGTCGAGCAGCAGCACCTCGTCCGGGCCGCGCAGCAGCAGCTCCAGCGCGAAGCGCTTCTGCTGCCCACCGGAGAGGGTGCGTACCGGTCGCTCCCGGACGGCGTCCCAGGGCTGGTCGAGCACGATGGTGGCGACGGTGTCGAAGAGCACCTCGGCGTCGTACCCGCCGGCCTCGCCCCAGGCGCCCAGCGCGTCGGCGTACGCCAGCTGGGCCTTGCCGGCCGCGGTGCTGTACTTGCCGCGGACCTCGGCCGCCCGCATGGCCGCCTCGGTCTCGCCGAGCCGCCGGCCGGCCTCGCGCAGCGGCGGCGGGGCCAGCGACAGCGCCAGGTCGGCGAGTGTCGACTCGTCGCCGATCATGCCGATGAACTGGCGCATCACGCCCAGCCCACCGGCTCGCGCGACGGCGCCGGTACGCACCGGCAGGTCACCGGCGACCATCCGCAGCAGTGTCGTCTTACCCGCGCCGTTCGGCCCGACCAGGGCGATCTTGCCGCCCTCCCCGACCCGGAACGACACGTCGGCGAAGAGTTCCCGACCGTCGGGCAGGATGTGCCCGACCGCTGCCACGTCCACGTATCCCACGCCGGGATCCTGCCCCAGCAGGGGCCGGCCGGTACATCCAATTACCGGGTGACCCGCAGCACCCGGAAGCCCTTCTGGCTGGCGTGCCGCTCGACCTGCCAGCTCTGGTCGGTGAGCCAGCGGTGCAGCGAGTCGCCACCGAGGTGCCGGGCGACCACCAGCCAGCCGACGCCGTCCGGGGCGAGGCGGGGCAGCCAGCGCAGCAGCAGGTCGTGCAACCCGTCCTTGCCGATCCGGATCGGCGGGTTGGACCAGAGCTGGGCGAAGCGAAGCTCTGCCGGCACGTCGTCCGGTGCGCGGACCCGGACCCGGTCTCCGGCGCCGACCCGGGCCGCGTTGGCCGCGGTCAGGTCGCGGGCGCGGGCGTTGACGTCGACCGCCCAGACGGTGCTCGCCGGGGCCAGGTCGGCCAGCACGCAGGTGATCGGGCCGAACCCGCAGCCGAGGTCGAGCAGGTCGCCGGTGGTGGCCACGGTGGGCAGCTCGGCCTTGCGCAGGAGCACTGCGGTGCCCGGGTCGAGACGGCTGGCGGAGAAGACGCCACCGGCCGAGGCGAGGCGGTAGTCGCGGTCGGCGACGGAGAACTCGACCTCGCGCGGCGGGGCGTCGCTGGCGGGCTGAGCGGTGAAGTAGTGGTCGCCGGTCACGCCGGCAATTCTCGCATCGGTCGAGGCACGCTCCGACACGGCCCACACCTACATTTCCCGTTATTACCCCCTAAAGGGACAATGCCTCCTACTCTGGGCGGCATGGTGTATCGGTACGAGTCCGATGAGGACGCTTTCGCGGAGTACCCGGATGACGGGTCCGACCTGTCCGTGCCCGGCGGTCCGCCTCCGCCGGCCGGGCCCTCGCCGTCGCGCTTCCCGACCCCGTCGCTGCGCCGGACGAACCAGATCGCGCTGCCGTCGTCCCCTCCGCCGCCGGCCCGTGCCGAGATTCCGCCCGCCGCGCCGCCCGCCGCGCCACGCGACCAGGTCTACAGCTCGGCAGAGCCGATCGAGCCGTCCTCCCGCCGGGGCGGTGGCCGGCTCTGGCAGGTGCTGATCGGCGGCGCGGCCGTGCTGGTCCTCCTCGCACTCTGCGGCCTGGGCGCCGCCGCGCTGCTGGTGGAGCGCGACCCACAGCCGCAGGCCACCCCGACGTACCAGCCGAACGCCGCCGCGTCCGCCCCCACGGAGGAACGGCAGGACCTCGACTCCCGGGACACCGACCAGGCACCGCTCACCGCCAAGGAACTCTTCCCCGCCAAGGAGCTGAAGGTCACCGACGGCCAGCCGGGCTACCAGGTGCTCACGAAACACTCGAGCGGCAGTTGCGCCGTCGCCGCCACCGGCGAGGTCGCCGACCTACTGGTCCGGCTCGGCTGCAACCAGGTGGTCCGGGCCACGCTGCGGGCACCCGGCGGCGACCATCTCGTCACCACCGGGCTGTTCAACCTCACCGACAAGGTGAGCGCGGAACGGGCCCGGGACCGGATCCGGCAACTGCTCGACGAGCGGCAGGGCCGGTTCCGGGGGCTGGTCGGCAAGGAAGGCGACGGCACCGAGGTGGTGGCCACCGCCCCGGCCCGGGTCGGTTGGCAGGTCCGCGGCCACTACCTGGCGTACGCGCTGGTGGTCCGCACGGACGGCGTCGCCGTCAAGTCCGGCGACACCACGATCCGGGAGATCCTGTTCGACATGATCGAGCTGCACCTCAGCCGGGGTGTGCTGCAACGGCGGGCCGACGGCGGCACGGCCGCGCAGCCGACGGTGGCGCCGACCGGGAGCAGCGGCAGCCAGAGCGGCAGCACCGGCGACGACGAACTACCGGGCGACTGACCGCACCCCCGCCGTCCGCGGTCACCGCGACGGGACGTCCGCGCTCGGCGCGGTCAGCCCTCCACGGGGACCCGCAGCCGGCGGGTGAGGTCGGCGCGGCGGGCGTACTCGGCCGGATCGGCCGGGTAGCCGACCTCGACCAGGGTCAGCCCGTGCGCCGGGGCCACGGTCACCTCGCTGGACCGCTCCCGACGGGTCAGCAGGGTGCCCGGCCACTCCACCGGGCGGCGGCCGTCCCCGGCCACCAGCATCGCGCCCACCAGGCTGCGCACCATCGCCTGGCAGAACGCGTCCGCCTGCACGGTGGCGACCAGGATGCCGTCCGGGTCGCGGCGCCAGTCCAGCCGGGTCACCTCGCGCAGCGTCGTCGCGTTCTCCTTGCGCCGGCAGTACGCGGCGAAGTCGTGCTCCCCCACCAGGCCGGCCGCCGCGGCGTTCAGCGCCGCCAGGTCCAGGGGCCTCGGCCAGGCCAGCACCTCGTGCCGGCGCAGCGGCTCCGCGCCGTACCGGGCGTCGGTGACCCGGTACTCGTAGCGGCGGAAGGTGGCCGAGAACCGGGCGTCGAAGTCGGCAGGCACCTCGGTCATCTCCCGCACCCGGACGTCGGTGGGGAGCAGCCGGGCCAGCCGTCGCAGGAGCCGACCCTCGTGCTGCCGCCACACCTCGGCGGGCAGGTCGAGGTGGCAGACCTGCCCGGTGGCGTGGACCCCCGCGTCGGTCCGCCCGGCGACGGTCATTCCGGTGGCCGTGCCGGCGCCGAGGACCAGGTCCAGGGTCTCGACGAGCACCCCGGCGACGGTGCGCCGGGTCGGTTGGGCGGCCCAGCCGGAGAAGCCGGTGCCGTCGTACGAGACATCCAGCCGCAGCCGGATCCGCTCGTCCACCTCGTACCTCCTGTTACGGGTCGGGCCCGGCACCCCGATGGGGTGCCGGGCCCGAACGATGCCCGAGATCAGGCCTTGTTCTCCTCGGTGGCGAGGTCGCTGTCCTCGCGCGCCTCGGCGGTGTCGCCGGACGCCGAGACCGGCGGCTCCGCATCCTGGTCGGAGTTCTCCGACCGCGGGGCCTCCTCAGCCGGGGCGAGCGCCTCGACCTTGTCCTGCTGCGCGGCCTTGCGGGCGGCGGTCTTCTTGTTCGCCTTCGGCTCGGCGACCTGAAGCTCCTCCACCAGCTCGATGACCACCATCGGCGCGTTGTCACCCTTGCGCGGACCGGTCTTCACGATCCGGGTGTAACCGCCGGGGCGGTTGGCGTACCGGGGCGCGATCTGGTCGAACAGGGCGTAGACAACGTCCTTGTCCTTGACCACGCCCAGCACCCGCCGCCGTGCGGCCAGGTCACCGCGCTTGGCCTTGGTGATGAGCTGCTCGGCCAGCGGACGCAGCCGCCGGGCCTTCGTCTCGGTGGTCTTGATCTTGCCGTGCTGGAACAGCGCGGTGGCCAGGTTGGCCAGCATCAGCCGCTCGTGCGCGGGGCTGCCGCCGAGGCGGGGGCCCTTGGTGGGCGTGGGCATGCTTGGTGCTCCTCAGTTGTGGCGGCAGCGCGGACTAGAGCTGCTCGGTCTCGCGGTAGTCGTCGGTGTCGTAGTCGGCCTCGCCGAAGGTGTCCACGACGTGCGCCGGGTCGAAGTTCGGGGCCGAGTCCTTCAGCCCGAGACCCATCCCGGCGAGCTTCATCTTGACCTCGTCGATCGACTTCTGACCGAAGTTGCGGATGTCGAGGAGGTCGGCCTCGGTACGCCCGATGAGCTCACCAACGGTGTTGATGCCCTCGCGCTTGAGGCAGTTGTAGGAGCGAACGGTGAGGTCCAGCTCCTCGATCGGCAGGGCGAGGTCCGCCGCCAGCTGGGCGTCCTGCGGGGACGGCCCGATGTCGATACCCTCGGCGGTCTCGTCCAGCTCCCGGGCCAGACCGAACAGCTCCACCAGCGTCGAACCGGCGGAGGCCAGCGCGGTACGCGGGCCCATCGACGGCTTGGTCTCGACGTCGATGATCAGCCGGTCGAAGTCGGTCCGCTGCTCGACGCGGGTCGCCTCGACGCGGTAGGTCACCTTCAGCACCGGCGAGTAGATCGAGTCGACCGGGATACGGCCGATCTCGGCGCCGGACTGCTTGTTCTGCGCCGCCGTCACGTAACCCCGGCCCCGCTCGACGGTCAGCTCCATGTCGAGCCGACCCTTGCCGTTGAGGGTGGCGAGCTTCAGATCCGGGTTGTGCACCGAGACGCCGGCCGGGGGCTGGATGTCACCCGCGGTCACGTCGCCCGGGCCCTGCTTGCGCAGGTACATGCTGACCGGCTCGTCGTGCTCGGAGCTGACCGTGAGCTCCTTGATGTTCATGACGAGCTCGACCACGTCCTCCTTGACACCGGGGATCGTGGTGAACTCGTGCAGCACGCCGTCGATCTTGATCGACGTCACCGCCGCGCCCGGGATCGACGACAGCAGCGTGCGCCGCAGCGAGTTGCCCAGGGTGTAGCCGAAGCCCGGCTCGAGCGGCTCGATGGCGAACCGGGAGCGGGTCTCGCTGATCGACTCCTCAGAGAGGGACGGTCGCTGGCTGATGAGCATGTCTTCTCTTCTCTTCCGGGGCGCCCGCTATTTGACGCCCACGACACAAACTGTTCCGGTGGCCCGCCCTGGAGGGCGGGCCACCGCAACGAGCTCTGACTACTTGGAGTAGAGCTCGACGATCAGCTGCTCCTGGACCTGCGTGTCGATGACCTGCCGGGCCGGGAGCGAGTGCACCAGGATCTTCATCTGGCTGGGGATGGCCTCGAGCCAGGCCGGGACCGCGCGCGAGCCCGCCTGAGCCTGCGCCACGACGAACGGGGTGAGCTCCTTGCTCTTGCCCCGGACCTCGATGATGTCGTGCTCCTTGACGCGGTACGACGGGATGTCGACCTTCTTGCCGTTCACCGTGAAGTGACCGTGCTTCACCAGCTGGCGGGCCATGTCCCGCGAGTGGGCGTAGCCGGCCCGGTAAACGACGTTGTCAAGCCGCGACTCGAGGATCTGCAGGAGGACCTCACCGGTCTTGGCCTGCTTGCCAACGGCTTCCTCGTAGTAACCGCGGAACTGCTTCTCCAGCACGCCGTAGACGCGGCGGGCCTTCTGCTTCTCACGGAGCTGGAGCAGGTACTCCGTCTCCTTGGTGCGGCCGCGGCCGTGCTGCCCGGGCGGGAACGGCCGGGACTCGAACGGGCACTTCGGACCATCGCACTTGCTGCCCTTGAGGAACAGCTTCATCTTCTCCCGCCGGCAACGGCGGCAGTCAGCACCGGTGTAACGAGCCATCTCTCTCTACCTCTCAGACCCGGCGACGCTTCGGCGGACGGCATCCGTTGTGCGGCTGCGGGGTGACGTCGGAGATCTGCCCGACCTCGAGGCCCACGGCCTGCAGCGAACGGATGGCGGTCTCCCGGCCGGAGCCGGGGCCCTTGACAAACACGTCGACCTTGCGCATGCCGTGCTCCATGGCCCGACGCGCGGCGGCCTCGGCGGCCAGCTGCGCGGCGAACGGAGTCGACTTGCGGGAGCCCTTGAAGCCCACCTGGCCAGCGGAGGCCCAGGAGATGACCGCACCGGTCGGGTCCGTGATGGACACGATGGTGTTGTTGAACGTGCTCTTGATGTGCGCCTGCCCGTGGGCGACGTTCTTGCGTTCCTTGCGCCGGACCTTCTTTACAGCGGCTCCGGCACGAGCCTTCGGTGGCATAAGTCTGTGCGCTCCTGAATGGGTTCTGGCTTGTCGCCCCGTTGATTACGTAGACACCGGTTCCGGTTGGAGCCCGGCCTACATCGGCGGAGAGCGACCAGAATTCCGGTTTAAGAATTACTTCTTGCCGGGCTTCTTCTTGCCGGCGACGGTCCGCTTCGGGCCCTTCCGGGTCCGGGCGTTGGTCTTGGTCCGCTGGCCACGCACGGGCAGGCCCCGGCGGTGCCGGATGCCGGCGTAGCAGCCGATCTCAACCTTGCGGCGGATGTCAGCGGCGACCTCGCGGCGCAGGTCGCCTTCAACCTTGTAGTTGCCCTCGATGTGGTCGCGGAGCTGCACGAGCTCCTCGTCCGTGAGGTCCCGAGCGCGCTTGTCCGGCGAGATGCCGGTGGCGGCGAGTGTCTCCAGGGCGCGGGTACGACCGACCCCGAAGATGTAGGTGAGCGCGATCTCCATCCGCTTCTCGCGGGGGAGGTCCACGCCGACTAGACGTGCCATGTGCGGGCGTACTCCTCGTGATGTGTGGCGGAGGTGTGGACCCGTCCCACCCCGCTACCGGCCGTCCCGTCTTTCCGACGCTGTCAGCGCCGGCGACCGGGATCGGTCGCTGCCCAAGCGGGCCCCGGCCTCCGACCGGGGGTCAGCCACGCAGGAGTACGTCTCGCGTACCGCTCGTGGCTGGGACGAGCATGTGTGTTGTGTGTCGCTGGGGATCTGCCCGGGCCAACACCATCCGGCCGCGTTCGGCCGGATGGGCAGAATCAGCCCTGGCGCTGCTTGTGGCGCGGGTCGGTGCAGATGACCATGACCCGGCCGTGCCGGCGGATCACCCGGCACTTGTTGCAGATCCTCTTGACGCTCGGCTTGACCTTCACGGTTGCCTTACTTCCCATCTGGCCCGGGGACGCGCGAAGCGCGAGACCGGACGTCGAAGACGGACACGGGACTTCCCGGCCGTCGTCAGGACTACTTGTAGCGGTAGACGATGCGCCCGCGGGTCAGGTCGTACGGCGAGAGTTCGACGACGACCCGGTCCTCCGGCAGGATGCGGATGTAGTGCTGCCGCATCTTGCCGCTGATGTGAGCCAGCACCTTGTGGCCGTTCGCGAGCTCCACCCGGAACATGGCGTTCGGCAGGGGCTCGATGACCCGACCCTCGATCTCAATGGCTCCGTCTTTTTTCGGCATGTCCTCCGCTGTCCTGACGTCGATTGCTCCGGGCGGCCCACAACGCCTTACACGGGTAACTGACCAAGATCAGAAAGCCCGCGCCAGCCGCGGCTCCAGCTCCCACCGAAGCGCAGGGTGGGCATGCCGGAGTGGACGCTGTGCGCCGATCAGAAAGTGTACGCCGGCCTGCGCGTGGTCGCCAAACCGGCCACCCACCGCACGCTGTGTCGGTGCCGCTCCCCCGGTCCGGGCTCCCGATGATCTCCGTCGACGCCGGCTCGCCCGCCCGCGGGTCAGCCCGCCGGGCGCGGCTCGTCCCGTTCGTCTGGTTCACCGGCGCGCAGCTCCCGCCGCCGTTCCCGCTTCGCCCGCTTGCGCTCCCGGCGGCGTTGCCGCTCGATCGCCTGGCGCCGGGGCTCTCCCCCGGCCAGCCCGGTGACCGTGCGGACCACCAGCACCGCGCCCCACGGACCGGCCACCCAGGCCGGCCAGAAGTAGAGCAGGTCCCGGCTGAGCAGCGAGGTCACCGCCCAGATGGTCACCACGATGGCGATCACCTTCAGGTACGGCAGCCACACCTCGGCCAGCCAGCGCGCCGTGACCCCACCGGCCGCCGCGACGGGACGGCCCGCCACAGCGCCGTCCAGCGGCCCGGCGGCCGGCGCGGTGACCGGCGCCAGCGTCGAGTGCTCCGGGGGCGCTACCGGTGGCAGATCGGTCAGCAGGGCGTCCAGTTCGGCATAGGTGCGCGCGGCGTAGGCCCGCTGCAACCGCTCGTCGTACTCGTGCAGGTCCAGTCGGCCCTCGCCGAGGGCCACCCGCAGCCGATCGGCAACCGCCTCACGGTCCGAGTCCGCGGCTCGCATCCCGTCGCGCCCGTTCATGCCGGCAAGCATGCCACCGTCACGCCAGTGGCGTCGGACCCGATCGCCCCTTGATCCACCCGGGTCGGCCCGCTGTGGTCGCGGCCCGCCGGCGCTCCCCCGTCCGAGCCGGGACATCGCCCGCCGCGGTTGACCGGTCCTCCCCCGCGCTCCCATCCGGGTGGCTGGAATCACATCCGCGGTGGGTCGACCGGTGCCGCCGCGCCCCCGGCGGGACCGCCCGAGACCAGGCCGCCGGGCCCGCCGCGCTCCCGGCCGGACCGCCCGAGACCAGGCCGCCGGGCCCGCCGCGCTCCCGGCCGGACCGCCAGGACCAGGCCGCCGGGTTATGCGATCGGGGCGGTCAGGACGCGGTCGAGGCGGCCGGCTGCCGCGCGGTGACCAGATCGCCGAGTCGGGCCCGGCCGCCGTCGAACGCGGTGAGCACCCAGACGCCGTCCGGCAACAGCGCCATCGAATGCTCGACGTGCGCCGCCACCGACCCGTCCCGGGTGACGACCGTCCAGCCGTCGGCCAGCTCGACCGTACGCGGCGACGCCATCGTGATCATCGGCTCGATGGCCAGCGCCATGCCGGGGACCAGCCGGGGGCCCTTGCCGGGCCGGCCGTGGTTGAGCACGTGCGGGTCCTGGTGCATCTCCGTGCCGATGCCGTGCCCGCCGTAGCCGTCGACGATGCCGTACCGGCCGCCCTTGCGGACCGCGCTCTCCACAGCGTGCGAGATGTCGGTGAGCCGCCCCTTGCCGCTGGCCGAGCCACGCGCGGCGGCGGCGATGCCGGCCCACATCGCGTCCTCGGCGACCTCGGCCATCTTGAGCAGCGCCGGGTCGACGTCACCCACCCCGACGGTGATCGCGGAGTCGCCATGCCACCCGTTCAGCACCGCACCGCAGTCGATGGAGATCAGATCGCCGTCCCGCAGCACCTGCTTTGGCGAGGGGATGGCGTGCACGATCTGCTCGTTCACCGAGGAGCAGATCGACGCGGGAAAGCCGTGGTAACCCTTGAACGACGGGACGCCACCCGCCTCGCGGATGGTCGACTCGGCGATGGCATCCAGGTCGGCGGTGCTCACACCGGGCGCCACCGCCTCGCGCATCCGGCGCAGCGCCTCGGCCACCACCAGCCCGGCGGCCCGCATCTTCTCGATCTGGTCAGGGGTCTTCAGCTGGATGTCCAGCTGGGGACGACGCATGGAGCGATTACCTTTCGTTGCCGATCAGCGGGGCACGTCGGACGTACCCCGCTGACCGCACTCTATCCGCCGTGGCCCGGCCGGACCTCAGCCGCCGTACGACCGCAGCGCGTCTATGGCCCGGGTGGTGACGTCCTCCACCGGGCCGGTGGCGTCGATCCCGACCAGCTTGCCCTGGGCGCCGTAGTAGTCGACCAGTGGAGCGGTCTTCTCGCTGTATTCGCGCAGCCGCGTGGCGATGGTCTCCGGCTTGTCGTCGTCGCGCTGGAACAGCTCGGCGCCACACCGGTCACAGATGCCGGGCCGGGTGGTGGCGTCGAACTCGACGTGCCAGATCTTGCCGCAGCCGCGGCAGGTGCGCCGGCCGGAGAGCCGCCGGATCACCTCGTCGTCGTCGACCACCAGCTCCAGGACCAGATCCAGAGCGGTGCCCAGGTCGGCGAGGAGCTTGTCCAGTGCGGCGGCCTGCGGAGTGGTCCGCGGGAAGCCGTCGAGCAGGAACCCCTCGCTGGCGTCGGGCTCCGCCAGCCGGTCCCGGACCATGTTGATGGTGACCTCGTCCGGGACCAGCTCGCCGGCGTCCATGTACCGCTTCGCCTCGACGCCCAACGGCGTGCCCTGGGTGACGTTCGACCGGAAGATGTCCCCGGTCGAAATCTTGGGCACCGACAGGTGCGCGGCGACGAACTCGGCCTGCGTGCCCTTGCCCGCGCCCGGCGGGCCAACCAGAACGAGTCTCATCTACCGCAGGAACCCTTCGTAGTTCCGCTGCATGAGTTGGCTCTCGATCTGCTTCACGGTCTCCAGACCGACGCCGACCATGATGAGCACAGCGGTGCCGCCGAACGGGAAGTTCTGGTACTGCTGGTTGTCCAGCCAGATGAAGAAGAAGTTCGGCAGGATCGAGATCACGCCGAGGTAGAGCGCGCCCGGCAGGGTGATCCGGCTGAGGATGAAGTCCAGGTAGTCGGCCGTCGGCTTGCCCGGGCGGATGCCCGGCACGAACCCGCCGTACTTCTTCATGTTGTCCGCGACCTCGGTCGGGTTGAACGTGATCGAGACGTAGAAGTACGTGAAGAAGATGATCAGCAGGAAGTAGACCGCGATGTAGATCGGGCTGCTCGGGTTGACCAGGTTGTTCTGGATCCAGGCCTGGGTCTTGCCCGGGTCGGTCTGGTCGAAGAACTGCAGCGCCAGCTGCGGCAGGTAGAGCAGCGACGAGCCGAAGATGACCGGGATCACACCGGCCTGGTTGACCTTGAGCGGGATGTAGGTCGACGTGCCGCCGTACATCCGCCGGCCGATCATCCGCTTGGCGTACTGCACCGGGATGCGGCGCTGCGCCTGCTCGATGAAGGTGACCGCGGTGATGACCACCAGGACCAGCGCGATGACCAGGGCGAACATGTCCCAGCCCTTGCTGGTCTTGATCTGCCAGCCCTCGCTGGGCAGCCGCGCGGCGATCGAGGTGAAGATCAGGACGGACATGCCGTTGCCGACGCCCCGGTCGGTGATCAGCTCACCGAGCCACATGACCATGCCGGTGCCGGCGGTCATGGTCATCACCAGGATGGTCAGGGTCAGCCAGTCCGGGATGCCGGTGCCGGTGGGGATGATCGGGAACTGGTCGCAGCGGTTCTGGAAGAGCTGGCCCGAGCGGGCCAGCGCCACGAACGCCGAAGCCTGGAGCACACCGAGACCGAGGGTCAGGTAGCGGGTGTACTGGGTGATCTTCGCCTGGCCGGCCTGGCCCTCCTTGCGGAGCTGCTCCAGCCGCGGGATCACGACGGTCAGCAGCTGCAGGATGATCGACGCGGTGATGTAGGGCATGATGCCCAGCGCGAAGACCGAGAGCTGTAGCAGCGCTCCGCCGGAGAAGAGGTTGAGAAGGTTCACCACCCCGGTGGTGTCACCCTGGATGGTGTCGAGGCACTTCTGCACGTTGCCGTACGAGACGCCCGGGCTGGGGAGCGTGGCACCCAGCCGGTAGACCGCGATGATGCCTACTGTGAACAGCAGCTTCTTGCGCAGGTCAGGCGTACGAAACGCACTGAGAAAGGCGGACAGCAACTTCTTCCTCCTGCGCGAGGCGGGCCGCCGGTGATCCCTGGCGGGTCGGGGTGGATCCCGGGCGAGCGCCCGGAATCCATGGCTGGGATGGGACTCTAACAGCCCCATCCCGGTCCGGGCAGATGCGCCCGGCTACATAAACCGATTCCGATATTACCGGGCGCATACGCCCCAGGCAGACCATGGCGCCCGCCAGTTGGTCACAACTGGACGGGCGCCATGGGTCGTACGCCTTACAGCTCGGTGACGGAGCCACCGGCGGCGGCGATCTTCTCCTTGGCCGACGCACTGAACGCGTGCGCCGACACCTGGAGCGCCACCCCGCCGAGATCCCCGGTGCCGAGGACCTTGACCGGGTGACCCTTGCGGACCGCGCCGGACTCGACCAGCTCCAGCGGGCCGACCTGGCCGCCGTTCGGGAACAGCTCGGCGAGTCGGTCCAGGTTGACCACCTGGAAGACCACCTTGAACTTGTTCTTGAAGCCCTTCATCTTCGGCAGGCGCATGTGGATGGGCATCTGCCCACCCTCGAACGCCGCCGAGATGTTCTTGCGGGCCTTGGAACCCTTGGTACCGCGACCAGCGGTCTTGCCCTTGGAACCCTCACCGCGACCCACACGGGTCTTCGCGGTCTTGGAACCGGGCGCCGGGCGCAGGTGGTGCACCTTGATCGTCATTACTCGACCTCCTCGACCTTCACGAGGTGGTTCACAGTGAAGATCATGCCGCGGATCTCGGGCCGGTCCTCCTTGACCACCACGTCGTTGATCCGCTTGAGACCGAGCGAACGCAGCGAATCACGCTGGTTCTGCTTGGTCCCGATGCCGGATCGGACCTGGGTGACCTTCAGACGTGCCATCAGTGCGCCACCCCCGCACGCGACGCCAGCATGGCGGCCGGCGCGACGTCCTCCACCGGCAGACCACGACGCGCCGCGACCTGCTCGGGGGACTCAAGCCCCTTCAGGGCCGCCACGGTGGCGTGCACGATGTTGATCGGGTTCGACGAGCCGAGGCTCTTGGAGAGCACGTCGTGGATACCGGCGCACTCCAGCACGGCGCGCACCGGACCACCGGCGATGACACCCGTACCGGCGGAGGCCGGCTTGAGCAGCACCACACCAGCGGCGTCCTCACCCGTCACCGGGTGCGGGATCGACTGGCCGATCCGCGGGACCTTGAAGAAGTGCTTCTTGGCCTCCTCGACACCCTTGGCGATCGCCGCGGGCACCTCCTTGGCCTTTCCGTAGCCCACGCCGACCGTGCCGTCGCCGTCACCAACGATCACCAGGGCGGTGAAGCTGAAGCGACGACCACCCTTCACGACCTTGGCGACGCGGTTGATCGCGACGACCCGCTCGAGGTGCGGGGTCTTCTCGACGGGCGCGTTTCCGCGGCCGCCCTCACGGCGGTTGTCGCGGCGACCACCCTCGTTGCCACCGGACCCGCCGCCACGGCGCTGTTGACCTGGCATCAGCAGCCTTCCTTATCTCTCGTGACGGGGTTGTTAGAACTCGAGCCCGGCTTCGCGGGCGGCGTCGGCAAGCGCGGCGACTCGCCCCGCGTACCGGTTACCGCCGCGGTCGAAGACGACCTTGGAGACGCCGGCGGCCTTGGCCCGCTCGGCGAGCAGCGCGCCCACCTTGCCGGCGAGGGCGCTCTTGTCGCCCTCCGCACCGCGCAGCGAGGCGTCCAGGGTCGACGCCGACGCCAGGGTGTGACCCTTGGTGTCGTCGACGATCTGGGCGACCATGTGCCGCAGCGAACGGGTGACGACCAGGCGCGGACGCTCGGCCGTACCGCTGACGTTCTTGCGGACGCGGAAGTGCCGACGCGCACGCCCAACGGCGCGCTTGGCGGCGACGCCGCGGCGGCGCTTGAGCAGCGTGGCGCTCACTTCTTACCTGCCTTTCCGGCCTTGCGGCGGATGACCTCGCCCTGGTACTTGACACCCTTGCCCTTGTAGGGCTCCGGCGGGCGGATCTTCCGGATGTTGGCGGCAACCTCACCGACCTGCTGCTTGTCGATGCCAGCCACGTGGAAGAGGGTCGGCCGCTCCACCGTGAAGGTGATGCCCGCCGGCGCGGGAACCAGCACCGGGTGCGAGAACCCGAGCGCGAACTCGAGGTCCGTGCCCTTGGCGGTGACCCGGTAACCGGTGCCGGCGATCTCCAGGCTCTTGCGGTAGCCCTCGGTCACGCCGACGATCATGTTGGCTACCAGCGTACGGCTCAGGCCGTGCAGTTCCTTGGCCTTGCGCTCGTCGTTCGGGCGGTTGACGCTCAGCTGCCCGTCCTCGGCCCGCTCGATCGTGATCGGCTCGGCGAGGGTGTGCTGGAGCTGGCCCTTCGGGCCCTTGACCTTGACGGTCTGCCCGTCGATCGTGATGTCGACGCCGGCTGGTACCGGGATCGACTTACGTCCAATTCGCGACATTTCTACCTGTCTCCCGTTACCAGACGAAGGCGAGGACTTCCCCGCCAACACTCCGCTTGCGGGCCTGCCGGTCGGTGAGCAGCCCCTGGGACGTCGAAATGATCGCCACGCCCAGCCCACCGAGCACCCGGGGGAGCCCGTCCGACTTGGCGTACACCCGGAGACCGGGCTTGGACACGCGCTTGATGCCGGCCAGGCTCCGCTCGCGGTTCTGGCCGTACTTCAGCTCGACGACCAGTCGCTTGCCGACGGCACCCTCCTCGGGCTCCTCGACCGACCAGGTGGCGATGTAACCCTCGGCCTTCAGGACCTCGGCGATGTTCGCCTTGATCTTGGAGTAGGGCATCTTCACCTGATCGTGGTACGCCTGGTTGGCGTTACGCAGACGCGTGAGCATGTCTGCGATCGGGTCGGTCATCGTCATGGATTTCGTCAGCCTTTCTCGCCGGGGTTCCCGGGGCATCGGCCCCGGGCCTACGGCGAAGAGCAATACCTAATCGGTGCAGGAGTTCCCGGCCGACAGCCGGGACGCGGTCGCCCTTACCAGGAAGCCTTGGACACACCCGGCAGCTCACCGCGGTGGGCCATCTCCCGGATGCACACCCGGCAGAGCCCGAACTTGCGGTAGACCGCCTTCGGGCGCCCGCACCGCTGGCAGCGGGTGTACGCGCGAACCGAGAACTTCGGCTTCGCGGCCGCCTTGATGATCAGCGCCTTCTTGGCCATCTCAGTTCTCCTTGAACGGGAAGCCCAGGAGCTTGAGCAGCGCCCGGCCCTCGTCGTCGGTCGTGGCGGTCGTGACCACCGTGATGTCCATGCCCCGCTGGCGATCGATCCGGTCCTGGTCGATCTCGTGGAACACCGACTGTTCGGTCAGACCGAACGTGTAGTTGCCGTGCCCGTCGAGCTTGCGCCCGTCGAGACCGCGGAAGTCGCGGATACGCGGCAGCGCGATGGACAGCAGCCGGTCCAGGAACTCCCACATCCGGTCGCCGCGAAGGGTGACCTTCGCGCCGATCGGCATGCCCTCGCGGAGCTTGAACTGCGCGATGGACTTGGTCGCCCGCCGCACCTGCGGCTTCTGGCCGGTGATCGTGGCGAGGTCGCGGACCGCGCCGTCGATCAGCTTGGCGTCGCGAGCAGCCTCGCCGACACCCATGTTGACGACGATCTTGACCAGCCGCGGCACCTGCATGGGGTTGCCGTAGCTGTGCTGCTCACGCAGCTGGGCCACGATCTCGTTGCGGTACCGCTCCTTGAGGCGCGGCATGGTCTTTTCGGTAGCCGTGGTCATCACAGGTCCTTACCGGTGCTACGCGCGATGCGGACCTTCTGGCCGTTGTCGTCGATCCGGTAACCGACGCGGGTCGGCTTGCCGTCGGAGTCCAGGACCTGCACGTTCGAGACGTGGATCGGGGCCTCCTGGGTGACGATGCCGCCGGTCTTGGCGCCACGCTGGGTGGTGCTGATGCGGGTGTGCTTCTTGACCCGGTTCACGCCCTCGACCAGGACCTTGTCCTGCCGCGGGTAGGCCGCGATGACCTTGCCCTTGGCACCCTTGTCCTTGCCGGCGATGACGACGACCGTGTCGCCCTTCTTGACCTTCACGGTCACAACACCTCCGGCGCGAGGGAAATAATCTTCATGAACCGCTTGTCCCGCAGCTCCCGGCCGACCGGGCCGAAGATGCGGGTACCGCGCGGGTCCCCACCGTCCTTGATGATGACGGCGGCGTTCTCGTCGAAGCGGATGTATGAGCCGTCCGGCCGCCGCTTCTCCTTGGCGGTGCGGACGATGACCGCCTTGACGACGTCGCCCTTCTTGACACCGGCACCCGGGATCGCGTCCTTGACGGTGGCCACGATGACGTCGCCGATGCTCGCGTAGCGCCGACCGGAGCCACCGAGAACCCGGATGCACAGGATCTCCCGAGCACCCGTGTTGTCGGCGACGCGCAGTCGCGACTCCTGCTGAATCACGTCTATCTCCTATGTCTGCCGGTTCTCCGGCCGCCGAGGACGGCCGGAGCCTGGCGGAACCAACGCCCGACGCAACGCCGGGCGAGCTCGAGCCTTCGCTACTTGGCCTTTTCCAGGATCTCCACGATCCGCCAACGCTTGGTGGCGCTCAGCGGCCGGGTCTCCATGATCAGGACCCGGTCGCCGGTGCCAGCGGCGTTCTGCTCGTCGTGCACCTTCAGCTTGCTCGTACGACGCATGATCTTGCCGTACAGCGCGTGCCGAACCCGGTCCTCGACCTCGACCACGACGGTCTTGTCCATCTTGTCGCTGACCACGAGGCCCTCACGGACCTTGCGGCGAGCCCGCACGGTGGCGGTCGTGTTCTCGTCGGTCATGATGCAGTCACCTCAGTCGGCGCGGCCGAGAGCCCCAGCTCACGCTCACGCATGATCGTGTAGATCCGGGCGATCTCCCGACGGATGACCTGCAGCCGCCGGTTGTTGTCCAGCTGCCCGGTTGCGGCCTGCACGCGGAGGTTGAACAGCTCCGCCTTGGCCTCCCGCAGCTTCGTGACCAGCTCCTCTTCGGAGAGCTCACGCAGCTCGGTCGCCTTAACGCCCGCTGCCATCAGGATTCACCCACTTCGCGCGTAACAATGCGGCACTTCATCGGGAGCTTGTGGATCGCGCGACGCATCGCCTCTCGCGCGATCTGCTCGTTGGGGAAGGACATCTCGAAGAGAATCCGCCCCGGCTTGACGTTGGAGACCCACCACTCGGGCGAGCCCTTACCGGAACCCATCCGCGTTTCGGCCGGCTTCTTGGTGAGGGCCTGGTCCGGGAAGATCGTGATCCAGACCTTGCCACCACGCTTGATGTGCCGGGTCATCGCGATACGCGCCGACTCGATCTGGCGGTTGGTCACGTACGCCGGCTCGAGAGCCTGGATCCCGAACTCGCCGAACACCACCCGGTTACCACCCTTGGACGCGCCACTGCGGTCCGGGTGGTGCGGCTTGCGGAAGCCCTTCGGGGGCTTGCGCGGCATCAGCATCTGTCAGCCCTCCTGCTGCGTTTCTGCCGGAGCAGCCGCGGCGGCGACAGCTGCGCTGTCCACCGGCTCGCCGCTCGGCGTCTCGGCCTGCTGCGCGATGGTGGTCGCAGCAGCACGGCCAGCCTCGGTGCCACCAGCCGTCGTGCCGGACGAACCCGACCGGCCACGGCGCGGACGCTCGGGACGGTCGCCACGCTCACCACGACGCGGACGGGACGGACCGGCCTCGGCCGGAGCCTCCCGGCCCGGGACGGCGTCGCCCTTGTAGATCCAGACCTTCACGCCGATCCGACCGAACGTGGTACGCGCCTCGAAGAAGCCGTACTCGATGTTGGCCCGCAGCGTGTGCAGCGGAACCCGGCCCTCACGGTAGAACTCGGTACGGCTCATCTCGGCGCCGCCGAGACGACCCGAGACCTGCACGCGGATGCCCTTGCAGACCGGGTTCTTCATCGCCGACTGCATGGCCTTGCGCATCGCCCGACGGAAGCTGACCCGGCTGGACAGCTGCTCGGCCACGCCCTGCGCGACGAGCTGTGCGTCCGACTCGGGGTTCTTCACCTCGATGATGTTCAGCTGCACCTGCTTGCCGGTGAGCTTCTCGAGCTCGCCGCGGATCCGGTCGGCCTCCGCACCCTTACGGCCGATGACGATGCCCGGCCGGGCGGTGTGGATGTCGACGCGGACCCGGTCGCGGGTGCGCTCGATGTCGACCTTGGAGATGCCGGCGCGCTCGAGGCCCTTGGACATCATGCGGCGGATCTTGACATCCTCGCCGATGTAGTCCTTGTAGAGCTTGTCCGCGAACCAGCGGGACTTCCAGTCGGTCGAGATGCCGAGCCGGAACCCAGTGGGGTGAACCTTCTGACCCATTACTCGGCGTCCTCCGTCTTGCTCTGCGCTTCGGCCGGTGCGGCCTGCGTGGCCGGGGCGGCCTTCTTCGCCGCGGCCTTCCTCGGCGCTGCCGGCGCGACCGCCTCGACCGCCACGGTGATGTGGCAGGTGCGCTTGCGGATCCGGTACGCCCGGCCCTGCGCCCGCGGCTGGAACCGCTTCATCGTCGGGCCCTCGTCCACGAACGCCTCGCTCACGAGCAGCGCGTCGGGGTCCAGCCGCTCGTTGTTCTCCGCGTTGGCGATCGCGCTGGCGAGCACCTTGTACACCTGCTCGCTCGCAGCCTGCGGCGCGAACTGCAGCACCGTGAGAGCCTCCTTCGCGGGCAGGCCGCGGACGAGGTTGACCACCCGGCGCGCCTTCATCGGCGAGATGCGCACGTGCCGCGCAACCGCCCGCGCGCCCGGAAGCACCGGAGCGTCGCCCTTTCCTGGCATCGCTGTAACCCCTTGTTCCCTCTATCCGTATGCCCGCGGCGTCAGCGCCGACGGCTCTTCCGGTCGTCCTTCTCGTGACCCTTGAACGTGCGGGTCAGCGCGAACTCGCCGAGCTTGTGCCCGACCATCGCCTCGGTCACGAACACCGGGACGTGCTTGCGTCCGTCGTGCACGGCGATCGTGTGCCCCAGCATCTCGGGGATGATCGTCGAGCGCCGCGACCAGGTCTTGATCACGTTCTTGGAGCCCTTGTCGTTCTGAACTTCCACCTTCTTGAGCAGGTGGTCGTCTACGAACGGGCCCTTCTTCAGGCTGCGAGGCATGTCTTATCTCCCTCAGCCGCGCTTACGCGTGGCGTAGCGACGGCGGACGATCAGCCGGTCACTCGGCTGGCCCTTACGGCGGGTGCGGCCCTCGGGCTTACCCTGCGGGTTGACCGGGTGGCGACCACCGGAGGTCTTACCCTCACCACCACCGTGCGGGTGGTCGACCGGGTTCATGGCGACACCACGGACGGTCGGGCGCTTGCCCTTCCACCGCATACGGCCGGCCTTACCCCAGTTGATGTTCGACTGATCGGCGTTGCCGATCTCGCCGACGCTGGCGCGGCAGCGCACGTCGACCCGCCGGATCTCGCCGGACGGCATACGCAGGGTCGCGTACGCGCCCTCACGGCCGAGCAGCTGGATGCCGACGCCGGCGGAACGGGCCAGCTTGGCCCCGCCACCCGGACGCAGCTCCACGTTGTGGATCGTGGTACCGACCGGGATGTTGCGCAGCGGCAGGTTGTTACCCGGCTTGATGTCGGCGCCCGGGCCGGACTCGACGCGGTCGCCCTGCTTCATGTCCTTCGGCGCGAGGATGTACCGCTTCTCGCCGTCGGCGTAGTGCAGCAGCGCGATGCGCGCCGTGCGGTTCGGGTCGTACTCGATGTGAGCGACCTTCGCCGGCACGCCGTCCTTGTCGACCCGCTTGAAGTCGATCAGACGGTACTGGCGCTTGTGACCGCCACCGTGGTGCCGCGTGGTGATCCGGCCGTGGGCGTTACGCCCGCCCTTCTTCGGCAGCGGAGCCAGCAGCGACTTCTCCGGCGTGGACCGGGTGATCTCGGCGAAGTCGGCGACACTGGAGCCACGTCGGCCCGGCGTCGTCGGCTTGTACTTACGGATAGCCATTGTCTACACCCCTCAGCTGACCGGGCCGCCGAAGGCCTCGATGCGGTCACCGTCAGCCAGCTTCACGATCGCCCGCTTGGTCGCCTTGCGCTGACCGAAGCCGGTCTTGGTGCGCTTGCGCTTACCCTGGCGGTTGAGCGTGTTGACCGTCAGGACGCGGACGTTGAAGATCTGCTGGATAGCGATCTTGATCTCGGTCTTGTTCGCGTCCGGGTGCACCAGGAAGGTGTACCAGTTCCGGTTCAGCTCGCTGTAGCTCTTCTCCGAGACGACCGGCGCCACGATGATGTCGCGCGGGTCGGCGATCGTGCTCACTTGCCACCCTCCTCGGTGGTCTCGGCCGGAACGCCCAGGAACTCGTCCAGCGCGTCCTTGGTGAAGACCACGTCGTCGGCCACCAGCACGTCATACGTGTTGAGCTGGCCGGACTCGATCAGGTGCACCCGCGGCTCGTTGCGCAGCGACACCCAGTTCAGCTCGTCGGTGCTGCTCAGCACGACCAGGACCCGACGGGCCTCGGTGAGCTTGGTCAGCGTGGCCAGGGCCGCCTTGGTCGACGGCTTCTCGCCCGAGACGAAAGCCTCGACGACGTGCACCTGCCCGGCGCGGGCCCGGTCGGAGAGGGCACCCCGCAGCGCGGCGGCCTTCATCTTCTTCGGGGTCCGCTGGCTGTAGTCGCGCGGCACGGGACCGTGCACCACGCCACCGCCGGCGAACTGCGGCGCGCGGATCGAGCCCTGCCGGGCGCGACCGGTGCCCTTCTGCTTGTACGGCTTCTTGCCGCCGCCGGCGACCTCGCCGCGGGTCTTGGTCTTGTGCGTGCCCTGTCGGGCCGCCGCGAGCTGGGCCACCACGACCTGGTGCATCAGCGCGACGTTGGCCTGCACGTCGAAGATGTCAGCCGGCAGCTCGACGGAGCCGCTGGTGCTGCCTTCGACGGTGCGCACGTCAACGGTGGTCACTTGGCCGCACCGCCCTTCTTCACCTTGCTCTTGGCCGCGGTACGGACCAGAACGAGCGCGCCCTTGGGACCAGGAATGGCACCCCGGACGAGCAGCAGGTTGTTCTCGGTGTCGACCGCCTGGACGGTGAGGTTCTGCACGGTGTACCGCACGCCACCCATCCGGCCGGCCATCCGGGTGCCCTTGAAGACACGACCCGGGGTGGCGCAGGCGCCGATGGAGCCGGGCGAGCGGTGCTTGCGCTCGACACCGTGGCTGGCGCGCAGACCGTGGAAGCCGTGCCGCTTCATCGGGCCGGCGTAACCCTTGCCCTTGGTCTTGCCAGTGACGTCGATCGAGACGCCGGGCGGGAACTCCTCGACCGTGACCTCCTGGCCGAGCGAGTACTCCCCCGCGTCCGTGGTGCGCAGCTCGACGATGTGCCGGCGCGGCGCCACGTCCGCCTTCGCGTAGTGCCCGCTGATCGGCTTCTTGACCTTGCGCGGGTCGATGGTGCCGTACGCCAGCTGGACCGCGGAGTAACCGTCCTTCTCGGCGCTACGAACCTGGCTGATGACGCACGGGCCGGCCTCGACCACGGTCACGGGAACAACACGGTTGTTGTCCCAGACCTGGGTCATGCCGAGCTTGGCGCCCAGGATCCCCTTGACTTGCCTGTCCATTTGTCCGGTCCCTACAGCTTGATCTCGATGTCGACGCCAGCCGGCAGGTCGAGGCGCATGAGCGAGTCGACCGTCTTCGGGGTCGGGTCGATGATGTCGATCAGCCGCTTGTGCGTGCGCATCTCGAAGTGCTCGCGCGAATCCTTGTACTTGTGCGGCGAGCGGATAACGCAGAAACGGTTGATCTCCGTGGGCAGCGGCACCGGGCCCGCGACCTGCGCCCCGGTGCGCGTCACCGTCTCGACGATCTTCCGAGCCGAGGAGTCGACGACCTCGTGGTCATAGGCCTTGAGCCGGATGCGGATCTTCTGTCCCGCCATGGTGGCTTCTGTTCCTTCTCTCGATGCCGCTGTGTTGCGGGCGCCTGTACCGGCTGGCACAGGCCCACTTCGCCGACCCCCGCGGTCGGGCGTGTCGCGCCCTCGGGCCGGGCTCCGCCCTGGGACTCCAGAACGGTCCTGACCGCGCGGTGGGTCAAGGCGCCGATCGCAATTACCGCGACCTGAACGCCGTGCGAGGGTGGTTGGCGGCGAGGCCGCCAACCACCCTACGCTCGACTGTCCCGTCACCCGGAGGTTCAGCGAAAGCCGAACACAGGCGACGAACTGTCGTTACGCAACCTGACTAGTATGCCGCACGACCGGCGGCGGGTCTAATCGGGGTTACCTAGCTCACTTGATGATCTTGGTGACGAACCCGGCGCCGACGGTGCGGCCACCCTCGCGGATCGCGAACTTGAGGTTCTCCTCCATGGCGATGGGCTGGATCAGCTTCACCGTCATGGTGGTGTTGTCACCCGGCATGACCATCTCGGTGCCCTCGGGGAGGGTGACGACACCGGTGACGTCCGTGGTCCGGAAGTAGAACTGCGGACGGTAGTTCTGGAAGAACGGGGTGTGCCGGCCGCCCTCCTCCTTGGAGAGGATGTAGACCGTCGCCTCGAACTCCGTGTGCGGGGTCGTGGTGCCCGGCTTGACGACCACCATGCCGCGCTCGACGTCCTCGCGCTTGATGCCACGCAGCAGCAGACCGACGTTCTCGCCCGCGCGGGCCTCGTCGAGCAGCTTGCGGAACATCTCGATGCCGGTGCAGACCGTCTTCTGCGACTTCTCGCGGATACCGACGATCTCCACCTCCTCGTTCGGCTTGAGGATGCCGCGCTCGGCGCGACCGGTGACGACCGTGCCACGACCGGTGATCGTGAAGACGTCCTCGATCGGCATGAGGAACGGCTTCTCGGTCTCGCGCTCCGGCTGCGGGATCGCGGTGTCGACCGCGGTCATCAGGTCCAGGAGCTTGCCGGTCCACTCGGGGTCACCCTCGAGGGCCTTCAGCGCCGAAACCCGCACGACCGGCAGGTCGTCACCCGGGTACTCCTGCGAGGAGAGCAGCTCGCGGACCTCGAGCTCGACGAGCTCCAGGAGCTCCTCGTCGTCGACCATGTCGCTCTTGTTGAGCGCCACGACGATGTACGGCACACCGACCTGACGGGCCAGCAGCACGTGCTCGCGGGTCTGCGGCATCGGGCCGTCGGTCGCCGCGACCACCAGGATCGCGCCGTCCATCTGCGCGGCACCGGTGATCATGTTCTTGATGTAGTCCGCGTGGCCGGGGCAGTCGACGTGCGCGTAGTGCCGCGCCTCGGTCTGGTACTCGACGTGCGCGATCGAGATCGTGATGCCGCGGGCCTTCTCCTCCGGCGCCTTGTCGATCTCGTCGAACGGCGTGTAAGGGTTCAGGTCCGGGTACTGGTCGTGCAGGACCTTGGTGATGGCCGCCGTCAGCGTCGTCTTACCGTGGTCGATGTGACCAATGGTGCCGATGTTGACGTGCGGCTTAGTCCGCTCGAACTTCGCCTTCGCCACTGGTGTCCTCCTGTGGACTTCTTGGTTCGTACGCCCGGCGCGCCGGTCGGCGCTTAGGACTCTGTCGACAGCCTTTCCGGCCTGACGGCCGGAGAGCTTTGTGGGTTCTGCGGCGATGAAGCCTACAGGCCCGGTCTCACGCAACCCGATCGTGGTGGCCGCGGGCGGGTGAACCCTCCCGCGACCGACCACGAATCACCTGCTCGGGGACGTTACTCGCCCGTTGCCTTCGCGATGATCTCCTTCGCGACGCTCTGCGGAACCTCGGCGTAGGAGTCGAACTGCATGCTGTAGCTAGCCCGGCCCTGGGTCTTCGACCGCAGGTCGCCGACGTAGCCGAACATCTCCGACAACGGCACCAGAGCCTTGACGATGCGGGCGCCACTGCGCTCCTCCATCGCCTGGATCAGGCCGCGGCGGGAGTTGAGGTCGCCGATGACGTCACCCATGTTCTCCTCAGGAGTGGTGACCTCAACGGCCATCATCGGCTCGAGCAACGCCGGGTCGGCCTTGCGGGCCGCGTCCTTCATCACCATCGAGCCGGCGATCTTGAATGCCATTTCCGACGAGTCGACCTCGTGGTACTGGCCGTCCAGCAGGGTCAGCTTGACACCGACCAGCGGGAAGCCGGCGAGAATGCCGTACTGCATCGCGTCCTGGGCGCCCGCGTCCACCGACGGGATGAACTCCCGGGGGATGCGGCCACCGCTGACGGCGTTGGCGAACTCGTAGGTCGGCGAGTCGTTGTCCAGCGGCAGCGGCTCGACGCTCACGATGACGCGGGCGTACTGGCCGGAGCCACCGGTCTGCTTCTTGTGGGTGTACTCGACCTTGTCCACCTTGCGGCGGATGGTCTCGCGGTACGCCACCTGCGGCTTGCCGATGTTGGCCTCGACGTTGAACTCGCGGCGCATCCGGTCGACCAGGATGTCCAGGTGCAGCTCGCCCATGCCGGAGATGACCGTCTGACCGGTCTCCTCGTCCAGCTTGACGCGGAAGGTCGGGTCCTCCTCGGCCAGCCGCTGGATGGCGGTGCTGAGCTTCTCCTGGTCGGCCTTGGTCTTCGGCTCGATGGCCACCTCGATGACCGGCTCGGGGAAGGTCATCGACTCGAGGATGACCGGGTTCGCCGGGTCGGACAGGGTGTCACCGGTGGTGGTCTGCTTGAGACCCTGCACCGCGATGATGTCGCCAGCCTGGGCCGAGCCGCGCTCTTCCCGCTTGTTGGCGTGCATCTGGTAGATCTTGCCGATCCGCTCCTTGCGGTCCTTGGTGGAGTTGACCACCTGGGTGCCGGTCTCGACCACGCCGGAGTAGACCCGGACGTAGGTCAGCTTGCCAAGGTGCTTGTCGGTCTGGATCTTGAACGCCAGGCCGGAGAAGGGCTCCGACTTGGAGGGCTTGCGCAGCAGCGGCGTCTCGCCGTCGGTGGCCGTGCCCTCGATCGCCGGAACGTCCAGCGGCGACGGCAGGAAGTCGACCACGGCGTCGAGCATCGGCTGGACGCCCTTGTTCTTGAACGCCGAGCCGCAGAGCACCGGGTTGGCCTTGCCCGCGATGGTGGCGCGCCGGATGGCGGCCTTGATCTCCTCCTGGGAGACCTCGTCGCCTTCCAGGTACTTCTCCATCACCGCGTCGTCGACGTCGGCCAGGGTCTCCATCAGCTTCTCGCGCCACTCGGCCGCGGAGTCGGCCAGCTCGGCCGGGATCTCCTCGATCGCGTAGTCCTCACCCTTCTGGGTCTCCCCGCGCCAGGTGAGGGCGCGCATGCCGATCAGGTCGACGACACCGATGTGGTCACCCTCGAGCCCGATCGGGATCTGGAGCACCAGCGGGGTGGCGTTGAGCCGGTCGATCATCATCTGCACGCAGCGGAAGAAGTCGGCGCCGGTCCGGTCGAGCTTGTTGACGAAGCACATCCGCGGGACGTTGTACTTGTCGGCCTGCCGCCAGACGTTCTCCGTCTGCGGCTCCACGCCGGCGACACCGTCGTAGACCGCGACCGCACCATCCAGCACCCGCAGCGACCGCTCGACCTCGACCGTGAAGTCGACGTGGCCAGGCGTGTCGATGATCTGGATCGTGTGGCCCTTCCACTCACACTTGGTGGCAGCGGAGGTGATGGTGATACCACGCTCCTGCTCCTGCTCCATCCAGTCCATGACGGCAGCGCCCTCGTGGACCTCACCGATCTTGTACGTGATGCCGGTGTAGAACAGGATCCGCTCGGTGGTCGTGGTCTTACCGGCATCGATGTGCGCCATGATGCCGATGTTGCGTACGTTGGCGAGCGCGTCTGCGGCGGCCACTTCAATCCCTACTTATCGTCGTCTCGACTCAACTGGTGGCGGTTCCGGCGCCCGAGGGCGCCGGAACCAGGGTGTTACCAGCGGTAGTGCGCGAAGGCCTTGTTGGACTCGGCCATCTTGTGCGTGTCCTCGCGCCGCTTGACGGCGGCACCGAGGCCGTTGCTCGCGTCCAGCAGCTCGTTCATCAGCCGCTCGACCATGGTCTTCTCGCGCCGGGCGCGGGAGTACGTGACCAACCAGCGCAGACCCAGGGTGGTCGCCCGGGTGGGGCGAACCTCGACCGGGACCTGGTAGGTGGCGCCACCGACACGACGGCTACGCACCTCGAGGGTCGGCTTGACGTTGTCCATCGCCCGCTTGAGGGTGACGACCGGGTCGGTGCCCGACTTCTCGCGGCAGCCCTCGAGGGCCGCGTACACGATGGACTCGGCGAGCTGACGCTTGCCGCGGAGCAGGATCTTGTTCACCAGCTGGGTGACCAGCGGCGAGTTGTACACCGGGTCAGCGACCAGCGGCCGCCGCGGAGCGGGTCCCTTACGCGGCATGTCAGCTCTTCTCCTTCTTCGCGCCGTAACGGCTGCGCGCCTGCTTGCGGTTGCGGACACCCTGGGTGTCCAGCGAGCCGCGGACGATCTTGTAACGCACGCCGGGGAGGTCCTTCACCCGGCCGCCGCGAACGAGCACGATCGAGTGCTCCTGCAGGTTGTGACCGACGCCGGGGATGTAGGCGGTCACCTCGATCTGGCTGCTGAGCTTCACACGAGCGACCTTGCGCAGCGCCGAGTTCGGCTTCTTCGGGGTGGTGGTGTACACGCGGGTGCACACGCCGCGCCGCTGAGGGGAACCCTTCAGCGCCGGGGTCTTGGTCTTGCTCGTCTTAGCCTGACGGCCCTTTCGGACCAGCTGCTGGATCGTGGGCACCGGGTTTCTCCGCTCCCTTCGGCCGCATCCTGCGGCCGCGCCGTCTGCTCGTTAGCCGGCCTGATGACCGGCTCTCCTACATTCCGACCAGGGCCACCTTGCGGAGGTCCCGGCACCCGCGGTCGGGCGTGTCGCCCAACTCACGGTCCCGGTGCGGACGCTTGCGCGGACGTACCGGGGTTCTGTCACCGGCACGCGGGTCGCCCCGCCCCGGATCTTTGGCTTGTCGTGCCGCCGTCCGTACTCCGGATCCAGCGCACGCACGAGTTGCCCGGGCATGCCCGGGCACAAGGGGAAAGAGTACCTACCACAGCCGCCCAGGTCAAAACGGAATGGCCCGGCGAACGTCTCACACCCGCCGGCCGGATCTCGTCCCGCCCCGTCGCCCGCGATGGGCACCTACGGATACAAGTGTACCGGCTTCTCCGGAAGACCACCCGTCGCCCCCGGGGCGAGGGCTGACCGCCCCGCGCGCGCCCCGCGTCGACCGGGGCCGGACGCCCGACGGGACGTGACCGGCCTCACGCCAGGGAGATCACCAGCGCCAGGCCCAGGCCCAGCAGGCTCAGCACCGCACCCGCCGCCCCACAGCTGATCCCCGCGATCGCCAGGCCCCGGCCGGTGAAGCGGACCGCGGGCGGCTGGGCCGGCCGGCGGATCTGCCGCTGACCGAGCAGGCCGGCGCCGACCGCCCCCACCCCCGCCAGCACGCCGAGCAC